>CACYZT010000001.1 GCA_902778935.1 uncultured Bacteroidales bacterium
CTCGACTTGCATGTGTTAGGCCTGTCGCTAGCGTTCATCCTGAGCCAGGATCAAACTCTTCGTTGTAAAAAAAATTATAACTTAGCTCAGAATAATCGAATTTATCAAGTGTAGAATTAAATCGGGAACTCACAATATCTCAGTTAAGAGATTTGTAATATTCTTGTACTACATCTTGTTATGAATAGACATTCTTTCAAAGATCACTGTTTTGCTTGTGCTCTTTTGGGGCGTGCCCCATTTTTGAGCGAAAGCGGATGCAAAGGTACTGCTTTTTTTTGAACTGACCAAATATTTTTGCATTTTTTTTGCATTTTCTTTGTAAAGTACTGAAAATCAATAATGTAAAAATTTGCCATTTTTAGGGCATTTTTGGCGTTTTTGCGTTCAAGGACGAAAAAAGCCCTTTTCGGAGTGAAAAGGGGCTTTCTTCATACGCGTATATACGTATATAAGGAACGCGCGCACACGCGATAGGCAGTGTGTTTAGAGGCTGAGAACCTGGAGTGCCTGCCATTTATCGTCCTTGATATCCTTCTTCTCCTTAATGGCTTTGGTGAGCGGGACATAGATGACTTCTCCGTTCTGGAGTCCGACCATGATTGAGCGCTGTTCCTCAAGGAGGGCTTGTACAGCGGCGCAGCCGAAACGGGAAGCGAGGATACGATCAAAAGCGGTAGGCGAACCGCCTCGTTGGAGGTGTCCGAGAATCGTAACGCGTGTTCCGTACTCCGGATGGGACTGTTCGATAATTTTAGCCACTGCTTGCGCTCCGCCGGGGATAGCGTGCTCCTGCACGAGGACAATACCGCTATTCTTGTGTTTGCGTCGTCCTTGGCCGATGGCCGCTTCCAGTTGCTCCTCAAGCGTGGCGCGCTCAGGGATGATAGCCGCTTCGGCTCCCGCCGCTATAGCAGCATTGAGGGTAAGGAATCCTGCATCGCGTCCCATGACTTCGACCAAGAAGAGCCGCTCATGGCTGGTTCCGGTATCGCGCAGTTTGTCCACACATTCCATAATCGTATTAAGCGCGGTGTCGTAACCGATAGTGGAGTCCGTTCCCCAGAGGTCGTTGTCAATCGTTCCTGGGATGCCGATAATAGGGATATTATACTCCTGCGCGAGAAGTCGTGCGCCGGTGAACGAACCATCGCCTCCGATGACGATTAGGGCGTCAATATGCTCTTTCTGAATGGTTTCGTAGGCGCGTTTGCGTCCCTCGAGAGTCTTGAACTCCTCGCTACGGGCAGATTTGAGGATGGTTCCTCCGCGCTGGATGATACCGCTCACGTCCTGCGTTGTGAACTCCTGAACCTCATCGTCCATAAGCCCTTTGAAGCCACGGAAGATAGCTTTGACACGGATGTTATTAGCAATCGCTGCGCGGGTGACAGCCCGCACGGCAGCGTTCATACCCGGAGCATCACCACCAGAGGTCAATACTCCGATTGTTTTGATTTTATATTCCATAATGATATAATGTTTAACGGATTAACGGATATATGTATAAAGGATTAATAATCGAGCGCAAAGTTACTACTTTTTTTTGATTTACGCAAGAAATATGCCTTTATTTGTTCTTTTTTTTCAGGATAAAGTTCGAGAAGTTGTTCTTTGGAGAGGCGATAGGAGATGGTGACATGCCGGTTGCCATCGGCGTTGATGCGCGCCATCTCACGGCGAAATAGCCGGCCATGAGAAGAGGTGTCCCGGAGCTGGTTGACCGCGATATAATAATGGATCATCTCATGGAGAATGGTGTCCTGGATGAGGTCTTCGGGGAGGTCGATGCGCGTGTTGATGCGGAGGACGAAGTTCTCGTTGCGAAGCGGTCCAAAGAGCCACGAGCGGCGGCGGGTAAAAGTCACTTTGCCGAGGAAGGTGCGCGCGTTCGAGAGTTTGATCGGAATCGGTGGCAGAGAAGAAGCAAAGAAACGTGCGTTGAACTCGTCAAAGCAGGATTGTATGTAAGGGATGGTGGGGGTCACGTAAATGGATGCGCCACTTTGTAATCGTGGATAAGAGAGTTAAATTTCCAGGCACGCGAGGTGGCGTACGTCTTGCCGTTGGAGGCGACGTGTTTTGCGGCCTCGAAATCGGATTTCAGTTGGGCTTTGTCCTCGGGAGAGGTCAAGAGTTTGAGTTGGGAGTTGGCATGCTTGAAGGCAGCGGAGTTCCATTGCTGGCGAGGAGATTGATTTTTCTGGTAGTTTTCCTCGCGTGTACGGTAAAATTGCTTGCCGTTTCGCATGTAAAAAAAGCCACTGTCACGGCCGTTGGTCTTGCCGTGGATTTGCTCGATGCCGGATGATGTTTTTATTTCTGACATAAAAAGAGGATTTTTTAAAGGTATATTATATATAAATATATAATATAGTATTATACATAAATTTGGGCTCGTTTTTGGTGTAACAGGTAAGTTACGTTGGCTTTGACCGTCGTTTGACCGTCGTTTGACCGTCGTTCCGATATGGTAAAGCGGGTGCAAAGGTACAACAAAAAAATGAGATATGCAAGGGGAATGGGGATTTTTTTAAGAAAAATAGGCCACTTTATTCCGAAATAGGCATATTTAGGAAGGGGAGCACCGCAGGTAAACCGCCCTAAGCCGGATGACATCCAGCGGAATGGACACAGAAAAAACGCGCCATCGGAGGTGGCGCGCTTAGGGGAGAGGGAGCCGTTACTCAACTGCGGGGGCTTCGGCAGGGGTGTCGCCGAGGAAAGCGCCGGAGGTGAGTTGCTTATAGATAGATGCCTCGACACCTAAGATAGCCGGAACGGCGAAAATAGTAAGGATAAAGATGAGTATCTTACCGATTGTTTCGAGCCAAGATACTTCGCCTATGCCAAAGAGAAATTGGATGATTACGATGACCAGTTGGAGACAGAAGACAAGCAAGAACTCGGTACCGAAAATACGCCATTTATGTCCGTACGTGAGGCGATTAGACTCATGCAGCGCATCCATGGCAGACATGTCTTTGTCCACAAAAAGTACGACAGCGAACGACCAAGCCACGGAAATAACGAATCCCGGAATAATACCAAAAAGGAAACCTACCAAGATAGCCCCCGTCATAAGGGCGGAGAGGATGAAGTACTCGCCCATGTTACGGCGGTATTTGCCGTCAAAAATGAAGAGCGGGTTGATGACCGTGCCTTTCGCCATCTCCGCAGGGAGCGAGCTGACCGCGATGGTGGTTCCGACATTGAGGTACGGGATCCAGATAGTCACGAGGTAGAGAACTACCGTTAGAATGAGGCTCAGATAGTTGACCAGAGCGATGGCGAGACCATCCTTGATGGTTGCCATAATGGCGAGTTTTTTATCCATAATCATTTTAGTTTGGTTGGTTAAACACCTTTGCGACTGCAAAGATACGAAGATTTTTGGAGATATGCAAGAGAAAATGAAAAAAAACACAGAAAATCGCAGAAAAAGAGCAAAAAAGGGAACAGATAGGCGGTCGCGGCTACCCTGTACGCCGCTACCCTATTGCTTGTAAACAAGCAGCGCGACCGCAAGGGTCGCGCCGTTCTATGCTCGCGCTTTTTCCTCGGACTGGGAAGTCCTCGGGCGCTTCGCTCATGTGCTTTTGCGGCTACGTCTTAGCCACAAGGGCACGATTATTTCACTTCTTCGAAGTCGACGTCTTCGGCGTTGTTGCCGTTGTTCGAGCCGTTGTTGTCAGTAGGACCGTTGGTCGGGCCTTGTTGCGGGCCGGCTTGGCCTTGCTGAGCTTGCTGTTGGGCAGCGTACATCTCAGCGGAGGCAGCTTGGAAAGCAGTCATGAGTTCGTTGTTAGCTGCTTCGCAGGCATCTGCGTCACGCTTCTCATACGCCTCTTTGAGTTTCTTGAGCGCTTCCTCAATCGGAGCTTTCTTGTCAGCCGGAATCTTATCGCCGAGTTCAGCTAACTGCTTCTCTGTCTGGAAGATAGTAGCGTCCGCCTTATTGAGCTTGTCAGCCTGCTCCTTAGCCTTCTTATCGGCTTCGGCATTAGCTTCCGCTTCAGCTTTCATTCGCTTGATCTCGTCGTCAGACAGACCGCTGGATGCTTCGATACGAATCTTCTGCTCCTTGCCGGTAGCTTTATCCTTAGCGGTGACGTTCAAGATACCGTTTGCGTCGATATCGAAGGTCACTTCGATCTGCGGCTCGCCACGACGTGCCGGCATGATACCATCGAGGTGGAAGATACCGATTTGCTTGTTCTGAGCCGCCATCGGACGCTCGCCTTGGAGGACTTTGATCTCTACAGAAGGCTGGTTATCAACGGCTGTGGTGAAGGTCTCGGTCTTCTTGGTCGGGATAGTGGTGTTAGCCTCGATCATCTTGGTCATGACACCACCCATGGTCTCGATACCGAGGCTCAGCGGGGTTACATCGAGAAGGAGGACATCTTTGACATCGCCCGTGAGGACACCACCCTGGATAGCTGCACCGACTGCTACAACCTCGTCCGGGTTAACGCCCTTCGACGGCGCTTTGCCGAAGAATTTCTCTACTGCGGCCTGGATAGCCGGGATACGCGTCGAACCACCAACCAGGATGATTTCGTCGATATCGGATGTCTTCAATCCGGCATGCTCGAGCGCGGTCTTACACGGCGCGATAGTACGCTGGATGAGGTCATCGATGAGTTGCTCGAATTTCGCACGCGTCAGGGTCTTAACAAGGTGCGCAGGAACACCGTTCACCGGCATAATATACGGCAGGTTGATTTCCGTGGTGGTAGCTGAAGAGAGCTCGATTTTTGCTTTCTCAGCCGCCTCTTTCAGACGCTGCATAGCCATCGGGTCTTTGCTCAGGTCGGCACCGCCGTTCTCAGCCTTGAACTCGGCTACAAGCCAATCGATGATACGATGGTCGAAATCATCGCCTCCGAGGTGGGTATCACCGTCGGTTGCTTTTACCTCGAAGACACCGTCACCAAGTTCGAGCACAGATACATCGTGGGTACCACCACCGCAGTCGAAGACTACAATCTTCATATCCTTGTTGGACTTGTCAAGGCCGTAAGCCAGGGCAGCTGCAGTAGGCTCGTTGACGATACGACGTACGTTCAGACCTGCGATCTCGCCGGCCTCCTTGGTAGCCTGACGTTGCGAGTCATTGAAGTATGCCGGCACTGTGATGACAGCTTCGGTAACCTCCTGTCCGAGGTAGTCCTCAGCGGTCTTCTTCATCTTCTGAAGGATGATAGCCGAGATCTCCTGCGGCGTATAGAGACGTCCGTCGATGTCCACACGGGGAGTGTTGTTGTCGCCCTTTGTTACTTTATAAGGAACACGCGCGATTTCAGACTGCAAGCGGTCGTAGGTCTCGCCCATGAAACGCTTGATAGAATAAATAGTTTTGGTCGGGTTCGTAATGGCTTGACGTTTAGCAGGGTCGCCTACTTTACGCTCGCCACCATCGATGAATCCAACAACAGAAGGAGTAGTACGCTTACCTTCAGCGTTAGCAATGACGATAGGTTCGTTACCCTCCATTACGGCTACACACGAGTTCGTGGTACCGAGGTCAATTCCAATAATTTTAGACATAGTAGTATATTTTTTAGTTCAACAATTCAATTTATGACCGTCCTGCGGACTGATAGACCGCTGCGCTGACAGACCGTTTCACTGACAGACCGCTGCGCTGTTAGAACGAGTCACTCTAAAAATGACAAACTCTATGCCAAACAAAAAAAAACTGCCAAACATGACAATTTGGCAGATTAAGAGGCTTGACACCCGTTTATTCCGTGCGGTGTGTCATGTCAGGTCGTAACCGTAGTGCTTGAGTCGTCCTGTGTTAGAACGCCAATCGCGATCCACCTTGACGAAGAGCTGGAGGAAGACTTTTTTCTGGAAGAAGTCCTCGATTTCCTGCCGAGCCTGCATCCCTACCCGCTTGAGGGCAGAACCACCTTTGCCGATGATGATGCCTTTCTGGCTTTCGCGTTCGCAATAGATGATGGCGCTGATATGCAACCTAGTTGCATGACCGTCCTGCGGACTATAAGACCGCTCCGCTGTTGGAACTTCTTTGAAGGACTCTACTTCGACTTCGACGGAGTACGGGATTTCCTTGTCGTAGTTCTGGAGGATTTTCTCGCGGATGATTTCATTGACGAAGAAGCGCTCGGACTTATCGGTCAGTTGGTCTTTGGGGAAGAAAGGCGGTCCAACGGGCAGCGCATTCTTGATTGCTTCGAAGAGTTGGTCCACTCCAAAGCGTTCCTGCGCCGAGATAGCGAAGATTTCCGCCTCAGGCAGTTGTGCTTGCCAGAACGCGACGAGCGAGTCGAGCGTTTCCTGCGTAGTGAGGTCTATCTTATTGATTATAAGGAAGACGCGCGTACCGGCAGCAGACATCTTTTTCACTTTCTCGACGAAGTCGGGATTGCGGTCAATGGTGTCCTGCGGTTCTGTCACATAGAGCAGCACATCGGCATCGACGAGTGCTGAACGCGAGAATTCCAGCATTTTCTCCTGCAAGCGATAATTAGGCGCAAGGACTCCGGGAGTGTCCGAATAGACCATCTGGAAGTCCTCGCCATTAACGATACCGAGGATGCGATGACGGGTGGTTTGCGCCTTCGATGTGATAATCGAGAGTCGCTCTCCCACCAAGGCATTCATCAGCGTCGATTTGCCTACATTGGGGTTACCAACAATGTTTACGAACCCACTGCGGTGAGTCCGTAAACACTGGTCATTTGTCTTTTGTAACTGGTTAGTAGCCATATTACATGACTGCGTCAAAGAGTTCCTGAACGGAATTGAAGATCTTAGCCGGTGACAGTTTGGTTACCTTGCATCCCATCTTCGCCTCTATTTCCTTGAGGTTGATTTTCTTGGGGTCACCCATCAGAATGATGGTAACAGGTTTGCCCTTGATATTATCCTCGTAGAATTTCTCTATGTCGTTGAACGTAAGTGCATCAACAGCAGCTGCATTAACCTTAGCCGGGTCCTCGGTATAACCGAGACGCTGCCAGTACTCATAGGTCGAGCCCTTGCCACGCATGGACGGTTTAGCCGTTTGTCCGGCCTGCTTGAGCGCTGCACGGAGAGCCTCGAGGTTCGTCGAGTCTTTCGGCATGTCATTGAGGATATCCATGTACGCATTGATTGCATCCACCACTTTGTCACTCTGAGTACCTACATAGCCATAGAAATAGCAGTCTTTACCCGGGAGCGCAGGAGTAGCATCGACACCGTAAGCCGTATAAGCCATGGAGCGTTTCTCACGAATCTCATACATGATAAGACCAGTGAAACCGCCGGACAGATACTGGTTGAAGGCGTCAGAGACTACATCCGAAGCGATGTCATACGGACGACCATTGATATAGAAATAGAGGTCTGCCTGCTGTACGTTGCTATTCGGCAAGAAGAGTACGGTCGGTTTGTCATACGACTGACGATCCTGGATGAATGGCGACTTGGAGGGCTGCATACCTTCTGTCAACGGCAGTTCAGCAATCAGTTTCTCCTTCGGAAGCGTACCGCAGTAGAAGACGTCAAGCGCGTAGGTACGAGCGGACGCAATCAGGCGCTGAACCTGTACTCCATCCATATTCCAGATATCGATGAACTTCACCTCATCGAGGTAAGCGGATTTCTTACCATAGAGGGCGTACTGCAGGAGAGCCGATTTCTGTACAGCTGTACGTTTCTGACGGCTGAGACGCGAGAAGAACTCCGAACCCTTAACGTTATCCAACTGCTTCTGCTCGAGGTACGGCATCAACAGCTGACGGTTCACGAGATTCATAATCTTATCGATATTCTCATCCTCGCCGGAGATAGAAACGGTGAAGTACGAATCGCTGCAACCATAGGAGACAGAGCCACCGAGTTCAGCCAGTTTAACCTTGAAGTCCTCACCCTTGGTCTCCGGCATAACACCTGCATCATTGATGAGCACTGTTGCATAAGGCAGCAACGGCATCTCGTGTGCGCCGACACCATAACGGAGCGTAAGCGTGAAGACATCATTCTTCGTATTCGGCGTATAGTGCAGCGTAACATTGCTTGCGATAGGACTAACCTGCACATCGCTGAAATCGTTGAAAGTCTGCTTGATAGCCTCTTTCGGGAGCTGCTTGAATGCTTTCGCATACTCGGTCTCTTCACGCGAAGGCTCAACCGGTTTGATATTCGGTTTGGGCAGCGTCTTCGGCTTCGGAGTCTTGGTGTCCTCATCGAACGAGATAGTCATGTACGGAGCATCGAAATATTTCTTAGCCACGCGTACGATCTCTTCCTTCGTCAGATTCTGGATACGCTCGTTCTCCGTGAAGATATCATCGGTCGGTTTGTTGTAAACAAACGAGTAGAGAAGGCTCTGAATCTTTGCCTCCGGATTCTCTTCCTGCACCTTATAGGACTGCGCGTAGAGGCGCTTCACGTTCTTAATGAGCTCATCGTCGATTTGGCCATTTTTGATTTTGTCCAATTCCTTCATAACGATAGCTTTGGTAGCCTTGTCGGACTCGAACATCTGCTGGTTAGCATCATAGTACGGGATAGCCTGAATCACGATACGTCCGGTGTTACGGCGCGCATCGCTATAAGCATACGAAGCCGACACATCACCTTTGGTATTGATCTTATCGAGCAAACCAATCTGACCATTGTAGAGCAATGCGCAAACGAAATCCAGCGCTTCCTCGTCCGGGTCGCCTTCCTTCACACCTTGATAGATCCAAGCCACCTGCGGGTTATAACCGAGGTTATAGTGCTTGGTGGGGTTGCCGGCGAACGAAACCTCCGGATACGAAGGACGAGCGGGCAACTCTTTAGGTTGCAGACGGCCGAAAGTCTGAGCAATCATCGGTTTGGTCTTCTCGGTATCGAAGTCACCGACGATGATAAGCGCCATGTTGTTCGGCACATACCAGGTGTTGTAGAACTCAATCAGTTTGGACAAACGCGGGTTCTTGAGGTGCTCGGGCAGACCAATCACGTCACGCTCGTACGGAGAACCTTTGTAGATATCCTCCTGGAGCTGCTTCTGAACCTGCGACGAAGGCTCATTGGCATACATGTTATACTCCTCGAACACATTCTCCAACTCCGCCTGGAAGGTACGGAAAACCGGGTCAATCAGACGATCGGAGAAAATGGTCAACCAGCGGTACATCTCAGCAGCAGGGAATGAGTTGTGATACGCTGTGAGGTCATAGGACGTGAAGGCGTTCACACCCTCGGCACCGATGAGGTCCAGCAGAACGAAGAAATCTTCGAGCGAAGAGATCTTTGCCTGACGCATAGAAGCCTCGTTGATTTGGGTAGCCAACTGCTCACGAACCTTCGGGTCCGTGGACTCGCTGTATTGGTCGTAGAGGGCTATGATAGAATCATAGATGGGTTTCTCTGCTTCCCAATCGAGCGCACCGATTTTCTGTGTACCCTTGAACAACATGTGCTCGAGGTAGTGCGCCAAACCGGTGTATTCAGCAGGTTCATCGACCGCACCTGCACGAACGGCTATGTAGCCGGTTACGTCAGGCGCATCGTGGTCTTCCCACAACAACACCGTCAGACCATTGTCTAACTTGTACTCAGTTAGTCCCTCACGGGTTAGAGCTGAGCTCATGGCGATGCTGCCTATCAGCAGCAGAGCGCTAAGTAAAATCTTTTTCATACAATAAATATTATATTGGTTTGTATTTTCGATAAATCGAGATATCGGTATTCCGATAAAACGAAGTTGTTACCATTCCAAAAGCACTTTTCCGCACTGGCCGCTTACCATGACGTCGAATCCCTGCTGGAAATCATCGAACTTGAATCGATGCGTGATAACCGGGCTGAGATCGAGTCCACCGAGCAACATCTGCTCCATCTGGTACCATGTCTCCCACATACGGCGTCCGGTTATACCCTTGATTGTCAGCGCGTTGAAGATAACATCGGACCAGTTAACCTGTGTGTTGGACGGCAGGATACCGAGTTGGGCGATGTTCGCTCCTTTGTACATGTGCTCAATCATATCGTTGAAAGCAGAAGGTGCGCCGGACATCTCCAGACCTACGTCAAAACCGCGTATTCCGAGCTGCTCCATCGCTCCCTGTATGGTTTCGCCTTTGGAGCCATCGACCGTGAGCGTGGCTCCCATTCGTTTGGCGATATCGAGTCTGAGCGGGTTGATATCCGTTACAACGATATTCTTTGCTCCGGCGAAGCGGCATATACCTGCAGCCATTGTACCAATCAGTCCTGCACCCGTAATCAGCACATCTTCACCGAGTAAGGGGAAAGCGAGAGCTGTATGAGTGGCGTTTCCGAAGGGGTCCATGATGGCTGCGAAATCATCGGGTATCTCGTCGCGCAGTTTGACTACATTCGACTCCGGTATCGTCACATACTCGGCGAAACAGCCGTCTTTGCCCATGATACCTACCGAGATAGTGTTCTCGCAGACATGTCCCATTCCGCGACGGCAGTTACGGCAATGTCCGCAGGTGATGTGTCCTTCCGCCGTCACACGGTCGCCGACCTTGACATTACGGACACCGGCACCTACCCACGCTACCTCTCCGACGAACTCATGTCCCATCGTGTAAGGCGGTTTGCAATGTGCCTGCGACCACTCATCCCATTTGTACATGTGCAAGTCGGTGCCGCAGATAGCTGCCTTCTTGACGCGAATGAGCACATCGTTGACGTTCACTTCCGGCATCGGGACCTCTTCCATCCACAGTCCGGGCTTCGCATATTTCTTAACTAATGCTTTCATCTTATTTTAACACAGCAAGTTTCGTGCCAATCTTAATAAAGGCTGCAATTCCTTTGTCTAATTGTTCGCGTGTGTGCGCCGCAGAAACCTGTACACGGATACGCGCCTGCCCTTTCGGAACAACGGGATAATAGAACCCCGTGACGTATATACCCTCTTCCTGCAAGGCAGCTGCGAACTCCTGGCTCAGACGTGCGTCATACAGCATAACCGCACAGATAGCAGATTGCGTCGGTTTGATATCAAAGCCTGCGGCTTTCATCTTCTCCACGAAATACGCGGTGTTCTCGTGCAAACGGTCTTGCAGTTCATTCGAACGCGTCAGGATTTCAAAGGTCTTGATACCTGCAGCTGCAATCATCGGCGGGATGGAGTTCGAGAAGAGATACGGGCGACTACGCTGACGCAACAAGTCAATAATCTCTTTCTTACCCGTTGTGAAACCGCCTACCGAGCCACCGAAAGCTTTTCCGAGCGTACCGGTAATGATTTCCACTTTGCCGCGAAGGTTGTACAACTCCGTCACGCCGTGGCCTGTCTTGCCTACTACGCCGGCAGAGTGCGACTCATCAACCATGACGAGCGCGTTGTATTTCTTCGCCAACTCGTAAATCTTATCCAGCGGACACACATTGCCGTCCATGGAGAAGACGCCGTCAGTAGCGATGATTCGGAACCGCTGTGCTTGCGCTTCTTTGAGTTTCTCCTCCAGGTCCGCCATGTCGCCATTCGCATAGCGGTAACGCACCGCCTTGCACAGACGCACGCCGTCGATGATAGAAGCGTGGTTGAGCGCATCGGAGATGATAGCATCTTCTTCCGTCAACAGCGGTTCGAACAAACCGCCATTCGCGTCAAAACAAGCGGCATAGAGAATCGTGTCCTCGGTACCGAAGAAATCGGAGATGACGCGCTCCAGCTCTTTGTGCGTATCCTGCGTGCCGCAGATGAAACGCACGGACGCCATACCGTAACCACGCGCATCCATACGGGCTTTCGCAGCCTCGATAAGCTCTTTGTTATCCGCCAGACCGAGGTAGTTGTTCGCGCAGAAATTGATGACATCCTTGCCTCCCTCTACCTGAATGGCAGAAGACTGCGGTGTGATGATGACGCGCTCGTTCTTATAGAGCCCTGCATCCTTGATTTCCTGCAAGGTCGATTGCAGATGTTTTTGAAAATCAGCGTACATAATTTTCCGATATTTCGAGAAATCGATATTTCGATGTTTCGAGTTTTTTTAGATGATGCCCTGCTCAAGCATCGCGGTAGCTACTTTCATAAAGCCGGCGATGTTGGCACCTTTGACGTAGTCAATATGTCCGTCTGGTTGGCGTCCGAACTTCACACATTGCCCGTGGATGGACTCCATGATATGGTGCAAACGGTCGTCCACTTCTTCGGCTTTCCAACTCAGGTGCTCGGCGTTCTGCGTCATCTCAAGACCCGAAGTAGCCACACCACCGGCGTTAACCGCCTTACCCGGCGCAAAGAGCACACCGTTGTTCTGGAAGAAATGAATAGCGCCCGGCTGGCAGCCCATGTTCGAAACCTCACAGCAGCACCAGCAACCGTTAGCCTTCAGTTCTTTTGCATCGTCTTCGCTCAGCTCATTCTGGAAGGCGCATGGCAGGGCGATGTCGCAAGGCACAGACCACGCTTTCTTGCCCGCCGTAAAGACGCACTCTTTCGGGAACTTATCGCTCATATCCTGCACTTTATTGCGGTTCGAAGCACGCATAACGAGCATATATTCAATCATTTGAGGAGTGATACCATCCTTGATAGCCACTACACCGTCCGGACCGGAGATAGCCACTACTTTAGCGCCCAGTTCGACAGCTTTCTTGGCTGCGCCCCATGCTACGTTTCCGAAGCCGGAGATAGCGACCGTCTTACCTTTGATATCTTTGCCTGCCTCGTGTAGGAGATGTTGCGTGAAATAGAGTGCTCCATAACCGGTTGCCTCCGGACGGAGAATCGAACCGCCCCATGTCATTCCTTTGCCGGTTAACACGCCCGTATGATACTCACGCGCGAGCTTCTGGTACATGCCGTTGAGGAAACCTATCTCGCGTCCGCCGACACCTACGTCTCCGGCTGGAATATCCTGGTCGGGACCGATGCAACGCCAGAGCTCCAGCATGAACGCCTGGCAGAAACGCATAATCTCTGCATCAGACTTACCCACCGGGTCGAAATCTGAACCACCTTTCGCACCGCCCATCGGCAATGTGGTTAACGCATTTTTGAATGTCTGCTCGAAGCCCAGGAACTTCAGCATCGACGGCGTTACGGCTCTATGGAAACGCAAACCGCCTTTGTACGGGCCGATGGCGCTGTTGAACTGAACGCGGTAACCGAGGTTCGTCTGTACCTCGCCTTGGTCATCTATCCATGTGACGCGGAAAGTGAAGATACGGTCTGGTTCTACCATCCGCTCTACGATTTTCGCCTCTTCAAATTCGGGGTGCTGGTTATACACCTCTTCAATCGACTCCAAAACCTCTTGTACCGCCTGTAGGTACTCTGCTTCCCCCGGGTGCTTCGCAGCAAGCTGCGACATAATAGTTTGTACTTTCATTATATTGTTTGTTTAAGGATATATACTACCTGTTTATTAGTATCTAATAAAATCGGGCACAAAGTTACTACATTTTTTTCATATACGCAAGCATTTCAACAAAAAAAGCGGCTAAGCCGCTCTTTTTTTAGTTGCCACCACCGACGCCACCACCGCCGCCGAGGCGGGAGGATTCGTCGAGATCGCCCACTTTACGGTTCTTATGCTGCTGGTATTGGCCGAACATCCATGTAACGGACAGCATCACACGCTGCTGGCGGATGGTGTTTTTGTACCAACTTTTGTTACCCTGCTGCTGGCCCATATCGTCGGTACGGAAACTGAGCGAACGGAACAGGTCCTGCACGTTGAGGTTGAAAATCAAGCCTTTTTTCATGTACATCTTACGGACTCCGAACGAAGCGAAATAGGTACTTCCGGACTTGTTATAACCGGTGAGCATCGGCGAGGACCAGTTGGCATCAAAGGTCATGGTCCAATCTTTGGGTAAGTAAGCAGAGAGCGTGCCGCCGACATAGCCGTAATGGCTTTTCATCAGATATTGGGGTGTGCCATCCGCATTCTTTTCATAAGACTTGTTGATGAAATGCAACCAGCCGGCATTGACCGTGAGAGCGAGCCATGCGCCTTGCATCGATTTGGAGCCATCCTCCATCGTTGCATATTTCGGCACAAGGGGAAGTTCGGTCAGAGAGAGGTTCACGCCGTGGGTGGTACAAGTACCGAAATTGGTCCATTGGGAAAAGCCGATACCATTCGGAAGAATCGTCGTCTTGGACGAGAACATATCCTGCGTGTGAGCGAAATTGAACGTCATATTCAGGTATTGCGTCCATGAGAAATGCAGCTCGACATCGTTGTTAAACTCCGGCGTGAGGTTGGTATTTCCCTTCTGGATAGAATAGGCATCGACATAGGACGTGAAGGGATTGAGCATCCAGTAATTCGGTCGTTTAATGCGTCGCGAATAAGACGCCGAAACGGATATCGGCTGTTGAATCTTGCCCAGCGGTTTAGAGGTATAACCGACATAGGCCGTTGGGAAGGGGTCGAAATAGGACTTGTTGATGACGGAATCCAAGCCATCATCCTTCCAGTCGCCGTGCGAGAAGGTATATTCGCCGCGGAGACCGAGTTTGACAGACCAGTGTTCGCCAAACTGCTTACCGACAGAGATATAAGCCGCAGCCACATGTTCGTCATAGCGGAAGGCATTATGGTCCGTAGGGCGTGCAGCTCCATTTCGGGTGGAGTCGGTCGTCATGTTGTTGTCGGTCGAAGAGAGCGCATACTTGACGCCGGCTTCAATCATGCCGGTTTTCCAGAACTTGGTTTGAAAATCCAGTTTCGCGGAGTAGATATTGACGATTTGCTTGCTACGGATGTCTATTCCAAGCGATTTGATGCCACCGAAAGGCTTGTCGTAGTTCGTTTCTTGGAAATTGGTGGAACCGTTATTATAACGGTTGTAGTCGATATTTACCGTCAGCTCGCGCTCCAGCGCTTCGGAGAAAGTGTGGGTGTAGTTGAGGTTCGCCGTGTGTTGCGGAGCAGACAGTTTGTTCTGAGAATTGGTCGTGCTATTCGTGGTGTCCGTGCCTTGAATCATATAGGCGGTGTTGAGTCCGGGCACGATATGCTGGTCCACATTCATATACGGCACCTGGAGGATAAAACCGAACGTGTTGAGCGAGTCAATATACCAATCGTTGCCGAGTTTGAGCATGTAGTACTGGAAGGTAACATCGTAGTCGGAATAGGAATAGTTCTTCAACGCGGGCGTCTCGCGGTAGGACTCAAAATCGATATCGTTCTGCGCAAAGACCTGCGTTAACTGGCCGAACGTGTATGTTTTCTCGCCGCGGTAATTAAGCATGAGAGAGACCATATCTTGATTCAGCCAGCGCTTGACATCGCCGAAATACATGCCGCCATAACCGGCAGAAAGCATACCATTGAGACCTTTCATCATATTGCGCTTGGTCTTGATATTGATAATACCACCCTGCCCCGATGCATCGTATTTGGCCGAAGGATTGGAGATGATTTCTATCTTCTCTATCGTGTTGCCGTCGGTTCCGTCCAGCATGGCTTTGAGTTGCTGTCCGGAGAGGTAAGAAGGCTTGCCGTCCACCCAAATCTCAACCGATTTACCGTTTACGGTAATGTTGCCGTCTTTGTCGATGCGCACACCCGGCGCACGGCGGAGGATATCATTTCCGTTCGAACCCGCAGAAAGGGGTGAAGCGGAGACATTCACCACCAACTTATCCATTTGCCGCTCGATAAGCGGTTTCTTGGCTTTTACCTCGACTTCTTTGAGTTTTTCGGTCTCTTCGCGAAGCACGAAATCCGGTCCGCCAAACATGGTCTGATAACCGACATACGAAGCCTGGATGATGAGATTTGATATTTGAGATTTGGAATTTGAGATTTCTATCTCGTATTTGCCGTCGTCATCCGTGATAGCACCGGTAAGGAGGGTTGAGTCTTGCGTCAGCACAGAAATCGTGACGAAAGGCATAGCCTCACCACGGGTGTTCATCACACTTCCCTTAATCGTCTCTGCCGATACCATCACACATCCCAGCGTCAGCAGAGCCATCATCAGTTGTATTCTTCTCATAATTACTTTGATTGTTTGTTGAAATCGAGTGCAAAAGTACTGCTTTTTGCGCATATGGGATATGAAAAAACGGACATTCTGTTGTTTTCAGGCAAAAAAGACGGAGAAATCAGCCGTCAAAGGGATGCCTAACATGCGGAATTGACTCGGTGAGACGCATCCCATCTGCTGAAACTCCAGCGCCATGTGGCTCAAGTCATAGTATCCGTGGTTCAGGGCAACTGCCATGAGGTCAATGGGTTTGTCTTCAGCGGCTATCCGCTGCATCTCTTGTATCGTGCGGTGGAAACGGCGCAAGCGGATGAACTGTTTCGGCGGGATGCCGACATAACTGCGGAAGACACGCAGGAACTGGCGTTCACCAAGACATGCCACAGACGCCATTTCGGCAGCTGAGATATTGCCTTTCGCCTCATCACAAGCCGCTACGACTTTGCATATTCTCGCATAATTCACATCCTCTTTGAGGGGAAGACGGCCTAAAAAGAAAGCATCCAACTGCGTTGTTATGTCCTCTGCCCGCGGAGTGGATTTGAAGATTCTATCCAGCTGCAGCAGGCCTTCATCGCCGGACTCCTGCGCCTTCAAGACTTTTCCGGACAACTGCTGCAAGTCCATTCCCGTTAAGACATGCATACCTCCGGGTTCAAAATCCATCAACATCCCTTCGAACCAACCGCTGAGCGTCGTCAGGCCGAGCGTTTTCTGATTGGCGCCAAGAAGCATCAGTTCGTCCGATTGTTTGTTGCCTATCTCGACCATACTATTTCTGACAAAGATAAAACTGCCGTAGTTGGGCAACAAAGGCTGCACATGCTTGCCATTCACAAAACGCGGGTCGTCCTCCGGCGGGGCCATCGTGTCCGTCGAACCCTCCGCACGCACGTACACATAGCGTGAGATATAAGGACGTAAAGTCGGAGCGGGCTGAATGATTTGGAAATACATCAAACGGGCTTTTTGAAATAGACAAAGAAAGTGGTGCCTTTGGATGAGGTCTCGAACTCTATGCGTCCGCCGGAACCTTCAACGATATGCTTGGAGATGGCGAGTCCAAGTCCGTTACCATTAGACTTGGTGGTGAAATTCGGCCGGAAAATCTTCTCGCGGATATCTTCCGCGATACCCGGTCCGTTATCGGAGATAGAGATCTGCACCTCGGTGTCCGAATAAGCGGAGTTGAGCATGACGATGACGTCAGGGGTTAGGGGGTTAGGGGTTAGGGGATTAGGGGTTAGCGCCTGAATGGCATTGCGGATGATGTTCACAAAGACCTGCGAGACCTGTTCCTGGTCAGCGAGTACAGTCACACCGCTGTCTGCACCGACATAGCGAATAGGTATCTGCTCATCGTTGGCGCGCTGGAGCGTAATGACATGCGACAGTTTCTCGGCTATGTCCACTTCGGTCGTCACGACGTCAGGCTGCTTGGCGAACGTGGAGAACGACTGCGCTATATGCGCGAGGTTGTCAATCTCGGACACCAGCATCGCTGTCGCTTTCTCAAAATAGGCATCAAACTGCTCTGTGCCACGCAAGCGTTGCAGTTTCTGCACAGACAGTTTCATGGGCGTGAGAGGATTGTTTATCTCGTGCGCTATCTGCCGCGCCATAGTTCGCCATGCGCCTTCGCGTTCTGCTTTTGCCAACTGCTCAGCCGACTCTTCCACCCTATCCACCAGCACGTTATAGCGCTCCACCAGCGCACCGAGTTCATCGTGATAGGGGTATTCGATATGGTTGTTTTTCGCGCCCATCGTGAAATGCCGCATTTTGTCCGTCATCATAGATATCGGCGCCGTCATGCTCCGTGCCGCCCAGAACGAGAAGAACAACGCCAACAGCAGCACGATGATATACGGCGGTAAGAGACGTGCCAAGAGCGTATCAATCTGCGCATTCAGCGTCTGTTCGCTCATGAAATACGGCACCGCTATATAACCGATAGTAACAAACGAACCGTTATGGAAAGGCACATACGACACGAGATACGGGTGCGACGCCAACTGCTCGGAACACACGGCAGTGTGGTCTTCAGAGAAAATAGCCTCCGGAGCCATGCGACGCGAGAGGATACCGCTATTGAACAAAGCCGGCGACGAGGATGCCAAAATCTCACCCGAGAGCGAATAGACATTGATATCCTGATTCATGTCATAACCCAGGTCGTGCAAGTCAATCGACAAACCCTGCGCCTGTGTTTCCGTCAACGTCACATCCCAGTAATAGAGCGAACGCAGATAGGACTGGATATACTCCGAACGCATCTGGAGGTCGTGCCGCTGATGCTGCTCGTAGTTCGTGTGCACATAACTGATGGACATGAAAAAGATATAGATAAATACCGCCAGCACAGGCGTGAGAATGATATACATGATACGCGTCGAAAGATGCATATTGCGAATCCCGCGATTGCGAATCAGACCGATGATACCGATGAGTATCACGAGTCCGAAAAGCACATGGCAAAGGATGAACGAGAGTCGCGAACGGGAATAACGCGTGGTGTCCGACTCTAACAACCGGCGGAAAGAGAAAGTCTGCGCAGCCACGGCATTGATGTCCGTATAGTCCTCTATCTCCCTGTAACTGAGCGGAATAACCGTCAGCACATTATATGTCCCTGCCCGTGTCCAACGGGCTTTGGTCTGCGCGTTCGCAAAACTCTGGTCGCGCCATGTGTCGTAAGCCGTCAGATACACGGCGTCCGAAGCCAACCTGTTCGACGACCAATAAACCATCTGCTGTGCATCAAAGACATAGAACAGGACCTCATCATCTTTCTCCGCGATAGCTCGAATCGTATCCAGCGATGAGTTTCGCAGCAATGCCTCACAGAGCTGCTCCGTACGCTGCTCTGCCACATGTTGCTTTGCCTCCAGCGCTTTCTCTGCCGAATTACGACAGGCGACAAAGGCGCAGAGCACTACCATCAGCACCCACAAACGAACTATGTAACCTACTCTTTTCATTATTCGAGTGCAAAGGTACTGCTTTTTTTTTACATACGCAAGCACGCGTGCGTTTTTTGTTCGTTTTTCCTCTTTCTTTTTCTTTTGAGCTCGTACATAGGCAGCTTAGTACTTCGCCGTCCTCTCTCCACGTGAGGACGTTGTTATCTTGTATCGCCCCCTGTCTTTGTATCACGTTTAACGAGGTTACAAATGCCAGCGGTCTGCCCGTTACAAGATAAATGCGGGTGTAGCCTCGGAGCGTTCTCCCGTTGAAGCGGGAGAAAGTCCGTGACCGCTCCGCCTAAGAGGGAGCTGTTACATCGTTCCACGATGTGCTGATTCTTCTTTTAGCTTTTAGGGTATCCTGTCGCGCGTTTTCCATGAGCGCGGTTGTTCTTTTCTTGGCGTTTCACTCATCTTGGTAGTTTCATCGTCTTGTAGACGGCGCCTATTTCGTCCATTGTTAGGGATATTATCCCGTTTTTAAAGAAAAAATGCCTCTCCTCTTGCATATCTGCCGAAAAAGTAGGATTTTTGCACCGTTTTTCGGACCAATCCCGACAGTCAACCGACGGTGAACCGACAGTCAACCGACAGTCAAGGCTAAGATAAGGCTAAGATCACCCTACTTTCATGCTAAGCTTGACCGATTAAAGAATATCGGCGACATCTCTGCCGCCGATACCCTTTCTTCCTTTCCGCAGAATCAGATTCCGCTCCTCACCTCACCTCTTGTCCCTGCAAGGTATATACTTTCTCCCCGCGATGGATGAGGATATTATTATCCATAGATTCTATGCTTTTCTTCTTCCGTAAAGGCATTGAAACGCGCTATCCAATAATCGGATTTCTCATAAGCGAACTCTCCTCTATCAATTTCCGATTCTCGTTTCGGGTGTAAAATCACATTGTTTCCTTCTCCCATGTGTTCTGTCCAAGTCAACTCAGCAAACGGAGACTCTTGTTGCTGACCTATATGGTGTAATTCATAAGGGTCACCATTAGGGTCACGAGGAGGAAAACCTTCACCTATAAGATCGGCGTTATTATATTCTTTCCACTCATCGTACTTTTTCAAACCTTGTTGCGGTGAGTCGCGAAGCCAAGTATTACGACGAATGGAATAATCAGCCCAATTTATGTCTGTGCGACATAGAGCCCATTTGTCTCCTATACGACGTGCGACCAAATTCGCACGCATATAGAGATCCGCTTCTTCTATCGAACCAATATAGCTGACAATATCATCCGGCCAGCCTGTGCGTTGACGGATAAGTTGTTGCTGCTGGGAGTCTAACATTTACATTCGTTTGGCTTCCATGTATCCCGAACTAATAGCTGCAGGGCAACGACTAAGATCTATACCACATTGTTGGGCAAATGCTTGTATAATACGTTTCTTGCCTTCGGTTGTATAAACAGGGCTGGAAGTCGATTCGTAGGGAACACGAACACTCAAACCAACTGGTAATTGGATACCGTTACCAACATACTTATGCGTAACGGTTACTTCAAACATGTATGTCATAATTTATTTACCTCCCATTAATTTTGAAAGTCCCTCCATGATGTCTACAGCAACACCTAACTTGCTAATATGCCCACATTTCGGACAAACTGCTAATCCGTAATACGAATTACCACATTTCGGACAAACTCTCATTTTGCTCATGATTCCTAATTAAAATTATTAAGTTAATGTATTAAGATTTATTTTTTTTGTAATCACCCTTGGCCTCATTAATAAATGATTTAAGAGAGTCAGACTCTTTTAATACTTCTTTCACTGCTTCTCCAAGATTAGCTTCCGAAATAACTCCGTTTCCTTTGCGTGCTAATAGCAAAAGAGCTTTAAGGTAAACATATCCGGACGCAAGGGTAAGTGCATATACAAGAGCACTCATAATTATTGCGGAACCTATTGTTCCTATACCTGGAATAAACTTAAGTGCACTTGCCGCCGCCATTCCAACGCCATATGCAGCAAGATTCGTGGCAACACCTGAGGCGATTGTTTTTAAGACATTTTCTTTGATAGACAGTCCAATTTTTGAGTTAATACGAACATACATTCCCCAAATTGAGACTGCCGCAGCTGCAACATCCGCCCCAGGAATTGGAATCCAACTTGAACCCACAGCAAGAGCACTATGTGTTTTTACTACATTAGACAATTCTCCGGGGAGTAATTTGTCTGCTTGTTTGTTCAATGCTTCTACTAAATCCACTGCAACGCGGAGAATTTTTTGATCTGTACTCATGAATATTGATTTTTAGTTTTGCCTACTCACTTGGCTTTTCGGCTTACTCCATATTACAACTAATATATGCACATACAAAAAGCGCAGACCTCGCTGTTGATTACTCACCAAACGAGGCCTTCGCATGCCGATAAGTCAAATAAACAACAGGAAACCTACGCCGATATGACAAACCGCTTGCAAGAATACTGCAAGACGGGTATAGTAGTCATACCCATAGGCATCTATTGATTACTTTGATTTGACTTATCAAGTAAAAGGTTGCGAAGCTTTCGTTTGGTCAACACAAAGCGTCAATAAACGCTATCAATATGTTCTAATCCGTTTTTTGCGGAGAGACGCTTCTCTCCATTTCGGATTTTCGGTGCAAAGATAGTGAAAAGTTTTCAATTATGCAAATAAAAGTTACTTTTTGTAGCCATTTTAGCACTTTTGATACAAAAAAGCGCACTTTCGTGCGCCTATGTCATTTTTTTTGTTTGTTTTGCTCGCTTTTCCGTCCCGAGCACAACGATTCAATTTTTTTTCGATGCAAAGTTACTACATTTTTTTGACATATACAATTTATTTTAAGTTTTTGCTTGCGTATGTGCGAATTTTGTAGTATCTTTGCAGCCGATTTTGAGTATTGACACTACATGATACAGATTTTTACGGCTTTATTATTAGGTTTGTTGACCATCTTAGACCCTTGTACGCTGATGACCAGCATCACAGCCATCAGTTATATAGACAAGGAGATAAACAACAAACGGCTTGTGCTGACCAACGGGCTGATGTTCGTGTCAGGCAAACTGGCGACCTACGTGTTGCTCAGCATCCCGTTTCTCATGGGCGCGCAGACCGCGGGTATCCAGCATATGCTTTCCCATTGGGGCGAACCGATATTGGCAGGATTCATGCTCATCTGCGGTATTGTGCTGCTTTTCAGCGGACATCATCACCATGAGCACGACCATGGCATCAGCAAATGGCTCAAGGATACGGACAGCAAAGAGAGTTGGCTATGGTCTTTCATCCTCGGTATTTTCTTCGCGATTGCTTTCTGCCCGCACAGACTCGTCTATTTCCTGACGATGATTGATATCACGCTCACGCTTCCCAGCAGTTGGAACTGGCTGATGCCGATTGTGTTCGGTCTTGGGACAGGTCTGCCTATTATGCTGATTGCGTGGCTGGTAAGTTACAGCGCAGTTAGTATCGGCAAGTTAACCAGCAACATGCAGACCTTCGAGAAATGGTTCCGCCATATTTGCGCCATTCTGTTCTTGATATTAGGTGTCTATCTGGCTGTTCACTGCGTGCTGGAATACCACGAACACGGATGTTGCGAACACGAGCACTATGAGCTTTCGCTTTAAACAGTTTTTCGTTGAAGACAGCAAGTGCGCCATGAAAGTCGGAACCGACGGCGTGCTGATTGGCTGTTGGCCGTTAGCCATTAGCCATAGGCTTATTCATCGTGTCTTAGATGTCGGCACAGGTAGCGGACTGGTTGCGCTGATGCTGGCGCAGCGATGCACAGAAGCACATATTGACGCCATCGACATTGAAGAAGCAGCGGTAGCGCAGGCACAAGAGAACTTCATTCATTCGCCGTGGCACGACCGTCTTGACGCTTTCGTATCGCCGATACAAGATTGGCAAGGCGGACCATACGAACTGATTGCATCCAACCCACCCTATTTCCAAAACAGTCTCAAGAATCCCGACAAAGGGCGTCAGACCGCGCGACATACAGACACACTCTCCTATTCCGAATTGCTACAACACAGCGCACGGCTGTTGACAGAAAACGGTCTATTGGCACTTATCTTACCGGCTGAATCGGAAGCGGAAGTACGCGAAATGGCGAAGCAATATTCCTTATATTGTACGCACGTCACACGCGTATATAGTAAGGAGTCCAAACCTGCGAGACGCGTGCTACTGCTATTCGAGAAGTCGACGACCTCTCGACGACCGCTCGAGATTGGACTGAAAGAAGACACACTCATCCTCGAAGATGACAAAGGCGGACGAAGCCGCGACTATCAGGAAATAACAAAGGACTTCTACCTGTAAGGCGGAAGTCCTTTATCTTTTGTCTTTGAGCGGCTATGCCGCGGTCTTTGCTCTTTCGCTATTTCGCTACATTGATAGCACGCACCTCACGGATAACCGTCACTTTGACTTGTCCCGGATAGGTCATCTCATCTTGGATGCGCTTTGCCAAATCGAACGAGAGCAACTCGGTATCCTTGTCGGAAATCTTGTCTGCGCCTACGATGACACGCAATTCACGACCTGCCTGCAGCGCGTAAGTCTTCACAACGCCAGGGAACGACATAGCGAGGTTCTCCAGGTCCTTGAGACGCTTCACATAGCTCTCCACGATCTCACGACGTGCACCAGGACGGGCACCTGAGATGGCATCACATGCCTGCACAATCGGCGCAATAAGCGACGTCATCTCGCACTCGTCATGGTGAGCACCGACAGCATTGCAGATATCGGGTTTCTCGCCGTATTTCTCACAGAGTTTCATACCGAGTTCTGCGTGCGGCAGTTCTACATCGTCCTCCGCCACTTTACCAAGGTCATGCAGCAATCCTGCACGCTTGGCAGCTTTCACGTTCAGCCCAAGTTCACCCGCCATCGCGGCACACAGATTCGCCGTCTCACGGCTGTGCTGCAGCAAGTTCTGACCGTACGAAGAACGATATTTCATCTTTCCAACCAGACGAACGAGTTCAGGGTGCAGACCATGGATACCAAGGTCGATAGTGGTTCGTTTGCCCACTTCCACAATCTCGTCTTCCACTTGTTTGGTCACTTTCGCTACCACCTCTTCGATACGCGCAGGGTGAATTCGTCCGTCCTGAACGAGCTGGTGAAGCGCGAGACGCGCTATCTCACGGCGCACAGGGTCGAAGGCGGAAAGGGTGATTGCTTCCGGAGTGTCATCCACCACAATCTCCACACCCGTAGCCGCTTCCAGCGCACGGATATTACGTCCCTCACGACCGATGATACGACCTTTGACTTCGTCATTCTCGATATGGAAGACCGAAACGGTACTCTCTGCCGCTGTCTCGGACGCTACACGCTGGATGGTCTGAATAATAATTTTCTTGGCCTCTTTGTTCGCCTCCAGACGAGCATTGTCCATGATCTCATTGACATACGACATAGCGGCTGTCTTGGCTTCGTCTTTGAGGGCCTCCACGAGTTGCACTTTCGCCTCTTCGGCACTCATTCCACTCAGTTGCTCCAACTGGCGTTCTGCCTGCTGATGCAATTTCTCAATCTCCTGCTGACGATAGTCCAGAGCCTGTTGGCGCTGCTCAAGCGATTGAGATTTCTGGTTCACTTCGTTGAGGGCTCGTTGAACATCTCCCTGACGTTGGTTCAACTGTTGCTCGCGTTGCTGCAAACGCTGCTCTTGCTGCTGTATGCGTTTGTCCTGCTCACGTACGGTATTGTCGTGCTCCAGTTTCAGGGCGATAAATTTCTCCTTGGCCTCAACAATCTTGTTTTTCTTTATCACCTCTGCTTCTTCTTCCGCTTTCTTCATGAGATTAGCGGCGGAAACGCGGGTAATAAGGTAGTAACCTCCGGCTCCAAGCGCCAGACCTACTACGGCACAAATAATTGCTGTAATCATGTATTTATCGTGTTTTTAATTAATTGGTTTAACTCTTATAGTTCTTATCTCGTAAACTTGAACGATTACTTAAGAACTTCATTCAGTAATTCATTCAGTTTCTTCATTTCTTTCTCCACAGGCGCGAAACTCTTCTCACGCACATCCGACTCCAGCGATACCGCTACCTCCAGCGCCGTGTACATCCATAACTGCTCTGCCGATGCTTTGGGCAGCAGTTTAAGATAATACTGGTAGCGGCGGTTGAGCAACTCCGCAGCCTTGCGGTAGTTCGGTTCCTGCTCACGCGGCACATCCAGTCCGACTGTATGCGCATCCAAATGGAGGTTGATATGTTGCTTGTCCAAACTCATTTTTTCTTTCAGGCGAAGCGGTCTTACAGGCGAAGCAGGTCAACGCCGCAAGGCGTTAATCGCTCTATCCACCTGTGCGATAAGCGCATTGATTCGCTTCGTAGCCTCTTCAGCCGTCTCTGCCGAACTCATCGCGTTAGCCGTCGCCAAACGGCGGTTTTTCTGCTGCAACTCCAGCAATTCGCTATGCGTTCGTATCAGTTCCTGACGTTGACTCTCGATGTCCTCACGCAAAGCCGCATTCTCCTGCTGCAACGCCGCATAGCGCTCCAGTAAAGTGTGCAAATTCTGCGAAAGTTCATCTAATGCCTGCATGGATTTCCGGGTGTCGAGCCACTCGACTTAGAAACTATATCCTACACCGAGACCGATGATGCCCTTGAACTGCACGCGCTCTTTTTCAACGGGATTACCGCCTTCCTCGGCAGCGATCAGCGTGCCCGGATAGTACTTGAGGCTCGTTTGAAGCGTTACCTGCAGGCACTTGAGGAACTGATAGCTAAGCGCCACATCCCAATCTACATCAAAATGACCAAAATAGCGGTTGTTGTTCGAATAGTCGAAATAATAGCCCGCTGCATTATAATCGTCCCTGTCTTTACCGGGGTTATTCTCCAGCCATTTCTCATACACATTGAATCCCTTGCCTTGGTACGGGGTGAAGAGAGCCAGCGTCGTGCTGAGCTTGAAATCCTTGTAGGCATATGCGATAGAGCCCTTGAAGCTCAAACCGAACTCGGCACGGGCATTGCGGTATAACTTGTCACCGTTCTCGTCATACTTGTTCGTTCCGTGCTTATCCTGAAGCATACTGCGCAAGTCCTCATGTTTGTCCATCAGCTCCTGATAAACAGCCTGTGTCCAGTCGGCTTCCGTCTGCGAGGTGTTGCCTGCCAGCCACATCTCTTTCGTATAACGTTCATTCCATGTATTTCCGGTGTACGCAGTCGTAATACGCCCGGCGATCGGAGACAGATAAACGGAGAAGTCCGCACCGTTCACGCTGTGCTTGTAGTCGATACCGACAGAGATATCGGTATAAGAAGGCGCCAGCCATTTGGAAACGATCGGATTATAGCCGTCCTGATATTGACGACCCAGCGCATACTGGCTCTGGAACGAACCGAGAACAGTCAGGTAGAAATCCTTATGGAACTCCCATCCGAATTTCGTAGCGAGTTTGATATTATCGCTGGATTTCTGGAACGGGTCCTCTTTCTGCTGAATCCACGTCAATCCAAAATCGGTGTCGAAATTCG
Organism: uncultured Bacteroidales bacterium; assembly: GCA_902778935.1. GTDB lineage: Bacteria > Bacteroidota > Bacteroidia > Bacteroidales > Paludibacteraceae > Colicola. The sequence goes on from CACYZT010000001.1 coordinate 26,428, forward strand.
TCTCCCATGCAATCGCATTCTTATGATAAAGTAAATGCAACTTGGCATATGCTATACCGTTCACATTATTCTTACCGCCGGCTGTCCAGTTCACGAGCCCGGTAGCAGCGGCATTCAAACCGACTGTTCCATCGAATTTCCATGCCTTCTCTGCATTCTCCAGTTTCTTCAAATCATCACCGGCTTTCGCAGCTGCTTCCGCGTTACCCGTTACTTTAGCCTTATCCACCTCTTGAGCGGTCATAGTGAGCGCAGCCAGAAGGCATAGCGCTACAGATAAAAATTGTTTTTGCATTGTATTCAAAAAATTGTTTGTTATACGTATGTTTGTTAATGTTTGTTTTGTCTATTATTTGTTCGGTTTTACTAAAAAACCGCACAAAGGTACAAAAAATTTCTCAAATATGCAAATAAATATTGTTCGCACGCGTAGTTTTTTGATAAAAACGTCAATTTTTACACATATTTTATAAATATATACACAATTATTTGCTAAAAAAGTAGTAATTTTGCAGCGTGAATTAATATCCGGAAATGTGGCCGATACGTTTTGCAAAGGTATGCTCGACTCAACACCGAGTCAATACCGAGTCAATACCGTATCCCACACCACCCTATATATACTATGTATATATCCCGTGATTTTGAAAATAAACAAACAAAAATATGAGAAACATTCTTAAAAAATCGTTATTCTTCACTATTGGTTGCCTTTTGGCAAGTGTAGTATGGGCTGTAGAACCAACTCTATCAATCAACGAAAGCAGTCAAGGTTCGACAAGTTATCTAAAGGCCTATACCACAGAAGGTATTACGCTTTCATCCTCTGCCAGTTTTAGCAGCGGTGCGGTACAATTAGGCAACACACCGAATGCGTATGACCAGCACTATATTGAAGTGCTGGCTGCTAACAATACGATTGATAGTGTTAGTTTCCTCATTTCCGGTAATGGGTCGAATAAATCCATCCAAGCACCTGTTTTCGGATGGGCGCAGACCGCAACATCAAATACTGCAGACACTTATCGTATTTTGGATGCAGTTACGGTGACAGCTAACTCCTATTCAGCAGCTAAGTGGTTCACTTACAAATTTAACGGTTCCAACGTAAAATGTGTGCGCATATACCGTTCCACGAAGAATATAAGTTCCGTTAATCCTGCTTATACCGGTACCAGCACAGCTCTTGGTTCTGGTCAAACTATTAAGGTTTATGGCCTTAAAATCTGGTTAGCTGGTGGCGGCGGAGGAGGCGGCGATGTCGCTGTAACTGGCGTATCGCTTAACAAAACCACCACATCCATCCAAGTCGGGGCTTCGGAGCAACTGACGGCTACCGTTGAACCAAATAACGCCACCAACAAAGCCGTTAATTGGTCCAGCAACTCTCCTTCCGTTGCTACCGTGGATAATAGCGGAAATGTGACGGCTGTTGCCGAAGGAACGGCTACTATTACCGTTACCACCCAGGATGGCAACAAAACCGCTACGTGTACCGTTACTGTCACTCCCGCTTCGAGCGATCCCGTAGCCGTTACTGGCGTGTCGCTCAACAAAACAAGTACCACCCTGACAGTAGGCGGTTCGGAGACTTTGACGGCAACCGTTCAACCTTCGAACGCCACCAACAAAGCCGTTAATTGGTCCAGCAACCCTACTTCCGTTGCTACCGTGGATAGTAACGGAAAAGTGACAGCCGTTGGCGAAGGAACAGCTACGATTACCGTTACCACCCAGGATGGCAACAAAACAGCCACTTGTACCGTAACCGTAAATGCTGCTCCGCCTACTCCTCCTACGCCTCCCACAACGCTTTCGCTCCACTTGCCGGAAGTATATGAAGCTTCTTCAGCTGCCGGCGGTTACAATACACCTCTGGCCGTGTATGGCGGACGCGAATATGAAGTTTATTACATCAACCGAGATGCAAGCGGTAAATTGCTCTCTATTGCTACCAGCAATGTGGATAAAGCAGGAAATATATGCGATGACAGCCAATCGACCGACAAAACGACCGTTACCAAAGACGGTTGGGCAAAAATCAGCGCAAGTAACGGTACCGGTGGCGACCAGAATGCAGCAGCACAGGCCGAATACCAGACATCGCTCAGAAGCGTGAAGTTCAATAACAACTCTCACGAATTAGTCATGCATATCCAAGGATATGACGAGTTCAGTTTCTACGGAAAGGACAATAATACGACAGCAAGCAAGAATAAGATGTTTGAGGTCTATATCGACAATGTCAAACAATACTATACACCTGCCGACTACTCTATCCATCGTTTCCCCATCACAACCGGAGAGCATTTGATTCGTATTACAGCCATCGGTGGTAGCGACAGCAAACTGTGCGCTTTCTCGCTCCGCGTTTCGCAGGAACCGAGAGCAAAATGGCTCGATGGTAACGATTCCACGCAAATCATTTACCAGACGCAAGAGATGGACCCGATTATCTATTATACAAAGTATAATAACATCGCCGGCGCAGAGACCGTTCTGGAATGGGTAGGCACACCGGCCAATGGTATCTCGCTCGCCAAGACTCACGGCGATGCCTTAGGCGACACATTGGCTATCAGCGGTACTGCTAACTGCCAATGCGGTGTGTACCATTACAACGTAGTCAGCAAATACAATGGTAATCCGACCCGAACCATCCCAGGCACACTGCGTGTGGCTACATCGCTTCGTCCTTCTTCACGCGACTCAGTCTTCGAAGCTTTCAAAGGCGAAGAAATCGATGAGATTGCATTCACTTATACGGCGTTGAGCGAGGACTCCGTAAAATTGACTTGGAAAACCGCAGCACCCGCAGGCATCACAGGCCACGGCGTTTCGGGCACTAAGAAATACGTCATCAGCGGTACGCCAAGCGTTACCGGAGACTATGAGTTCACCGTCAGCATAGGCGGTGGTGAGACCGTCTTCAAAGGACTGCTGAAGATAACCGAAGTGGATTTCGGCAACAATCCTGTCATGTATCTGTACAAGAACAGTCTGGCGTACGAGAACGACGGCGTGTACCAATATCTCAAGAGTTCCGAAGGCGGTAGCGTGAACCTTATTCCCCGCAAGGCCAAAGAGAGCGGAGCTCGCGAACCATACAACTACAGCAGTTATAAATGGGTTCTTATCTCCGAAGATGTGGACGCCGACAATGCGGAGATCTTGGCTATCGTTCGCAACAATGCCTCCAACCTGCCGGTACTGAATATGAAAAGCTTCAGTTACGCAGAAGGTCGTCTGGGTTGGGGAGAACCGAACAACGGTAGTATCGACAGCACAACGAATAACGGATGTAACATCTATGTCGAGCAACCTACCCACCCGATTTTCAAAGACATAACCGCTACGGGCGGAAAGATACAAGTGCTCAACAAAGTAAGCAAACGAGGCGTTATGCCGATTGATATCAATAACTGCCCGGGGTCGTTCTGTCTGGCTACCGCTTACACGCGTAATATCGAGGATTACTACACCGACGGCGAAAAGCAGACTATTATTCACGAGGTTCCTGTGGGATTAAACGGCAGAACCAAGAACTATATCTGCTTCCCGCTCGCGAACACCAAGGATAACCTGACGAGCAATGGAAAGAAACTGCTTCGTAACATCGTTAACTACCTCTTGGGCACAACCCATTTCTCCGGTCTGCCGGAACTGAAGATGACAGGTTTTAGCGTGGCGGGTTACACGGCATCGATTAATCAGGAGGAGAACCTGATTGAACTCAACCTGACGCTTGACCAGTTTGATGCAGCAGATAGTCTGCGTGCCGTTAAACCGGTTATCACCTTGGCGGACGGAAAGACACATGTCATTCCTGGAGCAGACGAAGAGCTCGACCTGCGCTACACCACTTTCCTGCCGAAGACGTTCGTCGTAACCGATTATATCAACCGCCGTGCGTACTCCTTCTTCGTGAATATCACTCGCCCGGAAGGCATTGACGAGGTATATGAAGTCGGACAATGGGTGAACGTATTTGATATCTACGGACGTAAGATTGCGACCACCAACGAGGATATCTATTCCATGGACCTGCCACGAGGCATGTATATCATCGTGACTGAGAAGGGACAAAGCATCAAACTGATGAAATAATGAGGACGGACAAGGAACTGGAAGGCGTGACGCTCTTAGGTAACCAGCACACGCAGTATAGCGACAACTACAACCCCGCGGTGCTTGAGACATTCGAGAACAAGCACCCCGAGAACGAGTACCTCGTGACTTTCAATTGTCCCGAGTTCACTACGCTCTGCCCGAAAACAGGACAGCCGGACTTTGGACATTTATACATCAGTTACATCCCGCGCGAACGGATGGTAGAGAGCAAATCGCTCAAACTGTACCTCTTCTCATTCCGCAACCACGGCGATTTCCACGAGGACTGCGTGAACATCATTATGAAGGACCTTGTAGCACTCATGGACCCGAAATACTTAGAGGTAACGGGGTGGTTCATGCCCCGCGGTGGTATCAGCATCTACCCCTTTGCCAACTATGCGGACGCCGAACACCAGGAATTGAAGGCACTGCGTCTGCGTGAACAATTTAGTAAGGCTTATGAAAGATAGTTTAATCGTTTTATCGGGTGGTCTGGACTCCACGACGATGCTCTACGAGTATCAGCACCGCATCGGAATGGCTCTCTCATTCCATTACGGCAGTAACCATAATGACAACGAGTTAGCATTTGCCAAACTCCATTGCGACCGGCTGGGTATACCGCACATGACCATTCGTCTGCCGTTTATCAAGCAGTTCTTCAAGTCTTCGCTTCTCGAGGGCGCGGACGCTATTCCGGAGGGTAACTACGATGAAGAGAACATGAAGTCCACCGTTGTGCCTTTCCGTAACGGTATTATGCTGTCTATAGCAGCAGGTATAGCGGAGAACAACAAACTGCAATACGTCATGCTTGCTAACCATGCCGGAGACCACGCTATCTATCCGGATTGCAGGCCCGAGTTCGTCGAGGCAATGAACAATGCTATTCATTTCGGCACATGGAACGGTGTGCAACTCCTCACGCCCTATACCCATCTCACGAAGGCAGAGATAGCCTCCAAAGGTAAGGAACTGAACATCAACTACGCCGAGACATGGAGCTGCTACAAAGGCGGCGAACACCACTGTGGCGTCTGTGGCACCTGTCGCGAACGCAAACAAGCCCTCGCCCAAGCCGGAATTGAAGATAAGACGATTTACGAGAAGTAAATTGTAAATTGTCAAATTGTAAATATTTTTATGTACTACGTTCAAAAAACAATAGAGATTTCAGCGGCGCACAACTTAATGCTGTCGTACGAAAGCAAATGTGAGGAACTGCACGGCCATAACTGGATTATTGTCGTTTACTGCAAGGCGAAAGAACTGAACGCCGACGGAATGGTGACCGACTTCACGCACATCAAACGGATTGTGAAGGATACCTTTGACCACAAGTATATCAACGAAGTGCTCGATGTCAATCCTTCAGCAGAGAACATGGCGAAATGGATTTGTGACCATATCGAGAATTGCTACAAAGTCTCCGTCCAAGAATCCGAAGGCAACGTAGCGATATACGAAAAAGACTAGTGTATCGCGTCAACGAAATATTCTTTACCTTGCAGGGTGAAGGTGCGCACAGCGGAATTCCCGCTGTGTTTGTTCGTTTTAGCGGATGTAACCTGCGCTGCCCGTGGTGTGATACGGATTTCCATGAGTTCCAAGAGATGTCCGCCGAGCAAATCGTAAGCACAATGTTAGAGCTGTACGACACACCTAATGAGCGACGGAAGATGTGTGTGCTCACAGGCGGAGAACCAAGCCTGCAGGTGGACCAACCGCTCATTGACGCTCTGCACAAAGCCGGTTTCTATATCTGCATCGAGACCAACGGCACCCATGCCCTTCCGGAAGGAATAGACTGGATTACCTGCTCCCCGAAAGAGAGCTCAATCACAAATCACAAATCACAAATCACAAATCCTCATCCACTTGCTTTGAAGAAAGTGAATGAGGTAAAAGTCGTCTTCACCGGCACGTACGACCCGGAGATTTGGCGCACCCAATTGGAAGCTGAGCACTGGATGCTGCAACCCTTGCGATATACAGGTGAATGGCTGATAGAGAATGTCGATTCATGGGAAGACGACCGCAACGACAATCTCGATGACACCGTCCGTTACATCCTCGCCCACCCCTTCTGGCGCCTCTCCGTCCAGCTCCACAAAATAGCAGGCCTCCGCTAAGAAGCCTGCAAACCTTCCTTCATTATTCCTATCCCCTTTTATCTTTTCCTTCTTTGGGGCTCGGATTTTGGCGGTAGTCATCCTTCGCTGTCCGCCCTCTGCGTGCGGACAATTCGTCCTTGCGTCCGTCACTTTGTCTATTGTTCCGGAATCATATTCCGGTTCCATCATTAGGCAGCTCGCTGCATCATTCATCATTAAGCAAGCTCTGCTTGCATCATTCCCTCCCTCCCACACGTGGCTACGAATGTTTTTTATGTTTATGTCCTTTGGACAGCAGTTACATCCTTTGGATGTGAGGTGTAGCCGCAAGGGCTACCGTAAAGTTTTCTTTTAAGGGAGCATCTTGTGGGTGCACCTCGTAAGCACCGCAGGTGCACTGCTGTCTAAAGGGGTTTATCTTGGTTTATTTTCTTTTTCAGTGGACACTACTGATGATTTTTTTTCAAAACATTTGCAAATATACCGAAAAAGTTGTAATTTTGCACCGATTTTCGGTCGAATCCCGACAGTCGACCGACAGTCAACCGACAGTCGTACACGAGGTCACTATGACGTTTTCTTCTTTGTTTTACAGGCGAATATTATTCGCCGCTCCATAAAAAAACAAGCGGGCACTCCCTGAGTACCCGCCTGCTTCTTTCATCATTCCATCATTCAGCAAGCTCTGCTTTAGCATGTACCAAAAATGCTTGGGTTTTAGGGGAAATTGGTACATGCCAATACATGAAAGTCCCACTTAACGGACTAATCGCCCGTCTATGGTGTAGGTGTTATCGTCCGTTAGTATATAGACATTACCGTTGCGGATGAGTTTCTGCGCAGGGTTGGCAGGATTTATCACAACTTCAGGTGCAGAGGAGGGAGCGGTTTCTTCATAAACCGCTTCAATTTCGATTATATCATTTATAATCATATTAGCTACTGGCCGCCAACCTAAGAAATTGAAACCAACGATTTCTGGTGCAGCAGGCACTTTCAAAACAATTTCATTGCTCAAGATATCACTACTATCATTTCCGTTAATAAAGACTATCGTGAAATCTTTGTTTTCTCCTAATGTATACTGAGCATTAACAACTAAATCTGCTGTTATATTATTAAATGTTTTATCCCATCCTATAAAGGTATATCCAGCACGCGTCGGAGCAAAGGGAGCCGTTGCAGAATTTCCTTCAGCAACAGTATCAATAGCTAATATTGAGCCATCCCAGTCCAAAAAACTTACTATGTAAGTTGGATGGATTGTGGAATCATGTCGCAAAACGGTTACTTTCTCTTGTGAACAGTTAAAAATCACATCAACATCGCTGGTGTCCCTTAATACAAAACGGCAATTGTTTGCAGATTCTAATAATGTATATGTAAGTTGCTCCTCAAACACAAAAATACTTTTGTCTTTTGTACCATAATTAATGCTACTCCAACTGCCAGTAGTAATCTTGAACTCATATACTCCTGGCAAAAGAGTAAAAGACTTACTGTATTCATAATCTCCAGATGCATTTAGTTGACACCCAGCTGGTTCCCAAAATAAACCATCACACCACCCATCAACTGTATATTGTGAATTAGTGAGAGTGTCTAATCCACCTCCTGCAATATAATACATACTGTCTTCACAAGTTTTAAAATATTGTGCGACTACCGTCAAATCAGCGGTAATACTATCAATATTCGCACTCCAACCCGTAAATAAATAACCCTCCCTTGTCGGATTTGCCGGTGGGGTGGCTGATGTTCCTGCTTCTACATAGGCCACTTTCAGTTCAGTTCCATCCCAATCTTGAAAATTGACACTATATACAGTAGTACCTATGGGAAAAACATTAGTGAACTCTTCCCATATAATCGTATTCGTATAAGTAACAACACTTGCAGCAGGAACAAATAGGGGTATCGATTTATTAACATTATAAAATACATTTGTACCTAATGAAGGAGGTGTTACAGCTTCACATGTAATATACATCAAACCAGAGCAACCCCTGAAAGCACCGTCTCCAATGTTTGTGACACTATTAGGAATAGTAATAGATGTAAGACTTGAGCAATCATAAAACACCTCCACTCCAATGCTTGTAACATGATTAGGAATAGTAATTGATGTTAAACTTTTACACCCATCAAAAGTCCGAATTAAAATACTTGTAAGGTTAGTAGGAATATTTATCGAAGTAAGACTGGAGCAATTCTGGAAAGCAGCACCTCCAATACTTGAGACGTTATTGGGAATAGTTATTGAGGTTAGACCTGAACAGCCAGAAAAAGCCGCACCTTTAATGGTTATCACGCTGTTGGGAATTTCTATAGATGTCATACTAGAGCAATTCACAAAAGCATTATCGTCAATACTAATGACACTATTAGGAATCGTTATGGAATTTAAATTGGAACAGTTATAAAAGGCATTTGTCGAAATATTGCTTAACCCGTCCGGCAAGGAAACATATTTTATATATGAAGCATAAGAAGACCAAGTTGGTGAATTAGTCATTATGCCTGTTCCGGTTATAACCAACGTACTGTCTTTTGAATCTAATGTCCATGAAAGATTACTTCCACATGTTCCATTTACAACAGCTGCATGTGTGAGTCCAAAATATGCTAACTCAACAAATAGTAAAATAAAGATTTTTCTTCTCATAACTTTATCATTTAATAATCCAACCAAGAAGGATAACCGTCCTTATTTACAAAGGTGTTGGCAATTGCACCACAAGTAGCAGGAATGCGGCAATCCTTTTCTATAGCTTCCCAACGAGTATATGCTGCTTTGATTCCGCTTGCCATGCCTCGTTCACTACCGTAATCATCTAGGTTATTGTCTTTGAGCACCTGAATAAGTGCCGTGTAACTCATTTTAATGTTTTGACTAAATAAAACTAATGCTAATCTACCTATAAATTCATAGGTGCGATTTTCCATGTCTTCTTTTTGCATACTGATTAATTGTTTTGGTTAATATTGTGGTTAATTATGTGTACAACAAAAAACGCGAATAACTGTTGTTATCCGCTAGTCGAGGCTGTAGGAATGGCCTTAGTTATCAGATTGCAAACAGAAACTCGCGCCGTGTATATATACGCAACACATACCTACAACAGTATAGGTATCTGTGAGTTTATACACTCGTGAGCATCTACATACTTGTTCTCCGAATAACTAATTGTGAAACTTCCTACATTTCCGACTAGTCAGATACAAGCGCGTAAACGCCTTTTATGTACTCTCTTTTTTACGCTGCAGAGCTCAGCGATAAGTTATTTTACTTCTTTCAATATTACATCTGGAGTCGTACCCATTAGTGTAATCGCAGAGAGTTTCTTGCCCATATCTTTGAGAGAATGTCCACAATGATATAGACTATCGTCTATTATCAACCATCGGTCGTGTGAAGGTGTTGACCACTTGTGTGTATTCACCGACTGCACACCTTTAGAAGTATTGTGTACATCGCGCAAAGACTTATACTCACTATCCGAATAAATATCAGCCGTTACTCCTTTCGCACGCACATCTAACATCTCAAACGTAGCGGCATCAATATAAGCATCTATAATTATTACGCGTTTCTTAGCTGTCTTTATCAAATTCTCTAATAACACTCTGGCTGCAAAGAACTCTCCTTCAAAGAAAACTTGCTCTACCGGTGGCACATTTGTACGGACAAAGAAATCTATCTTTTCTTGATGGTCGGCTAAAGTGTTTTCTATGGTGTGGAACTTCTTGTCTATCCGTTCTTCCATAGCCAGTAAACGCTGATTGACCGCATAGCCTTTGAGCATATAGTCTTTAATTACTCTATTTGCCCATTGGCGGAACTTAGTACCAACGATTGATTTAACACGATAACCGACTGAAATAATGACATCTAAATTATAGAAATTAGTCTTATATACCTTCCCATCTGCGGCAGTTAGTAAGGATTCCTTACATACTGAATCTTTGTCTAGTTCCCCTTCTTTGAAGATGTTACCAATATGCAACGTGATATTGTTACGTGTAGTATTGAACAGCATGGCCATCTGTTGCTGTGTGAGCCATACAGTTTCATTCTCCAATTTGACCTCTATTGATAGTTGGTCATTGGGTTGATATAATACTATTTCATCCTTCATCGTCAATAAACGCCTTGTATGTACTCTCTTTTTTACGCTGCAGAGCAAGTCATACTTGGAACCCTTTAACGTCCTGGGAGGCGGACGAAGATGTATGCAACTTAATACTGCGCTTTGTCATAGACATCGTCGGCGATATCGGAGCCGACGAGGCGCTCGATGATGCAGAAAGCGAAGTCGGCACTCAGACCGGGACCTTTGGCAGTAATGATATTTTTCGACTCTACCACCAAGCCGCCTACGTAACTCTCACCCAAAGCTTCCTGGAAACCGGGGTAACAAGTAGCCTGTTTGCCTTTGAGGATACCGAGTTTGCCGAGCACAGCGGGAGCTGCACAAATAGCAGCAATGAGTTTATCAGCTTTGTTATGCTCAACCAATAAGTCGCAAAGCGCGGAACAATCGCCGAGTTTCGTTTGTCCACCGGGAAGAATAAGCATTTCTGCGTCTGCAAAATCAATGCGTTCGATGAGTCCGTCCGCTTCAACGGCGATGTTATGTGCGCCGAGAACCATCGGATTGCCGGTAATAGAGACTGTCGTTACCGCGATATTAGCGCGGCGCAATAAATCGATTGTAGTGATAGCCTCGATTTCTTCGAAACCATTGTCAAGAAATAAATAGTTCATACAAACGTTAAAACGTTAAATTGTTAAACTGTTAAATCGTTAGTTTAATTTGAATATATAGGTAATTGTTCCGATCTGATCACGGTCGCCCTCGGTGAACTTGGCTTTAAGAGCCGCATCGCGAGCGAGTTGTTGGGTTTGTTTGTCAGACACATCTCCGCCGGTGACGATAGCACTAGTCACTTGTCCGGCTGCATTCACACGTATTTGGACAACCACTTTGCCTTCTTGACGGAAGTCATTGGACGGCTTGGGCAAAGTACCTTTCAGTCCACGGCCAGCGAGACTCCAAGAATTGCCTCCTTCGTTTCCTTTTCCTGAAACAGGATTGCCTTTCTGTCCTGCGCCTTGAGACGAACCATCGCCTTCGGTGTTCATGCCTTCGGTTTTGCCGAAGAGATTACCCATTTGCTGAGCTCTTGCGATAGCCTCAGCTTCTTTCTGTTTGCGCGCCCGCTCAGCCGCTTCGCGTTCCTCTTTCTCTTTACGTGCGCGCTCTAAAGCGAGCGTCTCTTCCTCCGACATGATATGTTCCGGCGCCGAAGAAGGTTCAGGACGCGTGTTAATCTCCTTAGCAGGCGAAGAAGGAGCAGCGGGAGCCGCCTCGGTTGGCTGCTCCGCATAGGAAGAACCGCGAGAAGCAGGTTCTGTAAACTCTTCTTCGTTCAACTCGGCGAACTCAATCTCCACTCCTTCCTCTTCGGGTACTACCGCTGACAAGCGTAAAACCCACAGCAGAAGAAAGAGCAGCGACATCACAATCAGTGTGCCGAGCGAAGCTATCATATGTCGTTCAGTCTTCTTATTCAAAGATTTGAAGATTTAAAGATTCAATTTATTGCCGCTTGGTTGCTACGACCAACTTCATGTGATGTTCGTTAGCGATGTCCAGCACGCGCACCACCTCTTTGTATGCCACGTCTTCGTCCGCATGGAGAGCGATGTACATCGTAGTGTCAGAGGCCTGAATATTCGCCAAATACGGTTCAAGCGCTTCCGGGTCTATCTGTACAGGTTTCTCCTTGCCCAGCGCCACGAAATAATTGCCAAGATTGTCAATCGACACTTTTGCTACTTGCGGGCGCGTGGCTTGTTGCGCACGAGAGGTAGGCAGGTTGATTTTGATATCGTTAGGCGAGGACATCGTGGATGCCATGACGAAGAAAAGGAGCAAGAGGAACACCAAGTCCGTCATGGAACTCATTGCGAAGGTCGCTTCTACCCTATTTCGTTTTTTCAAACTCATTATGCAGGTTCATTTAAGAGGTCCATAAACTCCAGCGTACGGCTCTCGAGCAGACGAACGACGCGGTCAATACGCGCCACGAGATAGTTATAGGCAAACATCGCCAGAATACCTACGATCAGACCGCCGATGGTGGTCACCATCGCCTGGTACATACCCGTGGAGAGTGCGCTTATCTCAATGATACCACCGGAAGTCTGCGCCATGTTATAGAAAGTCTGAACCATACCGAGCACGGTTCCGAGGAAACCAAGCATCGGAGCACCGCCGGCGATGGTAGCCATGATAACAAGGCCTTTCTCCAGACGTCCAACCTCCAGGTTACCTACGTTCTCCACCGCTACCTGCACGTCCTGCATCGGGCGACCGATACGCGTGATACCTTTCTCTATCATGTGCGCGGAAGGGGTATCGGTCTGCTTGCATAGATTGAGCGCAGAGTCGATTTTACCGTCATGGATATAATCGCGAATGCGGTCCATGAACGATTTGTCTTCATGCGTAGCCTGCTTGATAACCACCAGACGAGCGATAAAGATATAGCAAGCCACTGCAAGCAGGATAGCCAGAATAACCATAATCCAGCCGCCGTATTGCGCCATTTCCCACAAGTTGATAGACGTTTCCTGTACAGGCTCTTCTGCCTGCGTTAGCAGCTCCTCAGCGAGAGCGATTGTGTCAATTTGTAATAACATATTAATAATTTACGATTTGACGATTTATTTAGTGATTGACGATTTAGCTATTTACTTTTTTAGGCAGTCCAAGTATTCTTGTATCGTTTCCTGGATGCCGAGATAGAGGGCGTCGCAGACGATGGCATGACCGATGGATACCTCTGCGGTCCACGGGAAAGCCTTGATGAAGGGCTTGAGATTCTTTAGGTTCAAGTCATGTCCGGCGTTCATGCCGAGTCCCAGCTCATGTGCTTTCTCCGCCGCCGGACGATACATATCCAGGGCTTTTTTCGGGTTCTCGGTAAATATCTCCGCGTACGGACCTGTATAGAGTTCCACGCGATCTGCGCCTGTACGCAGCGCGTACTCCACCATCAGCGGGTCGGGGTCCACAAAGATACTCACACGAATACGGTACGCGTGAAGTTGGTTCACCACGCCTTTGAGAAAATCAAGGTGTCTGCGCGTGTCCCAGCCGTGGTTGGAAGTCAGTTGGTTCGGGTCGTCAGGCACAAGCGTTACCTGCGTCGGACAGATATCGGTCACCAAGGCAAGGAACTCTTCGGTCGGGTTTCCCTCCACATTCAGTTCCGTCGTTACCATGGACTTGAGTTGATACACATCCTCCTTGCGTATATGCCGCTCGTCAGGGCGCGGATGAACGGTGATACCCTGTGCACCGAACAGCTCACAATCCACCGCGAAACGCTCTACGTCGGGCAGATTACCGCCTCGCGCGTTGCGCAAAGTGGCAACTTTGTTGATATTTACACTAAGCTTTGTCATAGCTAATCCCAAAATTCGCTGCAAATTTACTGCTTTTTTTTGATATATGCAAGAAAAAAGAGAAAAAGCGCAATTTTCGTGTGCTTTTTCTCAATCTTAGAGGCGTAGCCGGTCTTACAGCGAAGCGGTCTTACAGCCCGTAGGCGGTCTATCAACGGAGCTCGGCTCCGATGATATTATAGGTCTTGCCGTTCTTCTCGATGAACAGTTGGCCGTCGCGGAGCACTTTAACGGCTTTGTCGCCGGCATTGACTGCATCAATCGCACAAAAATTCACTTTTTCGGTTTGGCACGATTTTTGCATGTATATATTATGAAATTTCTTTGGTCTGCCATTTTGGCAGTTTGGGCCATTTATCTCAGTCTGAGATTGGCTAAATATCCCGAAAATAACAAGAGAATAACCCGTGAATCACCCGTGTTTTGGTAGGTAAACCATCGAGAAAAGAGTTGTAGTACGTCGGCATTGTGCGGGATATATGCAAATAAGGCAATTATTTTCGCAAGTGAGGCAATTTGGGGCAAGTAAGGCAATTTTGATTTGTTGTAACTTCGGCCCTCCCACTAAAGTGGGTTCCCGCCGAAGGTACGTTCGCTAAGTGTAGCGAACTCCAAATAAACCGGTAAAAATTCTCATTTATGCAAGCATAATTCGATTTTCTTACCAATTTATTTGGTAATTCAAAATTTTTGTAGTACCTTTGTAGCCGATTTTAAATTAGCGTATTGTGGCCCTATGACAATAGCGATATTTGGAAATGCGATGAAGCCGCAGACTTTGGTTGAAGTGCGGCATATATTGGAGTTTATGGAATCGAAGGGTGTGAAGGTGGTTCTGTCCCATGAGTTGAGGCAGGAACTGAACCTTCGCGAGTACCCGAGTTTCGACCACTCCTATCCGAAAGGAATGACTATCTCTGATTTGAAAAATCAGAAGACTGATTTTATGTTCCTTGAGAACGCCAACTACGAGCCGATAGACTTTGCGCTTTCGGTAGGCGGCGACGGTACATTCCTCACGAGTGCCGCTGCCATAGGTCAGCAGAATATCCCTATTTTAGGAATTAACTGCGGGCATTTAGGTTTCCTGGCCGAAGTGCAGACAGATGATGTGGATGATATATTGCAGAAACTGGTTGCCGGCGAATACACGATAGAGCAACGCCGACTGCTGAACGTGAGCGTGTTCGACAAGTCAGGAGCACTCCGCGAGGGGTTGATCATGTCTCCCAACGCGCTAAACGAGATAGCGATTCTCAAAGAGGGTTTGAGTAGTATGCTGCAGATAGAGCTGAAAGTGAACGGCGAGTACCTGCACACCTATAACTCGGACGGTCTGGTCATCGCTACGCCGACGGGCAGTACGGCATACAACCTCTCCATCGGCGGTCCGCTCATCGTTCCGCAGAACAGAGGAATCATCCTGACTCCTATTGCTCCGCACAGCCTGACGGTGAAGCCGCTGGTAGTGCCGGACGACTGGAAATTCGACATCAAAGTGTCGAGCCGTTACGATTCGTTCATGGTGTCTGTCGATGGTCGCAGCCAGAGTCTGAGTACCGACATGTGTCTTCGTATCGAGCGTGCTTCGTACACCATCAAATTGGTGCAACTCGGCGACAACAGTTTCCTGAAGAGTTTGAGGACGAAGTTGAATTGGGGGAAATAGGCGCTGCGCGCGTTAAAGAGTTAAAATGGTCGCTGAAGCGACGTTAAAGCGTTAAAATGGTTTTTATTGCATAAAAACGTTTTTTGATATGTTATCTTCTATAGTTTGGGATGTGGACCCGATATTGATACATTTCGGGGACGGAGGAATACGCTGGTACGGCTTGTGCTGGGCGGTAGGATTGTATATATGCTGGTTGGTGAACGAACGGATGTACAAGCATGAGAACTGTCCGGCAGAGTGGCCCGACCAGATGTTCTTTTTTATGGCCGCCGGTGTGATTATCGGTGCGCGTCTGGGACATTGCTGGTTCTACGAGTGGCATGACTACGGCCGTCCGTGGTACTTGTTCGGATGGGAGTTCAACTACCGCAATCCGTATATCGAGAACCCGCTGCGTCTTCTGCGTATCTGGGAAGGCGGTTTGAGCAGTCACGGCGGCGGAATAGGTCTTATCATCGCCGCATGGTTGCTCAACAAATACAAGTTCAGCCGTTACCCGCAGTTCGGTACGAGCTGGCTGTGGATACTCGACAGGCTGTGCGTGGGTGTGTGCTTCACGGCTATGCTGATACGTTTCGGCAACCTCATGAACAGCGAGATTTACGGCGGTCCGACCGACCTGCCATGGGGCTTTATCTTCGTTCGTAACGGCGAGACCGTTCCGTGTCATCCGACGCAGATATACGAGATTCTGTACTGCTTTGTGGCGCTGTGTGTAACCTGGCCGATGTATTGGTACACGGATGCCCGGAGACGCGAAGGACTGCTCATCGGCGTGTTCTTCGAGATCGTGTTCGTGACGCGTTTCCTGTTGGAGTTCATCAAAAACGACCAGGAAGCCTTCGAAGCCGGCCATGTGCTGAACATGGGACAGCTGCTGAGCCTGCCGTTTATCGCGTTAGGCATATACCTTATTATACGCGCGTATAAGCGGCCGCTGAGTCCGGTGGTGGACAAACAGCCGAAGAGTCTTGAACCGAAATATCAAGACGTTAAATAGTTATGACAAAGAAAGACCTGAGGATAGTGTATTTGGGGACACCGGAGTTTGCTGCAGCGAGTCTGCAGGCCCTGGTGGAAGGCGGTTATAACGTCGTGGCGGTGGTTACGATGCCTGACAAGCCGGCAGGACGCGGACATCAGTTACAGTATTCGGACGTGAAGAAATATGCGCTGTCTGCAGGCCTGCCCGTGCTCCAACCGGAGAAGTTGAAAGATGAGGCTTTTCTGGAAGAGTTACGCAGTTATAAGGCGGATTTGCAGATAGTGGTAG
Source organism: uncultured Bacteroidales bacterium (assembly GCA_902778935.1). Lineage (GTDB taxonomy): Bacteria > Bacteroidota > Bacteroidia > Bacteroidales > Paludibacteraceae > Colicola. The sequence continues at coordinate 43,077 of CACYZT010000001.1, forward strand.
CATTTAGGATGCTGCCGGAGGTCGTTTGGTCGATGCCTCGTTTGGGCACTTTTAACCTGCATGCCTCGTTACTACCTCAATACCGCGGTGCGGCACCGATTAACTGGGCTGTGATGAATGGCGACACCGAGACAGGCGCCACCACGTTTATGCTCAAGCACGAGATAGACACGGGTAACATGATTTTGCAAGAACGGCTACCTATCGGCGCGGACGAAAACGTGGGTTCGGTACACGACCGTCTTATGGCGCTCGGCACAAGTCTGGTAACGCGCACGGTGGACCTGATTATCGACTGCGAGAACCGCGGCATCGCGTTGCCTACCACGCCGCAACCGGAGATAAGCGACCTCCGTCCGGCACCGAAGATTTTCAAGGAGAGCTGTGAGATACAATTTACCGAGAAGACGGCTGCAGAGGTTAAGAATTTCGTTCGCGGTCTTAGTCCCTACCCTGCGGCCTGGGCCAACCTGACGATTAACGGACAAGTGTTTGAGAATGTGAAGATTTACTCTGTGGAGACAATGGACAATGGACAATGGACAATGGACAAATCTTCCATTGTAGTGCCGTGCAAGGAAGGGGCGGTGCGCATACTGGAACTACAGGCACCGGGCAAGAAACGGATGGACGCACGGGCATTCATGAATGGGATACATTGAGATGGTAGATTATAGTGCAATCATAGACAAGTATTACTCCGGCATACCGGAGTTGCGGCATATCTTAGTGACGCACAGCCGTCAGGTGGCGGACCGTGCGCTGGCCATCGTGGACGCTCATCCCCAATGGACAGAACAAGGGCTGGTGGACAGGCAGTTCATCGAAGAAGCGGCTATGCTGCACGACATAGGCATCATCTTCTGCAATGCGCCGAAGATTTACTGTACGGGTTCGCACAAATACATTGAGCACGGCTATTTAGGAGCTGAACTACTGCGCGAGGAAGGGCTGCCGAAACATGCCTTAGTGGCAGAGCGGCATACTGGCGCAGGCATAACGCTGGAACAAGTACTGCGCGAGGAGTTGCCTATTCCCGAGCGCGATTATTGCCCGCAGAGCCTTGAGGAGAAAATCATCTGCTATGCGGATAAATTCTATTCGAAAAGCCACCTCGGCGAAGAGGTGAGCCTCGACAAAATCAAATACAACATCTGGAAATACGGCCACGAAGGATATCTGAGATGGCAAGCACTGGAGAAGTTGTGCAATTAGCCATTTACCTTAGTGGAACTTATGGGCGAAGCCGATAGAGAGTAGTTCGCGGAACTGCAGTTTGGCGTGCGTATCGCCCTCCATAACCACCGAGCTGTCATAGCGCGGATGTAACATCAGCCGTGCCGAGAGCCAGCGGTTGACAATAAAATCCAAGTTCACCTCGAGGTCCAGCTCGACGTGGTGGTAGTTCGTATAGGCAAAGAATTTCGTTTCAAGTGCAAACTCTCGCACGGGTTTCCATACATACTCCAGACGCATGGATGAACCGACATTGTGCTGGATTTGCTGTCCTTCGTTCAGTCCGTATTCGGTGGCTTTGACTCGCGCCGTATCGCCTACGTACACCATTTTGTACGAGATAGGCGAGATGGAGATAGATAATCGCGGCACGGGTTTGAAGTCCACACCGAACGCCCCGTTGAAGCGGAGCGGCGAGAAAGGCGCGGACTTGAGTTCATTCGAATTGGACTTGTAGGTCGGCAGTAATCGCGTCTCGAACTCCACAGAGATAGAGGCGAAGAATTTCGGCACGATGCGCAGGTTGGCTTTCGAATAGATACGAAACAAGTCATCGGTGGTGTTTACCTTATGCAGGCTGTCGGCGGAGACGGTAGAGCCGCCCATACGCCACTCGCCGAAGTTCTCCCACGTGAAACGCTCTTGGATGTAACTGATTTGTCCTTTCGCGATGCCGAGTCCGGCGAAAGACGACGAACCGCCCTGGTACCAGTTGGACGTGACGTAGTTCTGCGTGATCTGCGCCATGAGCGTCAGTTCGCGCCGCCACGGCGAGCGCATATTCCGTATGGCCGTCAGCACGTCGTTGCGGTCCTCGACCTCATCCTTAACCCATGATTTCTCGATGACGAGTTGCGGTGTGCGGTTCATGGACTCTACCTGCAGCGATGCGTTGTAGTTACGCAGCGAGTCAACTTCCTCCATCTCTCGTTGGATGGAGTCGAGTCTCATCAGTTCCGCCAGCGTGAGCGTATCGACCGTATCGTTCTCATGCAGCATTTCGCTCTGCCGCGCGACCATATCGAGCAACAACGCATCCATGTCGGCAGTGCGTTTCTGCTCCGCCAACTTGAAAGTATCGGTATATAATTGCTGTGCCGTCAAGTTCATGGCGGCACAGACAATGGTTACTATGAGGATTTTAGCCTTCAGCATTCTTGTTATACACCAGCGGCACCGATTTTGCCGTGGCACTGTTTGTACTTCTTACCTGAGCCGCAGGGACAGGGATCGTTCGGACGGGGTTTCTTGTCCGCGATAATCGGTCCCTGGTGAACCTGTTCGCGGGTGTCTCGTCCGGCAGCCTGTGCCGCTCCGGAAGCCTGTGCAGCCTGCTGTACGGCGTCTTTCTGCGAACGATAACTGCTGTAGTCGGTACGGCGTTGCTGCTGTGCCTGCTGCACTTTGTCGGGTTCCTGGACGTGTATCTGTCCGCGGAGCAGGATAGCGAGGGCTCGGCGGTTGAGCGTATCCAACATCGCTTCGAAGATATGCGCCGACTCGAGTTTGTAAATCAAGAGCGGGTCTTTCTGCTCGTACGAAGCGTTCTGAACCGACTGCTTGAGGTCGTCCAATTGGCGGAGGTGCTCTTTCCACTCATCATCGATGACGTAGAGCAACATTCGTTTCTCGAACTCCTTCACCACCTCTTTGCAATGCGTCTCAGCCGCAGCCTTGAGGTTGACGGCGATGTTATACACTTTCTTGCCGTCGGTAATCGGGATGAGGATATTCTCGTACATCTGTCCCTTGGTCTGGAAGACGTACTGGATTTGCGGGTCGGCAATCTGTGTCAGCTTGTCCATACGGCGTTTGAAACTCTCGAGGGCAGCCTCTGCGAGTTGGTCGCTCAGTTCATTGCGTTTGCCGCGGTTGAACTGTTCCTCATCAAAGGGCAATTCGATAGCGAAGGTCTGCATGACGTCGTACTTGAGTCCTTCGTAGTCATTGGCTGTACGGGCTTCATTTAAGATGCCTTCCGCCGTCTCATAAATCATATTCGTAATATCCACGCCTATACGCTCTCCCATGAGTGCGTGACGACGCTTGGCATAGATGAGGTTACGTTGCTGGTTCATCACATCGTCGTACTCGATGAGGCGTTTACGGATACCGAAGTTGTTCTCCTCGACCTTCTTCTGCGCCCGTTCGATAGAGTTGGATATCATCGAGTGCTCGATCATCTCTCCTTCCTGGAATCCCATTCGGTCCATGACCGAGGCGATACGCTCAGAGCCGAACATACGCATGAGGTCATCCTCGAGCGACACATAGAAGACGGAGCTACCCGGATCACCCTGACGACCGGAACGTCCGCGGAGCTGTCTGTCCACGCGTCGGCTCTCATGACGCTCGGTACCGATGATAGCCAGACCGCCGGCTTCCTTCACTTCGGGAGTCAGCTTGATATCCGTACCACGACCGGCCATATTGGTTGCGATGGTCACGACGCCGGAACGTCCGGCTTCGGCAACGACCTGTGCCTCCTGTTGGTGCAACTTGGCGTTGAGCACGTTGTGCTTGATCTTGCGGAGCGTGAGCATTCGGCTCAAGAGCTCGGAAATCTCTACACTCGTTGTACCGACGAGGACCGGTCTGCCCTGCTCTACCATGGAGACGATCTCATCGATGACGGCGTTGTATTTCTCGCGCTTGGTGCGATAGATACGGTCGTTCATATCGTTTCGCGCGATCGGTTTGTTGGTCGGAATAACGACTACGTCGAGTTTGTATATATTCCAGAACTCACCCGCTTCGGTCTCGGCGGTACCGGTCATACCGGAGAGCTTGTGGTACATACGGAAATAGTTCTGCAGGGTGATGGTCGCAAAGGTCTGGGTAGCGCCTTCGACTTTCACATTCTCTTTGGCTTCAACCGCCTGGTGCAAGCCGTCCGACCAGCGGCGGCCCTCCATAATACGGCCGGTTTGCTCATCGACAATCTTCACTTCTCCGCCGTCAATGATATAATCGACATCTTTCTCGAAGAGAGTGTATGCCTTGAGCAGCTGGTGAACGGTGTGTACGCGCTCGGATTTGATGCTGTAGTTGGTCAGGATATCGTCCTTTTTCGCCTGTTTCTCATCGGCAGAAAGGCCTTCCGTGTGCTCGAGTTCCGCCATCTCCGAACCCACATCCGGAAGGACGAAGAAATTCGGGTCATCGGTGGTGCCGGTAAGGGCATCAATACCCTTGTCGGTCAACTCGATGGACTTGTTCTTCTCGTCAATGACGAAATAGAGTTCGTCCGTGGCGATATGCATATTCTTCTCATTCTCCTGGAGATAGAACTCCTCCGTCTTTTGCAGACGCACCTTGACGCCGGGTTCGGAGAGGTATTTGATGAGCGCCTTGGATTTCGGCATACCCTTGAAGGAGCGGAATAGCGCCAGTTCGCCGGCTTCTTTCTCTTTCTCGTCAGCGGAACCCATTTTGGCTTTAGCCTCAGCGAGCAGTTTGGTGGTAAGGGTAGTCTGCTGACGCACGAGTGCCGCGACGCGGTCCTTGTATTCATCGAACATCTGGTCCTCGCCGCGCGGCACCGGACCGGAGATGATAAGCGGCGTACGGGCATCATCGATGAGCACGGAGTCCACCTCATCGACGATGGCGAAGTTATGTCCGCGCTGAACGAGGTCGAGCGGGCTAATCGCCATGTTATCACGCAGATAATCGAAGCCGAACTCGTTGTTCGTACCGAAAGTGATGTCACAGGCATAAGCCTTGCGGCGGTCGTCAGAGTTGGGTTTGTGCTTGTCGATACAATCGACACTCAAGCCATGGAACATATAGAGCGGTCCCATCCATTCGGAGTCACGGCGTGCGAGGTAATCGTTCACGGTCACGACATGCACACCCTCGTGGGTGAGGGCATTGAGGAAGACGGGCAAGGTAGCGACGAGCGTCTTACCTTCACCGGTAGCCATCTCGGCGATGGAGCCGCGTTGCTCCTTGTCGTTTTTGACTGCTCCATGGAGCACGACGCCGCCGAAGAGCTGCACGTCATAGTGAACCATATCCCATGTGATTTCGTTACCACCCGCCATCCAGTGGTTGTGGTAGAGGGCTTTGTCACCGTTAATCTCGACAAAGTCAAAACGCGGGTCGGCAGCCAGGTTCTTATCAAACTCGGTGGCGGTCACTTCGATGGTCTCGTTCTCCGCGAAACGGCGAGCGGTCGATTTGACGATAGCGAACGCTTCGGGCAGGATATCGGTTAGCGTGATTTCGTACTGCTCACGGATTTCCTTCTCGAGTTTGTCCACTTCGTTGTAGATTTTCTCGCGTTTCTCGATAGGTGTTCCTTCGATGGACGCTTTGAGTTCGGCGATGCGGTTCTTTCTGTCCGCCACGTCGGCCTGGATGCGGTCCATGAGCGCCTGAGAGTGCGCACGGAGTTCATCATTCGACAGCGCATCGATAGTCTCATAGGCTGCCTTGGTCTTGTCCACGTACGGCTGAATAGCGCGCATATCTTTCTGCGCCTTGTTGCCGAATAATTTCGTTATAATCTCTAAAAAGTTCATATCTATAATTTACGATTTGACGATTTACGATGTGCGATTTTCTATACCGCACATAAAAAGCGTGCAAAATTACAACTTTTTTTTGATATATGCAAGTTTTTTTCTTTAGAAAAATTCAAACAAAAAGTATATAATACATAGTATTATATAGTAAATGTGGCATTTTGTGCAATTTTGTGGTTCTATTATAGTAAAGTGTCGTAAACGAGTCGTAAATGGAAGGTAAATGAGTACTGCGAGGATAGAAGACGATTATCGGTAGATTTCAAAATCACGGGATATATACTATGTATATATAGGGTAAGGTGGGATACGGTTTTACCCTTACTTGCCTCAACGATTAGTCAACGATTAGTCTTGCTTTGACTTATTTTAATAAGGATAAAAACGCGGGACTAAAGGTCAGCGCACGGGACAAAAAAAATAAAAAAACACGCGCGCGCTTGCATATATCAATTTTTTTTTGTACCTTTGCGGCCGATTTAATTTGGAATATTGTGCGCATACATGTACGCGGACATATTTTGGTGTGGATTTTACTACTATTAGTAGTAGGAAATCTGCGGGCGGAGACTGAACCGAAAGGTATGGTCGATAGCCTCGTTGTGGCACATGATAGTGTGGCTGACAAGACGGACAAATCGGACGGGCTGGACAAGACAGAAAAGAGTGCGGCTGCGATGAGAGCGGACAGCGTGACGCAGAGCGTGGCTGCGATGAGAGCGGATAGCGCTATGCGGGCAATGCGGCAGAGAGCAGACAGCGTGACGCAGAGAGACAGTTTGGACCGATTCTCGGGTGTGCAGGAGAGGAAAGAGCCGAAGAAGAGTCAGCTGTCGGGACCGGTACATTACCAGTCGAACGACTCGATGATTATGATGGGTAACGGAACGGCGTATCTGCACGGCAAAGGCGATTTGAAATACGAGTCGATGGAGCTGCAGGCTGATTTTATCCGAATGAACATGGACAGCAGTCTCATTTATGCGCACGGCGTTTGGGACGACTTAGAGGAAGAATGGGTTGGCAAGCCGGTGTTCAATGACGGAAAAGAAAGCTACGAGACCAACGAGATTACCTATAACATCAAAACGCAGAAAGGTTATATCCGTCGCGTCGTAACCCAACAGGGCGAAGGCTATATCGTAGCCGACCGTACGAAGAAGATGGACGGCGATGTGATGATGATGGGTGGCGGCAAATACACGACCTGCGACAATCATGACCACCCGCACTTCTACCTTCAGTTGACGAAAGCGAAAGTGAAGCCCGGTGAATATATCGCTGCCGGACCGTCCTACATGGTGGTAGGCGATGTGCCTTTGCCGTTAGCGTTGCCGTTCGGTTTCTTCCCGTTCACGAACACCTACTCCAGCGGTCTGATTATGCCGCAATTCGGCGACGATTACACGCGAGGCATGTACCTGAGCAATCTCGGTTACTATTTCGCGATATGCGATTACATGGACCTGGAAGTGACGGGCGATATCTATACACGCGGTACGTGGGCTATTCGCGCGAAGACACGATATATATGGCGATACCATTTCTCGGGCAACCTGAGCATCAACTACCGAAACGACGTGACGGGTGAGCGGGGTATGCCGGACTATAGTGCGCGTAAGAACTTCAGCCTGACATGGTCGCACAGCCAAGATGCGAAATTCAACCCGTACAGCACATTCTCGGCGAGCGTCAACTTCTCGACCAGCGGGTACAACCGCAGTAACATCAACAGCTATTACAACCCCGAGGCGTATTCGGAGAACACGAAGAACAGTACAATCAACTTCACCCAGCGTTTCCCCGACAGCCCGTGGAGCCTGAGTATGTCTGCGAGCCTGACGCAACGAACGAGCGACTCAACCATCAGTCTGACCGCTCCGCAACTATCCGTCAACATGAGTTCGGTCTATCCGTTCAAGCTATGGCGGCAGGCTTCGCTCAAGCGCCGAGGCAAAGTGGGCGGCAAAGAGAAATGGTACGAGAAAATCAAGATGAGTTACTCGATGAACGGCAAGATAGGCATCAATAACATCAAAGAGAAAGAGTTCATCCATTCGGATTTCCTGCGCGACTGGACCGTCGGACTGAACCACTCGATACCTATCAGCGCCAGTTTCACGCTCTTCAAATACCTGACGGTAACGCCGAACCTCAACCTGCGCGACCGAATGTATTTCACGCGCATCGACCAGCATTGGGACGAAGTGGAACAAGCGCTCGCTCGCGACACAACCACCGGATTTTACAATGTGTTTGATTTCGATGCCGGTGTCAGCCTACAGACCACCCTGTACGGTTTCTTCACGCCTATCAAGAAACTGTTCCCCAACAGTCCCGTGGAGAAATTCCGTCATGTGCTTCGTCCTCACCTGAGCATCAGTTACCATCCGGACTTCGGCGCAGAGTTCTGGGGTTACCACGGCACGTACGACCAGCCTGTCTATGCGGGTATCGACAGCATAACCGGCCGCAAGAAGCAGAAACTGGACGAGGAAGGTAATCCTATCTACCAGCGGCAGACCTACTCGCGTTTCAACGGTCCGTACGGTAACGCAGGTCGAGGCATGTCCGCCACACTCAATTTCGGTATCGACAACAACCTCGAAGTGAAAGTGGTCAACAAAAAAGATACAACGGGCAAGAACCCGTACAAAGTGATTAGCCTGATAGACAAATTCAGCATCGACGGAGGTTATAACTTCGCCGTGGACTCGATGAACTGGAGTCAGTTTACCGTCAACGTGCGTTTGAAATTCCCTCGGTTGAACAACTACACGCTCAATTTCTCAACCCGTCTGGACCCGTATATGTATGAACTGAACGCGTTGGGCAACCCTGTCCGAACGAACAAACAGTACTGGCACAACGGCCGGTTCCCGCACTGGGACGGTTTCAGCTGGTATTTCAGTTACACATTCAACAACCAGACCTTCAAGAAATGGCGAGAGAAGATAGACGGCATCAAAGGCGAGAAGAGTTCAAAGAGTTCAATTGGTTCGAAGGACTCAAAAGATTCCGATGCTGACGAACCGAACCTCGAGACGATTGAACACGACGAGGACGGAAACGTACGGAACGCCAAGTTGGGCGGCAAGAAAGAGTCCGAAGTGGATGACGGGTATGTGCGGACCGAATTCCCGTGGAGCCTGTCTGTCAGCTATTCGCTTGCCTACGCAAACGGCAGCGAATTTGACTACCAGAAGATGCAGTACAAAATGGTATGGCGTAACTCGCTGACGCTGAGCGGTAACCTCGGTCTGGGCAAAGGATGGAAAGTGAGCGCGAACATGACCTATAACTTCGATTACAAGAAAGTGACAGCCTGCTCGTTTAACGTCAGCCGCGACCTGCACTGCTGGAACATGACCGCCAGCATTAACCCGCTTGGCCCGTTCAAGAGCTACACATTCCACATCGGTGTGAACGCGTCCATTTTGAGCGACCTCAAATATGACAAGAACAGTAACTCATCGACCAACAGTCGAGTGAATTGGTGGTAAAATAATTAACATTTAGAATATATGAAAATCGAGAATTTGAAAGTAGTAAAAGCGACGTACGAGCTGTACATCAACGGCGAGAACGGACAGGAAGAACTGATGGAAAAAGCGACGGAGGAGGCTCCGTTAGTATGGTGTCAGGGCGAAGGAATGATGTTACCCGCCTTCGAAGCCGCGATGGACGGCAAAGAGCAAGGTGACACCTTCGATTTCGTGCTCAAGGCCGCGGACGCCTACGGCGAGTACATCCAGGAAGGACTGATGACGCTCCCGAAGAAGATGTTCTTCAACGGCGACGGCGAGTTCGACGAAGAACGCGTCTATGAGGGTGCGATCGTGCCGATGAACACAGTGGACGGACAAGTTGTCAAGGCGCAAGTTTGCGAGATAACAGACACCGAAGTGACGATTGACCTGAACCACCCCTACGCCGGCGAAGACCTGCATTTCAAAGGGATGATTTTGGAAATCCGCGACGTGACCGAAGGTGAATTGAAGGCTATTCGTCATCGAGGTTGCGGCAAATGTCACGGTTCCTGCGGTGACTGCGGAGACGAACATTCCTGCGGCGACTGCGGTGAAGGATGCGGAAATTGTAAATAACAACAAAATACTATAAAACTATGGCAAATATTGTAGCGATAGTGGGTCGTCCCAACGTAGGGAAATCGACCTTGTTTAACCGCTTGACGGGTACTCATCGGGCGATAGTGATGAACACCGCCGGCACGACGCGTGACCGTCAGTACGGCAAAGCCGAGTGGTGCGGCCGCGAGTTCTCGGTTATCGACACAGGCGGCTGGGTGGTTAACAGCGATGACACCTTCGAGAGTGAGATTAACCGTCAGGTCGATTTGGCGATACGCGAAGCGGACGTGGTGCTGCTCGTGGTGGACGTGAACCAAGGTGTGACGGAATTTGACACCGAAGTGGCTCATCTGCTTCGTCAGGCGAAAAAACCGACCATCCTGGCGGTCAACAAAGTAGATACATTCGAGAACCAATACGGTGCGGCTGAGTTCTACAAACTCGGTCTGGGCGAACCGTTCATCGTTTCGGCGGAGAACGGTCTGGGAACCGGCGATCTGCTGGACGAAGTGGTGAGCCGTTTCCGTAAGGAAGATGACAGCGACGAGGAGCTGGAAGAGTTACCGCGTTTCGCGATAGTAGGTCGTCCCAATGCCGGCAAATCAAGTATTCTAAATGCATTTATCGGCGAAGAGCGTACCATCGTGACGGACATTCCCGGCACGACGCGCGACTCGATTTACACGCGGTACAACAAGTTCGGCAAGGATTTTTACCTGGTGGACACAGCCGGTATCCGCAAGAAAGCGAAAGTGACGGAAGACCAGGAGTATTACTCGGTTGTCCGCTCCATTCGCGCCATCGAGAACAGCGATGTGTGTATTCTGATGATTGACGCCACCCGCGGCATAGAGGCGCAGGATTTGAACATCTACTCGCTCATCCAGAAGAACAAAAAAGGTCTCGTGGTGTGCATCAACAAATGGGATTTGATAGAGAGCAAGACCAACGCCGACATCAAAGCCTACGAAGCCGCCATACGCGAGCGTATAGCTCCGTTTACGGATTTTCCGATTATTTTCACGAGTGCCGTTACCAAACAGCGTATTTTCAAAGTGGTGGAAACGGCTATCCATGTGTATGAGAACAAGAACAAAAAAGTGCCGACAGCACAGCTGAACGACAAGTTCCTGCCCCTCATCGAGAACTATCCGCCACCTGCATGGAAAGGCAAGTATATCAAGATTAAATACTGCACCCAACTGCCGAACACGCAGATACCTACCTTTGTATTCTTCGCCAACCTGCCGCAATACGTGAAAGAACCGTACAGAAGATTCCTGGAGAACAAGTTACGCGAGTGGTGGGATTTCACCGGCACACCGGTTCAATTGTTCATCCGAGCGAAATAAAGGCGCGGAGTGAAAGAACGATTTTTTAAGAAAAAGTTTCACTTTTTGCTTAAATGCTTGTATATATCAAAAAAAAGTTGTAACTTTGCACGCTTTTTGTTGGGTTTATGAAGATAATAGGCTTTGTTTATAGTAAAGGCGAATGGGAAATGGTGCTGAAAGGCGACTCATGTTTGCTGAACGGACGCAAGCCTATGTTCATACCCGACTGGACAAACGAGTTAGGCGTGACGAATTGTATTCTTCTGCGCGTCAGCCGTTTGGGCAAAGAGATAGCACCACGCTTCGCGAACCGCTATTACGATGCCGTCGCTCCCGGAGCGGACTTTACAGCGCTGGACAAATTGCGTGAAGCGCAAGCAGCAGGCAAGCCCTGGACAGAAGCGATCGCGTTCGACTACTCGCTGGCGATAGGAGAATGGATTAACAATGATGGAATGAGCGCAACTACGTTGCTCAATGATGAATTGATTATTTCTCCTGAAGAAGCGATATCCAAGGCAAGCAGCGTAATGACTATCCGGCAAGGAGATTTGATTTATATCCAAGCCAAACAACCACCGCGAGTGGTACAAAAAGAAGAAATAATCCACGTCAAAATAGACGGAGAAGAGAAATTATATTGCAAAATCAAATGAAAAAAGTACTATCCATAGTAGCCTTCTTGGCTTTGAGCATCTCCATGATGGCGGGTATTCACTCCTACGCGCCCAGTTCGGTATTGGCGAGTGGCAAATGGGTGAAAATCCGCGTGAGCGAGACCGGTGTGTGCCGCATGAGTTTTAGTGAGATACAGAGTGCCGGTCTGGACCCGCAACAACTGCGTGTGTTCGGTTACGGTGGTGCGCAGAAACTGCAAGATTTCTCCAAGCCGAATATCGATGACCTGCCGCAGGTTCCGGTGTATGTAGGCGATGGTTATGTGCTTTTCTGGGTACAAGGTTCCATCAGTTGGGAATACGCGGCAGACAAAGGACGTTTTTCGCATACCCGCAACACCTATTCGGACTACGGCTATTATTTCCTGACCGACAACGTGGGTGAGTTACTGGCTCCACCATTTGCCGAACCGGTCAGCGGCACTCCGACCGATGTGACTTCCTATTCGGACATTCAGGTACATGACTATGACTCCGTTAACCTGATTGACCGTAACGGCGTGTCGGGTGGCGGCCGCTCGTTCTTCGGCGAACAGTTCAAAGCGAGCCAGACGCGTTCGTTCTCCTTCTCCACCCCGGATGCTATTTCTTCGGAGAAGAGCAAAGTGTATGTTGAATTGGCAGCCAGTAGTTCGGAGGCTTCTACTTTCAAAGCAAGCTGCAACGGCACCAGTGGAAGTGTGTCCATGGCCAAGATTCCGGATTTTTACACCATGGCCAGCCCGGGAACAATCACTCTATCGCCCAATACGGCTGAATACCGACAGACGGTTTCGCTGCAACTACAGAGCAGCGTAGCCGGTACACTCGGATGGCTGGACTTTATCGAATTGACCACTCCTACTGCTCTGCGTATGCGTGGCGATTACTTACCGGTACGTACGCTGGCGAATCTGAACACCTCTACTCCTGTTCGTTTCTGCCTGGCTAACGCGAATGCGAACATGCAGGTATGGGACGTAACCGACCTGAGTGCTATCCAACAGATGGCTACATCGCTGAGCAACGACACTCTCTATTGGACGGGGTCGCAAGCCAACGGCGTACGCGAGTACGTGGCGGTTAAGACGAACGGTTCACACTATGTATCTGCAACGGTAGTGGGTAATGTTCGTAATCAGAACCTGCATGAGTTGAGCAATATTGACTACGTCATCATCTGTCCTTCGGGTTATGAAGCGGAGGGTATCCGTCTGGCACAGGCTCACGAGCAGAAACAAGGCATCACATGGGCGGTTGTCACAGACCAGCAGGTATATAACGAATTCTCTTCAGGCACACCGGATGCGACGGCTTACCGCTGGTTGATGAAGATGCTCTACGACCGCGGCAACGGTACCTCTATTGCCAAACCGCGATGGTTGCTGCTGATGGGGCATGGTTCGTTCGACAACCGCAAGCTGCTGGCTACTTCCGGTACCAGTCTGTTACTAACATACGAATCCAAGAACTCGTTGAACGAGGTAAAAGGCTATGCGACGGATGACTATTTCGGTTTTCTGAACGACAATGAAGGCGAATCGGACACTCAGGGTCGTATGGATATAGGTGTGGGTCGTTTGCCGGTGGAGAATTTTGACGAAGCCCACTCGACGGTGGACAAGTTAATCCGCTACATAAACAACGTACACTCCGACAACAACAAGAATATCGGCAAATGGAAGAACCAGATTGTCTATCTGGCGGACGACGGCGAGAACGGAACTCACACCGAGACGGCAGAGAAGAGCGCCGAGATGGTACGTCTTCAGAACCCTGATTTCGTGGTACACAAGATTTTCCTGGATGCCTATCCTCAGGAAGTGAATGCCAGCGGAGAGAGTTATCCTTTAGCCAAGAACCGCCTGACTAACCTGCTCAAGAACGGCGTGCTGTTCTTCGACTATTCCGGTCACGGAGGTTATAACGCTATTACCAACGAGTCCATTCTTAATATCAAAGATATCCAGAACATGTCCAACGAGAACCACGCGTTCTGGTTGTTCGCCACGTGTAGTTTCTCCCATTGCGATGCGGGCAAACGCTCCTCGGGCGAAGCGGCGGTACTGAACCCTGTGGGTGGAGCCATTGGCGTGCTGGCTGCTACGCGAACGGTGTATGCCGGTCCGAACACCGAACTGAACCGCAAGGTTTCTGCCGAACTGTTCCGTCACTCGGATGTCTTCCATTACGACATGACCATCGGTGAGGCTGTGCGTGTAGGTAAAAACAACCTCGGTAGCGATGACAACAAAATGGCCTACGTGCTGCTGGGCGATCCGGCTATCCGTCTGAACTACCCGACTGACTATTTCGTGAACACGAAGACACAAATGGACACGCTCAACGCGTTGAGTATCCAGCAGGTACAGGGTGAGATTATCGACGAGGACAGTCTGGTAGTGGAAGACTTCAACGGACGTGTTGATATTACCATCTATGATAAGATGCAGTCTATCCCGACGCGCGACAACGACCACGCGGGCGGAGAGCCGAAAGTGGTGGCGTACAACGATTACCCAAACACTATTTTCTCGGGTTCCACGCAAGTAACGGAGGGACGATTCCAATATACCTTTATGGTTCCGAAAGATATCCGTTATAACTATGGCAACGGTCGTATCGTCTATTACGCCGTTTCGCTCGACTCCGCAACGATGGAACTGTCGGAGGCTGTGGGCCACTTCGAGGACTTTACCGTTGGCGGTACCAATGCCATCGCTTTGGCAGACACGACGGGACCGGAGATGCAGATTTATCTGAACAGCAAAGCCTTCAAGGATGGCGACCGCACCTATCCTACTCCGCGTTTCTTTGCGGACCTGTATGATGAGAACGGTATCAATACCGCGGGCGCAGGTATCGGTCATGATTTGATGATGATTATTGATGATAGTCCTATCATGATTTATTCGCTTAACGAGTACTTCACGGCGGAGAACAACAGTTACCAGAGAGGTCAGGTTAGTTATCTGATGGAGAAACTGGAAGACGGTCCTCACAGCTTGACTTTCCGCGCGTGGGACATGCTGAACAACAGTACCACCAAGAGTCTGAACTTCATCGTTGAGACAGGCTTAGATCCATCCATTTACTCAGTAATGACCTATCCGAACCCGGTTCGTCAGCAAGGAGTGGTTAATCTCATTGTCAACTACGACCAGCCTGACGAGCGTCTGACAACCGAAGTGTATCTGTATAACATCAACGGTCAGATGGTTTATCGTCATCAGCAGAACAATCCTGACCAAGTCAGCATCAACTTAAACGACCTTGGATTACAGCCGGGCGTATATGTATATAATGTAAAAATCAAATCTGCATCGAGCAAGTATAGTACGAATGCGGGTAAAATTATAGTAACCAAATAGCCTATGGAACAAATCGCTTGAAACCAAACAAATGCAAAAAAAAAATAACAAAAAATAAGTACACATTAACAATGAAAAAAGTAATTCTTTCTATTACAGCTGTCTTGTGCGCAGTAACGATGAATGCACAAGGTGTTCCTGATGACACGATGAATCCGCTTATCACAGCAATGCCGTCTTTGTCTATCGCGCCAGACGCACGTGCAGCAGGTCTGGGTGACCTCGGTGTGGCTACTGAAGCGGACTTTAACTCACAGTACTGGAATCCTGCCAAGTACGCTTATATGTACTCGAAGGGTGGTATAACCGCCAACTATACCCCTTGGTTGCGCAAACTGGTAAGTGACATCGATTTGGCTTATCTCGCCGGTTTCTATAATTTCGGTGACCTCGGTGGCGGTATTGGTGCCAGCTTCACGTATTTCTCGATGGGTGACGTGCAGTTGACTGACGGTAGTGGTATGACGCCTATTACAGTTCGTCCGAACGAATGGGCACTGGACCTCAGTTACTTCCGCAAACTGCATGAGTACGTGTCGATGAGTGTGGCTGTTCGCTTCCTGTATTCGGACCTGAACAACGGTGTGAACACTTCCACCACCGGTGGTACGGAGATGCATCCGGCATGGACGATGGCAGCAGACCTGGGTATCTACTATCGCCAACCGTTTGAGTTGCCTTCCGGAACCAGCCATTTGGCTATCGGTTTGACGATTAAGAACCTCGGTGGTAAGATGGCTTATGCTACGGACGGAAGCAGCAACTTCATTCCCGCAAGCCTTAACATCGGTGCCGGTTATGAGATTCCTATTAACAAATACAACTTCCTGACGGTGAACGTAGAGGCCAACAAGATGATGGTTCCGAGCCGTTTGTCGAAATACACCACCGGTTTTGATGCTAACGACCCGACCACATGGCGTGCAAGCCAGCAGGAGTATTCCGATTGGACTTCCGCTCGCGGTTGGTTCCAGTCCTTCGACGATGCTCCTGGTGGCTCGAAAGAGGAGTTCCAGGAAGTGCGTTGGGGTGCAGGTATCGAGTACAGCTACAACAAGCAGTTCTTTGCTCGCATGGGTTACAGCTACGAGAACTACTACAAGGGTAACCGTAACTACCTCACTTTCGGTGCCGGTTTCCATCTCTCCATCGTGGCTCTGGATGTGTCGTACTGCGTAGGTCTGGCTTCGTCCAACCCGCTGGACCAGACGATGCGTTTCACGCTGGGCTTCGACCTCGCAGGTATCAAAGACCTCGTGGATAACCGCAAGAAATAAGTCTTTGAATCAGACCATTCCATGCGTATCGGCTTTGGATATGATGTACATCAATTCGCCCCTGACCGCAAACTGTGGTTAGGGGGAATTGAGGTGCCGTGTGACCGCGGTCTGCTTGGTCACTCGGATGCCGACGTGGTTATCCATGCCTTGTGCGATGCCCTGTTAGGAGCGGCAGCCATGCGCGACATCGGTTACCATTTCCCTGACACCAAAGGGAATGAGTACGAAGGTATCGATTCGAAGATTCTCTTACGCCGTGTGATGGATATGCTCCGCGAAGCGGGTTATGAATTAGGCAACTGCGATATCACGATCTGTGCGCAGGCACCCAAACTCAATCCGCATATAGACGCCATGCAAGCCTGTCTGGCTCAGGTGATGGGCGTTCAGCCCAACCAAGTAAGTCTGAAAGCGACAACCACCGAGCATCTTGGTTTTGTCGGTCGCGAAGAAGGTATCGCCGCTTATGCGGTGGCATTGATAGAGAATAAAGAATAAAGAATATCTCGACGTGGGAGCTTTGTTTTTAGCCATATCACTTTCGATGCTCGCCAACTTATATCCCTTAGGCGGCAACCCGCAGGTTATCGAGCAGAACGGAGGTTATGAGAAAATCGCCGTGACGGACAGCGCCACATTGGAGGTATATGAGGGTTCGGACTCTATCTTCGTAGTAATGACCGTTTGTGCGCCGCAATGTTCTTCCTGCGCGCGCGTATATAATAAGGAGTGGCAACTTCTTCAGACGCTCACTCCACCCTTCTCTTCTATTTTCCCGCTCGCAACCATCGAGAACGGACGTATCGTTTGGAAAGACAACGATACGTGGGAGTACTAATCGATTTACGATTTGACGATTTACGATTTGAGAAATTGATACAACTCTTCGGCGATGCGTTCGTCGGAGTTTTCGTCGCATATATCCACGTCCAGCACATGATTGGCCATGGCGTAGAAAGGTTCACGCGCTTCGAGTTGGGGAGCGATGAAAGCGAGCAGTTCTTCCTCGGTACGTCCCTGCAGCACAGGGCGTTCGCTTAAATCCGTGAGACTGAGGCGCTTGGCGAGATGCTCGGGTTTCCAACGGATATAAATACTGGTACCGAGTTCGCGCAGGCACTCCATGTTATCTTCCCAACAGGGGTAACCGCCGCCGGTAGCATAAATAACTTTCTCGTACGGCACTTCGTCCGCGAGGTCCTCAAGCACATATTTCTCTTTCTTGCGGAACTCCTCCAATCCGTAGGTGCGGATATAATCGGCTGTAGAGAGGCCGTGTATCTGCTCAAACGCATCGTCCAGATCAACGAAATGCCAGCCAAGTTTCTCGGCTAACAGGCGTCCGGCTGTGGTTTTGCCGGCTCCCATATATCCTACCAGGTAGATTGGAAGTTGCATAGTTTTGGGGGTTAGGGGATTAGGGAGTTAGGAGTTGTAGGCCAGTGCGTAGAGGCGGAGCTGCTTGAGCATAGCTACGACGCCGTTGCTGCGAGTGGGACTGAGGTGTTCCTGCAGGCCTATGCGCTCGATGAAATAGAGTTCGGTCTCAAGGATTTCCTTGGGCGTACTGCCGCTCAGCACGTAGAGGAGCATGGCAACGATACCTTTGACCAAGAGTGCTTCGGAGTCGCCGTTGAACCATAGTTTGCCATCCTCGTATTTGCAGCTGAACCACACTGTCGATTGGCATCCGTCAATCTTGTTCTGCTCGGTCTTTTCGGACTCGGGCATGGGGTTTTTCTGCAGTTCTTTGGCATAATCGACGATGAGTTGGTACCGGTCCATCCAATCGTCAAAGGCCTCAAACTCTTCGATTATCTCGTCTTGTCGCTCGTTAATGGTCATATTCGGCTGGCTTTAACTATTGGCGTTTAGCTCTCCGTTGGCGAAGAGCCATTTCTTTCCGGGGAACTGTTCCGGCCATTGGAGGTTATGCGTGGACATGAGGACAGTGATACCTGCCTGACTGATGGCGTACAGCAGTTCCATGATTTCCCGTCCTGTCTCTGCGTCCAGGTTGCCTGTCGGCTCGTCGGCAAGAATCATCTCCGGCGTGTTGAGCAAGGCCCGCGCGATGACGACACGTTGCTGCTCACCTCCGGACAGTTCGTACGGTTTCTTGTACGCTTTGGTATCCATGCCCACCTGCTCGAGCACTTCGTGTACATGTGCCTGCATGAGTGCTTTGTCTTTCCAACCGGTAGCACGAAGGACGAACAGGAGGTTCTCCTCCACCGAGCGGTCGGTCAGCAGTTTGTAGTCCTGGAAGATGATGCCCAGACGTCGGCGCAGGTAAGGGAGCTGACGGCGTTTGATAGTGCGCATGTCGTAGTCGAGCACACTGGCTTCGCCGGACAGAACGGGCAAAGCGCCGTAGAACGTCTTCATCAGCGACGACTTGCCGCTACCAACCTTGCCCAGCAGATAAATCATCTCACCACCCTGCACGGATATGTTCACATCGTGCAGGACGATTTGGTCGGCTTGGTGTATCTCGACGTTCTTATAGACGATTAGCTCATTCATCCTCGGCATCCAGTTTAGCTTGCAGCTCGTCGAGTTGCTTCTTGAGGTCGTTGATTTTCTTCTGCATGTCATCGACGAGCTTGTTGGCTGTCTTGGACTTGGCGGTGAAGAAAAGGATATTGTTCTCCGCTGTCTTTATCTCCTGCTGCAGTCGGTCACGCATCCGACGCATGCCCTCTGCTCCTTGGCTGGCAGCGGCACGAACGGCTTTGGCTGCTCGCTCGCCTTTGGCTTTCTGACGTTCACCTTTGATAGCCTCTCGCTTGGCGTTAAAGAAGGTGTCGCACGCCTCGGAGAACTGTTTCCAGAGCTCATCCGAATACTTACGCGCCACGGTTCCGACGGTCTTCCACTCTGCCTGCAGAGCCTGCACTTTCTCCGTAGCCTCATCCCATTGCTCTTTGGTCCAGTCGCCGTTAGCCCAGTCGCTTTTCGCTATCTCGAGAGCCTGCTCGACGAGCGAACGTTTGTGCTTGAGGTTCGAAGAGAAGGTATCGCGTAACTCCTTGAAATACTCGGTTTTAGTATGGAAGAACCGGTCGCACTCTGCGCGGTAAGCATCATAGATAGACTGGTTGAATTTCTTCGGGGCGAAGCCGATGGTACGCCATTCGTTCTGCATCTCTTGCACTTTGGCGGTCATCTCGTCCCATTTCTTGGTCGTGAGCGGTTCGCCGTTGACGATGGGTTCGTTGAGCGCTTTGAGGCGGTCCACGATGGCTTGCTTGCGCTCGAGGTTCTCGTGCTCTTTGGCGTGGAGGGCATCGAAATAAGCCTGGTGCTTCTTGTTGATGACGGTAGAAGCGGCTTTGAAGCGGTCCCAGAGCTGTTCGCGCAAGTCACGCGCTATCGGTCCTATCTCCGCCCATTCCTCGTGCAACTGCTGGAGAGCACGTGACGCCTCAACGATATTATCGTTATTCTGCAAGCGCTCGGCGGCTTCGCACAAGAGCGTTTTGAGCTCGAGGTTCTTCTTGAAATCCAGGTCGCGCAACTCGATGTTTATCTTCACCAGGTCGTAGAACTGCTCCTGGTACTGCTGGTATGCTTTGCGAAGCGCCTGCAGTTCGGTTGCCGGCACAGCACCGATGGTCTTCCACTCAGCCTGCAAGTCACGCATTTTCTGCAAGTTATCCATCACTCCGTCAGCGTCTGCGCCCTCAACGAGTGCCTTCATCTGCTCGAGAATAGCTTTCTTGCGGGACAAGTTCTCCGCCTGCTCTTTGGCTTCAACAGCTGACACTTCGGCACGCTTTGCCTTGTACTGAGCCAACAGTTCTTTGAACTGCTCTTCCTCTTCATGCATCACCTGTGCCACCTCTTCGAGGGCCTCTTGCGCCTCCTCGTTATAGGACGCATAGAACTGCGTTTTGAGGTGATCTACTTGTTCTTTCACAGCCGTGACGTCCTGCTCGAGCAACTGCTTGAGTTCGTCAATAATCTCTTTTCTTGTGCTTGCCATTGGTTTATTCGAATAAAATGCGGGTACAAAGGTACTGCTTTTTTTTG
Organism: uncultured Bacteroidales bacterium; assembly: GCA_902778935.1. Taxonomy (GTDB): domain Bacteria; phylum Bacteroidota; class Bacteroidia; order Bacteroidales; family Paludibacteraceae; genus Colicola. The sequence goes on from CACYZT010000001.1 coordinate 63,609, forward strand.
ATATATGCAAATTTTTATCGTTTTTTCCTTGTGTATATCGCAAATTTGTTGTACCTTTGCAGCGAATTTTGTTTTAGTACAAAACTAACATGAGTAATCTTATTCATATTAGCAAGGAGTATCGACTGTGGATTCAGTCGTTAAGCCAGCGTTTCCGCCGAAGTCAGATCAAAGCATCGGTGAAAGTAAATCAAGAGATGCTACGTTATTATTGGGACTTAGGACGCGACATAGTAGCACGCGATGCGGAGAATGTATATGGACATGGGTTCTATGCAAATATTAGTCAAGACTTGCGCAATGCGATTCCCAATACGGAAGGTTTTTCGGAAACATCTATCCGTTACGCAAAACGGTTCTATGAACTTTATTTTCAGCTAATTTAGAAATCTTCCACAAGTTGTGGAAATATTGGATGAGGTATTGTTTTACCTTATTTTGGAGACTGATTTTATTTTTATTGGAATGTTAGACAAAATTTTAATAGCGGTCCTATTGGTAGTATTCTCCGCATTTTTCTACCTTATTTTTACGGATGGAAATTCTATATGGCGCAAGATTGTTAATATATTGCTTGTTATATTCCTCTTCTGTTTGTGTATCTTTGAATATATTAGTGACAAAAATCAGGCATATTATGGGAATTCAATCTATGAGCACCATGTGCTTCCATTTGACTTACAAGTAATAAAGGGATGGAATCATGATTTGGGTTGTGAGGTTTATAATTTTGGGAGATTTGGAGACGTATTTACCGAGACTCAGCAAATTTCAATTCAAAACGGCCCGCGTACACCGAATCAATATATTTGTATGGAAACAATATTATCTTATGGCTATAATAAAGACGAAATAATAATTCATTGGCTTGGATGTGATTCTATAGAATACTACGAAAGAGTTGACTCTCCAGAATGGTGTTATATTTCCGCATCGCAATTAATTGCAAAAGATGATATTAAGGTAGAGGACTATAAATGGGTATCTTTAGTTAAAGTATTATGGTTGCAAAAAAAAAGGGAAAAGAATTGATATTATGAGGTCCTGTTTTTCTTGATTCTAATGGAACATTCGGAATTACATTGTCATTTGCATTAATTGGTGGTATATCTATATCAATAAGTGGAGAACTTTTCTATGAAGGAAACGAATAAAATATTTAGAGTAATAAAAGTCGCGTATTTAATTATATTCGATATACTATTAGCCATATTCGGGTGGTTTTTCCTCCTTTTCTTACTTTTTGTGTGCAGAGCAGATGCCTTGTATAATACCTTTTTCTCTTACGTATTTTATGTGTATTTCATAATAGTTTTTCTTTTAATTGTGAGAAACGCTATCCATAGAGTTAAATGGTATGTTCGGGTGAATCCTGCCAAAATGCAATGTAAAAAATGCCATACATCAGTTTGTCTTTCTCGTTACAAAGAAGAACATTACTTAAATTCTCCTATATCACTTGTTGTTCCTAAAATAAATGATTCTTTTAGATTTACACCATATAGAGTTCAGTTTTATCAGACAGTGTATCGTCCGTATTTGCAGTTAGATTGTCCGATATGTGGAGAAAAGCAAGTTATATGCCCATATTGTCACGAATCTATTCATGAAGAATCAGTAAGTTGCAATTATGAAAAACCTTCAATATGCCCACACTGTGGAAAAAAAATATATACTCCTATACCAATGAGAGAATGGAAAGGAGGTATGTATATAGGAGATATTTTGGATTGATGCTACTATTCGGTTTTCCACAAGAAACTCAATTGGACAAAATATCTCCTATCGTCCTTGTAATACTAATTATCTCCATGGCGTCTCCTCCGCGAGACGCTTTTTTTATGCCTTTGCGTCCCCGTACTCTCCGCCTCTTTTCCGCGTTCTCTCCAGCAGGGCCCAAAGGGTGCTCAAAGGATGATGAAAGGGTGCTCAAAGGTTGCTTATGCCTTTGTCACCTTCTGCAAAGATACAACAAATATTTGAAATATACAAGGATTTTAGCAATAAAATGCAATTTTTTTTGTATTTTGTGCTACAAAGCCTTGTTATTTGCACAACTGTGCGACTGTATCTCCGGAGGATTCCTTATTTATAAGGGCGTGCCGACGATACAACAAATATTTGTTTACTTTTTTTTGATATATGCAAATATTTATTCGTTTTTTTATAATCGTCAATGGCTAAAGCGAAAGCCACAGCCGGAAAAAGCGCTCAATCGGGCGATTTTTCTGTTTTTATTTGCATATATGCAAAAAAAATCGTACCTTTGCAGCCGATTTAATTTGGCATATTATAGACTTATGATTACGATAGAACAATTGAAAGATGTGCAGCAGCGGGCAGACAAGCTCAAAGCGTATTTGCAGATCGACGAGAAACGTATTCAGCTTGAGGAAGAAGAGCTGCATACGCAGGCTCCGGGATTTTGGGACGACGCCAAGGCAGCCGAGGCACAGATGCGCAAAGTGAAAGGTATCAAACGCTGGATAGAAGGCTATGAAGGTGTGCGGGCAGCCGTGGAGGAACTCGCGCTCGCATTCGATTACTACAAAGAGGAGTTGGTAACCGAAGAAGAGGTGGACGCCGCTTACGCTCATGCGCTGACGGAAGTGGAAGACCTGGAGATGAAGAACATGCTCTCGCATGAGGAAGACCAGATGCCAGCTGTGCTGAAGATTGTTTCCGGCGCCGGCGGCACCGAAGCACAGGACTGGGCGGAACAACTGATGCGCATGTACCAGCGGTATTGCGAGAAGCACAACTACACCGTGACCATCGCCAACCTGCAGGAAGGCGACGAGGCGGGTATCAAGACCGTGACCTTCAATATCGAAGGTGACATGGCGTACGGTTATCTCAAGTCCGAGAACGGTGTGCATCGTCTGGTTCGCGTCAGCCCGTACAACGCGCAAGGCAAGCGTATGACGAGTTTCGCGAGCGTGTTCGTAGTACCGCTTATCGATGACACCATCGAGGTGGAGGTCAACCCCGCAGGCATCAGTTGGGACACGTTCCGTTCGTCCGGTGCCGGCGGTCAGAACGTGAACAAAGTGGAGTCCGGCGTGCGTCTGCACTATAAGTTCGTCAACCCGCTCACCGGTCAGCCGGACGAGATAGTGATTGAGAACACCGAGACACGCGACCAGCCTAAGAACCGCGAGAACGCGTTGCGCCACCTGCGTTCGCAACTCTACGAGTTGGAGCTCGAGAAACGCCGTCAGGCACAAGCGAAAGTGGAGGCGGGCAAGAAGAAAATCGAATGGGGCAGCCAGATTCGCAGTTATGTATTCGATGACCGCCGCGTCAAAGACCACCGCACGAACTACCAGACAAGCAACGTGAATGCCGTCATGGACGGAGATATCGACGCGTTTATAAAAGCCTATTTGATGGAATTTCCGGAATAGTGGCAGCAGAAGGGATATATAAGGACAGAGGGAGCAAGTTCCTGGGATTCGCAGAGACGATAGCGAACGAGGACGAAGCGAAAGCACGCGTGGCGTGGTACAAGAAGAAATACCACGATGCGCGGCACGTATGCTACGCCTATCGTTTGGGACCGAACCTCTGGCGCACAAAGGATGACGGCGAACCGCACGGAACAGCCGGAGCTCCTATCCTGCGGTCCATCGACGCCCGCGGTCTGGATAACATTTTAGTGGTGGTGGTTCGCTATTTCGGCGGCACGCTGCTCGGCACAGGCGGACTGATGGTAGCGTACAGAGAAGCTTCCAAGGAGGCCCTTGAAAGCTTCGTTAAAGCGTTAAATAGTTAAAACGTAAAAACGTTATGGTAGAGAACGAGAGGCGATTTAGAGACATACGAGCATACCGGGTAGGATGGCTGCTGACTATCTTCGATTTCCTGTTCGCATTTCCGCTGCTATGGATTTGGCAAATACGGACGACGAAGGGTGTGAAACTGGACTACCTCGATGACCGCAAACAGATAGAAGCGGATATCAAACACGGTGCGTTTTTCATGACCAACCATCGCGACATCGTCATGGATGCAGCCTGGCTGTCGAAACTGCTGCGTTGCCGCTATTTCATCCGTCCGTTCATCGGTATCGGCAACAACCTGTTCGCCTACAAATGGATAGAAGTGCTGGTGCGTTTCAACCGCTGTTTCGTGGTCAAACGCGGAGCAGGCGCACATGCCCAGTTGAAGAACTCCCAACTGCTCTCCGCTTATATCCGTCTGCTGCGCGAGCAAGGTAAGTCCATCTGGCTGGCACAACGCGAAGGACGGGCGAAAGACAGCAACGACCTCACGCAAGCGAGTGTGCTGCACATGCTGACATTAGGTAATGACGAAGGGACGAAAGGCGAGAGTTTCTTAGAGAACGTCAAGGCGCTCAATATCTGTCCGGTCAGCATATCCTACGAATACGACCCGTGCGACTACCTCAAGGCGGCAGAGATGCAACTCAAGCGCGATAACCCGCGCTGGCGCAAACGGCCCAAAGATGATGTCAAATCGATGCATACAGGTATCCGCGGTTACAAAGGACATGTCGTCTATCGTCTTACCCCAAGCATCAACCATGAGTTGGACGCGCTGCTAACCCAACACCCGGAGGTGCGCGAAATGCCGCTGCACGACCAGATGGAGAAAGTATGCGCTATCATCGATAACCATATCCACCGCGGATACGAGCTGTTCGAGCGTGGCACGGAATTTGATGCGTACATTGAGAGCCGCCTTGCCCTCATCGACATCCCCAATAAAGATGAAGCATTCCTGCGGGAACGGCTCTACGAGATGTACCGCAATCCTGAAATTAACTACCATAAAGCAATCAATGAAAGAGTTTAAGAGTTATGAGTAAAAAAGCAATATTCCCCGGGTCGTTTGACCCGTTTACCTTAGGCCACTACGATATCGTGAAACGTGGTCTGGAGTTGTTCGACGAAATCATCATTGGCATCGGACGTAACAGCACAAAGAAAGAGACCTTCCCTATCCGTGAACGCGAGGAAGCCATCCGTAAGATTTTTGCAGACGAACCGCGCGTGAAGGTAGCTATCTACGACTGCCTGACGGTCGATTTTGCCAAAGAGCAAGAGGCACAGTTCATCCTTCGCGGCATCCGCTGCGTGGAGGACTTTGAGTACGAGCGTAACATGGCGGAAGCCAACAAACAGCTTGGCAGCGTAGAGACCATAATCCTCTACACCCGTCCCGAATACGCACATATATCCTCGACCTTAGTACGCGACTTATATGCATATGGAAAAGACGTTAGCGATTTTGTGCCTAATACTCTGCGTTAATCTTCATGCGCAAGAGAAACCTGCCACGACGAGAGCGGATGAGTGTATCGCCATCTTCAACGATGTGCTCAGGCAAGTGGATGTGAACTATGTGGACACGCTCAACTACGAAGTGCTGATGGAAACAGCACTCGGAGCAATGCTGCGAAAACTCGACCCCTACACCGTTTATTATTCGAAAGAGAAAGACAAAGACCTGCGTATGATGACCACCGGCAAGTACGGCGGCATCGGTTCGATTATCCAGCAGCGGCCAAAGCGCACAGCCAAAGGTCAACCGCTAAAAGTGAAGAAAGGCGATACCTTGGACACCTATATCGTCAACCCGTACGAAGGCAAGCCGGCGCAGAAAGCAGGTGTGCTGGCGGGCGACCGTATTCTCTCTGTGGACGGCAAGAGCACCAGAGGACTGAACGTAAGCGAAGTGAGCAATAACCTGCGCGGAGAACCCGGCACAACCGTGGTGCTCGAGTTGGAGCGCGAAGGAATAGACAAACCATTCAAGGTATCGGTGGTGCGCGAGGATATTCATCTCGAGCCGGTGAGCTATGCGACCGTCATCACAGCGGACACGCTGCCTGAACCGGTAGGATACATCGCCTTCGGCGAGTTCACAGAGAACTCCGCGAACGCTTTTGCCAACGCCCTGGACGACCTCTATTACAACAAAGGAGCACGCCGGCTGATTATCGACCTGCGAGGCAACGGAGGAGGTATCGTCGATGAGGCGCTGCAGATAGTCAACCTGTTCGTAGAGCGAGACACGAAGATCGTGGAGACACGCGGTAAAACAAGCCGCAGCAACTATGTCTATAAGACCCGAAACAACCCACGATACAAAGATATGCCGCTCGTCATTCTCGTGGACAAGAACTCCGCCTCGGCAAGCGAGATTGTATCCGGTTCGCTGCACGATTTAGGTCGCGCCACGCTCATCGGTCAGAAGACTTTCGGCAAAGGACTGGTGCAGAACGTGCGTCCTGTCGCCTATGGCGGACACGTCAAAGTGACGACCAGCAAATACTACCTGCCGTCCGACAGCTGCATCCAAGGTGTCGGCATCCAGCCGGACATCGTCATGGACAACAGCAGCAAAGTGGATATCTGTTATTCGCTGTATATCAACCATTATTTCTTCGATTACGCCACCCGTTACCACCGCACGCACGACCATATCGCAGCTCCGGAGGTATTCGAACTGACGGACGAAGAACTGAACGATTTCTGTGCATTCCTGGACGAAAAAGGTTTCCGCTACGACACGGAAACCAGTAAGTTCTTCGATGACATGCTAAAGATGGCCAAACATGAGGACCTCGACAGCGCGACCATCGCCCAACTCGAAGCGCTACGTCCTATCCTGCAACCGGATTTCCGTGCAGCTATCGAGCGTAATAAAGAGGAAGTAAAACAAATGTTAGGCAGCGAGATCGTTCTGAGATATTACTATCAGAAAGGTCAGGCTGCCTATTCCATTCGTTTCGATAAAGAGATTCAACGGGCTTTAACGAGCTTTCCGACCGGAGAGGTCAAATAGCTCGTCACCCTTGCGGATATAGAGAGTACCGTTGATTACTACTTTCTGTACAGATACCTGGTCTGCCTCTGTGAAGGGCAGGCCTTCTTCTTTATCCTCTACCGTCAGATAGAGCGTGTAGGTAGAGTCACAACCGTGGATGGTCTGGTACTGCGCTACGAGCGTGGTGTCACCAACAGGGAAGACACTCAGGTCGATATCCTGCCATGTCTCAGCATCGCCGACCGTGATAGTCAGGTAAGACTCAGCAGAGAAAGGCTGGGTGAAGATAACCGAGAGATACACAATCGAGTCACCGCCGGCATAGTTCTGTCCAGCCAGAGTGATGGTATCGTTGGCACTACGCTTATAGGTCTTGCCTTCGTACACTACCGTCTCGCCGCTGCAAGCATGGATGGTGTCATAGCCATAAGTGACGATGAGCGGCTTAACATGGAGATAGAGCGTATAAGTAGAGTCGCAACCATAGATGGACTGATATGCCGCTACGAACGTAGTATCGCCTACCGGCAGGATGCTCAGGTCAATACCTTGCCATTCAATAGATTCACCTTTGGTGATAGAAAGACTTTCCTCAGAAGCGAACAAGGGGTGTACGATGAGCGTGAAGCTGATGATAGAGTCTGCTCCGTACGCACCCGGCAGGGTATCCAGATAAAGACCTGCTTCGGTCAGATTCTCAAAGTTCTCATCCGAATAATATGCGCCTTCGCAAATCTCAGCAGAATAAGCATAATTGGTTTCAGACGGATAGATAGAGAGGGTCTTAGCAACGGACTGAGCAGGATTGAAGAAGTCATTACCTGCTTGCGAAGCTGTGATAGTAACCACTCCCTCAGAGAGGATAGTAAAGGCACCATCGGCAAAAGCAACGATACCTTCCGGCGCAAAGGTATATTCCACTTCCAGTTCAGACGAAGCCGTTGCCGGGACGATGGTACCGTTGGTCAAGAGTTCCGTCTCTTCCTGCAGCCATGTAATAGTCTGGTCCTCTTTCGGAGCCGTACCGCTCAGCACAACAATAGCGGTAGAGGTGCCGTCGGTAATGGTAATAGTATCTACAAACGTGCCGCAAGCCTTCGGCGTGAAATAAACCGGGAAAGCATAGTTGGCAATATTACCCAGCGTACCGCCTTGTGCCGCCGCTGCCTTACCGTTTGCCGAAGCGCAGGCATTGGCACCGACAGCATAGATGATACCCTCCGTATTATCCGGTGTACCAACGTGGAAGTTCAGCGTGTCCGAACAGGAAACCGTGATATCGCCGTTGGAAAGGAACGAACGGAGGTTAACCGTATAAGCCTCAGAAACGGTATTATACGCCACCTCGCCAAAATCCTTAGAAGCAGATGTCGTGCCATAGTCGCCGGAAGCTAACAAGATATGCTTTGCCAGCGGTACATCGATGTGATAGACGATAACCTTGTGGGTCGGCAGTCCGGAACGATTGAACTTGATTCTATTAATGTTGGCATTGACGGAGAAGTGCTCCGTGGTATTACTACCATTAGCCGTGTTCTCTGCAAAAGAGCCGACTGCATTGTAATTCGTACCACCATTGCTTGAGGTCTGGGCTTCGGTGTCAATCTTACGAGCTACGCCGAGCCAGTCAATCCACTCGTAACGCCACTGCACATTGAGTTGTCCGGCAGCAGGAGCGAAGACAGTTCCGGTTTCATAATCGCCTTGCGTATTCATCGTGTGCTCAGACACGTCATAAATCGAATACCAAGTACCATTCTTGTAAGTCTGCGCAGAGAGCGAAAGGCTCAGCAGGCAGAGCATTGATAATAGATAAATCTTTTTCATACTTAAAATATTATTTATAGTTAATTAATATCCTTATTTATTTTACGCGCGCGCCCGAAGCGTTGAACCACATCTCTCCGTAGCGGATATAGAGCTCGCCGTTAATGATATATTTACGATTTGACGATTGACGATTGTCAATTGCCTCATCGATGCCCTGCGGGTTAATCGGATGAAGGTCACCGGTCTGACTGTCGCTGAACTCCACACGATAGAGCGAATAGGCATTGGACTGCGCGTAATCATCGGCGATGACATAGATATAGATACACTTGTGCGCCTCGTCAAAAGCGATGAAGGTCTGCGCTGAAACGCCATTGGCACTGGCAGCAAACTGCGCACAGTCATCACAATAGGTATCCGACACTTGCGCTACGTGGTTCGCAAAAGCGAGTTGCTCTTCGTCGATAGCGAAAGCACCTAACTGTTTGTTATAAACCATCTGCACATCGTCCAGATAGACGGAGTCGCAGACATTCTTTCGTTGTGCGTTCTGATAGGTTGAACCGCCGCCCGGAACCATATTCGTAGTGAAGGTCGTCAGAATATATGCAGGTTGGTTCTGCGCAGCCGCAGGATAATAGATGAACGGCACAGAAACACGCTGCCATCCCATATCCGGCGTAGCCGCATAATTGACCACAGCCGCAGCCAACTTAACGTCGCCATAACTGTCCGCATCCTCAGGGTCCTGATAGCGAGCATCGGTCGTAATAATCGTACTCATGCGCGCTTTGTTAACCTCGTTATTCACATTGCGGTCAGCAGGCTGATACTTAGCCCAGAAGACGACAGAGTCCGGACGTCCGTGGAACGGTGTGTTGAATCCCTCATTCATCGGGTCCGAGAAATTATAGTTTTTCGTTGCATCCGTCGCACTTGTGGCAGCTGCGTTAATCTGTCCGTTCGTGCAATTACCGTTCGCAGCCACGCCCAAGAGTATAGTGGACGAAAGGAGAGCACTCTGTTGTCCGTCAGAACCCGGACGAATATCCATAGAGGGTACGAACTGGAATGTATTATCTTTCACGAACATAGCCATGCTACCTGTAGCCGTACCAAAAGAGTGCCAGCCGGCAGGTTCGTTATTGGTCCACGAACCTTCAAAACCGCCGTTAGTTAAATTATAATTCATATTTTGCTCCGCTACGCCACGGAAGAACACGAGAATACCTTGCGGCAGCGACGGTGCCTCGATATAGAGCACCACCTGTGCCTGTGACGCAGAAAGCAAGGAATAATAGGTCTCTTTGCCTTCCTTCAGTCCGTTGATCATCGTCACTTTAGCGCGCTCGGCGATTGTATCCAAGTAGAGCGCTCTATCCTCAAGGAGCAACTGGCCATAAGCCGTCATATCAATATTCGGAATAACGATGTTACCTAATTTACCGCCGTTATAACTGAAATCAGGCAGCACAAAAGTGACGGTACTGTCAATCGTTCCCGGCAAGACATAGACAGCCTTCTCAGGATAGATAGCTCCGTCAATAACCAATTCTCCGTCAAACCGACCGCAAACCTCGTTGAGCGTAACGGTTTCAGAACCGCTCCACGGCTTGGTGGTAGGAAGAACGGTCAGATGCAGCACACGCGTCGAGTCGCAGTCATAGATAGAAAGGTACGTGGTCTTCATCGTCATCATACCAGCCGGCATTTTATCCAAGGGGTTTCCCTCCCACTCTTTCTCTTCGCCTTGACGGATAGTCAGATATTCCTCAACACGGTATTTCGGAGCGATTTGGATGGTAAGATGCACGAGCGAGTCGCCGCCGTACTGATTAGGCTTGTCCAGCAGTATATCTCCGGAGAAAGCCTCCTTATAATACACGCCATTGAACATTACCGAGTCGCCCTCACACACATAAGCCGTATATTCGCCGTACGTACGCGGAACAGCCGTCACATAGAGCGAGAGACGATAGACCGAGTCGCAACCCAAGGTTGATTTCAGACTATCATAGAAGATGTAAGGTTCTGTACTATACTCGAGGTTCTCCAAATGCTTTCCGCGCCAGTCAAACTGCTGTTCCGCCGTGGACTGCTCTTCGGTAAACAGATACGAAGGCAGTACCGAGAGCGAAAGGGTAATAATAGAGTCACCTCCGCCTACATTAGGAATGGTCGTTGTATAAACACCCGTCTCCGTCAGTCCTTGGAAGAGATCGTCGGAATACGGCTCGTTATCACACGTAGTCGCCGAATACGTATACTGCGTGTCACCGGGACCTACATCCTCCGGCTCTGCCATCTGGATGGTATAAAGTGTATAGTTTTTCGCTTGTGCATAGTTATGCGCTACCACATAGACATATATCTGATTAGTAGCAGCACTACAACCGATAAACGCTTTAGCCGCCTTACCGTTGGACGTCGCCACAAAGAGATAGTCGCTGTCGCTATAAGGAGCGTCCAAAGTAGCCTGACCGTTTTGGAACGAAATGGCAGCGCCGTTCATCGTGAGTGAAGACAGACGGCAGTTATAAACCATCTCCACATCATCCAGATAGATATTATCTACGCTGCTTCCGGAGGTTGTTCCGCCACCCGGGTTGGCATTCGTAGTGAACGTCGTCAGCATATAAGCTGCCTGCGAAGGGGAAACCGAATAATACTTGAACGGCACGGATATACGCTGCCAGCCTTTCGTAGAAGTAGCGGAATAATTGATTTCCGCATCAGCAACCTTCACAGAAGAATAGTTGCCCGACTCCGGGTCCTGATAGCGACTGGCAGTAGTGATAACAGCGTGCGCACGGGCTTTGTTAGCAGAGTTAGTCGGGTCTCCATCCGCAGGGATGTACTTGGCCCAGAACACCAGCGAGTCCGGGTTACCCACGAAAGGCGTGTTATAACCGCTATTGGAGGGGTCGGAGAAATTATAGTTCTTCGATGCATCACCTGCCGACATAGAACCGGCGTTAATCTGTCCGTTCGTGCAGTTACCATTCGCTGCTACACCGAACATCGATTTGGACTGCAAGCGCGCACTATTCTTTCCGGTAGAACCCGGACGTTTGTCCGACTGCTGGGTGAACTGACCCGTATTACCGCTGACGAACGAAGACATGCCACCTGTAGCCGTACCAAAGGAATGCCAGCCCGAAGGTTCATTATTGGACCAAGTGCCCTCAAAACCTCCGTTCACGAAGTCATAATTCCCGGTTCCGCGTGCGCCGGAGAAGGTCACAGGAATAGGAGCCGGCAGGTCCGGTACATCGATGGAAAGCGTTACCTGCGCCGAGGAAGCAGAGAGCGACGAGTTGCTACTCATCGAAACTGCCACGTGCGCATCGATGGCGCGGATATACAGCGGACTATCCTCAAGCGTCAATCGGCCATTCGAACTCATCGGAATATTCACCAATACAATATCGCCTAACGGTGCTCCATTGTATGAGAAATCCGGCAACACAAACGTAACTGAATTGCTCTCCACGCCGGGCAGGATATAAATCTCTTTACCGGGATAGTTGTCCTCGCCAATAGTCAGGTTTCCACGGAATGTACCTTCTACATCCGTTACTGTCACGGCCGTCGCGGTCGCACACAGCATACACAAACATCCAAAAAGGATAAAAATCTTCTTCATATATCAATCTCCTAAAAAAACTACAACGTAATATTCATTCTACATACGAAGGTGCGGGGCGGAGCAAGCGCCATCGGGCGGTAACTGTACTCCGTATTCAGCAGGTTATTAATCAGGAACTGCACCTCTACATGCTCCTTGAAACGCACGGACGCGCGCAAATCCATAGTAAAGATACCCGTATTATGCTCCATCCAATAATCGTGCAGCGAAAGACCGTCTTCATATCCGAAGATAAACATTCGGGCATAATCCATCAAATCCTTCTGGTCCTTCACACGCTCGTCCACCATCAGGTAATCCACCGCCAAAATCTTACTGCGGTACGAGAGGTTCGTACCAATACTGAACCACTTGTAGCTAAAATCAATCGTCGTTTTGAACGAGTGGTGATTACGGTATTTGAGATATTTGGAGTCATTGGATTTGTTTTTCATCTGCAGCGGGTCGGTATAAGTCTTCTCCTGCTCGATGCGTTTGTCGTTATCCATATCTTCCGGCTCCGTGAAGGTATAACCGATATTATATTGAAGCGCCATGTCTTTCTTGATATCCACTTTACCGGTTGTTCCTACTTCCACACCATAGATACGCGCATGGCTCACGTTGACGAACTGAGCACCGATACCAATACCGCCTTTCAACGACTTGGTGGTGGAGAAATCGTCAATCATCTGCTTCACCTCATCTATCACATCGTACATCGAGTTCACCATCGAGTAATCAGAGTTACGGAAGAGACCGAACTGATACTCAATCATGTTCTGGTATTCGGTATAGAAACCGGCAACATCGAGCACACCGGACACCGGACCGAATTTATAGAGCTGCTTATAACCCAACTCGGCGTTATAACCCGACTCGGGCTTGATATCCTTATTCGGATACACACCCACTCCACCGATATCCTTGCGGGCAAATTTCTCGGTAATGGACGGGTTTCTGTATCCCTGACCGAACGAAGCACGGAGGAATCCCGCTTTATAAATCTCCCAGTTCAGACCGGCACGGAAGACCGGACGTACCGGGCAGAGCCAGTTGCCAATTTGGATATTGGCTTCTTTATACTGGTCATCCATACGATAGTACTCCAAACGGACACCGGCAGAAAGCGAGAGACGGTTGGCGATACGGTGGTCATACTGGAGATAGGCCGCCACATTATCGGTCTGGTGTGTTCCGGTAATATTAGCGGTATTGGTGATATGGTTCCAGTTGATACCCGTGGTCAGTCGAACACCCGACTTCCATTGTTTGGCGAACTGGTAGTCCACATATCCGTTGTACGTCAACTCCGGACGCGTAGGTGTATGGTCAGCAATCAAATCCATGCCGTACGCGACTGCGTCCTGAAGTTCTGCTATCGTTCCCGTATAACCCAAGCCGTTCTGAACCAGGTCTATACCATTCAAAACAGCAGTCATCCAGTCCTCGTTGGTAATGGGCACCGCGATATCCTTGAAGGTTACCAGCAAGGCATCCTTCAGGTCCATGCCGTCATTATTCATATATCCGGTCACTTCATTGACATAACCCATCACCTTGTCCAGGTCAAAACTGGTCAGACCCCATTTCAGCAAATCCCGGGTACTAATCACACCCGAAGGCTGGGTGATATTATCGGAAGTAACATAAAAACGGGTACGCAGTTTATGCGAAATGCCGCGCTCCACGTCATCATAATTGAAGAACGGGTCGATATTGAAATTATGCTCGTTACGGCCCATATTCGTCAATGGCGACGGACGAAGCGGGTCTTTCGGACTGCGCCAGATAAAGAAATCGCCGAACCGGTTCGCCACATAATTCAAGTTAAAGCCCATATTAACGTACTTGTCCGACTCTGTAGGCATGTGGTACGTCATGTTTCCGCCGAAACGAACACGGTCGTTGAAACCTTGCTTACGGAAACCCTCATCCTTAAATCCGCTGATAGCACCGGATACATCGAAATTGCCTACACGGCGCGAATGAGAAGCCTCTGCCCCGTAATAGAGCGGAAGACGGGCTCCGGTGTAGGAATAATTCTTATAGTTGTCATAGACACCCACATAACCGGAAATCTTCGTCTCCGGTTCCAATCCCGGACGCTGAGTGCGGACATTGATAACACCGTTGAGCGCCGATGAACCGTAGAGCACAGAAGAAGCACCTTTCACCACCTCCACCTGCGCTACATTCTCCAGCGGCACGTTATTCCAGTTGATCTCACCGGTCTTGGGGTTAAGGATGGTCATACCGTCCATCAGCACCTGGCAGCGGGAACCGACACTGTAGGTCCAACCACCGCCACCACGGATAGAAGGCTGCTTGTCTATCACTTCCACACCGGGAAGCGTCTGAAGAGTAGCAGACAAGTCCGTCGGAGCCTGACTGCGAAGAGCTTCGGGCTTGACAACCTCTATCGACACCGTCACATCCGTCATTCGTTGCTCAAATCGACCGGCTGTCACAACGACCTCGTCCAGCACCTCATTGTCCGCTTGCATCATCAGATTGAATGCAGCAGGAATGGTTTTGAACACCTTCTCCTCCGTCTGATAACCGACATAGGAGAACTTGATATGCGCCGGCAACGATGTTACATCGAGCGAAAACGCACCGTCAAAATCCGTGATTGTACCGCTGTTATTATCCAGGTTCAGAACGGTAACACCGATAAGCGGCTCACGCGTAAATCCATCCGTAATCACACCGGTCAAAGTCTCAGCAAAAAGCGCTTGAGACATAAAGACTAATACCAATAAATTGTAAAAATGTTTCATTTTGCTAAACTAATCCCAAAAAATCGTGCAAAGATACAACATTTTTATGAAATAAACATCATATTTGTTTAAGAAAAAGATGTCTTTTTTTAACTCCCATAATAATCGTACATCGAATATTAATAAAAAAGCACTACTGTTTTCGAAAAATCTTAACAATAGTGCAATTTTTAGTACTTCTTAGCGACTTACTTCTGATACTTGCCCACATACTTCATGGCGAGGAAAAGGAGCCAGTCGGGTGTATGCTTGAGCAGCGGTGTGGAGAGCCAGTTGATGAAACCCGGAGTGTCGGCTTTCTTGCCTCTGAACAGTTTCTTCAACGCCCGTTTCACCAGTTTCTCCGGCGGAATAGAAACGGTCAGAGCCACGGCTAACTTACGCAAGTTAGGCGCAAGTCCGAACAAACCTGTGTCAACGGCTCCCGGCGCCATAACCGTGATATGCACGTTGTACGGCTTGAGCTCGTACCAAAGGGACTTGGAGAAATTATAGATAAAGGCCTTGGAGGCATTGTACGTCTGGATTCCCGGCATGGCCATCCATGCGGACATACTACTCATATTCAAGATATAACCGCTTCTCCGCTCCTTCATGTCAGCGGCAAAGAGACGCGTCAACTTGGCTACGGTCATCACATGTAACTGCAGCATGAGTTCGATGCGCTTAAGGGATGTGTTGCAGTATTCGTTGAAAAAGAACACACCGGCATTGTTGATAAGCACATCCACCTCATAGCCGTTCTCGTTGCACCACGTGTACAAGTTCTCCGCCGCGTCCGTCAGACTAAGGTCGGCAAAATGCGCCACGGTCTTCACGCCATACTGCTCCGCCAGGTCTTTGGCAACCTGTTCCAGTTCTTTCTCCTGATTGCTGACGAGAAGCAAGTCGCAATGATAATCGCGGGCTAACTGCGTAGCATATTGCAATCCTATACCGGACGAAGCGCCGGTCACTAAAGCTAACATAAAGTGATTTACGATTTGACGATTGACGATTGACGATTTATTTTTTTCTGCTCCGCTACAGATTTCTTCGCATTGGCCTCCAGTTCCTCAATCTCGCGTTGTATCCGCGGAGCGATAGGTTCGCCGTCACGAAGCACAC
This sequence comes from uncultured Bacteroidales bacterium, assembly GCA_902778935.1. GTDB lineage: Bacteria > Bacteroidota > Bacteroidia > Bacteroidales > Paludibacteraceae > Colicola. The sequence continues at coordinate 79,692 of CACYZT010000001.1, forward strand.
ACTCATGGCACTTCATATCCTTGCTGTACATACGGCCTACGCAGTAGTTCGAACGACCACAACCGGCGTGATAATGCGGGTTCTCCTGGATATGTTTCACGAAATCCGGATCTTTGATAAGCACGTGCGCTATTTGGAACAACTCGAAGCCTTCGTCCATGATTTGCTGACAGTTGTCACCGCTCTGCACGCCTCCTACGTAAATCAGAGGAATATTCGTATCCTTGAGCGCTTCCTGGAAAATCTTCGCCTTGTCCATGAAATACAGTTCCTTGAACGGCTCGGTCGGTAACATCAACTGATGCACGCCCGGGAAATTGAGTGCTGCCTTTAGCCACCAGAACGATTTCATATTCATGTAGTGCGCGAGCGTCTTGTATGGCATCGCACCGCCTAAAATAGTCATTGGCGAACGGCTGACGGTACCACCCGAGAGAACGATACCATGCACTTTGTGTTTGGCTATCTCTTTGGCTACTTTAATACCCTCTTCGATGCTTACGCCTTTCCAGCAGTCATCCCACATATTGGTTTTGACAACCACTGCCATATCTTTACCTGCGTGCGCCATGACCTCATCGAGCACTTCGTTCATAAACCGTACGCGGTTTTCAAAACTACCGCCGTATTGGTCGTGACGATGGTTGGTACGACGAGCGATGAACTGCGAGATGAGATAAGCGTGACCGGCATGAATCTCCACGCAGTCGAAACCGCACTCGCGGGACCAGTCAACCGCTTCGCCGAATTTCTTGACGAGGTTCTTTATCTCCGTCACTTTGAGGCGGCGATGGATGGTCGGGCTGTAGAGATTGAACCATGTGTCGGCACTCACGGGCATACAATGACAGGTATAGAAATGCGTCATGTTACCGCAGTGACCAAGCTGGATACTTGCTTTCGCACCCTCTGCATGGATAGCGTCCGTCATCTTTTTCATATCCGGAATAATCTCCTGACGTACGTACAACTGGCCGTCGAACGACACGCCGCTGAGGTCCACCGCACAATAGGCGACGGTCGTCATACCCACTCCGCCGCGCGCTACGCTCACGTGGTAATCCTGTAACTGCTGGGTCGGCGCATTCGCACGAGCCATATTCTCAAAAGCCGCGCTGCGCACAATTCTATTGCGCAGCGTGATAGGTCCTAACTGGTAGGGAGTAAAGAGTTTGCTCATTTTAGTATATAAACGGGATGATTCTTTTCAGTTTCTTGCGGTCGAACTCGTCCGGGAATTCCTCCGCATATTTGTTGTAAATAGCATGGCTGCGGGGCACGAGATTGCAGCAACTGAACCAGAAGAACAGCAGTCCCGCCAGCGACCATGTGAGGATTGCCCAACCGAGCCACTCGGTTATCTCGCCCAGATAATTGGCGCTCGTCACAAACCGGTACATACCTTTTTTAGGCAGATAGTGATTCGTGTCACCCGGCTTACGAAGATGACGAATAACGTAATCCGAATGGACGTTGATGCACCAACCTGTCACAAAAATAACCGTTCCGATGATGAACTGCGGTGTCTTCACCCACGCCGCGGTGTAGAGCTCCGGATAATACTGCGGGGCCAGATGGAAGAGCCAGTAACCCTGGATATAACCGTTGATGAGATTCCACGCCACGGAGAGCAGCATGATAATCAGTGGCATCTTACTATTCCCTTTCAGCAGGAACGGGAAGACGAACGAGCGCTGCATGTAATGGAACTCAAACAGCAGAAAGAACACCCAATAAGGAGCATTCATCGTCACACCGCCGTACTGCGCAAAGGACTTGAAATAGAGGTACAACACTACAAAGAACACCGGGCACTCCATCAGCAGCCAGCCCACTTTGTTGTTAATCGCCGGACCCCATTTCTCGGAACGCATCTTACCGTAACCGGCATCCACAAAATAAAGGGACACAAATACCACCAGACCTACCAGGAACATAATGTACAGCAGGTCATAAAAAAACTCAATCGAGTAAATGTTTTCAATCGGCATATTGTTTGTTATTTAATTTTCGTACCAAAATGTCTTGCAAAATTACGAAATATATTTCGTATATGCAAAAAATCTTAACAATCGGAAACTTTTTCTTGCTTTTGGCATACAAATAATCCGAAAATTATTAAAATCATACCTATCCATTTGGCGGCAGGGAGTTGTTCGCCGAAGAACAAAAACATCCATAGAGCCGTGAAAGCCGGACGGATATTGTTGAATGCGTTTGCTTGTGTAACGCCTATCTTACGCAACGCGTAGCAGAACAGAATGAACGCCGTCACACTCGCAAAAACAGTCAAATAACCCACGCACCCTAACGCAATATATAGTTGCGATTTGTCAATTGTCAATTGTAAATTGTATATTTCCTGCGGTCCTTCCTTCACAAACCACAGCGGAATAAAGAACATCAGACTGATGAGTTGGGTGTAAAACACGAACGAAAGTGCGCTGTATTTGACTGGCGTCTTACGCATCATCACCGAGTCTATCACAGCAGCCGAAACGGCGGCAAAAGCCAGCAGAATACCCCAGTAGTTACCGATGGAATAGCTGGAACTGCCGGCAAGCGTCAGCACAAACACACCCGCGGTTGAAACAAGGATACCAACGATATTGTATTTCGTCACCCGTTCGTGCAGCATAATAGCGGCGAAAAGCGGACTTAACAACGGCGAAGTGGACAAAAGCGTCTCAGCGATTGTCGGACTGTTCAGCGCATCGTAAGTGAACGTCTCAAGCAGATAGTACAGGAAAGGCTGACAAAAGCCTGCAATAAGGAAAAGCGGTAAGTCCTTCAGGTCCATTTTCTGCAAGCAGAAAAGAGAGTGCTTACGGCGAACCACTCCGACAAGTAGCATCAACAGCACAGACGGCACAAAGCGCATCACAATCATCGTAAGCGGAGGAAGAACGACCAACGCGTGCTTGATAGCAATACCGCTCACCGACCAGATGAGCATGGACACTACAAGAGCGATGACGGCCACGTATTGTGTTCTATCCCGGCTAATCGGCATATCGTTGCATGTGTTTCGTTTAACAATCGTTCTGTCTCAACAGCGCGCGGCTGAGTGGTGTCCGGATAAATCGGCTTTCCGATGACCACTTGCGTACATGGCTCGTCTTTCGGACCGAACAAACGCCATATACCCTTGCGCTCACGGTAAGTGACGGCAAAAGGAAGAATCGGTTTGTTGTATTTATAACTCATCGTAAACGCACCTTTCTGGAACGGCCGCAGAGGCTTGTACCAGTCCCAGCGCTTGGCTTCAGGGAAGATATGAAACCAGTAACCGAGTTCGTTATATCGGTCAAAAGCTGTGTTAAAGGCCTTCATCGCACTCAGTCCCGCTTCTTTGTCCGGAATAGGCACACCGCCCACTATCTCCATAAAAAAGCCGTCTTTGGTACGAAAATTCGGGGCGAACATCGGTATTCGCGTATTTTGCCCCGCATGGATGGCGGTCAACACGGACGCACAGTCGTGACGGTAACAGTGGTTGGCTATCGTGATTGCACCTCGGCTCAAGTCAAACTGTTTCAACCATCGACGCACCCCGCAGGACGAACGATGCCACTTCTCTTCGCCTTCTATCTGCCAGCGAAGACCGTATTTGAACCGCAAAATCCAGCCTAAGATACGGAGAATAATATGATACGCTAAAAAATGCAAAATCCGCGTACGCAACGACATGTCGAAATACGGATAACTCGCATCCACAGCCGGAAAATCGCGGTCATAAACGGGTTTGTATAGTCCTACATACGGGTCATCCTCAGGATAATCCATCTTCTCCGGCGGAACATATGTCCCGGCCGTCACTTTCAAGTCTTTATATCGTTTATTTTCCATTTATTTCCAAAGTTCTAGAATTCTAGAGTTCTAGTTAATCAGCAAAAACTTCGCTCCCACGCTTCGTGCAGACGCGCCGTCTTTCTCATCGCGGTCACCTACAAAAAGCGTCGTCTCAGGCTCTGCATGAAGCATCTCCAAGACCCGCTCTGCGCAAGGTTTGGAGGGCTTGAGCGCACCTAACTCAGGAGCAGAAACGATGAGTGCAAATTGCGACGAGTCGATGCCCAACGCTTCCAGTTTATTGACCACAAAGCCGTAATCCGAATAGATGGCTGTCTGCAAACCGTGAGCCTTGCATTCGGCGAGCAACTGAAGGGCTTCCTTACGCGCCGGGTGATGCTTGGCTATCACGCGTACCATCGCCGGCAGATACACATGGTTGTACCATTTCTCGGCAATCTTCGCATTCCACCAATGACCGCTTGCCATGTTCGTAAAGAACGCATCGAAGAACTGCTCACCGGTCGCATACTGCACTTCATGGGCGTTACGACGAGTAAGCCGTTCTGCCATCAGCAGCGGCAGACACCACCAAAGACGGCGAACCATCCGGTGGGCCAGACCACGCTTGTCGTACAGCGTGCCGTCCAAGTCAAAAATGACCGTCTTAACTCCGTCGAGCTTTGCGTTTCTCGACGCGCTCTTTGCGCTTCTTGAGTCTTTCTTTTCTTCTTTCATCAATCTTGTCTGCTCTTTCTATCACGCGTTCGCTGAGTCGGTCGAAGCGGTTCTCCCAGCGCTGGAACATGTTAAATTTCGTACGCCGTTTCTCGTCTTGCATCAGCAGGTTGAATTTGAACTGACCGTCGCGGAAACCGTCTTTCAGACACGCTGCCTTAAAGCGCGCGTACGCGTTAGATAGGAGTATATGCGTCTCCGGCTCATGCAAACGGAAGGACTGACGCTTCGACTCGTATTCCACGTTGATGTGCTGCAATTTGACATCCACCACTTTGGAGAATGCCTCCGCTTGTTCCTGCGTAATCTCCTCGTCCTCAAACTCGAAATAGAAATGGTATTTCGACTCCTCCACATCTGCAAATCCAACGAAGAACTTGGTCTTGATACCCGTCTCGGCTTCGGCCTGATGAACGGCGTCCATGAACTGCGGCTCATACAGCTTCTCGCCGGTGAGCGAAACAATACCGTTCACCTTGGATACCATGTGTACCGTCGGCGTGTTCTTGTAGAATCCGCCTACTTCCACTAAGTCGTTCATGTTGTATCGGAACAGCCCCGAATAGGTCGTCACGTACGCACAGTAACGCTTACCTAATTCGAGCTGGTCTATCTGCAGAAAATGCTTGCGCGGACTGTCCAACTCACTCTCTTCCACGAACTCGTAGTAATGGAACTGCGGGAACAATACCGACTCGTTCGTATCATCTAACGAGAAACCGAAACGGCATTCTGTCGCGATATAACCGAGCTCTTGATAGAAAGTCTTGTCCCAGTTGAACTGGTCCATGTACTTGTCCATGTAAATCTTCGTGTTGCCGCATTTCCACGTACTCAGGTATTGCAACCACGGCCAAAAATCTTTCGGATACAAGTGTCCCGTCTCGGCAAGTATCTTGCGCAATTCGGCTGCTCGCTCAGGGTTCGGAGACATGTATGCATCCAGCTCGTCGCGGATATCCAGCGAGATATCAAAATTGGTACTAAGCGTACCTTTCTCGATATCGGTTATCATCTCTTCCGTGTTCTCGTGCAAAGAACGTAGTAACTCAAGGATAGTGGATGGGTTCGCCGTAGCCCAAAGCGTCACATCGCGGTGTTGTAGCGCCAGACGCATCAGCGTGTAGTTGCGCGCTCCGTAGTCCGCGATAGACATCACACTCGCCGGAGCCGTGTAGTGTTTCTTGATAATAGGCGGAATATCGCGAACTAACACACCGCTCACAGCACCGTATAACGTGCCGTCAGGGGCGTACCCTTCGCATTCTTTGCCTACCGTCGTGAATATTCGTCCGCCGAAGATACGACTGCGATGTTTCACAAAGTTCCACGTCCATATATGACTCATTTTGCCGTACACATCCTTCAGATACTTATGCGTCATCGGTATCCATTTCGGCGCACTCGTCGTACCGGAAGTCGTAGCGTACATATCGGGCTTACCCGGAAACAGCACATTCTCTTCGCCGTTCTTGTGACGCTCTACGTACGGACGAAGTGTCTCAAAACTGTTGTTTACCGGCACATACAGACGGTACAGACGGAACAGGTCCTCGGCAGTCGTAGCCGATAATATACGGTCGAAATGATGTTCTTTGCCATAGACGGTGTCGCGGGAGATAGTGAGGATGTCGCGCAAGGTCTTCTCTGCCGTGTGACGGGGCTTGCGGCTCCAAAAGCGCAAACGCAAGGTCTGACTGCCGCCTACAATCATCAGCATCGCGTTGATTAGCCACGGGTAAGGCAGCGCACGACCTTCATTGTCTAAATAGGGTTTTATTTTCTTTGCCATAATAGCCCAAATTACAATTTGAGTGCAAAATTACTATAAAAAAATGATATACGCAAGGTTTTTTGAAAAAAAAATAGCAATCTGCTTGCGTATGTCATAAAAAAATTGTAATTTTGCAGCCGAATTAGTTTATGCTTTGCTAAACAATTAACCATTTTGTATAACTTAAAACAGTAAAATTTATGAAAAAACTGGCTTTAGTTTTAGTCGCTTTGATGACTTTGGCACTCACTGGTTGCAAGACCGAGACTTCCACTGTTACCGTTTATGTTGAGGACTCAATGGAGCTGCCTGTGGCTCAGCGTGCTGTATTCTACGCTGACTGGGCTTCTATCATCATCGGTGAAGTACTTCCTTCTCCGGAGGAGCTCATCGCTGGTGGTTCCGATGTGTATGACTATGTGTACACCAACGCGCTCGGCGTAGCTACCATCAAAATCCCTCTCTCTGTTTCCAAACTCAAATACCAGTTCCTCGTTTGGGACAACGGTACGAAAGGCTGGAAGGACCAAACCGTTGAGATTCATCGCGGTGTGAATGAGGAGATTACCTTCAAGGTTCAAAACTAAATCTTCAGTTCGGCGGGATTGGTTTCCCGCCGAATTACTCATTATTTTATTTTTTCTATGGTACACGATTTATACATTTTGATGATTACGGCAGGCATCGTTAGTCTGCTGTTTAAGTTGTTGAAGCAGCCGGTTGTCTTGGGTTACATCGTAGCCGGCATTTTAGTCGGTCCTCATCTCTTCGGCGAGAAACTCGTAGAGATGGAGAATGTCGAGACATGGGGAAACATCGGTGTCCTCTTTGTCCTTTTCTGTATCGGTCTGGAGTTCCGTATGAAAAACCTCTTCGAGTCCGGCAAAGTGGCGATCATCGGCGTCTCCACTATCGTCGGAGGTATGCTCCTTCTCGGTTACGGCGTCGGCCGTTTCTCCCTCTTGGACAACATGAACTCGATTTTCCTTGCCGCTATGCTCTGTATGTCTTCTACTACCATCGTCATGAAGGCGATTGACGAAGCCGGACTGGGCAAAGCGCGGTTCGTCAAGGGCGCTACGTCCATTCTTATCTTCGAGGACATCATCGCCGTCGTGCTCTTGGTGTTGCTCTCTTCGATAGCGGTCAAGAATAGTTTCGAAGGCGCAGAATTGCTCGAGAAGGTGGGCGTCCTTGTTGTTACCCTTGCCGTTTGGTTTGTTGTGGGAATTCTTATTATCCCTACTTTCCTCCGCTGGGTACGTCCTTATCTCAATGACGAGATACTTATCATCTTGGCGCTTGGTCTCTGCCTCGGCATGGTTCTGACCGCAGAAGAAGCAGGTTTCAGTTCTGCCCTCGGCGCATTCGTAATGGGTATGATTCTTGCCGAAACCAAAGAAGCACACCGTATCGAGCATCTCATGGCGCCGCTCAAGAATGTCTTCGCGGCTATCTTCTTTGTCTCGGTCGGTATGATGATCAATCCTTCTTCGCTCGTCGCTTATTGGGATTCTATCCTCTTTGTCGCGCTGGTTATCATCGTCGGAATGATTACCTTTGGTACGCTCGGTTGCTGGTGGGGAGGCGAGACGCTCAAGGACTCTATGCAAACCGGATTCTCGTTTGTACAGATCGGTGAGTTCTCCTTCATCATCGCCTCGCTCGGTAGCAAACTCGGCGTTACCGACCCTGCTATCTATCCTATTATCGTTGCGGCTTCGGTACTCACGACTTTCCTTACCCCGTATATTATGAAGGCTACCATGCCTTGCTATAACTTCCTTTATAACCACGCTTCGCCGCGTCTCAAAGCCAAAATCGATGCGCGCGAACAACAGGTAGAGCAAGCACAGAAAGCGGAAATGGCTGCTACTCCGGACGATGCTCCTTCTGCAGCGGACAAAGTGCGGCACGCCGTGCGCAAGACCGTGGTTACCAAGCGTGTAGTGGATTTGTTCTTCAAGAATATGAGCGAAAACGACCAACCGGTCCAAGAACCAAAAGCTGAAACGCATGAATAGAATATATATCTTGACAACCGCGGTCGTACTATGTGCCTCTACCGCGTTCGCGCAGCAAAACAGCGAGCCTGATCCTCTGGCTGTAGGTTTAGGCGGAGTGGCCACTGTTGTAGGCGACACCCGCACTGCGACCCACACGGTGGTCGACACACCAACCGATAGTGCACAGGTTACCGTAGAGGTGCCTGCTAAACCGGTTCCGCTGTGGAAACAGAAACTCTACTACGGCTATAACTTCGATATCTATTTCCACCACGACACCAAAAAGGACAGCCGGGAGAACGGCTGGTCAATCGCCCTCACCCCGGAGATAGGATGGAAACTGACGGAGAAGATTTACTTGGGTATGCGGTTCGGCGGTAGCTACGCCAATTATAAGAGTTCCTCTCTTGTGTCCGAGGTAGACACCTCCTATTACACCGATCTGCGTATTCATGTAGGCTCATGGGAAGTAGCGCCGTACGTGCGGTACAAGATGAAATCGCTCTTTAACGACAAGGTGGGCATCTGGCTGGAGGCGCACCTCTATGCCGGTATGGACTTCCCGCGCGTGTCGGAAGGCAAGACCGCGAACACCGATTACGACGGATTGCGTTATTCCACCACATACGGGTTCCAGGTCTCGCCGGTTATCACCTATCGGTTTAACAAAAAGAGCACGTTCCAGGTCTTCTTCTCCATCCTCTCGCTGGGCTACAGCGGTACCATGTACAGCTATGCCGATCGCCGCGAATTCTCGAATGATGTCATCATCTTCTCCGGCAAACTGAGCAACCTCATTTCCAACCAATTCACGCCCGGTCTGTACGGACTGAAGTTCGGTGTCCAGAAGAATTTCTAAGTGAGCAAACGCGGTCTGATATGGAAGATCCCGCTTGCTATCATCGGTGCGGCAACGGGTATGGTACTATTGCTGCTCATAGCAGTAATATGCGTACTCTATGTGCCCGAAGCACGACAGAAAGTACTCAATAAAGGGCTCGTCATCGCCAATGAGCAGACCGATTACGATATCGACCTCGGTCATATCTATCTCTCGCCTTTTCACCACTCGCCTCTCCTGCTCTATCGGGCCTACAAAGGGAAAAACGACCTGCCTTTGGCAGTCGAGATAGACAGCCTTTATGTCGGTCATCGCGGACAGGACACACTTATCTATGTCCACTCTCTCCGCTTGCGTGCGAACGCCAAGACGGAAAATCGTTCCATCGCTGACGGCCAACAGATAACAGCTATTCCCATCGAGGTGGAACAGCTCCTATTGGAATCAACCACCTTCCATTCCGATAGTCTCATCAGCTCCGTCGGCGTGGATGTGATAGTCGGTCATCTGGCTACAACCAGCCCGGGTATCGTGATTGCCGAAGGCAAATACCCGCTGCACGGACTGCGTCTGCACGATGCCGATGTAGGCATCGACCTGCGTCCTTCAACAGATACCACCACCGATGCCAACGACAATGCCAATGACACCGTTCCCATGCTCATGGCCTACGATGTGCCGGACGGAGAGTTGCGAAACATACACTTCCGACTCACACCTTTAGGCCTCGACATCCGCACAAAAAGCCTGCTCACCAATGTGCTGGCGGATGTTGGAGCGAACCTCTACGATGCGCGGCGCATAGACGTCGGCAACTTCGTTTTCGGACTGGGTAAGCTCTCCATCCCTGCCGACACTATTTACGGCAATGCCTGCGCGAACTTGGCGGAAAACCGCATCGTCAGCAACGGACTGCATGTCCGTTCGGACGAGATTGGCGCAAAAGCCGACCTCTATACTACGGAGATGAACCTCGAAACCATGCGTATCGATGTAAGCGCAGACGCGGACTACAAAGGTAGCCAAGCTCAACTGCGAGGCTTCTACGACATCGATGACGAGGCGTACGACATGCAGGTCGATGTGGAGCGGGTCAACCTCTCTCCTTTCCTCAAGGATAGCACACGCGTCATCGTGGCGGGCGACTTACACGCTGCCGGACGAGGTATCAACCCTTCCTCCAAAGCGATGAGAAGCAAACTCCACATCAATCTCACGGACGCCGTCTATGACCATATCGATGTCTCGGGAATGGTACTCGATGCCGAACTGGCGAACGGAACGGTGGACGGAACGCTCCATCTGCCTGTCAGTATGTCCGACAGCGCCTTGCGCGTACAGGCGCAGACCGACCATCAGTTCCGCGTAGCGCGCTTCATGACGCCAGACAACATAGCCGTGGACTACGATGCGCAGGTACGCCAACTCCGTACCCGGATAGCCGGAAAACGACTCAAAGCGGACCAACTCTTGCTCCATTTTGACACGGATACCACCACTTCATTGGCGCTCAATACCGAAGGACTGGACCTGACCGCCGGCACACCGATGCACGTAATGACGCTCATCAACCGGCTCCAACCTTTGCTCAAAGCCGTCAGCGACTCGACGGTCATACAACCCATCTCTTCGCTCTCCGACCTCTCGATGCTCGATACGCTCCGACCGCTTATTCCGCCTCTCTGGGCTGACATCCGTTTGCGTCAGGGTAGTCCCGCACAACCCTTCATCGACGACACGGGGCTGGACATCGACCAACTCAACCTAACGCTCAACTCCGACTCCCTGCGCACCGACCTGGCGCTCGATGCTGCCATCCCGACCATCGGAGAAACCAACGCCAAAGTCAACACCCTCCGTCTGCCTCCTGCGAAAGCCTCGCTCAACGTAGCCATGACGGACGGACGAACGAACGCGTCCCTTACTGCCGACTCTCGTCTCACAGACGGAGCAATGGGTTTCTACGGACTTTGCACGGACGCGGGCGTACGGATGGACCTCGAGCGCAAAGGAAGAGAACTGTACGGCAACGGACAACTCACGCTCGATAGCATCAATTACAACAATACCGACCTTGGCAACCACACCATCGACATGCGCATTGCTCCTTCCGACGAATACGCGCACGCTATACGCGCGGAGGTGGAGACTGAGGCTATTCCGCTCGATATCGTGGAGGGCTTCGTCGAACTGCCCGACATCGCGCTGCGTGGAGCCGTTCGTGCCGCAGCCTCTGTAGATGGTTTGCCCGCTAAGACAGACATCTCAGCCGAAGTACATCCGCTCAATATTTCCGCGCGATACAAGCCTTATGACGTGGGGTTCAGTCTCGGCGAAACGCCTATTATCATGAGCCATAACCACGTAGATCTCAATGGTCTGCCTGTCTATGGCGCCGATAGTACATTCATCGCCCTCACCGGTGGTCTCGACCTCGATAGTATGCGCATGGATGTCACACTCGCAGCGGATAGTTTTGCACCCGTCAAACTGCCGCAAGGCGGACCTATCCCCGTTTATGGCGAACTGGCGACCGACATCCGCGGACGGGTTACCGGACCGCTCGACAGCATCGTTGCCGACATAGACGTGACACTCCTTCCGACGACCGACATCACCTACCCTATCGACCAGAAGAACCTCGCGCAGGTCAAACCGTATGGTATGGTGAACGTCAAATATCAGATGGCGGAAAGCGAACCGTTGACTCTTGACGGTCGCATCAATGTGGACGATGGATTCGTGCGGTATTCGCCTAAGATATACCCTATCATGCCTTTCCGCGTGGACTCCGGGAGTAACGTAGCATTCAATGGACCGATCGGCAAAACGCGGCTGAATATCTCGGCTTCGCAGAAAGTAAAAGCGGACGTCGAGTCCGAAGAAGAAGAGACACGACGAGTCGATTTTACCACCGGTGTGCGCGTGAATGGCGAACTGGACTCGATAGGACTGAAAAGCATCGGTTTCTTCCTCGAAGCACCGGAAGACGAGACGATTACCCGCGAACTTGCCTCCGTCGATGAGGAGACACGAGAAGGACTGGCGGCTACGTTGCTCGCAACGGGTATGTACGTCGGCGAGAGTAATGTCGCCGCGCAGAGAGACGGCTATGCGCTATCCTCTATCATAAACAGTCGTCTCAACGCAGCCATGGCGAACTCGAAACTCGGGAAAATAGTGGATATAGACATCAGCAGCGCGCAGACGGAGCACGCAGCAGGCAAAACCAACGATATGAATATCGCTATCAGCAAGTCGTTCTTCAAGGACAAGCTGCGCGTCACCATCGGCTCTACCCTCACCGATAACCCCGAGGTTAACACATCGAACGGACTCTTCACCAGCCTCACCGCGGACTACAAACTGACCAAAGATGGAAACGTCCTTCTGCGGCTCTTCTCGCAGCGCGATTACAACAATATCCTCGAGGGCGAACTCTACAAGTCCGGTCTCGGCGTGCGTGCGCTTAAGGACTGGAAACGGCAGGAACTCTTCCGCGGAGACAGCATAACCCGCACTTACAGCCTTACCGCCGATGCCGGTGTCGCCTACCGTTCGAACAATAGTATCGGTCCCGATCTCACGCTCAAGACCTCCATTAGGAATCTCATGGGCAGAGGTGAGTCCTTCACCATCAAAGGCAACGGAGCTTACTACTGGGCGTTGCGGGGCAGACGTCCCGGTAACCCGAGGAAAACCGACACCTACAAACTCGGTCTTAACGCCTCGCTCATCTTCCCGTATCTCCATTGGGCGGGGGATAACAACCCTGATGGCGACACGCGTTACATGCTCGGCTATCAGTACGAGAACATAGCCGGTGGGTACGGCGTGCATAAGATTTCCGGCTCCTTCACCTATTTCATCCATTCGCCCAATAACGACTATGTCACCCATGCTTTCACGCCCTTCTCCCTCTCGGTAGTGATGATGAAGGCCGAGACGGACAGCCTGCTGGACAAGGCGGCGGAGTTCCCGCAACTCATTAAAGTCATCGCCGGAGACGAGTTCGTACCCTCTATCGGATATAATCTTATCTACGATAACTATCGTTCCAAGCGGGCTGTCAACACCTTCCTCAACCTCGGCGTCAAGGAGTCCGGAAACCTCATCAACGCTCTCTATTGCCTGGCAGGAAAGAAATGGGATGAAATGGACAAACCGCTCGGCAAAATCACCTTCAACCAGTTCGTCAAACTCACTGCCGAACTGCGGAATAAGTTCAATTTCACGGAGCAGATTTGTATCGCTACCCGTCTCTACGCCGGCGCGAATATACCTCTCGGTAACTCGTTCTTCAGCCCCCTCTCCGAAGCCTTCTATACCGGCGGACCGAATAGTCTCCGTGCCGCTTCGCCGTATGCCTACGGACCGGGTAACTTCCATTCCATCAAGTACGACGAGAATTTCTTCCACGCCGGTGACTTGAAGCTCGAAGCCAATTTCGAATTCCGTTTCCCGATTGTATGGAAACTATGCGGTGCCGCTTTCCTCGATGCCGGAAACGTGTGGAACTGGTACTCTCTCAAAGATATCTTCGACCATGTCGGTCATCCGGAGTACATCAACTCCCTTGGCTTACCGGAGGGCGTCACCCTCTACGATGGTATTTTCAATAATCCCGATTTCGCCAAGCAGATTGCATTGGGCACCGGTGCCGGACTACGCCTCGATATAGACGGACTCGTCGTCCGCCTGGATGTCGGAGTGGCTATCCATACGCCATACCAGACCTACAGGTATGACAAAAAGACCTGGAAACCCGACTACACACAACCCATCAACACCTATTTCAACATCCCTTCCGCTCTTGATGCCATCCGCATCAACTTCGGCATAGGCTATCCCTTCTAATGTTCACCCGTTAGTCCGTTAGTCCTTTCGACTTTTCAAAAAAAATCTTTGATTTTATTTGCACATATCGTAAATTTGTTGTACCTTTGCACCGCAAATAAGAATACTTTTGAAAAGGGCTATGAATTTTACGCATTTACATGTGCACTCCCATTATTCGCTGCTGGACGGCTTGTCGAAAGTGGATGAGATAGTAGATAAATGTATCGGGACGGGCATGAACGCCGTCGCGCTGACTGACCATGGTAACATGTACGGCATCAAGGACCTGCTCGATTATTGCAAGGGTATCAACAAAGCCCGCAAAGCCGACGCAGAGGCGAACGGAACGGAGTTCGTGCCGTTCAAACCTATCGTCGGTACCGAGGCTTATTGTGCTCGCCGCGGACGCCACTCGATGAACGACGACAAAGCCGTGAACGCCGAAGGACGAACATACGTCATCGACCGTTCCGGATGGCATCTTATCCTGCTGGCGAAAAACATCGTCGGCTATCATAACCTCTGCCGTTTGGTCTCCCATGGCTTTATGTCCGATGCCTTCTATCATACACCGCGTATCGACAAGGAACTGCTGGAGAAATGGCACGAAGGTATCATCTGCAGCTCCGCGTGTCTGGGAGGCGAGTTGCCGCAGAAAATTTTAGGAGCACAGATCGCTATCGCTGACAGAGCACAGACCGCTTCGCTGCCAGAGCTCATTGAGCAGGGTGTGTTTGCCGAAGCGGAAGAGACCGTCAAGTGGTTCAAGTCCCTCTTTGGCGAGGACTATTATATCGAACTCCAGCGCCATGAGACGCAGAAACCCGGCGCAGACGTAGAGGTCTATGAGCGGCAGAAACAGGTGAACCCCGTGCTCATCGAGTTGGCGCATAAATACAACGTCAAACTCATCGCCACCAACGACAGCCATTTCGTCAACGAAGAGGACGCCGAGGCGCACGACCGCCTTATCTGCCTCAGCACCAACCATTTCGTCAATGACGTCAACCGAATGCACTACACCAAGCAGGAGTGGCTCAAGACACCCGCGGAGATGGAGGCCATCTTCAGCGATATCCCCGAAGCACTCACCAACACCCAGGAGATAGTCGATAAAGTGGAGATATACGATATCGACCACGACCCTATCATGCCTAAATTCGACATCCCCGCTTCGTTCGGAAAAGAAGAGGACTATCCCGACCGTCTGGCCTTCGAGTCCGCGTACCTGCGCCATCTGACGATGCAAGGTGCCTTGGAGCGTTACGGTCAAGAGCGGCTGGAGAACGACGAGGAGCTCAAAGAGCGCATCGAGTTCGAACTCAATACCATCATCTCGATGGGTTTCCCGGGTTACTTCCTCATCGTCATGGACTTCATCCGTGCGGCACGCGAAGAACTGGACGTGTCCGTCGGTCCCGGTCGTGGTTCTGCGGCCGGCTCCGTAGTGGCGTACTGTCTGAAGATAACAGACCTCGACCCGCTCAAGTACGACCTGCTGTTCGAACGTTTCCTCAATCCCGACCGTATTTCCCTGCCGGATATCGATACCGATTTCGAAGACTGCGGACGAGGCAAAGTGCTGGATTATGTCAGCCGTAAGTACGGCGAGACGCACGTCGCGCATATCGTTACCTACGGAAAGATGGCTACCAAATCCGCCCTCGCCGATGTAGGACGCGTGCAGCAGATTCCTTTGCCGCGCGTCAATGAGCTGAAGAGCCTCATCCCCGACCGCGAGTTCCCCGACAGCGTGCTCAAAGGCATGCCGGAGGGTGCGAAAAAGCCCAAAGTGAACCTCAAGAACTGCTATAAATACATCGATGAACTCAAGCAGGAACATGAGAACGGCGACCCGAACACACGCTCTATGCTGGACTATGCGGCGCAACTCGAAGGCACAATTCGCCAGGTGGGTGTTCATGCCTGCGGCGTCATCATCGGCGCGGACGACCTGACGAACTTCGCTCCGCTCTCCTCCGTCGAAGACAAGAATAGCAAGAAGCGCGTGCTCGTCACCGAATACGACGGACATGTGGTGGAGTCCGTGGGGCTCATCAAAATGGACTTCCTCGGTCTCATCACCCTTACCATCATCAAGGACTGCCTGCGGAATATCAAGAAAGCACGCGGTATAGACATCGACATCGACCAAATACCTATCGACGACGAACTGACCTACAAGCTTTTCCAGGAAGGCCGTACCGTCGCCGTGTTCCAGTTCGAGTCTGCAGGCATGCAGAAATACCTGCGCGAACTCAAACCGACCGTCATTGGTGACCTCATCGCCATGAACGCGCTCTACCGGCCCGGACCGATGGATTATATCCCGCAGTTCATCCGCCGCAAACAGGGTACCGAACCGGTCTCGTACGACATCCCCGTCATGGAGAAATACCTCAAGGACACCTACGGCGTTACCGTCTATCAGGAGCAGGTCATGCTTCTGAGCCGTCTGCTGGCTAACTTCACCCGCGGCGAGAGCGACAAGCTCCGTAAGGCGATGGGAAAGAAGCAAATGGCGGTACTGGCGTCGCTCAAAGACAAATTCATGTCCGGAGGAAAAGCGAACGGTCATGACCCGAAGATACTCGATAAGATCTGGCACGACTGGGAGAAATTCGCCTCCTATGCCTTCAATAAGTCGCACGCTGCCTGCTACTCATGGGTGGCGTACCAGACGGGTTACCTCAAAGCACACTACCCTGCCGAGTTCATGGCTGCCAACCTCACGGTCAACAAGGATGATATCAAGGAGGTTACCAAACTCATGGACGAATGTAAAGCCTTGGTACTCAATGTGTTGGAACCTGATGTGAACGAGTCCGAACTGACCTTCACCGTCAATAAAGAGGGTGCTATCCGTTTCGGTTTGGGTGGCATCAAAGGCGTAGGCGAAGGAGCGGCCGAAGCTATCATCTCCGAGCGCGAGAAGAACGGTAAGTTCACCGGCATCTTCGATTTTCTCGAGCGTGTCAACCTGCAGTCCTGTAACCGAAAGACCATTGAGAACCTCGCTCAATCGGGTGCCTTCGAGTGCTTCGAAGATATCTACCGCGAGCAGTTCTTCGGCCTCAACGATGACGGTCTGAGCGGTCTTGACCTGCTGATGAACTACGGCCAGAAATGGCAGGCAGACAAAGAGAACAGTACCAACTCGCTGTTCGGTGACCTCGACCTCGCCGTCGAAGTGAAACACCCCGAACTGCCTCAGGTAGCACGGTGGGACACCATCGAACGGCTCAACAAAGAGAAAGACCTCATCGGTATCTACCTCTCCGCTCACCCGCTGGACGAATACGAATACGAGGTGCGCGAACTATGTAATATCACCGCCAACGAGCTGACGCAATTTGATGCCTGGCGCAAGGCGGAGACACGCGGCGAAGCGGAGAAGCGTATCCGCGTGCAGCAAGCCGAACAGCCGGAGGAGAAACTGCTTCTTCCCTCCGAGTTCATCGCTGCTCATAAGAATCAGGCATGCCTGCTCGGCGGTCTTATCACGAATGCCGAACAGCTACGCAGCCAGAAAGGTAACCCTTACGGCCGATACACGATAGAGGACTACACCGGCAGTTACCAGTTCGTGCTCTTCGGCAACGCCTACAGCCAGTTCGCCCATCTTATGCTCAAAGACCTGTACGTGCAGGTCAACGGCGTGGTACAGCAACGCGGAGCCGGACAGAAATGGTTCAAAGAGTCGCCGGACGAACAATCGGATTTCGAGTTCGTCGTACAGCGCGTGGATATGCTCAGCGAGGTGCAGGACAAACGAACCGATGGTATCAACGTGCGGCTGGACCTCAACGCTATAACCGCTGAACTGACGGACGAACTGACGGACGAAGTCAAAGCCAATCCCGGACAAGGACGGCTTCACTTGACCGTTTTCAACCCGCTCAACCGTCAGCAGGTAAGCCTCACCAGCCGCTCTATACCTATCCGCGTCACACCGAAGCTATACAAATGGCTCTCGCGCAAACGGGCGGAAGGCATACTCGATTTCAACGCTGTGGAGAAGAGTTAGCCATTAGCCTTTAGCCTTTATGAATTATAACGAAGCCATAGAATATCTGTATAACTCCCGTCCGCCCTTTCATCAGGTAGGTGCCGCGGCATACAAACCCGGGCTGGAGAACACGCTCCGTCTGATGGCGCACGTGGGTAATCCGCACGAAGTGCTCAAAGCCGTGCATGTGGCGGGCACGAACGGAAAGGGTTCCACAAGCCATCTGATAGCCGCCGCACTGCAGGCAGCGGGACTACGTGTAGGCCTGTTCACCTCGCCGCATCTGGTCTCGCTGACCGAACGAATTCGTGTCAACGGCAAACCGATTCCGGAAGAAATAGTTGCGGCGTTTGTGACGGAGAACAAGGCATTCCTGGATGAACTGCAGCCTTCGTTCTTCGAGACCATGACGGCTCTCGGGTTCTGGTATTTCGTACAGCAGAACGTGGATATAGCGGTTATCGAGACCGGTTTGGGCGGAAGACTGGACAGCACGAATGTGCTGACACCTGTCCTGTCCGTCATCACCAATATTGGCATGGACCATACAGAGTTTTTAGGCAACACGCTGGCGAAGATAGCCCGTGAGAAAGCCGGAATTATCAAACCCGGCGTGCCGTGCGTCATCGGCGAGACACACCCGCAGACGATGAACGTGTTTCTCGACCGTGCGCGTGAGTGTGGTATCCTCGGCGAAGGACTTGAGACGACCGACTGCCGTATCTGGTTTGCCGACCAGTGCGGCTATCTGCGGTCCCGCCGTTTGCGCCAAGCGCCGGAGTGCGAACTCAAAGGCAACTACCAGGAGCACAACCTCCAGACCGCCTACGTCGCCCTACAAGTCCTCAGAAACTACTCGTCCATCTTCCAATCTTCAAATCCTCAAATCTTCAAATCCTCCATTAAGGACGGCTTCGCCCATGTATGCTCGATGACCGGTCTGCGCGGACGATGGGAGACGATGCAAGAGAAGCCGCTCGTGATATGCGACACGGGCCATAACAGCCACGGACTGCAGTACGTAGCGCAACAACTACGCGAACTGACCAACCCGCATATATGGATCGTGTTCGGACAGGTGAACGACAAGGATACGGAGGTCGTCATGCGTCTGCTACCTTCAGGCGAACGATACCATTATATCTTCACGCGTCCCGACACGCAGCGCGCACGTTCGGCACAAGAGATGTTGGAGATGTGGGGCAAGGAGGGTTTGGCGATAGACCGGCCCGACGAAGCCATCAACTACGCCCTTGAGCACGCCGAAGCGGACGATGCGGTATTCATTGGTGGCAGTAATTACCTGGTGGGTTATGCGATATCACGTTTTACACATTGAGAGCTCTTTTGCCGAAGAATGGCAGAAAGACCTGTTCGACCAGCAGCTCTGCGACCTCGGCGTGGACACCATCGACGAGGGTTCAGAACCGCAGAAAGGCCACGCGGACTACTATATCCCTTCGGAACTGTGGAAACAGAACGAGGATGCCATCAAAGACCTCCTTTCGTCATACCATTGTGCGGTTTCCGTTTCCGAAGTGCCGGACGAGAACTGGAATGCGACGTGGGAGGCGGAGCATCCGGTTCAGGAACTGCCTTTGGGCATCACCATCGTGCCACATTGTGCTTTTGGCGCCGGTCACCATGAGACGACATCCATGATGATTGACGCGCTAATCGATCGTCAGTCGTACTTCGTAAATCGTCAAATCGTACATGTCCTTGACCACGGTACGGGCACGGGTGTGCTGGCTATCTTTGCCAAACGCCTCGGAGCAACAAAAGTAGTGGCGGTGGATATCGATGAGAAGAGTGTGGCGAACGCCAAAGAGAACGCGGCGCTGAACGGAGAGACGATTGATGTACGCTTGGGCTCCACCCCGCCGGAAGGACCCTTCGACCTCATTCTCGCTAATATTCATCGCAATATCCTAATAGAGAACATGCCCGCGTACGCGCAGAACCTCACGCCGAACGGCGAGCTGTGGATAAGCGGATTTTATGAGTCGGACGGTGAAGCACTGAAGGCCGCAGCGCAGAAAGAAGGACTGCAACTCATTGACGTCCTTGCTCGCGGCGAATGGCGGATGATGAGATATCGAAAAGAGGCGCTTCGCTGAGGAAACGAATCTCTTTGACCGGCTTCGCTTGACAGACCGTTTCACTCGCTGACAGATTTTCTCCTTTGCGGGGATACACGAATATACGGAAATTCTCCAAGATAAACTCATACTCGCGCCATTGGGGGAAGATAGCGAGATTATCTTCGCCGATGACGAGTGTGAACTCGCAGTCAGGGTACGCTTTTTGCAGTTCGCGCAGCGTGTTGGCGGTATAAGACGGTCGTGGCAGCGAGAATTCAAAGTCCGATGCTTTCAAGCCCGGAATATCTTTGATGGCCTCCCGCACGCCCTGGAGCCGTTCCTGTTCGGGTGCTAAGATGTGCGCGTCCTTGAGCGGATTGTTGGGACTGACGAGCAGCCACAGTTCATCGAGGTCCGTATGCTCAATGACCCATTTCGCCAAACCGACGTGCCCGAAGTGCACGGGGTTGAAACTACCACCATATATTCCGACTTTTTTAACCATTTTCGATGATGGCGTCGAGTTGCTCGTACGCATGAGCGAGGTCGTCATTGATGACCACGCGGTCGAAACGGGGTTTGTAGGACAACTCTTCCTCGGCTTTCGCCAGCCGTTTCTCGATCATCTCGGGACTGGTGTCTCCTCGTCCTTCGAGCCTGCGGCGCAACTCGTCTATCGACGGCGGACAGATGAAGATAGAGGTAGCTTTGTCGCCCAATATCTCTTTGAGATGGATACCGCCTTTCACGTCCACGTCAAACAGCACTTGTCGTCCGGCGGCTTCGATGCGGTCTATCTCCTCTTTGAGCGTACCGTAGTAGAGTCCTTCATAGACCTGCTCGTACTCGATGAAATCGTTGTGCTCAATCCGTTTCCGGAACTCCTCCACGGAGATGAAATAGTACTCTTTGCCGTTTACTTCCTGTCCGCGTGGCGGACGCGTGGTGCAAGAGACCGAGAGTTCAAACAGGTCGGGGTGCTTGGTCAGCAGATGTCTGACCATGGTGGATTTACCGCTGCCCGAAGGCGCACAAAATATATAGATCATAACACGTTCAGTACTTGCTCCTTGATTTGTTCGAGGATATCTTTCATCTTGACGACGATGATTTGCATCTCGGACTGGTTGGATTTGGAGCCGAGGGTGTTGATTTCGCGTCCCATCTCCTGGGCGATAAAACCGAGTTTCTTTCCTACCCCGTTCCCTTCGCCGTTCGTCTTTTCGCCGTTCGCCATCACCTCGCGGAAATACTTGATATGGTTGGTCAGTCGCACTTTCTCCTCGGTGATATCGAGTTTCTCTAGGTAATAAATCATCTCCTGCTCGAGTCTGTTCCGGTCTATCTCGGCTTGTGTCTCCGCACTCAGTTGCGCCAGGTTCTGCTCGAGTCGCTCTTTGATTTTCGCCACGCGTCCTTTCTCGAACGGTTCCACTTGTGCTAACAGCTCAGCTATGCCGTCGAGTTTCTCGGTGAACATTGCCTGTAAGGCAGCTCCTTCCTGCGTACGGAAGGCATCGAAGGCATCGAGAGCCTGGTTGAGCAGCGCCTGTATGGAGGTCCACTCCTCGTCCGTGAGGTCGGAGCAGTCTTCCTGCACCTTCAGCACATCGGGAAAACGAAGGATGGACGCCAGCACTTCCGCCGGCACCACATCGACACCCATCTGCTCTTTGAACTGCTCGGTATAGTGCTTGTATGCGTCCCAGTTGATTAGGCTGTTGGCGGTTAGCTCTTGGCTACCGGCTGCATCTTCGTAGATAGCCAGGTCAATCTTACCGCGCTCCACGCGTTTGCTGACGAGCGTACGCAGGTCCAGCTCGTGGGCACGCAAAGCAGGGTTCAGCCGCATAGATAAATCAACGGATTTGGAATTGAGCGAACGGATTTCGCACACCAGTTTATGTTCCCGGAAAATTGTTTCGGCTTTTCCGTAACCGGTCATGGATAAAATCATGATTATTTACGATTTGACTGTTTGTTATTTCCCTATACAAAATTTGCTGAATATATTCGTCAGCACTTCGGTGTTGGTTATTTGTCCGGTCACTTCTCCGAGCGCAGCGAGGCAGTCCTGCAGGTCGAGCGAAAGCAGTTCGCCGGACAGGCCGTCAGCCAAACCTTGCTGCACGCGCTCTATCGCCTCGTGGGCACGGCTGACCGCTTCGTAGTGCCGCACATTGGAGAGCATGACCGCGGAGGTCTGCATGGAGTCGCGAGCGATGCGCACCAGTTCGCGCCTAAGCGGTTCTATCTCGCCTTTCTTGGCAGAGATATATAGTCCTACTTCCTGACTCCTGACTCCTGGCTCCATTAAATCCGCTTTATTACGCACATGTATGATCGTGCCTTTGAGCCCTTTGAGCCTTTCGTCCGTTAGCCCGTTCGTCCTTTCGTCCGTTACATAGATGACGATTTGCGCTTTCTCCGCTGCCTGCCGGCTTCGCTCGATACCCATGTTCTCGAGTTTGTCGTCCGTGTCGCGCAGACCGGCTGTGTCGATGAGTCGGAAAAGGATGCCGTCGATGACGAGTGTGTCTTCTATCGTGTCGCGTGTCGTACCCTGGATGTCACTGACAATCGCTCGCTGTTCGCCTAACAGGGCATTGAGGAGTGTCGATTTGCCTACGTTCGGTGCTCCGATGATGGCGACGGGAATACCGTTTCGTATGGCGTTGCCGGTACGGAACGAAGCCATCAGCGCCGCCAGTTTGGTCTCTATCTCCGCGGCAAGGCTGTTGAGCTCGGTGCGGTCGGCGAACTCCAGTTCCTCATGGTCGGCAAAATCGAGTTCGAGTTCGATGAGCGAAGTGAAATGGAGCAGCCTTTCTCGCAAAGCGGTCAGTTCGTTGGATACGGAGCCGCGGAGCTGACTGAGGGCAAGGTCTTTCTCGGCTTTCGATTGTGCAGCGATGAGGTCCGCCACGGCTTCCGCTTGGGTAAGGTCCATCTTCCCGTTCAGAAACGCACGCCGTGTGAACTCACCCGGTTCGGCAGCTCTGCAGCCCGCATCGATGAGCCATCGGAGCAGCTCTTGCTGGATATACAGACTGCCGTGGCACGCTATCTCTACCGTGTCCTCGCCGGTGAAGGAGTGCGGCGCACGGAATACCGAACAGAGCACCTCGTCGAGCACCTCTTTCGCCCGTTCTATCCGCCCGAAATGGACGGTTCCGGGCTTGGCGTCCCGCAGGGATGTACGTCCGCTGAACAGGCTGTCCGCAATGGGCACAGCTTGCTCTCCGGATACACGGATGACGGCAATTCCGCCCGTCCCGTACGCGGTCGATATGGCACAAATCGTTGACATAAAACCTTTGCGAGTGCAAAGGTAGTGCTTTTTTTGCAAATATGCAAATATTTTTTGCATTTTCCCCCAAAATATCTGCTATGCTGGCACAAAGCGTTACATTTTTTTCTTTATACTCCGGGCTGACACCATCCGCCGTTCAAAAAAATCTTGGATTTTATTTGCGTATATCAAAAAAAAGCAGTACCTTTGCAGCCGTTTTGCGGCTGTAAGAAAAGCCGAGGACGAGATGAATAGAGATATGAATGAGTTTTTAGAAACAGAAGAAGCTATACTGAAGATGCTCAAGACCGTGTTTGACCCCGAGATTCCGGTCAACATTTACGACTTGGGCTTGATTTACGGCATCGACGTCAAACCCGACGGCGTTTGCGATATCACGATGACCCTAACCGCACCCTCCTGCCCCGCCGGCGATTTCCTCGTAGAGGATATACGCCAAAAAGTAGGCAGCGTGGAGGGCATCAAAGAAGTGAACGTGAACATCGTCTTTGAGCCCGAATGGAACAAAGACATGATGTCCGAGGAAGCCAAGTTGGAGCTCGGTTTCCTTTAAGGCTTCGCGTTAAATTGTTAAAATGTTAAAGCGTTAAACTGTTAGAATGATATATTTTCTATCGGACGCACACTTGGGCAGCCTGGCGATTGAGCGCGGCTGGGCGCACCAGAAAAAGCTTATCGACCTGCTGGAAGAGATGAGCAAGGATGCCGTGTCGATCTACATGTTAGGCGACATGTTCGATTTCTGGATGGAGTATTTCATCCGCGACAAGGGCAAACGTCAGTACCAGCCTTTCTGCCGCGAACTGCACCGGTTGACCAAGAAAGGCATCCATGTCCATTTTTTCACGGGCAACCATGACATGTGGACCTTCGGCGGTCTGGCGCAGATGACGGGTGCGGAGATACACTACGAGCCCTGTACCATCCAGCGGTACGGCAAATCGCTCTTCCTCGCGCACGGCGACGGACTGCTGCCCGACAACTGGGAGACGCTCTATCCCCTACCCGTGCAGAAGAAAATACGGCGATTCATGAAACTGAGACGCATTTTTCATTCGCCATTCCTGCAGTTCTGCTTCCGCTGCCTGCACCCGAAAGTGGGCAACCGGTTCGGCTATAACTGGGCGAAACGCAGCCGGCTCAAAGAACTCGCGAACCCTTGTCCCTACAAGGGCGAAGACAAAGAAGAACTCGTGCTGTTTGCCAAAGACCAGGAAAGGCAGAGCAACCACCGCGATTACTATATCTTCGGCCACCGGCATATCGAACTGGACCTACAGATAGCCGGCGGAGCACGAGTGGTCATCTTAGGAGACTGCTTCCAGCAATGGACATACGCCAAGCTCGATAACAAAGGACAGTTAACACTTCATAACTATGAGTAACAGAGAAGAACAACTGAAGGCTTTCGGACGACTGTTAGACATCATGGACGACCTGCGGGAGAAATGTCCGTGGGACCGCAAACAGACCTTCGACAGCCTGCGTCAGAACACCATAGAAGAGACCTTCGAACTGGCGACCGCCATCAGCCGGCACGACATGACGGAGATAAGCAAGGAGTTAGGCGATGTGCTGCTCCATGTCGTCTTCTACGCCAAGATGGGCAGCGAGACCGGAGAATTCGACATCGCCGATGTATGTAACCGTATTTGCGACAAACTCATCTTCCGTCATCCCCATGTCTATGGCGAAGCAGCCGCGCAGAACGCCGAGGAAGTCAGCCACCTCTGGGAACAGGTCAAACTCAAAGAGAAAGGCGGCAACAAGACCGTCTTGGGCGGTATCCCCGACAGCCTGCCCAGCCTCGTGAAAGCGTACCGCATACAGGACAAAGTGGCGAACGTAGGCTTCGACTGGGAGAAGAAAGAGGACGTGTGGGCGAAAGTGAAAGAGGAAATAGCCGAGTTCGAACAGGAATTGAGAACAGAAGACGGCGGCAACAAAGATGCCGAGTTCGGAGATCTGCTCTTCGCTATGATTAATGTTGCACGGCTGTACAAAATCAAGCCGGACAACGCACTCGAGCAGACGAACCTGAAGTTCATCCGACGATTCAACTATATCGAAGCCAAAGCCAAAGAGCAAGGCAAAGAACTCAAAGACATGAGCCTGGACGAGATGGAAGCACTCTGGCAGGAAGCGAAAAAGAGTGAATGAGTGAGTGAATGAAAAAACGGACCCGAAAAAGGTCCGTTGTGCGGCATAAAAGACTCGAACTTTCACTCCTCGCGGAACCAGATCCTAAGTCTGGCGCGTCTACCAATTCCGCCAATGCCGCTCGCTTACATCGAAATGGGCTGCAAAATTACTGCTTTTTTTTGAATTATGCAAGAAAATACGCAAACTTTTTATCATATTTTGCCTAATGGCGTCAAAATTGTGCATCAATGGACGCCTTCTCCCGTCGCGTACGTGGGTGTGATGGTCGGTGCCGGTACGCGCCACGAACAGCCTGAAGAGAACGGAATGGCGCACTATATCGAACATTGCGTATTCAAAGGTACCGCGCACCATTCGGCACGGCAAATCATTCACGCCATCGAAGGCATAGGCGGCGAGATAAACGCCTATACGACGAAGGAAGAGACCACGTTCTATGCCGCTATCCTCGCTGAACATGTGCAACTGACGCTCCATCTGATTGCAGAGATGCTCCTTGAACCGGTTTTCAAAAAAGAGGAAACGGACAAAGAGCGGATGGTCATCATGGACGAGATAGAGAGCTATAACGACAGCCCGAGCGAACTGATTTACGACGACTTCGAGAGCCTCGTTTTCGCCGGCAGCAGTCTCGCCCTGCCTATATTAGGCACAAAAAAGACACTCCGTCATCTCTCCGCCAAGCCCGACTATGCCAAACAATGGATGCAACAGCACTATACTCCCGACCGAATGGTCGTTTTCTGCCAGGGCAACGTCAAACCGGAGAAGATCTTCCGCCTCGCCGAACGCGAATTCGGACATCTTCAACCCCGTTTATCTAACGGGAACGATTCGAGAACGATACGAGAATGGATCGAGAATGACACGGAAACGACACGGTCTGCCCACTTCAAAAAACACACGCATCAGGTGCATGCGATGGTAGGCGGTCGGGCTTATCCCTTAGGCCATGACAAACAGTTAGCTACCTTTCTGCTCAATAATATCCTTGGCGGCGGTAGTCTGAACAGCCGTCTCAATCTCAGTCTGCGTGAGGCACGCGGACTGGTCTATACGGTGGAGTCCACCTATACGCCGCTCAGCGACACCGGTTACTGGTGCATCTACTGGGCTTGCGACCCCGAAGACTACAACCACAGTCTGGGACTGGTGCACAACGAACTCGCCAAGCTGAGCGAACAACCGCTCTCGGAGAGCGCACTCAAGCACGCACTCGTGCAGTTACGCGGGCAAATGGCCATCTCGGCGCAGAACCGCGAGAACAGCGCGCTGGCTATGGCGAAGTCGATGCTCTACCACGGTTGCGCTCCGCTCTGGGAAGAGACATTCGCCAAAATAGCAGAAACGTCATCAAAGACGCTACTCGAAGTGGCAAAAGAACTTTTTTGCACCGAAAATCGTTACATTTTGACGTACGAATAGGGCAAAAAGTAAATTTTTGCACTTTTTTCTTAAAAAAATTTGGTCATGTGGAAAAATTGTATTATCTTTGCACGATTTTTCGTTTGTGCGCGTATGCGTATTCCCTATTTTATATACGTACGGGCGTAAACGGAGAAACGGAGACGAAGATAATTAACAACAAATAGTAACAAACAATGAAGAAGATTTTTACACTTGCGCTACTGGCTATGTTGAGCGTCGGATTGTACGCAGACATGAAGGTTAGCGGTGTGGTAGTCTATGAGAACGGAGAGCCCGTTATCGGCGCCAGCGTTCAGGCTCAGGGCACCACACAAGGTACGATCTCGGATTACGATGGTAAATTCGAGATGGAGGTACCGGAGTCTGTGAAGACTTTGGTTATCAGTTATGTGGGTATGAAGACCGTAGAGGTCAATGCCGGAGAGAACTTACGAATTGTGATGTCCGACGACACGAAGTTGATTCAGGAAGTCGTTGTGACCGGTTACGGTACCGTTGCCAAGGGCGCGTACGCCGGTTCGGCGCAGGCTGTCAAGGCTGAGGACATCGAGAAGAAGAACCCGTCCGATGTGACGAAAGCCCTCGCCGGTGAGGTTGCCGGTGTTCAGGTCGTTAACTCCAGCGGTCAGCCGGGTACCGTTTCGTCCATCCGTATCCGTGGTATCGGTTCGATCTCCGCAAGCAGCGCTCCGCTGTACGTAGTAGATGGTATCGCGCTCGATGCAGCGTCTATCAGCTCCATCGACCCGGGAGATATAGCCAGCACTACTATTCTGAAGGATGCCACCGCTACCTCTCTGTACGGTAGTCGTGGTGCGAACGGTGTTGTGCTCATCACCACCAAGAAAGGTAGCTCGAACGGTGACGAAGCCAAGATAGAAGTGGATGTCAAAGGCGGTGCGAACATGCGTTTGCTGCCGATGTACGATGTAATTGACTCTCCTGAGGATTATATCGTTACCTGCTGGCAGAGCTTGTACAACCAGAGCCACCACGTGAACGGCAGCGGGGTGTCGGCCGCAGAGAAATACGCGAACACCAACTTGTATGGTTCGAACGGTATTCCGACCATCTATAACCTCTGGGACAAGGCAGGTAACCTGCTCGTAGTGCCGGAGACGAACGGAAAGGTCGATCCGCACTTCAACTACAACAGTGCTCACCGTTTGGCGCAGTTCCAGAACATGGACAGCTGGTACAATGCCCTGTTCCGTAACGGAGCCAAGTTCGAAGCCACCGCAAAAATCAGCGGCGGTAACGAGAAACTGAACTACTACACCAGTTTCGGTTACCTCAAGGACGAGGGTTACTACGCTAAATCCGATTTCCAGCGTTTCAACACCCGTGCGAACGTGAACTACCAGGCTAAGAAATGGCTGAAGGGCGGTTTGAATATCCAGTATTCGTACGCCGAGATGAACGACCCGGTTCAGAGTAGCGCAGCCAACGACGGTTTCGCATTCGTGAACCAGATTCCGGCTATCTATCCGGTTTATGTATATGACCCCGTAACAGGTCAGGTTCGTATGGACCCCGCTACCGGTCGTAAGATGTATGACTACGGAGACAACGGAAACGAGAACATCAGCGAAGAAGGTGGTCGTCCCTACTCCTTTGGTATCAACCCTGCGGGTTCGCTCGAGTGGGACAAGAGCCGCTCGAGAATGCACCAGACCGTGGCTAACGCTTTCCTGGAGTTCAAGCTCTACGAAGGACTGAAGTTCACTGTGAATGCCGGTGTACAATACCTCAACCAGCGTCACAACGGCCTGACCAACAAGTACTACGGCGACGCAGCCGGTATCGGTCGTGTCAGCAACACGCAGTTCAACCACCTCGCCTTCACGAGCAACCAGTTGTTGGAGTACACCAAGACCTTTGGCGAGCACATGGTTCGCGTCATGGCCGGTCACGAGATCACGTACTATACCTATAACATGCAGTACGGTTTTAAGAAGAATATCGTAGAGGACGATGCGAACGAGCTGAGCAACGCCGTTTCGATGGACGCTGTGGAGGGTTACGCACGTACCAGCACGCTTGAGTCTGCCCTGGCTACCGCTACCTACGAGTATGACAACCGCTACTTGATTACCGCTAACTACCGTGCCGATGGTTCGAGTAAGTTCGCTAAGGGTCATCGCTGGGGTCATTTCGGTTCGGTAGGTGCAGCTTGGAACTTCACCAACGAGCATTTCTTCGAGGGAACCGAGGCCGCAGACTGGCTCAAGAATGGTAAACTCCGTCTGAGCTGGGGTGTGCTCGGTAACCAGGAAATCGGCGATATGCTCTTCTCCGACAAGTACAACGTAGAGAATGTAGATGGCAACAAAGGTTATGTATGGGGTTACAAAGGTAATCCGGAACTGACATGGGAGCGCACGAGTACGATTGACCTCGGTCTCGAGTTCTCTATCAGCAAGTACCTCGATGTAGAAATCGACTACTTCTACAAAGAAACCGACAACATGCTCTTCCCGCGCTATGTCGCTCCTTCGTTGGGTTACGGCGGTTACTACGTAAACGACGCTGCGATGTGGAACCAGGGTCTCGAGTTTGACTTCAAGGCACACGCCATCGACCTGCGTAATATCAAATTGGACGTACGTCTCAACGGCGGTTTCTACCGCAACCAAATGCTCCAGATGCCTATCGACGGCTATGACGAGAACGGTAACCCCGAGCGCATGGTTATGTCCGGTGGTATGGCGGTAGGTCACTCCACAGCAGACTGGTATATGACGCACTACGAGGGTGTGAACGACCAGGGTCAAGCGATGTACACCGCTTACTATGATGCTTCGAAGGGTGGTTTCGGTCACAACTCGGCTGAGCTGATTAACGATGGTCAGAAAGGCGACAACTATATCGGTTCCGTATATGAGTACAAGCTCAAGCACCCGAATGCCGACATCCAAACGGTTGCTGTTACGGGCGAAGAATACACCTACGCCGGTAGCAACTATGTAGGCAAGAGCTATATGCCGGACCTCGACGGCGGTTTTGGTATCGACTTTGAGGCATACGGCGTTACGCTGAGCGTAAGCTGCAGTTATCGTATCGGCGGTTACGGCTACGATAAAATGTACGCACTGCTCATGCACAGCGACAAAATCGGTAGTATGAACTGGCACAAGGATATCAAGAACGCATGGACGGAGACGAACAAGAACACCAATATCCCTCGTTTGTCCAACGGTGCTGACCAGTACGCTAACGCTTCTTCGGACCGCTTCCTGACCAGCAACAGCTTCTTGAGCTTGAACAATATTAACTTGGGTTACAAATTCCCGAAGAAATGGATTGAGAAGATTAAACTGAACCAGCTGCAAATCTGGGTAGCAGCGGACAACCTGTGCATCGCATCCGCTCGCCGCGGCTACAACCCGATGATGTCTTCCAGCGGTAGCAACAGTTATAACGACTACAGCCCGCTGTCCACCGTCATGGGAGGTATTAAAGTTCATTTCTAAACCATAGGAGATTACGACAATGAAAAATGTAAAATATTTATTTGCAACCGTTATATTGGGTTTGGGCCTCAGCTCTTGTGGTGACAGCTTCTTAACCCAGTATCCTGAAGGAGGTGTGCTCCTTGAGGAGCAATACCAGAAACTGCCTGACAAACTGCAGGGTGCTCTATTGGGTATCTATTCCCAGCTCTACGCTTTTGGAGGAGACCACGATACCTTCGGTCAGCGCTCCATCGATATGTACACCGATATCCAATCGGGTGACATGGCGATGAAAAAGAGCAACTACGGCTGGTTTGAACCCTACGAGCGTGGTAACTTCTATTCGTACTGCCGTGGTTATCTGTGGTCGTACTATTACGACATCATCAACCTCGCCAACCTGTGCGACAAAGCCCTCATTTTGGATGTGGACAGCGCAGGCGTATCGATGGATAAGAAGGTATTGAGCATCATGAGTGAAGGTGCTGTTCCTGACGACAAAACAGCGTTGAACGGATACTGCTACGGTCAGGCGCTCGCTATTCGCGGATGGGCATACGCCGGCTTGCTGAACTATTACTGCGAAGCCCGCGATGCAGAAACCGTTGACTTCGATGTGGAGGCTCTGCCTATCTATGTAGGTAAGGACATCATCGCCGATACCTTAGGTGCACCGCTCTCCACTGTAGGCGAGGTTTATGACCGCGTGTACGAGGATTTGTCCGAAGCAATCGATTTGCTCGATTACTACAGCACATTCGTTTCGCGTAACTCCAAGCTGGAGATTGACGCCGACGTGGCTCGTCTGATTTTGGCTTATGCGATGCTGAACCACGGTGACCGCAGTTATATCGTAGCCGACGGCAAGAACTGCTACCAGATTGCTCTGGAGCAAGCGCAAACAGTAATCGCAAACGGCAACTACACCCTTATGACCAAAAGCGAGCTGTACGCAACCGGTTTCTCCGATGTCAGCGCACACAACTGGATGTGGGGTGAGGACGTGACGATTGAGAATACTACAGGATTGGCTTCGTTCTTCGGTCAAGTGGATATCCACACCTACAGTTACGCCGCTGCCGGCGATATCAAAGGTATCGACAGCTATCTGTATGACCAGATTGCGGCTACCGGTTGGGATGCACGCTTAGGATGGTTCCGATCGGGTAGCGAGAAATTCCCCTATTGTCCGGATGGTAAGTTCTATTGCCCGAAGACCAAAGACGTCACCGCGCTGAGCAAAGTGGACCGTAACTGGCTGTGCGATAACGTGTTCATGCGCGTCGAGCTGGCTTATCTGATTGCCGCAGAAGCTGCGTTCAGCAATAACGACAACGCCACCGCTATCAGCTATCTGGATGACCTCTGCTCCGAGCGTATTCTGGACGGAAAGGACACCGAGTACGACACATGGAAAGCCGGCCTCGCCACGAATGATGACGTGAAGAATGCGATTATCTACAACTGGCGTGTGGAGATGTGGGGCGAAGGTTACTCCATGCAGTTACTCCGCCGTCTGGAGAAAAAACGTGTGCTGGGTAAGAACCACCTGAGCCGCTCGGACAAAGAGCTGGACGTAACCGGCAATGAAGCCGAGTTGTACCAGTGCCAGATTCCGACATCGGAGGTTCGCTACAACCCGAATATCGGTCGTTCTACCACCGAGTTAACCAACAAGTAATCTATGTCTGTTTATCAACAAATAATTAAATAAAGTAATTATGAAAAAGTATTTGATTGTATTGGCAGCTGCCGTAATAGCTTTGGCGAGCTGCAACAAAAAGGAAGATACGTACACGAGTATCTCCTTCAAGGAAGCTAACCGTACTCTGACCATTGGTGAGCAGGTACAGTTTAACGTGCTGTGGGAACCGGCTACTTTGGCTGAGCCGGCTTGTACATGGGAGTCGAGCGACACCACCGTACTTCAGGTGGACGCTAACGGTATCGTATCCGCTGTTTATCTGGGCGAAGCTAACATCATCGCTACGTACAAAGACCTGAAAGCTGTTTGCCACGTGACGGTTGAGCAGTACGAGCAGTCTTGGGCTCCGAGTGCTACTATCTACTATTTCCCGAGCACCAAATCGGAGGCACCGATCAGCGACTCTATTTACATCATGACCGGTGGAAGCGGTGCTGAGTACGAGTGCCAAATGTACACCGTTACTATTCTCGGTCTGAACTCGCTCGAGTTTGACGGTGGTGTAGGTAAAGGTGACTGTATTTTTGCTACCATCTCTGCACTGTTCATCACGAAAGCTCCGGCAGGTAAGGAGAGTTTGGTTGGTCAAGTTTGGGACATCGGTCTGAATATCGTTCCCGATTCTGCTACCTTCAAGACTAAAGACATGAGTGCGTTTGCCGGTCAGATAGATCCGGCTATCATCGGTCCTGCTTATCAGACTGTTCTGGAAGCACTTGATGCAGAGGAAGAGCCGGATCTCGATACTTTCCACGAGGATTACGCACAGGGTGTATCGGGTGCAGCTATCGTTAGCGCAGAGTGCAGCGAGACCAGCGCATCGTGGTCTTCTCTCTACAGCGGTATCGTTACCCAAGGTCACATCTACCTCAATTATGATGCTACGACAGAAGAGTACGTACCGGAGTACGATCTGTACCTCCAGTGGTGCTATGGCTACGTTCCTAACTTAGGTTACACCGGTCTTGCAACCAATCTCCAAACCGCAGAGTCTTGGAGCGAGGTTCTGGTTCAGCCGTTCGAGCTTGACCTCTCGACTGTATGGCGTTATCAGACCGGTCAGAAGGGTACTCCGCTGCTCCAGGAGGGCATCGCACCGAGACGCGCTCCGCGTATCAACAATGCTCTGAAGATGCCGGCACAGGAGATCAAACCGCTGATCATCTGCAAAGACAGACCGGCACCGGTTGCTAATAACAAGTAATCGTTATCCTGTTTTATTCATCCAATCAGGCGGCCGTTTGGTCGCCTGATTTGTTATATGCCGGACAAAAAAATCACCGAAAATTTGCATATATCAAAAAAAAGCAGTAAATTTGCAGCCTAAATTGGAAAAATCTGCATATATGAAAAAAATAATCCTGTTTTTTAGTGCATGCGTGCTGAGTATCTCAGCTTTCGCTGTAATGGCTTCTCCGGAACCGATTACGAAAACCCAAGCAGACGGAAGCAAAGTGACCTTACGATTGATGGGTGATGAGTTTCATCACTATTACGTCCGCGAGGACGGTGCGCCCGTCAGCTTGAATGACAAGGGCTTTTGGACGGAAGACGAAACGGCTGTCCGCCCTACTCCGTCCGCGCTTATGATGCGCAAGAACGCTAACCGGAACGTGCGTCTGGCTTCCTATCCGCTGAGCGGTTCGCCGAAAAGTATCGTCATTCTGGTGAACTTCAGCGATGTCAAGTTCCAATACAAACAGGAGGATTTCCAGCAAATGTTGAACCAATCGGGTTACAGCGAGAACGGCGGTGTGGGGTCTGCCCGCGATTATTTCATCGCCTGCTCGGATAGTGTCTTCAGCCCGCAATTTGACTGTTACGGACCGGTCACGCTGAATAATACCGAGGCGTACTACGACAGTCACCATGCGCAGATGGTAGTGCATGCATGTAATATGGTTGCCGAAGAGGGCGTGGACATGACGCAGTACGACACGGATAACGACGGACGTCTGGATAATGTGTTCATCTATTACGCCGGCCATAACGAGGCGGAGGGTGCAGCCTCCAGTACCATCTGGCCGCACCGTAGTGTAGTGCCTACAGGTGACCGCGTGCAAAACAAACTCATCTACGACTATGCTTGTACCTCGGAGCTCCGCGGTTCCGCCGGCAACTCGATGTGCGGTATAGGTACGTTCTGCCATGAGTTCGGCCATGTGCTCGGTTTGCCCGACTACTACGACACCGAGAACTCCAGCGCCTATACCGTTGGTACGTGGGATATCATGTGTTCGGGTAGTTACAACGGAAACGGCAAAACGCCTCCTACCCACACCGCCGGCGAACGCTTCCAGTTAGGCTGGACAACGCCTATCCAGTTGGACGCAGCCGGTTCGTACGTCCTCGAGCCGGTGGAGACCAGCAATACAGTCTATCTGATTGCGAAAACCACGCATAACCTCAGTTTTGACAATGCCGACCCGAACGAGTACTGGTTGCTCGAGAACCGCCAGAACGTAGGATGGGACCGCCACGCCACGAGTCTGCCGGGTACTGGTATGCTTATCTGGCATGTGGATTACAGCACTACAGCGTGGGGCTCCAACAAGCCTAACAATGACACCCCGCTGCGTTACGATGTCGAGGAGGCAGGCAGCAAGAGAGGTTATTCCGCTCCGAGCGACCCCTTCCCCGGAACAAGCAATGTGATGCAATTCACCCCGATGCTGCATAACGGAGAGATGCTCGAACAGCCGCTAACGAGCATTGCCCAGGACGGACTGGACATTGTGTTTACCTTCAAATCCAGCGATTTCATGTTCGTACCGGCAGAAATACCGGTCATCAAAAGCACCTTTAACGCAGAGACGAAAGAAGCATATACTCCCGCCAGTCTTATCAAAGCGGTAGGTGTAGGCCTCGAGCCGAACGCAGAAGTGTCGCTGGATATGTCGGGTTCGGGATTCAAGATTTCGCTCGATAGCGCCAAATGGAGCACTTCGGCCACCGTTTTGTCTAACGCCGACTCCACGCTCGATGTGCCCGTTTATATCCAATATGCACCGCGCAAGCAGGTCTGCGATACCAAGCGCGGTACGCTCACTATCAAGCAGGGCAACAAATCCGGTACGCTGATCGTCTATGGTACGAGTCCCCGCCCTGTGCTGATTGAGGCACCGCAGGTTACGAAGATTGACGATGTAACGCCTACTACCTTCAAGGTACAATGGACACCGCAGAAAGATGCGCAAGAGTACTACGTGACGCTCTTTCACATGGAAGACGGCACGGAATCCACCATGGAGAGTTTCGAGAACTTTGACGATGAGGTGGCTGTTCAGGAAAGCGGTTGGTACACCAGTTTCTACCGCACCACCACCAAAGCCAAAGAGGACGGTGCAGTGTCGATGTGGTTCAAAGAGAATAATGAATTCATGATTTCGCCGATTTATTCGTTGCCGGTTATCGAACTGAGTATATGGCTCAATGCGCCGGCTACAACGGACAGCGAGGTCGGTTTCTTTACCCTCACCGGTTATAGCGACATGGGCATCGACACGATTGATGTGATTAAGGTAACTAAGAACACCAAGAAATATACCTACACCAAGTCCTTCACCCGTGACCAGGGTTACCGCCGTTTCGGTCTGGACTACACCTCCATCGGCGGTGAAGGCGTATGTCTCGATGCGTTCACTACCACCTTTGACCAAAAGACCGTTTACACCTATAAAGGGCGCGAGAAAACTATTCCCGTCGAGGAAGGCAAGGAAGAAGAGGCTGCTTCGTTCTATGCGTATGATTTGACGCCGAACACGGTGTATTATATCCGCCTCCAGTGCGAGGAGAACAAGGGCTGCGAGGAGCACGTCAGCCAGCAGAGCATGGAGGTTACCATCGCAACCAAAGCAGGCGAACCGGCTGACTCGAAGCACATGACGCTCGATTTGGATTCGCTGGACTACGACCCCGCTACGCACGTGGTGTACATTCCACAATCGCTGGAGAACGGCGCTGTGAATATCTACAACACGGAGGGCGAACTGATAAAGAGCATTCCTGTTGAACCCACGCAGAATATAGTCGTTCTGCCGGAAGGCGAACTGACGCACGGCACGGTTTATCTGCTCAAATATATCCCGAAAAACAAAATGCGCCGCAAAGGCCCGTGGTTGAAGATATTATTCTGACAAACAACAAAAAGATGAAAAATAGACATTATTATTATTTGCTTTTGCTTCCCCTCTTCGGGCTGCTCTCTTGCAACAATAATAATCCCGACTGGAGTGAGCAATACAAGGAAGCTTCGTTCTATGTAGTTCAGTTCGAGCCTACGGCTTTTGAATACATGTCCAATGTGATGCTCGTACCTAATAGCAAAGGCGAGTATCGCATGCGCAGCTTGCAAAACGGCGGTACATGCAAGGAGTTCTTCCTCTTCCATTCGCCGTTCATGCAAGTGGACACCACGCAACACTGGTTTTTAGCAGACTGGAAATGGGGGCTCTATCTGAGCAAAGCCCACTCCGTGCTGCAACTCCAATGGAAGGACGTTCGCGACCCTGATGCCACATACGTGCGTGCGGATTTTCAACCCATCACCACTGGTATTCTCCGCAGAATAGGTATTGTCAAACGCAGCGACATTGACCGTTTGCTCTATATCGAACCGGCGCCCGCGACCGATAAACCCGGCACATGGGGACGCACGTCCGGAGGTATCTCAACCGACCATCTGGCACCCGTCTATCTCAATCGGTATTTCTCGGCACAGGATATTCCCGACGTGATTGACCGAAAAGGCGATTGGCAATATACCAAACAAGATTTCTTGGCCGAACGTTTGCGCCAGGATAGCTTGCAAAAAGTCTATCGTGACCGACTCGCTACGCTCATCTATGCCGGACGCGTCAATAACGTTGTAACACTGATTGAATAGGTTCAACGAGCAAACGCTCCATTTTACCCCACTTTTTTATTAAAATGTTAATAACTCGCGTAAGTCATTGAATTTACGCGAGTTATCGTATATATCCAGTTGTTAAAAAAATGTTAATAAAACAATTGAAAAATTTTTTTGTGGGGAAATGTGGGTTATTTCGATTTTTTTTTGTACCTTTGCAGCGAATTTTAATAAAAGTGGGGAATTATGCAGACATTTATTGGAAATATTGAGGCAAGGCTGGACGAGAAAGGGCGCATTTTCGTTCCGGCTGCTTATCGTAAGATTTTGGCGGAGTGCGAGTCAAAGCGCATTGTGATGCGCCGTGATACGGACAATGAATGTCTGATGTTCTACCCTGAGCATATATGGAATGAGAAAGTGGAGCAGCTTCGCCAGACGCTCGACGAATGGGATCCGGAGGACCAACTCATTCTCATGCAATTCATGGCGGACGCCGAGTATTTTGAGTTGGACGGACAGGGTCGTATATTGCTGCAGAAGAAGAATCTGGAGACGATAGGAGCGCAGCAGGACGTGCTCTTCGTTGGCATGCTGAACCGCTTTGCGCTGTGGGCGCCGGAGACCTTTGCGGCTAAGAAACTCAGCCAGAGCGAGTTGGCGGCAAGACTGCGGGCAAAGATGAAAAAGACGGAGAACCGCGGTTGAACACACAGCATAGTAACCTTATAGGAATGACGCGGTAATCACCCGCTAATCACCCGCTAATCACGCGCTTTTTGATAATAAATAGATAATAAAATGGAGGAGATTTACCACATACCGGCGATGTTGAAAGAGACGATTGAGGGTTTGGCAATTAAGCCGAACGGGGTGTATGTGGATGTGACATTCGGCGGAGGAGGACATAGCAGGGCGATATTGGAGGAGATAGACAATTCACAATTCACAATTCACAATTCACAAAGGGCTTGTAAAGAGTCCGTACAAAAAGGTCATCTTTACTCGTTCGACCAGGACAAAGATGCGCTGTCCAACGCGATAGACGATGAGCGGTGGACGTTCGTTCATTCGAACTTCCGCTACTTGCGGAATTGGATGGATTATTACGGCGTGACGGAGATAGACGGTTTGTTAGCCGATTTGGGAGTGAGTTTTCATCATTTCGATTGTCCGGAACGCGGTTTCAGTTTTCGGTTCAGCGCACCGCTCGACATGCGAATGAACCAAACGGCAAAACGTACGGCCGCGGATATCGTCAACGGATATAGCGAAGAAGAATTAGCGAATATTTTCTGGCTTTACGGCGAATTAAAGAACGGGAGGGGCATCGCGAGGAATATATGCAAGGCCCGTTCTTTGAAGCCGATTTTGCGGACGGAAGAACTGGTGGCGGCTTCGCGTATTCCTGCCGAGATGAGCAAGGAGCTGGCACGGCTGTTTCAGGCCTTGCGCATCGAGGTGAACGATGAGTTAGGTGCGCTGCGCGAGATGTTGGTCGCAGCGAGAGACTTACTCAAACCAGGCGGACGGATAGCTATTCTGACCTACCACTCGCTGGAAGACCGGCTGGTGAAAAATTTCCTTCGCAGCGGAAACCTGGAAGGCACTATCGAGAAAGATTTTTACGGCAATAATCTCAGTCCGTTCGTGCTGATAGAGAAAGGACGCGAGGCTTCGCCCGAAGAGGTGGAAAGAAACCCGAGAGCACGTAGCGCCAAACTCCGCGTTGCCGAGAAAAAATCGTAAATCATCCTATCGTAAATAGCATGGCAGACGCGCATGACATACAAAGTTGGCTGAACGGCGACAAACTGCGAAGCGAGAAATTCAGGGAGCAGTACCCGCTGATTGCGCTGATTGTTGTTCTTATTTTTCTCTATATCCTCACGGGTTATCAGTCCGCCAAACAGCAACACCAGTTGACGGACACCAAGAAAGAAATGTTGGATGCGAAGTTCCGTTATATGACGATAAGTGCACAGCTCACCAATACCACGCGTCAGAGCCAGATTATAGATGCGCTTAAACAAAACGGGAGTGAGTTACAGGAAAATAGAACTCCTCCGGTGAAAATAAAATAAATACCCTAATCGTAACTATCAAAATTGTAAAGGTACTTATGTCTGACGAGCAAAGAAATACCATTTGGCGATTTGCGATTATCTTCATCGTGATTACGTTGGGTTTTGTTGCTGTGTTGGTCAAAATCGCTTATATCCAGACCGTTGAACGCGACGAATGGCTCAAGGTGGCGGAAAAACAAGTACCGACCGTTCGACCTATTACCGCCACCCGCGGAAACATACTTGATTGTAACGGGCGTCTGCTGGCGTCAAGTATGCCGCAATATTATATGTATATGGACACACGCGTACCCGCGTTACATGAGAAAAAAGGTGCGCTTTTCACTGCCCATGTTGACTCGTTGGCAAAAGACTTGGCGAACATCGTGGGTGGACATTCGCAAGCAGAGTACAAAGCCCGCATTGTTCAAGCCTACCGCAAAGGAGAGAAACGTCTCAAGGTGTGCGACCATCGCATCAACTACCTCCAACGACAGGAGTTGGAGCAAAACGCGCTCATTAAGAAAGGCAAGTACCGGAGTGGTATCTTCTTTGAGGACCAGCACCGTCGTATCAAGCCCTACGGTCTGTTAGCAAGCCGCACGATAGGCGGCATCTACGGCGAAGGAGGAGGCGGTAACTCGGGCCTCGAGAAGCGGTTTGACAAGGAACTGCGAGGCGAGGACGGACTGAGCAGTATTCAGAAGATTGGCGGCCGATACGAGTCGGTGACCATCGATGAAGCGAAAGACGGCCTGGACGTAGTGACTACAATCGATGCGAACCTGCAGGACATCGTGGAGAACGCACTGCTGGAAAGGACGGCACTACGTGGTGCCAAATGGGGTTGCTGCATCTTGATGGAAACGCAGACGGGGTTTATCCGAGCCATAGCCAATCTGGACAGGTCCGCCACAGACGGACATTATTTCGAGGCGCAGAACCACGCCGTACAGCGTGTGGAACCCGGTTCGACCTTCAAAACGATCGCCCTGATGGCGGCGCTCGATGACGGCAAAATCGACATTGACGACACCGTAAGCGTGACGCGCCAACCGTGGAAATACTTCACCGTCAAGCACCGCGATGCCCACCCCATGGACACGCTGCTAACCGTCCGCTCGGCATTAGCCGTGTCGTCGAATATCGCGCTCGCAAAACTCATTACGCGCAGTTATGAAGGATCGGCGAACAAGTTCGTCCGCAAAATCGAGAAAATGGGACTGATGGACAGTGTTTATTGCGAGATTCCGGGTGCAGACAAAGTGCGTATCGATGTGCCCAAAGATACCGTCACGCTCAGCAAGATGGCGTACGGCTATTCGGTGGAACTGAGCCCGATGCAGATTTTGATGTTCTACAATGCCATCGCGAACGGCGGACGGATGATGCGGCCTATGCTCGTCACCGCCATCCAGCAGAACGGCGAGATAGAGAAACGTTTCCGACCGGAAGTAGTAAAATCCTCTATTTGTGGCAGCCGGACGCTCAAGGACATCCAGGGTGCGCTGCACGATGTCGTGTGGGACAACCATCTCGGCACGGCTGCCAAGAAAGCATGGATTGGCAACAAAGCCCAATCGAACCTCGTGAGCATAGCCGGAAAGACGGGCACCGCACAGCTGATTATCCCCGGTCACGGCTATTCGGGCAGACACCATAGGATGACCTTCGTCGGCTATTTCCCGGAGGAGAACCCGCGATACACCTGTATATGCATGATTGAGGACCCGCAGTATCCGTACGACGCAGGCCTGGATTGCGGTACTACGGTACGCGTGATAGCTGAGAAAACAATGGCTTACACGGGTTGCTATGTTTATCGAAATGGCGAGCGCGTTCTCGATAAACGTTAAACTGTTAAATCGTTAAATTGATATAACGTTATATGCTTTTAAGCGAATTACTGAGTGCGATTGAGCCGATAGAGGTCTTCGGCCGCACGGACAAAGAGATTAACGGCCTGCATTTTGACAGCCGTAAGATAGGTCAAAACGACCTGTTTGTTGCACAAGTGGGCACATCTGTAGATGGACATACCTTCATTGATGGTTGTGTCTCACGCGGTGCGGCGGCGGTAGTGCTGAGCAAGAGAGAGTACTTGGACAATGG
Source organism: uncultured Bacteroidales bacterium (assembly GCA_902778935.1). Taxonomy (GTDB): domain Bacteria; phylum Bacteroidota; class Bacteroidia; order Bacteroidales; family Paludibacteraceae; genus Colicola. The sequence continues at coordinate 120,866 of CACYZT010000001.1, forward strand.
ACAATGGACAATGGACAATGGACAATGTACTTTTGTGCTGGTGGAGAACACCGACAAGGCCTTAGGTCTGCTGGCGAGCAAATGGTTCGGCGAACCGAGCAAAGCCCTTACACTGGTCGGAGTGACGGGAACGAACGGCAAGACGACTATCGCCACCTTATTATACAAACTCGTACGTGCGTTGGGTTATAAAGCCGGCTTGCTCTCCACCGTAGTCAATTATATTGAAGATGAGGCAGTTACAGCCACGCATACCACGCCGGACGCCTTGGAACTGAACGGTCTGCTCCGACGCATGGTGGACGCCGGTTGTACCTACGCCTTCATGGAGGTCTCCTCGCATGCCATCGCGCAGGAACGCATCGCCGGACTGGATTTCGATGGAGCGCTGTTCACCAATCTGACCCGCGATCACATCGATTACCACAAGACCTTCGATAACTATCGCGACACCAAGAAACGCCTGTTCGACGGGCTGAAGAAAACGGCGTTCGCTGTGACCAATAAAGACGACAAGAACGGACTGGTGATGACGCAGAACTGCAAAGCGACAGTCAAGACCTACTCCACCCGTTCGCTCGCGGACTACAAGGCGCAGATTCTGGAGGAAGGCTTCGATGGAATGATGCTGAATATCAACGGAAAAGAAGTGTTCGTGCCGCTCGTCGGAAGGTTCAATGTATCGAACCTGCTCTGCATCTACGGCGCGGCTTTGTGCCTCGGTTTGGACGAACTCGATGTGCTGCGTGTGCTCAGTACGCTCAAACCGGTGAACGGACGTTTCGAGACCATTCATAGCAACAAAGGATGGACCGCCATCGTGGACTACGCCCATACACCGGACGCGGTGGATAATGTCATTCAAACCGTCCGCGAAATCAAGAAAGACGGAGCACGGCTGATAACGGTGGTCGGTTGTGGCGGTAACCGCGACAAAGGCAAACGACCGATGATGGCGCAGATAGCCAAACGAGGCAGCGAGCAGTTAATCCTGACCTCCGATAACCCGCGTGACGAAGAACCGAAGGATATCCTCAAGGACATGACGGACGGACTGACGGCGGAGGAACTGCGCAGCACGCTCGTCATCGAGGACCGCGCAGCCGCTATCCAGACTGCCTGCACCCTGGCGCAGAAGGACGATGTCATCCTCATTGCCGGAAAAGGACACGAAGACTACCAAATCATCAAGGGCGTCAAGCATCATTTCGACGACCACGAGGAGGTTCGCAAATATGCGAACATTTGACATTTGAAAATTTGACATTTGACAATTTGAGATTTTATGTTCTATCATTTATTCGATTATCTGACAACGGCTTATGGCCATTTGGCGGGCGCACGATTGTTCACCTATATCTCGTTCCGCGCTATCACAGCCGGCATCATCGCCTTGTGCGTGAGCATCTGGTTCGGAAATGCCTTCATCAATTTCATGAAGCGTCATCATATCAGCGAAACGCAACGTGACGAGAAAACCGACCCCTTCAATGTAGGTAAGAAAGGTGTACCTACGATGGGCGGACTGATTGTCATCGCTGCTATTCTGCTGCCCTGCCTGCTGCTTGGTAAGTTGACCAACGTCTATATGATTTTGATGCTCGTCACCACGGTGCTGATGGGCGCACTGGGGTTTGCAGATGATTATATCAAGACCTTTCGGAAGAACAAAGACGGACTCAACGGCTGGGTGAAGATAGGCGGACAGGTGACCTTAGGTCTCATCGTCGGTCTGACCCTTCGTTTCTGCCCTGCAGTAAGTATGAACGAAGTCGTTTCCAGCCATATCGAGAACAACGTCGTGGTCGTTGAGAAAACACCGGAAATCAAGTCCACGCAGACCACAATCCCCTTCGTCAAGCATCATAACTTCAACTATGCCGACCTCTTCTTCTGGCTCGGCGACTCGAACAAATACCGCGCAGGCTGGATATTCTTCGTCTTGCTGACGGTCTTCGTCGTAGCTGCGGTGTCGAATGGAGCGAACCTCAACGATGGTATGGATGGCATGTGCGCAGGAAACTCAGCTATCATCGGCATAGCCCTGCTCGTGCTGGCTTATACCAGCGGTAGTGTCGTCTGGGCGGAGTATTTCGATGTGATGTACATCCCGGGCTCGGAAGAGATAGTGGTGTTCCTCGCCTCCTTCGTCGGTGCGCTGGTCGGTTATCTGTGGTTCAACGGATTCCCTGCACAGGTCTTCCTCGGCGACACGGGCAGCCTGACCGTAGGAGGCATCATCGGTGTCTGCGCCATGGTTATACACAAGGAGTTGATGATTCCTGTGCTCTGCGGCGTGTTCCTCATGGAGAGTATCAGCGTCATCGTACAGACCCAGGTCTATAAGTTCTATAAGAAACGCGGACAGCACGTTCGCGTTTGGAAACGCACTCCGCTGCACGACCATTTCCGAACGTCCGTGGAGCAGGTCTTGAAGAATGACCCGACCTGCGTCATCCGATTCAAAGGCGGCAAGAACCTGCATCACGAAACAAAAATCGTCCTTCGCTTCTGCATCGTGACCCTCATCCTCGCCGCCATCACTATCCTAACCCTGAAGATAAGATAATTATGAAAAGAATCGTTGTATTAGGAGCAGGAGAAAGCGGCTCGGGAGCTGCTATCCTTGCTAAAGAGAAGGGATTTGATGTGTTTGTCTCCGACTGCGGCACTATCTCGGAGCCGTACCGCGCCTTGCTCGACCAGAACGGCGTCAAATGGGAGGACGGCAAGCATAGCGAGGAACTGATTTTGAATGCCGACGAGGTAGTCAAGTCTCCGGGTATTCCCTTGAATGCACCGTTCATTCAGAAACTGCAGGCACAAGGAACGCCCATCATCTCGGAGATCGAGTTTGCGGCGCGTTATACGCACGCCAAGATGATTTGCATCACCGGCTCGAACGGCAAGACCACCACCACCTCGCTCATCTTCTATATCTTGCGCCAGGCGGGACTGAACGTTGGTTTGGCGGGCAATATCGGTAACTCGTTGGCCCTACAGGTGGCGCACGAAGACCATGACTACTACGTCATCGAACTCAGCTCCTTCCAGCTGGACAACATGTACGATTTCAAAGCCGATATCGCCATCTTGCTGAACATCACGCCCGACCATTTGGACCGGTACGATTTCAAGTTCCAGAACTATGTCGATGCCAAGTTCCGCATCACGCGCAATCAAACGGCGGATGATGCCTTTATCTACTGGGCAGAAGACCCTGTTATCGACCGGTGTCTCCGGACACTCCGGGAAAATCACGCTATCGGCGCAACGCTCTATCCCTACGGTTTCACGCAACCTAACCCGCTGCCCGTCGGAGAAGAAGAGCTGGCACTCAAAGGACGACATAATGTGCTCAATTCGATGGCGGCTACTATCGCTGCCAATGTGCTTAATATCAAAAAAGATGTTATTCGCGAGAGCCTCATGACCTTCAAGGGCGTCGAGCACCGACTCCAGTATGTGGCTACTGTACGGGGCGTGCGGTGGATTAACGACAGCAAGGCAACCAATGTCAATAGTTGCTGGTATGCGCTGGAGTCCATGACCACGCCTACCGTGCTTATCTTGGGCGGCAAAGACAAAGGCAATGACTACAGCGAGATTGACGAACTGGTCAAAGCCAAATGTCATACCTTGGTCTTCATGGGACTGCATAATGAGAAATTGCGGGAGCACTTCGGAGAACTGAATAAACAGCTAATGGCCAACGGCCAACAGCCAATATCCATCATCGACACCGATAACTTGCACGATGCCATCCAAGGCGCGTACAAGGCTGCACACGAAGGCGACACGGTGCTTCTCAGTCCCTGCTGTGCCTCCTTCGATCTGTTCAAATCATACGAAGACCGCGGTGAGCAGTTCATGGCGGCGGTAAGGGCTTTATGATAAAACCGAATTTGCAAAATATCGACAAGACGTTCTGGGTGATTTTTCTCTCCCTGATAGCGGTCGCGATTATCGCGCTTTTCTCCGCGTCCAGCACACTGGTCTATATGCACCACTCCGCACTCGGACCTATCGGACAGCAGATGTTTTTCATCGTCCTGGGTGTGATAGCTGCGTTTGGCATCCAGTATATACCGTCCCCGTGGATACGTATCTGCGGGTATGGACTCCTTGGACTCAGTACGCTGCTCGTCTATTCGACGATGATTCCCGGCAACCCGCTGGTCGTCACGATTAACGGAGCCGCACGATGGGTACGTATCGCCGGTATTACTTTCCAGCCTTCGGAACTCGCCAAACTCAGTCTTATCATCGTCATAGCCGACCAACTCGCGCGTATCCACTCCGAGGACGACAAGCGGAAGTATTTCTACCGCACGCTCATCATCGCGGCGGTGGTCATGCTGCCTGTCATGGCGTCCAATCTCTCGACGGCAGTACTCATCGGACTCATTATCTTCTGCTTGTGGATTATGGCGCGTATCCCGTGGAGATACACGCTTTCCGTGGTCGGGATAACCGTCCTCGTCCTGGGACTCGGCTATGCGATTGTCGAATTCGGCTTCGTCCGTCCCCATCGTGAGATGCATGGTCCTTTCAAGCGTGCCACCACGTGGGTCGCACGTATCGACCGCCATTTCGCTATCTCCCCTCTTGAGGAGGGGTCGGGGGAGGTTAACAAATTCGTCCTTACCGATGATAATATCCAGGAGGTCTATGCCGCCGTGGCGATCGCCCGTGGCGGAGCCTCTCCGCTCGGTGTACTGCCCGGTAACAGTAAGGAACGCGATTATCTGCCCCTCGCTTTCGCCGATTATATCTTCGCTATCATCGTCGAGGAGTCAGGCTTCGTAGGGGCACTCTTGGTTATCTTCCTCTATCTCGCTATCCTGTTCCGGGCCTGCAATGTGTCCAGCCGGTATAATGACATGCCCGCTATGCTCATGACCATGGGCTTGGCACTCATGATTACCTGCCAGGCACTCATCTCCATGCTCGTGGCGGTAGGACTGGGACCCGTTACCGGACAACCCTTACCCCTTATCTCGCGAGGCGGAACATCCGTACTCATCACCTCTGTCTATTTCGGCATCATGATGGGCGTGAGCCGCGAACAGATAACCCTCCGTCAACGCGAACAGAAAACCATCGAAGAAAGCCGCGAAGACGTCCCCATCGTCACCCTCGAATAACATTTTCCCAAGAAAATTCCCAAGTGCAAAATTTGCACATATCATAAAAAAACTGTACCTTTGCAGCGGAATTTTAAAACGAACAATTATGAAAAACAGAGTAATTTTCTTTTTTGCATTGATGGGTGCCATTATGTTGCAAAGTTGCAACGCCAATATGCCGGAGATGAACGAGAACAACCGTAAGTTGCTCCTTGGACCATGGGAAGTAGTGAAAGAGACGATGACCAACGGAGACGGCTTCGGCGGTGTGGTCACACACACGGAGGATTTCCATTGGGGGCTGGATTCGTATCATTTCATCAATGATTCGCTGGTCTATATCACGAATAGCCACGCAATTTATCTCGTGTATACACCGCCCTATTACTACTCCCTGGCAGAGCAGAAGGACGGCAAATGGCTGCTGACAGTTCCGGGTGTGTATGACAAACAACCGAATTTAGACGGCGGTCTTTCGCCGATAACTATTCATAAGCTGTCCAAAACGGAAATGGAATGGCAGTTTGAAGCGTACGGCGGAGATGAAGGTCCGGTTGTGTATTACCAATATCTCAAAACATTGTACGAGGGCGCAGACTAATTGTACCGAACATATAAGATATTATGGTTGATTTCAGCCGTAGGATGGATGGCGTGTTCGTCACCTACGGCTGAGTCGTATTATCGTCAAGGCCGCGAACTACGCGAAGCGGACGAACCTGTTGCAGCGATGGAAGCATTCATGGCTGCGACAGCTGTGCATTCGCGGGAGTGTGTTTTCAAAGCCCGCTCATGGAGTAATATGGCGACGATGTGCCGGATGGGCGAACGGCACGATTTGGCGTACGCGCTTTATGAGAAATCGATGGAGCAGTTCGCCCTGGCGAAAGACACACTGGCCCAAGCCTACGCGCTTAATAATATGGCTTGGGAGCAGGCTGTGCAAGGCAACAAACCTGCGGCTACTTCGCTTATCGCTGACGCGTTGGCTCTCTGCTCCGACACGGCTGTGCAACACAAAGTAACGGAGTCCCGTGCCGCCGCCTGTCTCTATGCCGGCGAGTATGACTCGGTATTCTGTTATACACGCTGCTCTCCCTCGCCTTCGCCGTATTTCGATATTCTGCAGGCGCAGGCATACGCGTTTCTCGGCAATAACGACTCTGCGCTTTATTATGCCAAGCGCGTAGTGACACAGACGGACAATCCACGTTATCTGGACAATGTGTATTATATCCTTACTTATTGCGATTCCACGGCACAGGCGGACGAAGTGCGTGCGTTAGCAGCCGCACGGGCAGACGTCCTGATGGATTTGGAGCGCAACAGAGCCGATTGGATAGAAGCTATGCTGCTGGCGGAGAACGCGCTGACCAAGCCCAAGAAGCCTCTTCCATGGTGGTACTGGCTGGCGTGGTTTGGTATCGTCATTCTCATTGTGGATGCCTTGGCGTACGGTATCCCCCGCCGCAAACAGACGAACTCGCTGGAACTGCAATGCCGTCATTTGCGTAATAGCACCAATTTACGCGAAGAGCTGCAATGGAACAGTTATCCGCAATTCCGAACCGCCTGTGATGAAAAACTCTCGTCCATCGTTACCAAACTGGAGCAACGCGGCTTGTCCGAACGGGAGATACGTATCTGCGTGCTGGTCCTTATCGGCCTGTCGTACGCACAGATGGCGGATGTGCTTATCCGCGCGGAAAGCGGCATAGGCAAAGACAAATACATGGTGGCCAAGCGTCTTGGCGTGAGCGTCAAAGATTTGCAGACCACTTTAATCCAAATTGCCCGCGGAACTAATGCGTAAGTGCCTGACAATCATACTAATCCTATTGTCGGTTCGCATGGCGGCGAGCAACACCATTTCTATCCCACTAAGTACATCGGGCGGTCAATCTTTATCTGAATATCTTTCCACACCCGACCCGACCGACCCGAACCAATTCCGTGCTTCGCTCACCGGTAACACGCTGGTTATTCAAACGCCGGCTAATGCCGTTTCGTATGTCCTCATCCGCGAAGCGGAGTGCGAGCGGAGAAACGAAGATTATTTCTATTCCATCAGTCTCGACTCCGTCTCCTGTCCTATCAACCGTGCCGGCACATACGCCATCCAAATCGGCTGTTGGGATAAGGATTACGTGGGGTATCTGCTCGTTAAGAAAGTCGGGGTGTTCGACTTGAACGGCCGTTATTGGGGTGCGACAATCGATAAGATTGACGAACTGCCGGAGGGATATTATCTCATTCGTGTAGAAACAAATATGGGAACAACATGCACTAAATTCTACGTACAGCAATGAAAAGGAAAAACTACATATCAGGACTTGTTATGATTCTGGCCATCAGTTTATTCGGCTGTAGCAAAGGAACAAATGAAATAGGATCAGAACCATATCTTAACGGCGGTAACGGTGTCCCTCGTCTGGTGATAAAAGGAACAATTAAGAACACCGCCGACGAACCACTGCAGGGCATTTATGTGGCTGTCTATGGAGTGCGTGAAGCGGACGAACCGGACGTGCTGACTTATAACTACGCGCTCACAGGACCCGGCGGCGATTATACCATTGTGCGTTACCGCGGCCGTGAATACCCGACCGAAGTAACGGTCGTTGCGACCGATTCCACAGGCGTCTATGAGGAACAAGTGCTCTTTGAGACCATCACATACGACTCCATCAGCACGCGAACCGGCAAGGAACCTTTCAATGGTTTAGTAACTGCTGATTTTATACTTGTGTTAAAAGAATAATCACCAAGAGTCATTTTCCCAAGAAAAATCCCAAGACAGATATTTGCAGGTTTCACGAAAAAGCAGTACCTTTGCACCGGATTTAAAACAGAATTATTATGAAAGTAAAACTTTTTATCTTCTCGTTTATCGCAGCCGTGTTCTGCGCATGTGAACAAAACGGTGTGGGTGACGCCTCGCTTATCGAAGGCGGATGGGATCTGCGAAACATCGATTATGACAAAACGGTGTACGCCGACTACAACGGCAACACGCATCTGAAGGACAGCGCCTACACGCGCACTTTTGAGGATAAGGAGCAAGTGTGGCTCTTTTATCAAGGCGACATCAGCAAGTGGCAGTATTATGTGCAGGACGGAGAAGGTTATTGGTCAGGCTATGCCTGTGATTGCTGGCGTAAATATAGAACCGAAGGCGAAGGTGAGAATATGACCATCGTTGAGACCAGAGGAAGTATTATTCCGGGTTATGAAGGAGTGACCACCACCAGACGCTACAAAGTGGAGAAACTGACGCGCAAGGCGATGGTTCTCTCGACGATAGAACGGATGTACAACTCGGATACCCAGAGTCCCGTGGATGTGAACGCCGTTTATACCTTCAAGCGCGATAACTCGCTTTTGGAATATATCCGTAGCGGTTATCCGGAATAATTATTCTACGTCCTCTTGGACCGTTTGGGCAGCAGCTTGGTTGAGTTGCTGCTTCATTTTTTGTTGGGCGGCTTGGTAGTCCGGTTCGTTCTGCCAATGGTCAGGCGGCACGGTGCCGTAACATGCGGCGAACGTGAATGCTACGCCGGTCAGCAGACATAGTTTGATGCCCGCTTGCAGGATTTTGTCATAGAGTGTGCGCATATTGATTTAATTTTAAAAGTTCATAGCTATGCCCAGACCATTGGACGATGTCTGGAGCGAAAAAGTCAACGGCGGCTGGTCGGCACAATACTGATGGTATTGTTTAGCAGCGGATTTGCGTTGCACCTGCCCGAAAGCCAGACATGGTACAGAAGTGATAACGGCTCCACTACCGATACTTATCAATCCGAGGCCGGCATTAAGCATGGTGTTGTTCTCAGTGAAGGTCAGGCTAATGCCCACAATTAAGAGTCCAAGTCCCGAGCCAAAGAGTCCCCATCCGGCTTTCCATGTATCATTAGCACGCTTGTAACTCAAACGTAGTTCATCACAAGTCAAATCGGGCGCACATTGGTATTCGTTGATGGTTCGCATGGCATTCTTGCGACGTACTTGCCCGACAATAAGACACGGGACAGAGGCTGCCAGGACACCACAACTAACTATCGCTAAGGAAAAGCACGATCTATTCGTAGCGAGCTCTGCCGGAGTCATTTCGTGCTTGTATAGGGTCGCTATTGTACCAATAGAACATGCGGTGGTACCAACGGCTCCGGAAATAAACAAACCCCAACCGGTTTTCCATAGAACGTCGGCCTTCCGATAGTTATTCCATGCCTTGGCACATACTTCATTCGGTAGCGCAGGGTACGCGATAGTCTGCGCTCGTGTGGCTGAAAAGACGAGACAAGCCATCAAAAGGATAAACGATTTGCGCATAGCGGTGATTTTTTGGAATTCTGCTGCAAAGATACTGCTTTTTTGCGAAACCTGCAAGAAAATGACTTGGGAAATTTCTTGGGAAAAATAATTTTGCCAAAAAAAGCAAAATGTTCTTTACAAATTTGCGTATATCCGAAATTTGTTGTACCTTTGCAGCGATTTTTAGATAGGTAAATTTAACCGTCCCCTTAAAATGACCCATAAAAAAAGCATATTCTTATTATTCTTATTAGCGTTTACATGCACGCTGCCTATGAGCGCGTGCACGTCTGGAACATCTTCGAAAAATAGTACGTCGTCCGACGTGGCGCAGCCTGTTCCCGTGAGCAAGGCTCTTTTTCACAATCCCGACTCGATAGCCTACTATGCCGAAAAGGCGTACCGCTACGAAGACCCGAAAGGCTTGTATGTCATGGGCGTAGCTGCACGTCTGCGTGCGGCAGGCACGTTGCCGGACTCTATCACGACAGTCCCGATGGACGAGGCAGATATCATGTTGTTGCGCTCTGCCGAACTCGGCTATCCGGATGCCATCAAGGCTATCAAATGCCTTGCAGAGCACGGCTGTTGGAACCATTCTATCCCCGAAAATAAATAATACCGATACCATGGCAAAAGAACATTCAAAGACTTTCTTAACTGCGGCAAAGAGTATGTACGCCGCGCTCTCTATTCTCAAGAAAAATGGAGGTAGTATGCGTTCCGGACAATTGATGGAGCAAGTCGCTAAAGAAGTTACATTCTCCGACTACGAGAAGGAACCCACCTCTAAAGGAGGTATACGCTGGCAGAACATCTATCATTTCACATCCGTTGACTATGTCCTCGCCGGCTTTCTCATTAAGAAGAATAGTATCTGGTATCTAACCCCTGAAGGAGAGAAAATTCTTTCTAAATCTCCCGTTGAGATACAGGAATTGGCTCAGACTGCTTATCATAAATGGAAAAAGGAGCGTGCAAAGGATATAGTTAGTGAAGAAGGTGATGAAGTAGAAGACGCTAAGGCTACTATTATAGATTTAGAGGAATTAGAGGAGCGTGCCCTTAATGGTATTCGTGAGCATATTCGCAAGAAAAACCCATATGAGTTCCAAGACCTCGTTGCTGCGCTTCTCCGCGCAATGAATTATCACACACCCTTTGTCGCGCCTCGTGGCAAGGATGGTGGTGTTGATATCTTGGCTTTCGTAGATCCGTTAGGTGCACAAACTCCGCGTATCAAGGTACAGGTGAAACACTACCCCGAGAACCCGATTGGAGTGAAAGAGATACGCAGTCTGGTGGGCATCCTGCGTGATGGAGACATTGGTTTGTTTGTTACGTCGGGGACGTTCTCTCCCTCTGCCAAGCAAGAAGCAAGCACAAGCAAAGAGTACGTCAAGCTGATTGATGGCGATGAGTTCATCACCCTTTGGCAAAACTACTATTCCAAGATGTCGGACGAAGATAAAAACCTTCTGCCATTGAAGAATATTGCTTTCTTAGGCAGCAATGAATAATCTACCATGACGAAATACGATTTAAATATCCGCGAAGAGTCGATTAAACTCAAAGTGGCAAAAGACTGGTTTGGCAACTATGATACGACGCAAATTAAAGGAAATATTGACTTTAGTGTCTGCGTACCTTCCGAACCTGGGCAGTTAGAACTTTTTGACCTTGATTTCTTCCTATGGGCAGAGGCGAAGAAGGGGAACAAAGAAGATATAGATGATTCTTTAGTTCAACTCATTATTACTATCATGAAGGCGCGTACCTTTAATGATTATTTGCCTCCTTTATATCTTGGTGCTTTCGATGCTGAAAAGATAGCTTTTATTCCTTACGATGATAAACTGCAGCGTCAAGTTATATATGACCAAGTATTAGAAAATAAGATTGATTGGACGCGCATCACTCCTTCCGACCATACAACTGAGGAGTTCGCTCTGGTTAAGAAGAAAGCTAAAGATGTTCTGCTCGGTAAAATTGTGTTTAATTTTGCCCAAGAGGAGAAAGAGTTAAAACGATTTATAAAGAGTAATTTCGTGGTCGCCAAGACAGGCACCAACAAAATAAATATAACTCTAAATCGAATGACTTCCATTTTTAATAGGTGGCTAGAAGATGTCAAGCCGACTATTAATGTGCCTTGGGCTGATTTAGCTAAGGAATACAAAATCGAACCCGCTGATTTTTTCTTGGCGGATGTTATTTCTAAAAATAATCAATCTTTAGGAGATAGTTTACAAGTATTGCTGCGCTCTAATGTATATCACGTTACAAAACAAACGATGTTCTTGGGCTCTGCTCAAAAAGCTCTTATAGGAGAAGTAAAGTTCAAGGATAACCAAAAAGCCCATAAAACCTTTTGGAATAAGTACAATCGCCCACCTCGTCGCAAAGAAAGATTACAAATGCAAACAAGGCGCGATTTATTGATTGAGCCGGATAGAAGAGAGCGTGAGGGAGCATATTTTACTCCTCACCTGTGGGTCGATTTAAGTCGAGAATACCTAACAAATATTCTCGGTAATAATTGGCAAGAAGAATACTATGTTTGGGACTGTTGTGCCGGTACAGGAAACCTCTTATTTGGACTAACGGAAAAAGAAAGGATTTTCGCATCTACAGATCAGGATGCTGATGTAACCTACATGAAGACACAAGACAATCTTTTGCCCGCACATGTATTCCAATTCGACTTTTTGAATGATGACCTTAACGGGGATAAAGTGCCCGATGATTTAAAACGCATTATTAAAAACCCCGAAGAACGAAAAAAGCTGGTCATATATATAAACCCTCCATATGGGGAAGCAGGTAGTACATATGGAAAGAAAGCTAAAATAGGTGTATCAAATTTAACAAAAGTCCACAAAGACTTTGCTGAAGACTGTGGAGCTTATGCTAAAAGAGAGTTGTTTGTGCAATTCTTTATGCGAATATACATACAAATTCCAGATTGTATTTTAGCTGAATTCTCCAAAATAAAAATCTTGCAAGCACCCTATTTCCGTGACTTTAGACGTAAATTTTCTGCTAAATTAGAGTCAGGTTTTATTGTTCCTGCGGATACTTTTGATAACATTAAAAAGAAATTCCCTATAGGCTTCTTTATCTGGGATTTATCAAAACCCGGATATTTTACTCAAGCAGAGGTAGACACATATAATAAAAATGGTGATTTCATCGGAAAGAAATATCTATCAAGTTATGAAAACTCACTTATGTTAAATGATTGGCTAAGACCACATTGGGTAAACGTAACTAATCCTATGGGGTATTTGGTATGCAATGGGAATGACTTTGTTCATCAAAATGAGATAGTTATCGTACGCAAGAAAAGTAATGAAACTTCGACTTTTTTTAAGCCAATCTCTCAAAAATCCATACTTCAATTTATAATATATCTTTCAGTACGTCATTGCATAGAAGCTACTTGGATTAATGATCGCGACCAATTCCTTTATCCTCGTAAAGCATGGAAAAATGATAGAGAGTTCCATCACGATTGCCTCGCATACGCGCTCTTTCATGGACAAAATAGAATAACATCTGCAGAAGGCATCAACCATTGGATTCCTTTCAAAGAAAAAGAGGTGAATGCACCGATGCTTTTTGAGTCGCACTTTATGTCGGACTTTATAGCAGGAAAAATAAAGCCACAAGCCGAGGAAACGCTTTTTGGCGAGGAAGAAAGTTTAATTCCTACTGAACCTATTATATTTTCACCAGAGGCACAAGCGGTTATGGATGCAGGTCGCGAGCTATGGATATACTACATGACAAAGACAGATGATGTCAAATTCAATGTCAACGCCTCTTATTACGACATCCGCCGTTATTTCCAAGGAGTAAACGACAAAGGTACGATGAATACTGATAGTAAGGACGAAAAATATATGCGTCTATGGGGAAATATCAAAGACGCACTAAAAGTCCTTGCTAAAAAAATAGAACCAAAAGTTTATCTATACGGCTTCTTATTAGACGAAACTACTTTACCGGCGGACGAACCAGTAGAGGTAGTAGAGAATCCCCAAAGCAAACCGGCAAAAGTAGCCAAGCCCAAAATAAAAAAAGCAACCAAAAATCAAATGGTCGTTAACAACTACGGCACACTAAACTATTACGAAAAATAGAAAAAATTCAAGAAAGATACATTTATATTTGCGTATCTCGTAAAAAAGCAGTATCTTTGCACCGTCTTTCTCGGGACGTTAAACAAGAGAACATATTTTTATTCAAAGGCATATTCCTTTACTAACAAGCGGCGAAACTTTAAGTGGTAAAAAGAAATATGTCCCATCACCTTTGCGTGGGTGCGTGGGACATTACCACGAGTTCGCCGCTTTGTTAGTTGTCCCACAAACCCATGCTTTTTTATGCAAAACAATGGTCAATAACATCAACAATTTCGGAGTAATCAACTTCTACGAAAACAACAATTCCAATTCAAAAAGGGAACAAGCTAAATGTGAGGACATCACGCCTGTTGAAACATCTGACAAACTCTTTTGCCGTATTACCAAACATGCTCACGACAAAGGAATGGCTCAACAGGTAGAGGACGAACTGCAATCTGCTTGCGTTTCTGCACCTAAACTTGTCAAGGCTATCCGTACCAACGAAGCACTCGGATATCTCGACACACAAAATCTTTCTTCGGTTGAGTTGTACAACTTGCTAAATGAGCACTTTGGATTAACTTTCAGAGTGAGAACTTTTCAAGATTATCGCAGTAAATAAACGCTGCGTTTCTCTGCGTTTTTCTGCGTCAAATATACGCTAAATCTGCGTAAATTCTGCGTTTTATTGCGTTTCATTGCGTAAAGGAGCCCGTTTCTCGCGGACTCCTTTTTTTATACCTACCTTTGCACCGCCATTCGGAACAAACATCCCTCCGTTTGGCGGTGTATTATGAATAATGAAAATTCCAAAAATTTGGAGCAATTAAAGGGGACGGTTAAACTGCCCCAACCAACGCGTCTATGGTTTTTAGGACGCGGATTCAAACAAGTGCCGCCGGAAATCATTGACGGCAAAATTCTATGGGCGCACCCCGACGGCTATTTCGTCAGTCAGTACGGGCAGAAACTCAAACATTCTTACCCCCCGGCCATGCAAACATCGGTTAATACGCATGGTGGGGCTTATCCGATTATGCGCAATTTTAGCTGTAAAGTCTGCCACTTCTTGATGTGCACCACCTTCCACGGTCCGCGACCGGAGGGCTACCAGTGCGACCACCTCAACGGAGACATTCTCGACTACTCGGCTGCTAACCTCGAATGGGTGACGCCCAAAGAGAATATCCGCCGTGCCAAAATCCTCCGTGCGCTACGCAAAGGTGGACGTGACCCCAAGACCATCCCCTACGATGAACTCCGTGCTATCATGAAGGGCTATGACGTCCTCTCTCCCGAACGAGCAATGCAACGCTCCATTGATCTACATTTCGAATTCTAAATTTTGGACCATTTGGGGTCATTTTTGACTAAAAAAGAAATAATTTTATTTATGTTTATTGCTGTCGCAAAAAGCGTTTACCTCCTCTGGAGGTGCTGACCGCCCTGGCGGGCTACAATAAGTTTACTTATAGGTAGCCGGGCAGGATGGCAGCGCAAGCGCAAGCGAAACGATTTTTCGACAGGGTTTATCTATGTTTATTTACAATTTTTAACCAATCATTTAGCAAATATGAAAACAACTAACTTGTTAGAACTGCGCGAGTTGCGCAACACCATCAAAGCCTGTGAGGCACGTATTAACGAAATCAGCGACAAAGCCACCGAAGAAGCGGTCGCACTCGTTCCCAACGGCGGGGAGTTTACCGCGGACGGGCATCGCTTTCAACTCCAACGAACGGAGGTCATCGACATGACCAATTACAACCGCTACAAGAGCGAGGATGCCGTGCGTTGGCGAAAGATGAAAGAAGAAAAGGACCAGTCACACAAGCTCGCTTCGGGCCTGACCAAGAAGATGAAAGGGATTACCGACGCTTTCATCACTGACCACCCCGACTGGGAACCCGACGAAATCAAACTCACCGTCAAGGTGCTGGACTAATGGCAAAAAAGAAAAGAAGCAAAAGAAAAAAAAATGTCAAGTCCTGTATCTGTAGTCCCCTATATACTATGTATATTGTCCCCTAAGGACTAAAACAGACTACAGGTACGGGACAAGACATTGAAAAAAATGATTATGGACTTTGAACAATATTGGACTTTAATAGGCGGCGATGTCAATTTTGCGGACCGCAAGACCGCCGCTCAACGCGCTTGGAGCCTATGTGCTCCGGACAAACAGCAAGCGATTATCGCATGGCTGCAGACACATGGACGGTACCCCGGAAGGAATCCCTATTTCTTTATCTTGGACTTCCAAACCAAACGCCGCGAGACGCTGACTATTGCGCAGTACTACGCCAAATTCGGCACAACCGAGGAGCAAGGCGGCTGGAAGATGGAGAACCCGACGGGGCAGCAAGTAATCTATGTCAAAAACAATTAATTTTCTTCGTTTATTGCGTCCGAAATAATCGTGCCCTTGCGGCTAAGAATTCAATTCGGACATCAACGTTCGATAAGGGTATTGTAAGACCAAAACCGAAACAAAACCGATACTCTTTCGATACTATACCGACTACACTTTGGGCAAATCTTCAAATTTTCAAATCAACAAATCTTCAAATTTCAAATCTTATGGAAATCATTTTAGCTAAAACTTGCCAGTCATTAACTGGCTCTCTCAACCGCCAACACGGCTATTTCATCCGACAGCAAGGACAACGTTTCTTCGGACAACGATGCCCCAACAACCGATGGCCGAAAGGTCACCTCTCTTTTATCCTTGACCTCGCCAAAATGGCTAACGGTCTTATTGTCAGCGACATCCGCGTGCCGGCTGACGAACTCCGTGACGCGCTCGACGAAGCCGGCAGACAGGACGTGAAACTCGCAAACGAAGAGTACAATGCCAACACCGTTGAACATCTGCGCGTGCTGTGGAACCTCGATAGAAAGGACTGATCTATGAAAGAGCGATATTATCTGACCTATCTTGCCGGCAATCTCGAACGGGCTATCCATTGCCCCGTGGGGATGGAGGGCCTCAAAATACTCCTTCACGGCTGGTTGCGCAAGGGTATCATCAGCCCTGAAACGCTACGAAAACGCGAACGAAGAGACACAGAGGCTTGGTTAACCGTTTACGAAGCCATGTCACTCTCCGAATACGCGGGATACGACCTCACCTAAAAGGGACAGCCTGTTCCTTTTTTGAAAAAACGGGACATTGTCCCACTTCCCGAAGCCGCTTTTTTGGTGGCTTCGTTTTTTTGTATTACCTTTGCACCGGATTTCAAAAACTCACTTAATGAAAAAAGAATCGCTCATACAATTACTCATTGCCGCACTGGTGTCGCTGGCGGGTATCGCGCTGCTTTTCGTCGGCACACTGCTCGCTCCGCAAGGCGAGATACACGAGACGGTACTCGTCGCTTTCGGCGAAATAGCCACCTTTGCCGGCTCCATCATAGGCATCGATTATCACTACAAAATTCGCAATTATGACAACCATTCAACTGACCCGAAAAAAGACGAACGGTAAGGCGGTGCACGGCACGATCGTTCTGCCGTTCGAACAGCCCATCGAAGGCGCAACGCTCGAGAACGCCGACCACCTCATTCCTGCCGGCACCTATCCGCTCAAAAAGACTTGGTCGCCGCGGTTCAAAAAGATGATGCCTGAGATTTGCGACGTACCCGAACGGAATGGTATCCGCATCCATCTCGGCACCAAACCCGAACACTCAACAGGCTGTGTATTAGTCGATTACGCGACTTATGCCAACCTCAATGTTTTACTCGATAAACTCAACTATCACGATTATGAAACAGACATCTTCATCGCCATCGACGAGCAAGGTTGACTGGACTAAAGTCCTTGACATCGTCATCAAGATTCTCACGATTGGCTTCTATCACATCAAGAAGCACCAAGGCGGTAAACAGGCAAACGGCTCGCCTGTATAAAGAATGAGCCGCTACTTACTCACAATTTTATCCCCCCTCCCGGCGTAGGGCAAAACGCCGAACGATTATGGCAGTAACTACTTTAGCTCCGATGTTCGGAGAAACCAGCGGTGCTGTGACTAAAATCCACAAGAAAGACCAGCACGCAGCGGACGAGAAAATGGTGCTTCTGACCCACCGTAAGGCTGCGACGAGCAGCAAGAAAGGTTGTCAGCGTGTGTACCTCCGTACGTTGAAAAACGTCACCCGTACCACACCGTTGAAGCCGAAAGAGGTATCCATCCGTCAGCGCTTCCAGGCTGTCCGTGCGATGGTCGCTGAGCGTAAAGAGGACCTGACCAAGGTCACCCAAGACCAGATTGACTTCCTCGCACAACGCGACCTCGCTAATGGCAAAAAGACCATGAACGCGTACCTCTGGAAGGTGTGCGGTCAGGAGTACGACGAGTCGCAAGACTAACCGTCTCCGAGATTATTAGTTGAAAGGAAAAAGCGCACGAAAAATGCGCTTTTTCTGTTTTTATTTGCATAATTGCAAAAAAATAAAGTACCAAACATAGTTTGGCACGGTTTTTGTTATATAATAATGGCTGACGCCATTGACCGGCCTACGGCCTGAAAGAAGAAAGCTAATAATAAAAACACTATATCAACTATGCAAAATCCAGTGGATATTCGTGAACTCCAAGAGCGCGTAGAGCGCGAGAGTTCGTTTGTAGATGCCCTTACCCTGGGCATGAACCAAGTTATCGTAGGTCAGAAGCACCTTGTTGAGAGCCTGCTTATCGGTCTGTTGAGCGACGGGCACATATTGTTGGAAGGAGTGCCGGGTTTGGCAAAAACCCTCGCCATCAAGACCCTAAGCGACCTCATCAAAGCGGATTTCAGCCGTATTCAGTTTACACCTGACCTGCTCCCTGCCGATGTGATCGGTACGCAGATCTACAGCCAGAAAAGCGAAGAGTTCAAAATCAAACGCGGACCTATCTTCGCTAATTTTGTGCTGGCAGATGAGATTAACCGTGCGCCGGCGAAAGTACAATCGGCTTTGCTTGAAGCCATGCAGGAACGACAAGTGACCATCGGCGAACAGACCTTCAAACTCGATGACCCCTTCCTCGTGCTCGCTACCCAGAACCCTATCGAGCAGGAAGGAACCTACCCGCTGCCCGAAGCACAAACCGACCGTTTCATGCTGAAGGTCGTTATCGGTTACCCGAAGAAAGAAGAAGAGCAGGCTATCATCCGTCAGAACATCGCGTCCGAGAAAAAGACCGTGCTGCCTATCCTCAGCACCGCAGACATCATCAAGGCGCGTAAGATAGTCGAAGAGGTGTATCTGGACGAGAAAATCGAGAAATACATCGTCGATATCGTCTTTGCTACCCGTCAGCCGGAGGAGTACGGACTGAAGGACCTCAAGCAGATGATCGCCTTCGGCGGCAGTCCCCGTGCGTCCATCAACCTCGCCAAGGCTGCCCGTGCGTACGCGTTTATACATAGGAGAGGCTACGTCACGCCGGAAGATGTACGTGCCGTTTGCTACGATGTGCTCCGTCACCGTATCGGTCTGACCTACGAAGCAGAGGCGAACAACCTCACCACCGAAGATATCATCACCGAAGTGCTGAACGCAGTACAAGTTCCTTAATATGAATTCTGAAGAACTTTTACAGAAAGTCAGGAAGATAGAAATCAAGACCCACGGGTTGAGTCGCAATATCTTCGCCGGCGAATACCACAGCCAGTTCAAAGGTCGTGGTATGGCCTTTTCGGAGGTGCGCGAATATCAGCCGGGCGATGATGTGCGCTCCATCGACTGGAATGTCACTGCCCGTATGAACCGACCCTATATCAAGATTTATGAAGAGGAGCGAGAACTAACGGTAATGTTGCTCGTCGATGTCAGCGGTAGTCGTAATTTCGGCTCTGTCAGCCAGATGAAACGCGACTCGATGGCCGAAGTAGCCGCCACACTCGCCTTCTCTACCATAGAGAACAACGATAAAGTGGGCGTCATCTTCTTCTCGGACCAGGTGGAGAAATTTATCCCGCCAAAAAAGGGAAAGAGCCACGTGCTCCATATCATCCGCGAGTTACTC
Organism: uncultured Bacteroidales bacterium; assembly: GCA_902778935.1. Classification (GTDB taxonomy): domain Bacteria; phylum Bacteroidota; class Bacteroidia; order Bacteroidales; family Paludibacteraceae; genus Colicola. Next base: position 140,459 of record CACYZT010000001.1, read on the forward strand.
AGCTTCGAACCCGACCACACCGGCACCGACATCAATGCCGCACTCGAGTTCCTCATCAACGCGCAGAAAAGGCGCTGCACGGCCTTCCTCATTAGCGATTTGATAACCCCACCCCAACCCTCCCCTAAAGGGAGGGGGCATGTAGATCCTATTGTTATTGCCAGCCGCAAGCATGACCTGAATGCCATTCAGATTTACGACCGGCGCGATGCTGAACTGCCGGAAGTAGGCTTGCTGAAAGTGAAAGACCCCGAGACCGGAGCACGCGTCTGGGCTGACACTTCGTTGGCAAGCGTGCGACAGGCCTACGCCAAAGCATGGAGAGACCAACAGGAAGCCCTGGAGACCCTCTACTCCAAAACCGGCATGAACCATGTATCCATCCGCACGGATGAAGATTTTGTGAAAGCCTTAATGAGATTATTCAAACAATGATAAATCTATTATTAGCCATAGTTGTTTCTGCGTCCATCGACTCAACGATGTTGATGCTTGGCGACCAGACAGACTTGCACCTGAGCGTAACCCACGAAGCCTCCGAACAGGTACAAATGCCCGTTTACGGCGAAATGCTCCAAGAGGGCATCGAAATCGTGGACCGTTCTGCCATCGACACCACCGCACTACCCGACGGACGGGTACAAATGACGCAAGACCTGACGCTAACCAGCTTCAAGGACTCCCTCTTCGCTATTCAACCGCTCTACGTCACCAGCGGTGAAGATACCTTCTGGACCGAACCCATGGCGCTCAATGTCATCCAACCCTTCGAGGTGGATAGTTCGCTCGCCATCACGGACATCAAGGATATCGAGAAAGCTCCAATCTGGTGGTGGGGCATCTTCCGATGGGTACTGTTAGCGCTTGGCTGCGTGCTGCTGGCGGTGGGCGGATATTACCTCTGGCGTTGGTATCAGAAACACCGCAAACCAGAAGAGGAGACCATCGATCCCGAACTGCTGCGTCCTGCGGACGAAGTGGCGCTCGAGAAACTCGACGAGATAAAAGCGCAGAAGATATGGAAGGACGGTAAGGTCAAAGAGTACCAAACCGAACTGACCGATGTCGTGCGCGAGTATATAGGTCGTCGGTTCGATGTGCATAGCACTGAGAAGACTTCCGACGAGACCCTGCAAGAGATGAAATCGAAGGTCGATAAAGACCTCTATACGCGACTCAAGAGCATGCTCCAACTGGCGGACCTCGTCAAGTTCGCTAAATGGCACACCACGCCCGATGAGAACGAAACGGCACTCATCACCGCCTACGATTTCGTCAACGAAACCAAGGAAGTGGTCACGGACGAAAATGAACCGACCGAGCAAGGAGAAATTAAATCGTAAATCAACATGACTTTTGTAAACCCCGGATATTTATTCTTACTGCTGCTATTAGTTCCGATTATCACGTGGTATTTCTACGAGTTGCATAAATCGGACGCGAGTGTTCAGATTTCGGACACGCGTAGCCTGGCAGCGCAGCCTAAGAGCCTGAGAATTTGGCTGTTACACGTTCCCTTTGGACTACGCGTGGCGGTTATCGCATTGCTCAGCATCGCTTTGGCGCGACCGCAGTTAACCAACCGATGGTCATCGGAGAGCACCGAAGGTATCGACATCATGATGGCGCTCGATATCTCCGGTACCATGCTCGCGGAGGACCTCAAGCCCAACCGTCTGGAGGCTGCCAAACAAGTGGCGTCCGACTTCGTTATCGCACGACCCAACGACCAGATAGGTCTCGTCGTCTTCGCCGGAGAGAGCTTCACACAATGTCCGCTCACTACCGACCACGCCGTGCTCGTCAACCTCTTCAAGTCCGTTGAATACGGCATGATTGAAGACGGAACGGCGATAGGACTAGGCCTGGCGAACGCAGTCAATCGAATGAAGGACAGCGAGACCAAATCGAAAGTGGTTATCCTGCTCACCGATGGTTCCAACAACCGCGGAGACATCGACCCGCAGACGGCCGCAGAGATAGCACGCACCTTCGGTATTCGTGTTTATACCGTCGGCGTCGGCAGTTACGGTCAGACCCGCGTACCGGTCAAAACACCGATGGGAATGCAGTACATGACCATGGACTCCGAGTTCGATGAGGGCACCCTCCGACGTATCGCCGAGACCACCGGAGGACAGTATTTCCGTGCCACCGACAATGGTAGCCTCAAGCGTATCTATGAGCAGATTGACCAGTTGGAGAAAACCAAAATGCGCGTACGCGAATACAGCAAGCACACCGAGAACTTCGCACCTTACCTGTACGCTGCCCTCGCCTGCCTGCTGCTCGAAATCCTCCTGCGCTACTTCGTCCTCCGCACAATCAGCAACTAAATCGTAAATCGTCAATCGTCAAATCGTAAATCGTCAAATCGTAAATCAATATGTTATTTCGTTTTGCAAACCAAGATATATTATGGCTGCTGACGGTAGTGCCCGTCCTCATCTTCGCTTTTGCGTGGTACACGAAGCGCAAAAGACGTCAGTTAGCCGAGTTCGGGGACCCCGAACTGATGGAGGTCCTTATGCCGAACGCCAGTCGTGTCAGACCGGTCGTTAAGTTCTCGATTGTCATGCTGGCACTCACGCTCCTTATCTTCGCCGCCGCACGACCCCAGTACGGACAGTCGGAGCATACAGAGAAAAGGCAAGGTATCGAAGCTGTCGTAGCGCTCGATATCTCCAATTCCATGCTCGCGGAAGACGTGGCGCCTAACCGTCTCGACCGCGCCAAACAGATGTTGAGCAAACTCATGGATAACATGGTCAACGACAAAGTAGGACTCGTCGTCTTCGCCGGAGATGCCTTCGTCCAACTGCCTATTACCTGCGATTATGTCTCCGCGAAAATGTTTCTCAACTCTATCAAACCGGAACTCATTAAAACGCAAGGAACGGCGATAGGAGCCGCGCTGAGCACCTCTATCCGCTGTTTCGGCGAGCAGTCCGAGGCAAGCCGCGCTATCATCCTCATCACCGATGGAGAGAACCACGAAGACGATGCCATCGCGGTCGCTAAGCATGCCAAGGAGTTGGGCATCCATGTGATGGTGGTTGGTATCGGTAAACCCGAGGGCTCGCCTATTCCTGTTCCCGGTACGAACGACTACCGCAAGGACCGACAAGGCAACGTCGTCGTTAGCCGGCTTAACGAAGAAATGTGCCGCGAGATAGCGCAGGCAGGTAGTGGTATATATGTCCGCTGTGACAATACCAACACCGCCACAAAGGCTATCCAGAAAGAACTGGATAAATTAGGCACACAGGAGATTGAGACGCAAGTGTTTACGGACTACAACGAGCAGTTCCAGACCTTCGCTCTCTTGGCTCTCCTGCTGCTCGTCATTGACTACTTCATCTTCAATCGTAAAAACAAAGCTATTACAAGACTGGATATTTTCGGGGAGGAAAAGAAATGAAACGATTTATAACTATAGTATCCTTTGTCCTTTGTCCTCTGTCCATCGTCCTGGCGCAGAAAGAGGCTGGCGATGTGCGGCGTGGAAACCGTGAGTACCGCAAGCAGAACTTCACCGAAGCGGAAGTCGATTACCGCCGTGGTTTGGAAGCCAACAAGGATAGTTACGAAGCGCATTACAACCTCGGCGATGCGCTCTTCAAGCAAGACAAATATACCGACGCGCAACTCGAGTTTGAGACCGCGGCGAAGATGCTGGACAAGAAAGCCGACAAGGACCGTTATGCCAAAGTCATGCATAACATCGGTAACTGTACTTTCGCCCAGCAGCAGTATGACAAAGCCGTGGCTGCCTACCAGGAGTCGCTCAGAGCGAACCCCAAAGATAACGACACACGCTATAACCTCGTCAAAGCGATGGAGATGTTGCAGCAACAACAGCAACAACAACAAAACCAGCAAAATCAGCAAAATCAAGACCAACAACAGCAACAACAACAGCAACAAGAGCAACAGCAACAAGAGCAACAGCAACAGGACCAACAAGATCAGCAAGACCAACAACAGCAGCAACAGCAGCAGCAAGAGCAACAAGACCAGATGGATAAAGAGACAGCTGAGCAGATTTTGCAAGCCCTCGAGCAAGACGAACAAGATACCCAAGAGAAAATGCAGCGGCAGCAAGGTAAAAAACGCCGCGTAGAAAAAGAATGGTAATATGAGACAAAAGTTATTCATACTATTGAGTGTTCTCGGCATGGCGCTAACGGGCTTTGCCGAGGATGTCGTTTTCAAGGCGCAGGCACCGGCACAAGTCATTGTCGGACGGCCCTTCCAGTTGACCTACTCCGTCAACCAGCGCAGCCGTGACCTCCGTGCGCCCGAGTTTACTGATTTCGATTTGTTGGCAGGACCCTACACCTCCACCAGCAGCAGTACTTCCTTCGTGAACGGGCACCGAACCTCGTCCTTCACCCAGACTTATACCTACACCCTCATGGCGCAGAAAGCCGGTACGTTCACTATCGCGCCGGCAACGGTAAAAGTGGATGGCGAGAACGTCCAGTCCAATGGCGTCCGCATAACCGTGTTACCGGAAGACGAACAACCCGCAGGACAATCTAACAGCGGAGCGGTCCAGCAGTCTGCAGGACGGTCTAACAGTGAAGCGGTCCAGCAGTCCGAAGGACGGTCATCCGGTGACAACCTCTTCGTCCGCACCATCGCCTCCAAGACCCGCGTCCATGAGCAGGAAGCGCTACTCGTGACCTACAAGCTCTATTTCGCCAATGTCGATGTGGCGCAACTAACCAATAACACCAAATTGCCCGAGTTCACAGGCTTCCTCAAGCAGGACCTCGAGCAAGGAGAGATACAGACCGAACTCGAGCACTACAACGGGCGTAACTACCAGACCGCCGTGCTCTATCGCACCATCCTCTACCCGCAGCACTCCGGAGACATCAAGATTGACCCTGCGCATTTCGAAGCCGTGCTGCGCGTTCAGACACGCTCGCAAGCCCGTTCTATCTTCGATGATTTCTTCGGCTCTTATACCAATGTCACGAAGATGATTACCGCGCCCGGCGTGACTATCCATGTGGCGGCGCTGCCGAGCGGCAAACCTGCCGGCTTCAGCGGAGGCGTCGGTAAGTTCAGCCTCACGCCCTCTATCTCACAAACCGAACTGCAGACCAACGACGCCGTAACCATCAAACTTGATATTACCGGTGCAGGAAACATGAAACTGCTCAAGACACCGGCTATCGACTGGCCCGAAGGATTCGAACCCTACGACCCGAAAGTGACTAATAATTTCAAGACCACCACCTCGGGGGTCAGCGGCACCAAATCCATTGAGTATCTGGCTATTCCACGTAGCGCAGGAGACTACACCATCCCGTCGGTTAAGTTCAGCTATTTCGATATCGAGGACAAAACCTACAAGACGCTCTCTACGCCCGAATACACCATTCATGTCAAGCGCGGTGCCCATGACCAATCACCAATCACAAATGACCAATCACAAATGGGCAATGTCACCTCTTACACCCATAAAGAGGACATCAAGCAACTCGGCTCGGACATCCGCTATATCGATACCAAACCGCTCAAAGCCACAAATCACAAATCGCAAATCACAAATTACCGACATATATGGCTATTTTATGTTATTCCTTTGATCTTGGCGGTGGTCATTCTCGTGGTCATGCGCAAGCAGATCAAGGAGAACGCGGATATCAACCGCGTGCGCTACAAACGAGCCAATAAAGTGGCACAGAAACGCCTCAAAGCCGCGGCTTCGGCGCTCAAGGCGAACGATAAAGACCGCTTCTACGCCGAGATAGAGAGCGCTGCTTGGTCATACCTCAGCGACCGACTCTCCATTCCTACGGCGGAACTGAACAAAGACAATATCGCTTCCATCCTCCGCCATAAAGGCGTGAGTGACAGCCTCATCAAAGAGGTGATGGATGTCCTTTCCACTGCCGAGTTCGCCCGTTATGCACCCGCCACCGACCATGCCATGGACGACCTCTATGCCAACACAACGAATTTAATTAACCATTTGGAGGACCAAAAAATATGAAACGCTTTATAGGAATACTTTGTACTTTGTACTTTGTCACTTCGTCACTTTACGCTCAAACATCGTTTGAGCAGGCCAACGCCGCCTATGCCGAAGGGCGGTACGAAGAAGCGGCGACGCTCTATCAAGCCATGATTGATGAGCAACCGAACGCCACTCTCTATTATAACCTCGGTAACGCGCAGTTCAAGCAGGGCGAGTTAGCGCAAGCTATCCTTGCCTACGAGCGGGCACTCCGTCTGCAGCCCCACCACAAGGACGCGAAGTACAACCTCGCTTTTGCGCAAAGCAAGATAACCGATAATATCGAAGAGCAGAATTTCTTCCTCTCCACCTGGGCGCGTGCCGTACGTAACGGACTCAGCGAACGAACATGGCTCATCCTCTCTGTCTGTCTGTTTGTCTTGGCGTTAACGGGACTACTTATCTTCCTGTTGGGACGTGAACTGTGGTTGCGCAAAACCGCCTTCCATGTAGCATGGATAGCCCTGCTCTTCTCGCTCGTCTCCGGACTCAACGCCTGGTCGCTCCACCAGCGCGACACGCTCCGCAACGAAGCCATCATCACGCAGGGAGTCGTCAATGCCAAGTCCTCTCCGGACCGTTCAGGCACGGACCTCTTTACCGTCCATGAGGGCACCAAAGTGACTATCCGTGAGACCCTCGGAGAATGGGCAAACATCCATGTCGGCAATAACGAAGGCTGGATTCGCCTTTCCAACCTCGAACGAATATAATCAAGTCCCTCAGGGGACTTTTTTTTATTTTTATTTGGATATATGCAAAAAATTTTGTAACTTTGCGCCCGATTTTGTAAAATGCGTATTATGGGCAAAGAATTAGAAGATATATTGGTCGGAAAACAGCACATCGTCATCTTGACGCACATGGCGCCGGACGGCGATGCCATGGGCTCCGCACTCGCGCTTTATCATTGGATACAAATCTGTCAGTCTGAAGGACGGTCTGTCAGAGAAACGGTCTGTGCTCCGTCAGCACTGCGGTCTGTTTCCGTCATCGTACCCAACGCTTTTCCTGCGTTCTATTCATGGATGCCGGGTGCATTACTGATAAAGATTTATGAGAAAGAACCCGATGCCTGCAGTGCCCTCATCGCCGCGGCAGACCTGTTCATCTGTACGGATTTCAATGACCCCAAACGCATCAACCCTGCGGGCGAAAAGATGATGGCGAACCCTGCGCCCAAAATACTGATTGACCACCACTTGAAGGGAACGATGGACAATGGACAATGGACAAAGGATTATTCCGACCCGTCCGCTTCCTCTGCTTGCGAAATCGTCTATCGGCTGATCGCAGCCGCTGGTCAGGTTGACCTCAGACCGCTGGCGCTGACGGAAGACATCGCCACATGTCTCTACACCGGTCTGATGACCGACACCGGTAATTTCTCCTATAGTTCCAGCCGTCCGGAGGTATTCGAGATGGCGGCCGCGCTGCTCAGAGCCGGTATCGACAAGGATGCTATCCATCACGCCGTCTTCGACCAGTACTCCACTGACCGCGTGCGCCTCACGGGATACGCGCTCTACCGCAAGATGCGTATCTATCCCGAACACCACCTCGCGCTCATCACACTCAGCGCTGACGAACTGGACCAATACCACTACCAGCAGGGTGACTGCGAAGGACTGGTGAACATACCCCTGCAAATAGCCGATGTGTGCTACTCAGTCCTTATGCGCGAAGAGCGACCCAAACCCGGAACTCCCAAACCGCGAATCCGTATCTCCTTCCGCTCGCAAGGTGAACATCCGGTTAACATCTGGGCGAACGAAGTATTCCACGGCGGGGGACACATGAACGCCTCCGGAGGAGAGATATTCGGCTCACTCGCGCAAGCCGTACAATTATTCGAAAAAACATACAAAACATACATCAAACAATGAAAAAAACATTTTTACTTTTTGCCGCTGCGCTCATGAGCGCAATGACGTTAGCGCAGCAAGAGACCTTGATGACCATTAACGGCAAACCCGTTAGTGCCGAGGAGTTTTTGTACATCTATCAGAAAAACAACCAAGCCGGAGCCATCGACCCCAAGACGATGGACGAGTACCTCGACATGTTCATTAATTTCAAGCTCAAAGTGACCGAAGCCGAAGCACAAGGCATCGACACCACCGAGGCTTTCAAGAAAGAACTGAAGGGTTATCGCGCACAGGCTACGCCGAAGTACCTGCAGGACGAGCAAGCGATGGACAGCCTTATCGAGATGAGTTGGCGTCACATGGCCAAAGACCGTCGTGCCGCCCACATCGCTATCCAGTGCCCTATGAGCGCAGACAGTGCTCAGCAGGCTGAAGCACTCGCCAAAATCAATGAGGCATACGAGCGCGTTGTGCTCGGTAAAGAGGTGCTCAAAGGCAAAGGCAAGAAAGCCAAACTCGTGCGCCAACCCGTAGAGGCTTTCGATGCCGTGGCTCGCGAACTGAGTACCGACCCGTCCGTGCAGGAGACCGGAGGTGAACTGGGATGGATCACACCGTTCAGATATGTCTATCCCCTCGAGGAAGCCGTGTATAACACCGAACTGGGCAAAATAAGCAAACCCTTCCGTACCCAATATGGTTGGCACATCGTGCTCATCGAAGAGGAGCGCGACCACAAAGAGGTCAAGGCTTCCCATATCATGAAAATGGTACCCGACCCCGCCATGGATGCGGAGAAAAAAGCACTCATTGACTCCATTGCTAAGATTATCACCCCGGAGAACTTCGCCGAAATAGCTTCACGCGAGTCCGAAGACCGCGGCAGTAGTATGCGTGGCGGCGAACTGGGTTGGTTCGGAAAAGGACAGATGGTCAAACCGTTCGAAGACGCGACGTTCGCTCTCGCTGAAGGACAGATTAGCGCTCCTATTCGCAGCCAGTATGGTTGGCACTTGATTCTCAAAGAGGGCGAACGCGGTATTCAGCCGCTCGACTCCATGAGAACGCAAATCCAACGACAGGTACTGCGAGACGAGCGTTCCAAAGAGGCCGACAAGAGCTTCATCCGCAAAACCCGCATCGAGTATAACCTGCCGGCGGAGATGACCGACGCCGAGGTAAAAGCCTATGCCGACGAACATCTGGAGGCGAAATATCCGGAATTGAAGAACCTCGTACAGGAGTACCACGACGGTATCCTGCTCTTCGAGGTATCACTGCGCGAAGTATGGGACAAGGCTGCCAAAGACACAGCCGGACTGGAGGCGTATTTCAAAGCGCACAAGAAAGAATACACATGGGACGCTCCGCGTTGGAAAGGTTATCTCATCCAAGCTAAGGACAAAAACAGCGCAAAAGCCGCACAGGCTATCATCAAGAGCGCTAACCCCGATTCCATCCAGAGCTATATCGCCAAGCGTGTTAACTGCGACACCGTGACATACGTGAAGGTTCAGCACGGACTCTGGGAGCAAGGCAAAAACGCAGCCGTAGATAAATTCGGATTCAAGGATAAGAAAGCCGAGTTTACACCGAACGAGGAACTGCCCCTGGTCGTTTGCCTCGGTAAGAAACTCAAAGCACCTGAGACATGGAGCGACGAGAAAGGCAAAGTGACCACCGACTACCAGGACTACCTCGAGGCTGCTTGGATTAAGACCCTCCGCGAGAAATACCCCATTGTCATCAATCAAGACGTTTGGAACGCTATAAAGAAATAATCATTCTTGCCGTTTGCGCGCTTCTCGTCGCGCTTTCGCATGTGTTTGTCGTTCGTTGGGACCTGACGGACGACAAGCACTATAGTCTAAGTGAAGCATCGAAAACGATGCTCCGCTCCTTGGACGGCACTGCAGAGGTAACCCTCCTGCTGGACGGCGACCTCAATGCCGGCTTCCGACGACTCAAGAAAGCCACCGAAGAGATCATCGACGAGATGAGCGTCTATGGGAAATTAAAAATTAAAAATTACGAATTAACTTCCTCTTCTTCTGACAGCCTTGCGGCGATGGGCCTAAGTCCGATTATCATCCACGAACGGGAACAGAACGGCAAAACGGCACAGACAACCGTCTATCCGTACGCGCTTATCACGTACCAAGGACGCCGAACCGTAGTCTCGCTGCTTAAGAACACCCGCGGACTGAGCGGCGAAGAGAACCTCAACGCCAGCATTGAACAGCTCGAGTTCGCCTTCATGGAAGCCCTGCACCTGCTGCAACAGACCCAGACCCCGCGTGTGGCTATTCTTGAGGGACATAACGAACCCGATGAAGCGCATACCTACGATCTCATGGCTGCGCTGAGCAAATACTTCCAAGTGGACCGCGGCTCCATCGCCAACGCCAACGCTAACATCCTGGACGGCTATCAGGCTGTCATCATAGCCAACCCGCAAACACCGTTCTCCGATACCGAGCGCTTTATCATCGACCAGTATATCATGCGAGGAGGCGCAGTCCTATGGGCTATCAACGGAGTGCGGTTCAGCGAACAGGTGCTTCAGAGTGACGGCTTCACGCCCATCGTGGCGTTGGACTTAGGGCTGACAGACATGCTCTTCAAGTATGGCGTACGGGTGAACCCTGCCTTGGTACAAGACATCCAATGTCTGCCCATCCCCGTAAACGTCAGTTCCGACCCGCAACAACCGAACCTGCAACCCATGCCCTGGACCTACGCACCCCTGCTCCTTACCAGCCAGGCTTCGCCTGTCACACGTAACATGGGTCAGGTCATGAGCACTTTCGTTAGTCCGATTGACGCCGTGGGCGGAGAAGACGGGCTCGACAAACGCATCTTACTCGCCACCAGTACGGCGAGTCGCGTTACCGCCACACCCGGAGAAGTGGACCTTAATGATGTCAACCCCGAACCGGCTGCCTTCCCATACCAGTATGTGCCGGTCGCTATATCGATGGAAGGGCAATTCAGCAGTGCGTACGCCCATAGGATGGTGCCGGAGGGTGTTGAGACGGACGAACCGATTCGTAAGACAAGTGTCAAGACGCGACAAGTGGTCATCGGGAGTGGCAGCGTGCTGCTCAACGAGGTGCAGAAAGGACAACCGCTCCCTATGGGCTATGACCGCTACAGCGGGATGCAGTTCAGTAATCGGGATTTTGTCACCAATGCCGTACTATGGCTGACCGACAGCGAAGGACTAATTGCGCTGCGCGAGAAAACGGTCACGTTGCGTCTGCTCAATGACCAGCGGGCACACGAAAAACGGCTGCAAGTACAGGTAGTGAGCACAATAGTGCCTATTCTGCTCTTAGCCCTCATCGCCGGCACAGTCTTTGTAATACGAAAAAGAAAATACGAACGCGTATGAAAAAATACATGTACATAGTTGTTCTCTTGCTTGCCGTCATGAGCGTGCAAGCGCAAGAACTACTACTCAATTATCCGCTGGACACCGTCAATGGCGAAGAAGTATATCGTTACCAAGTGGAGAAAAGCATCGGTTTATACCGTATTGGTGTGAACTTCAATGTGTCGCAGGCAGAGATTGTGCGGTGTAATCCCCAGCTCCGCGAGCGAGGTCTGCATTACGGCGAGACGCTCATTATCCCGACAGGACGACCGGTCATCCAACAGACGAAAGCCGAAGTGGTACAGACCGTCATCACCGAAACGGTTGTTCCTGCTCCGACCGAACCCAAACCGGCAGAAACAACCAACCTCGCGATTGTCACCGACTCGGTTGCCAAAGATACCCTCGCCACGGATTCCATCGCAGTGGATTCCACCGCAGTGGATTCCATCGTGCAAGACACGCGCAAGGTCATTGAACTGGCGCTTATGTTGCCCTTCGAGAGCAAGCAGACCAAGCGCAGCGGTAACGCAGAGCGTATGATGGAGTTCTATCAGGGAGCGCTGATGGCTTTGCGCGACATGCAGAATGACAGCACCTTATACCGACTACGCGTCTATGACACCGAGCGCAGCGAGAGACGCGTCAACGCGCTCTGCGACAGCACCGAGTTAGACAGCGTCAAGGCTATCTTGGGTTTAGTCTATCCTATTCAAATCGAGCGAATGGCGTATTGGTGCGCCGAACACCAAGTGCCTATCCTCTTGCCCTTCAGCGATAACATCGACCTCGCGACTCATCCGCAAGTACTGCAGTTCAATTCTACTGACATACAAGCGGCAGACAGTCTCTGCGCATGGATAGCAGGGCAAGAGAACATCCATTGTGTGGCAGTCGAGGTGCGCGAAGCGGATTTAACGGCTTCGGTACGCTCGTTACGCAAACAGTTAAACGCCAACCAAATTACCTACTCCGGCGTGGCTCTACGTGATCTGATGAACGACTCTGCTTTCTATGCGCTCGATAGTTCCAAAGAGAATCTGCTCATTCTCCACTCCAATCGTTACCAACAGATTCGGATTCTATTGCCGCACCTGGAGAAACTGCGCGAAGCAGGGTATCGGATTCGTATCGTCAGTCAGTACAGCTGGCAGAAAGAAGGAATCGCTCTGCCGCAGGTTTATACGTCCATGTTCAACCCATCAGACCGGCTCGAGGCTTACGATGCCGCTTGGCGCGAGACCTTCGTGAACGAGCATGTGAGCGAGACGCCGCGTTATGATCTGTTGGGATATGATTTGATGCGTGCCCTGCTGGGTTGGCTCAACACAGAGCAGGAGAGCAAAGGACTGCAATCCGACATCCGGTGGAAACAGGTGGAAAACGGAGGATATCAGAACAGCTGCGTAAGAGTAGTAGTTAAGGATTAAGAGTGAAGAGGTATCGGTACATAGTAATCTTGTGTCTTGTGGCTTTTAGCGCAGCGGTCTTTAGTCCGATGCAGGCACAGCCGCGACTGAACAAACCGGAGTTTTACATCGGTGCGCACGGCGGTGTGACAGCCAGTACCGTCCTTTTCCAACCGGCGCAAACAGGCATGAGTCCTATCACCAATGCTTGCGTCTTAGGCGGTAACGGCGGCTTCGTCTTCCGCTACGCCGGACATAAGTTCTGCCATTTCCAGATGGAACTGAACTATGAGCACCGCGGCTGGAAACAGAGCGGAACGGCCTATAACTTGCATTATATCGAATTGCCGATACTGATGAATATTAACTTCGGTAGCCCTATATGCCGTTGGTTCTTGAATTTCGGTCCGCAAATCGGTTATTGCGTCAAAGACGAGAGTCACACCATCACCCATCCTTTCGATTGGGGACTGGCTGCCGGAACGGGTTTCTATGTGGACACCAAAGCAGGTTTGTACCAACTGGAGATTCGCTATGATTTCTCCTTCGGCGGCGTGTACGGCACTACGGTAACCGACAAATATACTATGGCGAGCCCGATGGATTTGAGCATCAACCTCGCCTATATGTGGCATTTTAAAAAGAAAAAATAATATGAAGACAAATTATGAAGTGCGTTATGCGTCGAACCCGACGGACGCCAAGAGTTATGACACCGCTCGTCTGCGTAAGGATTTCCTTATCGAGAATGTGTTTGTGAAAAACGAAGTGAACATGGTTTATTCCATGTATGACCGTATGATTGTGGGTGGTGCGATGCCCGCAGGCGAGACATTGCTGCTGGAAGCGATTGACCCGCTCAAAGCTCCGTATTTCCTCACTCGCCGTGAGATGGGTATCTTCAATGTCGGCGGTAAAGGTCGTGTCATCGCCGGTGACAAAACCTATGAACTGGACTACAAAGAGGCACTCTATCTCGGCCGCGGTGACCGCGAAGTGAAGTTCGAGAGCCTCGATGCCAACAAACCGGCTTTGTTCTATTTCAATTCGACTACCGCTCATTGTGCTTATCCGGACAAGAAAGTGACGAAAGCCGACGCCGTCGTAGCGCACATGGGTAGTCTTGAGATGAGCAATGAACGCGACATCAACAAGATGCTCGTCAATCAGGTACTGCCTACCTGTCAACTCCAAATGGGCATGACCGAACTGGCAACGGGCAGCGTTTGGAATACGATGCCTGCGCACGTTCACAGCCGTCGAATGGAAGCGTATTTCTATTTCGAAGTACCCGAAGAGCAAGCCGTTTGCCATTTCATGGGCGAAGTGGACGAGACACGCCATATTTGGATGAAAGGCAACCAAGCCGTGCTGTCGCCGGAGTGGTCTATCCACAGTGCCGCAGCCACCCATAACTACACCTTCATCTGGGGCATGGGCGGAGAGAACCTCGACTACGGAGACCAGGATTTCAGTAAAATAACCGATTTGAAGTAAATGAAACGATTTTTGTATATCATCATAGTCTTGACCTGTCTCACGGCTTGTCAGAAACAAACGGTACAACCGAAAGTGTACGGTCGGTTCGTTCCTGAGCGTAAGGATGACTTCGCATGGGAGAACGAGTACGCCGCATTCCGTATGTACGGACCAGCGCTGCGTCCCGAGAACCCGTCCAACGGCGTGGATCTGTGGCTCAAGGCGAGTCCCGAATTGGTGGTAGATAGTTTCTACTACCGCGAACATGTGCTCGGTTTGCCTTATCACATCAACTACGGCAAAGGACTGGATTGCTACAAAGTAGGTCATACCTGCGGTGCGTGCGGTTTAGTAGTCATGGTGGACGAAGACCCGGAGGATAAGATTTATGTAGGCGGTGCTTATGACCGATGGGAGATTATCGAACAGACACCCGAGAAGTTCGTTTTCCGTCTGGAGTACGACACCCTCATGGTACATGGCCATCCCCTCAAAGAGAGCATCACCATTACTGCACAAGCCGGACAGATGCTCAACCGTGCCGACGTGGTGCTGACCGGAAAAGATGACTACGAAGGCATTATGTGGGTCGGTGGTGGTATTTGTATCCATGACAGCGTGGACAATGTCTATACCTGCGACCACTGCGGAATAGCCGCTTACGCGGAAGATGCGCTGAGCGACAAGACGGCTGCTAAGATGAACTACGACTACAACGGTTCCACTTCGCAAGGGCGGGCATACATGGCTATCTTGATTCCTAACGGCGCATCGACCAACGTCCAAGACGATGTGTTATACTGCGTTCGTCCGTACAATTTTGGCGACACTCTCACGTATTTCTTCGGCGCTTGTTGGAGTGAATGGTCAAATGGAGAGGAGTCCTTCCCCACCGACCAGGACTTCTTCGATGCCATACATTTATAAATGGTAAATGGCAAATGGTAATTGGTAATTGGTAAATAACATGACTTATCTGGTTATTCGGTTAGCAACATTAGGAAACGTGGCGATGACAGTCCCTGTAATCGCTTCGCTTAGCCGTCGCTATCCGGATGATCGGTTCGTCATAGCCAGTAAGAAAGACCTCGCTTCTATGTTCACCTCGATGCCGAACGTAGAGTTCCGCGAAGTTGATAACCATTTGGATTGGAAAGGGGTACTCAATTACTGGCGTGCTTGGCGGGACGAGGTGGATGCCGTGATTGATTTGCAGGCTGTTTTGCGAACTCGCGTACTCGGCACGCTGATGAAAATGAGCGGAAAACGCGTCACACGCGTTCACTACGGACGTTTGCACAAGCACATGATAACCGTTTGGGGCATTGGTAAGCAGCAACTTCCTACCGAGTTTGAGCGCTATCAAGATGCCTTCCGTCGTGCCGGACTGGAGACGGACGATGCTTTTAACGCCCTGCCGGTGAATAAAGAGGCAGCACAAGTGGTCGCAAAGCGTTTTGGTCAGAAAGAAGGACGGTGGATAGGACTGGCTCCGTTCGCAAAATCCAAATCGAACATGCTACCCTACCGCGTGACGAAAGATATCATCGAGCAACTCACTGCCGACCAACAGACGCACGTGTTCTTGTTTGGAGCCGGCGAAGTGGAGTGCGAGATGTTGCGCCAGTGGGCGAGTGTCTTCCCGCGTACTCAAAGCGTTGCCGGACGGCTTGTTCTCAAAGAAGAACTGGAACTCATGCGACTCTTGGATGTCATGATTTGCATGGATAGCGCCAACCAGCACTTGTCGAGTCTCGTGGGCTTACGGGCAATAAGTGTATGGTGCGCCACCCATCCGATGATTGGCTTTGCAGGCTGGAAACAGAACCCGAGCGACATCATCCAGCGCAACGATTTACAATGCCGGCCATGTACGTGTCACGGAACCAATCACTGCCGGTACGGCAACTATGCCTGCCGACAGATTGAAGCAGAAACAATTATACAACAGATATGAGTAAAATTATTTCATTAGCAAACCAAAAAGGAGGCGTGGGCAAAACGACGACCTCTATCAACTTAGCCGCAGCACTCGCCAAAGAAGGCAAACATGTGTTGCTCATCGATGCCGACCCGCAGGCGAATACCTCTTCGGGATTGGGCGTCGAGATTCGCGAGTTGGATAATACGATTTATGAGTGCCTTGTCAATGGTGTTGACCCGCACACGGCCGTCGTAGAGACCAACACACCCAACCTAAACCTTATCCCGAGTCACATCGACCTCGTGGGAGCGGAGATAGAGATGCTGAATATGGAGCACCGTGAGCAGTTGATGAAGAATGTGCTTGGCAAAGTGCGGGACGAGTACGACTACATCCTCATTGACTGCAGTCCTTCTCTGGGCTTGATTACGGTAAACGCGCTGACCGCCAGCGATAGCGTTATCATCCCTGTGCAATGTGAATTCTTTGCGCTCGAGGGCATCGCCAAACTGCTCAACACCATCAAAATCATCAAGTCCAAACTCAACCCGCAACTCAAGATTGAAGGTTTCCTGCTGACGATGTTTGACAATCGTCTGCGCCTCAGTAATCAGGTTTACGAAGAAGTCAAGCGTCACTTCGGCGACTTGGTCTTCAATACCGTCATCGCGCGTAATGTGCGCCTCAGCGAAGCACCTTCGCACGGAGTGTCTGTACTCGAGTACGACCCATCCTCCAAAGGCGCACGCAACTATAGAGATTTGGCAAAAGAATTGATTAGAAGACAATGAAAAAGACAGGTTTAGGGCGAGGACTCGATGCACTAATCGACACCTCGCATGTAGATACGAACGGCAGTAGTTCGATTTCGGAGGTCGAACTGAGTGCCATAGTGGCTAATCCCGACCAACCGCGCCGCACCTTCGATGAGGAAGCGTTGCAAGAGTTGGCTGACTCGATTCGCGAGCATGGCGTCATCTCGCCAATTACGCTGCGCGACAATGGTGATGACACCTACATGATTATTGCCGGCGAACGTCGTTTCCGCGCCAGCAAGATGGCGGGACTCGAGCGTATTCCCGCCTACATCCGTACAGCGAAAGACGAGCAAGTCATGGAGTGGGCGCTGATTGAGAATATCCAACGCGAAGACCTGGATGCCATCGAGATTGCTTTAGCTTACCAGCGCCTCATGGATGATTACGATTTGACGCAAGAGCGCATGGCGGAGCGTGTGGGTAAAAAGCGCGCCACAGTGGCGAACTACCTTCGCTTGCTCAAACTGCCGGCAGAGATACAAGTGGGTATCAAAGAGAAGAAAATAGATATGGGCCATGCCCGTGCGATTCTTGCTACGCCTTCGGCGGAACGCCAACTCTCGCTCTACCAGCGTATCCTCAAGGAAGGATTGTCTGTGCGCAAAGTGGAAGAATTGGCACAAGAGGACAAGGCCGAGAGTAAGAAACCAAAAGACAAAAACGCCAACCCTTATGCAGCTTTGGAGAAAGAACTGAGCGCCAAGACAGGCTTCAAAATCAAAGTTCAAAGCGACAAAGTAACTATCGCCTTTGCGGACGAAAACGAACTGGCAAAAATCGCTCAGAGATTAGGTTGAAACACTGGCTGTACATAGTACTTTTGATGTTCCCGCTGTCGCTGTACGCGCATCAGGACTCCATTTACTACCAACCGGACACAACAAAGGCTTCGGAAGAGGATTTCAAGTATTACGTGGACCTCACCAAAAAGCCGGATGCTGTCAAAGCGGTGTGGCTGGGGGCTATCTGCCCGGGCGCAGGACAGATTTACAACAAATCCTATTGGAAACTTCCGATTGTCTATGGCGCGTTCATGGGCTGCGGGTATGCCGTTAGTATGATGCAGAACCGTTATAGCGGCTATAAACGGGCATATCTGGATTTGTATCGGGACAATGAAGCAGGCACCGTTACCGAAGACCCAAGCAAGAGTTATATAGCCGTTATACCCGAAGGATACGATTTGGCCCGTGTCGGTGGAGCATCGACGTGGATGAACACGCTTAAAAACAGACAATCCATCTACCGGCGTTACCGCGATTATTCGATTTTGGCGACGGTGGTCGTGTACGCACTAAGCCTGATTGATGCCTATGTCGATGCGCAACTCTTTGACTATGACATCTCACCGGATTTGTCGCTCTACGTAGAACCGCAGATTTATTATGACTTGCAGCACCAGCGGAGTGCTGAGATAAAATTAGCAATACAATTTTGAAAAAATTAACATTTATATTTTTCGCTCTTTGCGCTATAGGTATAATCCAAGCGCAAGAAGTAAAAACGGATAGCCTCGCAGCCGATACGCTGTCCGTAGAATCGCTCGAATTGGTACCTCTGCAGGCGGCAGACAGTCTCGTCGTGGAGGATAGTATCATCATCCCGCCCCAACCGTATTATACCGAGTGGGCAAAGGACACCAACATCACCGATATTGAGATGCGGACTTTGGATTGGGCTCTCAATTGGCTGGACACCACTGATTGTATAGCCGTGCATGATACCACTACCCTGCCCGACTCTATCTATAAAGCACGTCTGCAAGCCTTGCCATGTGTGATTGAGTTGCCGTACAACGAGCGCGTCCGCGCATTCATTTTAAGGTATGTCAAACGCAGTCCTAAGCAAGTGGCGCGACTGATGCGCATGAGTGAGTATTACTTCCCTATTTTCGAGGAAGCTCTTTGCCGTTATAATCTGCCGTACGAACTGAAATATGTGCCGATTATCGAATCTGCGCTCAATCCTATGGCGCGTTCACATGCCGGTGCCGCTGGCCTTTGGCAGTTCATGCCGGCAACAGGCAAACTGTTTGGACTGGAGATCAACTCCCTCGTGGACGAACGAATGGATCCCATCAAAGCAACCGACGCTGCCTGTCGTTTCCTAAGTGGCATGTATGCCATCTATCAGGATTGGAATTTAGTCATTGCCGCCTATAACTGTGGCAGTGGTAATGTCAACAAAGCCATCCGCCGTGCAGGCGGCAAACGCGATTTCTGGTCTATCTATCCGTACTTGCCTCGCGAGACGCGCAACTATGTGCCTATTTTCATCGCTGCCAATTATGCGATGAACTACGGACAGGAACATGGTATTTGCAAAGCACCTATCGAGAAGGCGATGATTACCGATACTATTCGCACCACTCAACGTATGCATTTACAGCAAGTTAGCGAGAATCTGGGTATCTCCATGGACGAATTACGCCGTCTGAACCCTCAATACTCGCGCGATATTCTGCCTGGAGGAAGCACCTATACGCTATGTCTGCCTTCGGAGAAAACAGGACAGTACATTGATATGCAAGATAGCATTATGGCATACAAAGCCGACAGCCTCATCAATAATCGCCGGGCAGAGATTGACATGGCGAAAGTGACCTCTATCACAGGGGCCTACCGTGTTAACGGCATGACGTATTATAC
Organism: uncultured Bacteroidales bacterium; assembly: GCA_902778935.1. GTDB lineage: Bacteria > Bacteroidota > Bacteroidia > Bacteroidales > Paludibacteraceae > Colicola. The sequence goes on from CACYZT010000001.1 coordinate 160,015, forward strand.
GATTAAGAGAGGCGACACCTTAGGCGGAATTGCCAAGAAATTCCATTGTACTGTCAAGCAACTCAAACAATGGAATGGGCTCAAAAGCGATAATATCCGCGAAGGTAAGAAACTGAAAATCTGTAGATAATGGCAGAAATAGAGAAAGTATATTTTTCGCTTCGCGAGACGGAGAAGGAAACCGGTGTACCGGCTACTACCTTACGTTTCTGGGAGAAGGCGTTTGATGAGTTAAGTCCGCGCAAAGACGGACATGGTAATCGCTATTATACCCGTGAAGACCAGGAACTTATCAAGCGTATTAAATACATCCGCGATGAACTGAAAATCACGCGTATAGAGGCTATCCGTAAGGAACTCCGCGCAAATGACAAGCACTCGGACGAGCGTCAATCTGCCATCGACATCCTCCTCCGCGTCAAAGAAGAACTCTGTGAAATCCGCAAAATGATAAAACAATGAAGATAGATTGGAAAAAAATCGCCCCGTATCTGGTGGCATTAGTAGTCTTTATCGGCTTTGCCGTATTGTATTGTAGCCCTATTCTGGAAGGCAAAGTGCTGCAAGCCGGAGATGTCAACAACTGGAAAGGTGCTGCTCAGGAAGCGTTGGAATATCGTCAAGAAACAGGAGAAATTACTTGGTGGACGAATTCTATGTTCGGTGGTATGCCCACCTTTCAAATTGCAGGAGGAACAAAATCAAGTGCAATCATAGGTTGGTGGAAAAGAGTATTAGCAGAGAATATTTTAGGAGAACCCCGGGCGATACTTTTCGTATATGGTCTATGCTTCTTTTTAATGCTCTTATGTTTCAATATAAACCCCTGGTTAAGCATTATTGGAGCACTTGCAGTAGCACTAAGCAGTTATTTCATGCTTATTATTCCTGCGGGACATATGACGAAAGCATTCGCTTTAGGGGCATTAGCTTCAATTATTGGAGGAACTTATGCACTATTCAGAAAGAAATATTGGCTTGGAATAGCATTAATCCTTTTCTTCGCTCCTTATGGAATTCTTCTACACCCACAGATGACCTATTATATTGGTATGCTGCTTGGTGTAATGGTGATTGCAGAGATTGTCATTGCTTGTCAAGCGAAAGATTGGAAAGGTCTTGGTATCAGCCTTGCAATAATGATTGCCTGCGGTGGCTTGATTTACGGTTCGCGTTACACGAGCATGAAAATGAATAGTTCTTATCTGAAAGAAACCATGCGAGGCGGACATAGTGAATTAACCAAACAAGCAGCAGAACAACCTGCAGCTGGCTTAGATATCAAATATGCTACCGACTGGAGTTATGGTAAGGGAGAAACAATGACGCTCCTTATCCCGAACTGGGAAGGCGGCGCAAGCGGCTACAATTTAGGTAAGGACTCGCAACTGAGCCAGGCTATGCGCAAGCAAGGAGTGCCCAAACGCGATGCAGAGCAATTCTGCAAGAGTGCACCTACCTATCATGGAGAGAAGGCATTTACCAGCGGCGCCGTATATGTTGGCGCGATTGTATGTTTCCTCTTCCTGCTGGGTCTGCTTATTGTCCCCGGCCCTTACAAATGGGCATTGCTTTTCGCTACGCTCATGTCTATCTTCCTCGCTTGGGGAAAGAATATGATGTGGCTCACGGAATTTTTCTTCAACTATTTCCCGATGTACAATAAGTTCCGGGCAGTGGAGTCGATTTTAGTGGTAGCAGAAATCACAATGCCGTTATTAGGTTTCTTAGGTCTACAACGCATCATCAACGGGGAAGTAGAATGGCCTAAGTTACGTAACAGCCTGTTTATCGCCGGAGGCGTGACTGCCGGAATATGTCTGTTTGCAGCACTCTTTGCTGGCAGTTTCGATATGACCAGTTCCTATGATGCACAATGGAAAGGCCAACTGCCACAGTGGTTATACGATGCCATCCTCGACCAGCGTACGGCTATGATGCGCAGCGATGCATGGCGCAGTTTGCTGTTTGTTGTATTGGGCTTTGCACTCACATTCTGGTATGCATGGCAACGGCAAAAAGAAGCACAGCCAAAACATACTGCTATCTTCTTTGCAGGTTTGGCTGTGTTAATATTGGCAGATATGGTTCCTGTAAACAAGCGCTTCTTTAACAATGATAATTTTGTGAAGCCGAAGGATGCAGATGCATATTTCGCTATGCAGCCATGGGAAGAACAGATATTGCAAGACAAGAGCCTTGACTACCGTGTGCTGAACCTCAACACCAATACCTTCAATGATGCTCGTACCAGTTATCGTCTCAAATCAATCGGTGGCTACTCTGCTGTCAAGCTGCGCCGATACCAAGATCTCATTGACGAGCATATCAGCAAGATGAACTGGAATGTTCTCAATATGCTTAACACCAAGTATATCGTCACTCGTCAGGGCGTGTATCCGAATCCCGATGCGATGGGCAATGCGTGGTTTGTAAACGATGTGCAGTTTGTTCCAACGCCGGATGATGAGAGCGCAGCGCTCAACACATTGGATTTGAGCAAGACAGCAGTAGCCGATGAGAAGTTCCGCGAGGTTCTAACATGCGAGCCGCAGCCGAGTGAAGGCGATGAGATTGTATTGACAGAATATCAACCTAACGCACTTACCTATCGCGCCATAACCTCAGCAGACCGCGTAGCTGTCTTCTCGGAGATTTATTATCCAGAAGGATGGCATATTTATGTGGATGGAAAAGAGATAGCTCTTGGTCGTGTTAACTACATTCTCCGCGCCGCAATCATTCCTTCCGGCGAACACACCATCACCATGAAGTTTGTGCCCAGCATACTAAAGTGGGAGTGGCTATGTATTACGCTCGCCATTCTTACCATTCTGATAAGCGCTGGTTGCTTGGGATGGAAATTATGGAAGTCAATAAGTAATAAAGAGTTGCTCAGCTGAGCAACTCTTTATATTTCTTTTCTACCGCTTCACTGGAATAATTATCCAAGAAACATTGCCGAGCGTGCATGTTAAATCGCGTGCGTGGATGTTTCGCAAAGTCATTGATACACGCGATAAACTCTTCGGGTGTATTACATCTCCACGCGCTCACGCCCTCTTCGATTTTATATCCTTCCAATGCCTCGTCTGTCGCAAGAATATTCTTGCCATACATCAAACTCTCGCATGTCTTTACTTTCATGCCACTACCGGAGAATATTGGCAACACCATCATATCCGATTCTTCGAAGTATGGAGCTAACGATGGCGCATCGGAAACAACTTCTATGTCTTTAAGCAATTCTTGGTTCTCTCGTTTTAATTGCGCCATTCCTTTTCCTACTATCTTATAATCCACATCCACATGAGGCAACACATTTTTTACAAACCATAAAATGCCCTCATTGTTGGGCGCAAAATAAGCTCCGATAGATAAACATACAGGCCTTTTTGCTGTCATCATAGATTTGTCAAAATGACTTGTTAGTTGGTCTCGCAATGCTACAGGAATTAAAGCATCTGCACTCCGCGCATAGCGTTTTTGCAATTCAGTATTATCACGTTCGTTAAGTGCAATCACATAATCTGAATAGAGACATCCCCATCGGTCGTTTCTATCAGCACAATTGATGAGCACATTTCTAAAGGGTATATTTTTGCCCACTTTGGCATCAATATATACTGCCTCAATATTATGATAATAGGTGATAATCTTACCGCGATAATTACATTCTTTTAGTTTCTTGGCTATAATGCAGAATAAACTTCGGTCTATAAACACATAGTCATATTGGAAAGCCATCGCAACAATCTTTCTAACCTTGCGCGGCGTGAGACCGAAATAATACCCGAAAGGCGTATAAACTATGCCTTCTAAATAACTCAATAAAGAGCGTTTTTTATCATCATCATGCACATAATAAGGAGTCACATTCTTTGCTCCCAATGTTGCACAAAGCGCATTATAATTTTTCAATGCACCTTGTCCGCCTCCCTCCATAACGCTTCCTAAACGCTTATATGTAATAAATAGAAGTTTCATTTCTCAAGTAGTTCCAGCATCTGTTTCACGCGAATCAAGAATGTGTGTCCTGATATAATCACATCATATGCCCGATTTATATTTTCGGACATGTCATGTGTCAAAGCATAATCTATCAGTGCATACATCTGTTCTTCGTTCTCATATATACCAATTTCACCATTAGCAAACACAGAGCGAATAAACGGATTGGCATCACATATCTGATAAGCCCCTGCCCCGCTTGCCTCAAAGAACCGTTGGTTTGCACCATTAAAGGTCTGTTTATGATGTATATTGAGCGCTATCTTCGTACGCGCATATAAGTCATTCACTTCTTGTGGCGGAATATTATAATTGAGGAATGTATTTCGGTGTTTACGGAAAAGCCATGTGATTGGATTCTTAAAATAAGGCTTGTATTCACCATAAATGCATATATTCAACTGCGGATAGTGCTCTACAAGCCGTTCCAACATCTGTATGCGTTTTTGACTTGTGTAAATTGTACCGACAAATAAAATATCGATATCTTTTTCTACCTTTTGCGGATAATAGACCGTGGTGTCACATGCCAAAGGAAGGAAATAAGCCTTCTTGCCTTGCTTCGCAAAATATTCAACATCCGTTTCCTCAAAACAACATACTACATCTGCATGATCTATATGCTTCTCGCACATCGCTCTATCCGGTCGCAGTACACTATCATACATCCAAAGAATCACTTTTGCTCCCTTCAGGCGAAAATAATCCAATGTTTCGTCCTTTAGAATCGTGCCATTATAGCTAAAGACGATATCCGGTTTGTAGTCATCAAATACATGCTCAATATATACCTTATATTTCTGCCTACTTTGCTCGCGCAAGCGCTCACGGTTGAGCGAGAACTTATGCCGCCAGCGGAGCCATCCCTTGAAAGGATGAATAGGTTCATCATAGTTCTCAATTCGCACTTGATAGCCAAGTTGTTCAAACGCACGACCTACACTTCGCTCGTAGCCGAAAAAGGGAGATGATATTATTAATACTTTAGGCATGTTGCATGATTTGTTTGATTTTTGTATTATCCCCATATGTACATGGCGAATCGTAGGGTCTGTCAGGAAAGGCGCCATAATTGAGTTGGATGTCCAAGTTATGAGCCTTAATAAATTCAGACACTGCTTCTCCCAATGATTTGGGTTCTCCTGTACAACAATTAATGATGCCATCCACCTCTTGTTGAAGAATAACGGCCACAATCTGCTCCACCAACTTATCTACATGCATAAAATCATACTGGTTCTTGCCGGATGTGAATGGGAATGTCTTATCTCCGCGCTCAGCAGCTTCCAGCAGTTTGGTAAAGATAGAATGGTTACGCAAATCATCACCATAAATATAATATCCACGCAGCCATTGCAGTTGACAATCATTTTGTTTACAATACAACATGAGACTCTGCCGCAAAGCATTCTTTGCGATAGCATATAATGATTGCGGATTACATGGAGTGTTCTCATCAATCTTGCCCACATGATAGCCCACCTCATGCATCGTGCCCATAACAGCCAATTGCTTCAAGCCATGACTAATCAAGTTTGTTAAAAAAGCATAGTGCAAACTTAGATCATACATCTGTTTGGGAGAATTGTGTACAAATCCATCACGCCATGCGAAATGTATGCACACATCCGGCTTTCCTAACAAACTATAGGCATCATCCGTTTCCGAGCAATCAAACACATTATATTTGATTACCTGTGCTTGTGGGTTGATATGGTTGGTGTTTATATCACATGCAACAACCTCATGTCCTTTGCTGATCAACAAATCCACGACATGGCTGCCTATATAACCATTGGCCCCTGTTACTAAAATTTTCATATCTTGTTTATTTTTTTTCTACTTTTTCCCATTGTTTGGTTTCAAAATTATACCTCTTAATCACGCGTGCGGGACTTCCCACCGCCACACAATAATCCGGGATATCGTGCGTCACCACCGAATTTGCTCCTATTGTGCAATGTTTACCGATGGATGCTCCGATAATGCACACATTCTCACCTATCCACGAACCTTCTCCTATTCTAATCTTCTCCAACTGTTTGATCGGCTGCTCGATAATAGGCTTGGACAGATCAGCATAAGAATGCAGATTATCTGATATATACACTTTATCAGCCGTTAGTACCGAGTCTTCGATTACAATCTCACTCGTTGCGTAGATATGATTAAAATGTCCCAGCACACACTTATTGCCTATTTTCAATTGCGGGTGCTCGTTATTTGTTAAGGGCATTGCGGCCAACCATGACTGCTCGCCTACGACCACGTGGTCACCAATAGAAATATTCTCCTTTCCATCTATTTGCAGCGGACGCAAAATAAGCGATTTACTACCATAATGACGAAAAGTAAATGAATAATTTACCAATGCCTGAAACTTGGCAGAAATTTTACTTGATAGGTTCATTGAAGATTCTCTATTCCTAAAAAATTTTTACTCTATTCATATCTAACAATTGTTTTCTTGCATTCTCAGGAGGGATTTGCATATAATCGCCATATACCTCAGTTAAATGCTCCTTCCAGCATTTGGGAGAATAGAACATATGACCTTCAAACTCCATTTCCACAAGTGGAAATAATTTATCAGGATAATAAATGAATGGAGGGAAAGACCAACGTATCAAAAATGAGTTTTTACTATGCCTTCCATAATATTCTATTGCATATTTCGCTAGCAGACAAAATGGGTATATTATGTATGCTACAGATTTATTTAATATTCTCTTAAATGATGATGTATATGCAACGAGTCCATAATTGTGTATTTCTCTATATGCACGCCGATAGAAGAAATCTACTGCCTTAAATACCGGGAGGCTATTAGCACGCGTAAAACATGTTACATCAACCCATAAGCCTTGCTCTTTTAAGTTTACAAATTGGGGATAATAACAATATGTTTGTTTATCGCGAATTCTTGCACAATCAAAAAAAACATTTGGGTCAGTCGATGTATCTTGAAATGCATATCGATCTGGGAGTTCATTAACCAATGCATCTCGAAATCTGCTATAATCTTCTTGTAAAATACTGATATCCACATCATCATCCCAAGGGATGAATCCTTTATGACGCACCGCTCCCAACAATGTTCCATATTCAATCCAATAAGGAATGTTATGGCGACGACATATTTTATCTATTTCGACAAGGGTATCAAGCATTCTTAATTGCGCTTTACGAAGTGTCGAACCCTCCGGATTATATTTACTCAGATCTTCTTGTTCCATAATATATTATTTATGAATTGTTAAATATTTTCCCAAATCGAATGTGATTTTTGGAGTTACTACGACTGGGTTATTTGCCAAGCGCTGCAAATTTACCTCTTTTAATGCGCCCTTTACATCTACTGATTCTTTCAATTTTAAAGAGAGCCCTAATGATGATATATAATCCTCCATCTGTTGAATCACTATATTTGCAGACATTCCCAATAAATCATATAAGTTTTTATTGCCATTCAGCTTCATAAAAAATGGAAAAGTAAAAGCTACCGCATGCCCGTGAGGATAGCCGTACTTTGACGTAAATACATACGAAAATGCATGCGGAGCAGTAGTCGTTGAGATGTTAATTGCTCTACCCGCCCAGTAGGCACCTTCTGCCACTTGATTTCTCAATTCCTTTGTTGGCGATTGAATCAGTTGAGGTAATTGTTTCCACAACAAACCTATCGCTCGTACCGAATAATCTCTTGATTCATTTGTCGCTCCTTTTGCCCAATATGATTCTATCGCTTGTGCCAATGCGTCAAATCCTGTACATGCCGTCAAATAAGCATCATTCTGATATGTGAATTGCGGATATACTACTGCCATATCCGGCAGAACATCGTCAGCGGCAATGCTTTGTTTCTTTCCATCAATATATACTACCGCAAAATGGGTTGCTTCCGCGCCGGTTCCTGCAGTAGTCGGTAAGGCATGCAGTGGAGCAGCATAGCCTTTCTCCGCGGCCATATGACGAATAAGTTTAGCCATATCCAGCACACTACCTCCTCCCACGGCTACTATTATATCTGCTTTTGATGCTATAAACAATTCTACGCCGGATATCGCTTCTTCATATTTCGGATTTACGCTGAAATTAGAATACTCAGTTATATTACAATTGGTAATACCCACTAATTCATCAATAACCTTTTTTCCTCCACATATATCGAAAGACATCTTTCCACGAACCAAAAGGCAATGACGCGGAGCAATGGATTGCATATATTGCAACCAATCTTTTATTGCTTCATTTCCTATAAATGCCTTTTGTGTCATTTTGCTAAGTTCTCCATTAAAGCCTGTTTATTCTCTACAGGTGTCGTAGTTGGTCGCCCTAAATCGCTACGGTTGCCTTTTCGCACATTGACATTAATAAATGATGTGCCTTCCATATCGGCATTGTTAATATGATTCATTGCACAGCAAAGTGCCATCTCATTATCCACACTTACCACATCTGTATATCCTACAGCTTTGGCAATCGCTTCCACATCAATCTTCTGCCCTACTGTCGGCTGGCCTCCTACTGAATCATGCGCTCCATTATTGAAAACAACATGCACAAGGTTCTTAGGGCAATAGTCGCCAATAATTGCCAAGCCGCCCATATGCATCAACATCGCTCCATCTCCATCGAAGACAAACACACGACGTTCTGATTTCTGCAAAGCGATACCTAATGCAATCTGACTTGCATGTCCCATACTGCCAACCGTTAAGAAATCTGCACTATGTCCCTGTCCTTTAGCCTCGCGGTATTCAAATAACTCACGGCTAATCATGCCCGTTGTAGAAACAACAATATCATCTTCACGCAGTTTATCCACAACTATTTTAATTGCCTCTTCTCTGGATAAAGGCAATGATGTCGTGCTTTTTGACCGCAATATATACTCGTCAAAAGTTCCTTTTCGCACTATGAGCGCATATACTCCATTTCTCTTATGAATATTCGCTATTGCCTGTTGCACTTGTTCTTCCCAACTTTCGTCCAATACCGCATAGGGAACACCCATTGTGTCTAGCAACGAGAGCGTCACTTTACCTTGTTTCACATGCTGTGGTTCGTCATGCACTCCCGGTTCTCCACGCCAACCGATAATAAGCAACATTGGAATATGATAAACATCTTCATCCACAAGTGACAACAAGGGATTGACGATATTTCCCTCACCTGAGTTTTGCATATATACACAGCCAACTTTACCTGTCGCCAAATGATACCCCGCAGCCAAAGCTATTGCATTTCCCTCATTTGCTGCAATGATATTATTCTCACGAGCAGCCGTGTCTGTAATGTATGCACACAGATTTTTGAGCAAAGAATCAGGTACACCGGCAAAAAAGTCTATGCCGCCTTGCTGCAAACTCTCTATGAATGCTTTTGGTTGAATCATTGTTTCATTCCAGGAATGAGTGTTAATATCTCTTTTATCGGCATGCAATATTCCTCACTCGCTTCTTTGCAACGACCATGCTCCAATATCGACTCTGCACAATGTACCATTGCCGGATATGCCGAGCGCAACATGTGATTCGCGTATATGACTATATTCACTCCCCACTCAGCAAACTCATCCTCCGTGATATGATTGAAAGTCGTCGGTACTACCACGATTGGCGTGTGAGAATTTTGCTCTCTAAAACGGCAACAGAACTCATGAATATCTAATCCGTCCTCTTTTTTGGAATGAATCATAATCCCGTCTGCACCAGCTTCGACATAGGCGTGCGCTCGCTGCAAAGCATCATCTACGTCTTTTCCTGCTATCAACGATTCTATTCGCGCAATAATCATGAAATCATCCGTTATTTGTGCCTGCTTCCCGCTATGTATCTTTGCGCAAAAGCCTTCTATCGTATCTTGCATTTGCTTAGCATCTGTGCCAAAGAGCGAGTTTTGTTTCAAGCCTACCTTATCCTCTATAATTACAGCCGATATTCCCAGCCGCTCCAATGTTCTAACCATGAACGGGAAATGCTCTAACTTACCTCCCGTATCTCCATCGAAAATAACCGGCTTCGTTGTAACTTCAAGTGCATCATTCAAATCATGCAGACGAGTCGTCAAATCCACAGCTTCGATATCCGGTTTACCTTTGCTCGTAGAGTCCGTCAAACTCGATGCCCACATACCGTCGAACTCTAACTTCATGCCGTTCTTCTTTACGGACGTATTCTCAATGATAAGTCCCGTTAGACCACTATGGCTCTCCAAGATACGCACGATCTTCTTTGCATTAATTAACCGTTTAAGACGTTTCATACGTATTTCAGGTGTTGTACCGATCTCCTTGAGACGCTCGTTTAGCATCGACGATGAAATTCCCGGAGTATAAGGTATGTCTATTACCTGACCACCCCACTCAGCCATACAATCAATGATGTCTTGGCGAGTCTTTTGTTGAACGCCAGTTTTCCAATCGTCGCCGTGAACCACGTAGTCGGGTCTCAACTCGCGGAGGTTAGGACGGTAGTCAAGAGTCGTCTGCGGCACTACAGTCTCTACGCCTTTAAGGTTACTAACGATGAGCGCACGTTGCTCATAATCGAGGTATGGTAAGCGCTTGTAACTAGCTATCGCTGCATCGGTAAGCACACCCACCGTCACACGTCCCAGTTTTGCTGCCTCATGAATGATATTCAAATGTCCTGGATGAATAATGTCCGCAGACATACCTACGTATACTATTTTCTCTTTCATTGTTCCGATATTTTTTCTCTCCTATTATTTTAATTTTCACAGCATCTTATGTCAATTCCTCGTTGTAGTGACACAAATTCGTTCCCCATCTATAGTTGTGAGTGAAAAGACATAATAATTAAGCCAAGAATGACAACAATCATTCCGACGATCTTGTAAACGGACATGCTTTCGTCAAATAACCAATATGCACATATGGTTAAGACAACATATCCAATGCTGTTGAACACATAAGCATAGCTTACTTCTACACGACTTAGCACAACTATCCACAACAAAATACTCCCTAAGAAGCATAACATCGCTCCCCACAGCCAAAGGTTTGTAATCATCGAGCCTACGTGCGAAAGCATATTCTGCAATCCCACTTCACCCTCAACTAACATTCCTTTACGTATCAGCAATTGGGCTGCACAGTTGAGTAATACACTCAATAATATCAATATTGTATTCATTGTTTAAATGATTTATAATGTTTTTCGTTCGCAAAGTCTAACAACTCCTTATCTCCTCGGCTATCACCATAAGCTATAACATAACTATCTTTAATGCCATTTTCTTGTAACCATTGTTTTAACCTCTCCACCTTCTCCCGTCCGTAGCAGTTCTTTGTAGAGAACTTACCTGTTAGTCTACCATTCTTCACTTCCGCCTGTGTTCCCAATAGACCATCTGCTTGTAAGGCAGAAGCAAATGGAAGTATCCAATTCTCTATGCTTGCAGACACAACAACAACCTTGTCTCCTTTCTGATTATGCTCCTTTATCGCTTGTACCGCATCGGCATACAATAGGTTATCCGCCTGCGCCTCATAGAATTGCTGTCCCAATTTATTGAACTGCTCGATACTCATTCCTCTAAAAAACCAACCGAACACCCGTTCCTTCGTTTTGCCATTATCACACAACCGTAGTTTCATTAACAATAGCCATGGCAGATGAGCAAACATGCCCCAATAGAGCCCCAAGCTGCCTTTCACAAAACGGATAAATGCTATCAGCGTATCCTTGCGTGTTATTGTGCCATCGAAGTCAAAAACAGCTACTCGTCTCATAGGTATAAGATGATTGCAAAGGCTAACAACCAACCGATTATACACAATTGTATAAAACGATCTTTCATTAATATCTTCGTTGGACTACCACTCTTAATATCTACAATCGTAATCTGTAGATAGCGGATAATTCCTGCTAATACAAAGATGGACGTCAAATACAAGTACTCGCTACCCACACGCTCTATTACACTATCCGAAATCGTGTACATGATATAGCACACCATCGTCAGAGTCGCTACAATCGTTAACGCTTGATTCATGAAAGGAGTATTGTATCTATCTATTCCCTTGCGGCGCGACGTTCCTGTCGATTCCCATTCCACCACATCATCTCTACGTTTCGCAAAAGCCAGGAATAACGCCAATAAAAAGGTCATCAGCACAATCCACGTCGAAATATAGATATGTGCATTAACACCTCCGGCATACACTCGCAGCACAAAACCGATGGCAATAATAAACACATCCAAAATCGGAATATACTTCAGTTTTGTGGAATAAGCAAGGTTCATCACCACATAGGATAATATGATTACCCATAGACAAGTACTATTATGTAGCGCATATATATCCATCAAAATCAATCCCGCTGATATCGCCCAACACAACGCAGTAATCATATACCCTTGTACCACAGATAAAGCACCCGAGGCAATAGGACGCGTGCATTTCTTCGGATGTAACCGATCGGCTTCTACATCATATATATCATTGAAACAATAGACACCACTTGCCGCGAAACAAAAAGCAACGAATGCCACAACAGAAGGCCATACGTATTCAGCATCCATTATGTGGCGGTCAAAGAACAAAGGCAGAAAGACGAACAAATTTTTCAACCATTGTTGCGGACGTATGAGACGAATAATATCCTTTATCATTTTTTTAATAGATATACAAAAGGTCCACCAATAAATTTATCTCGTTCGTATTGATCTTCCGGCAAAAGTGGAGATATCGGCTCTTTGCCGTTCATTTTGCCATGATACAGTTTGTTGCAAAAACCCCAATTCATAGTATAAAACGATTCACCACCTTTACCTTCCAGCATCTTAACCGTTTGTATTGTTTCTTTCTGCTCTATATAATTTGTAGCCATTGTTATCACAGCACACAAAGAAATATTCAGTACTAGAAGGCAAGACAAAATATAGTTCATAACTTGTGAAAACGACGTCTGTTTCTCACATGTTTCTAAATATAATAACCCCAAGAACGGAAGTAAATAGATAAATGGTACGTATCTAAAATTAGACCCTATCGGTAATATAAAAAGTGTAGCTATAAGAGCAATAGCTGCTATACAAAACTGCTTATAGTATTTACCCTTACGGAAAAATGCAAATACAAGAAAAGTTGCCAAAAGAATCTCTATAAAGAACAATCCTCCTCCCCCTACATTCGTACAGCAATAACCTGAACGATAAATATTGGTCTTGGAAATCCGATAAGGAGGTATATAGGCCGTAGATTTCATATCATTACTTGGTCGCTGAAAATAACTTAGAAATACTTGTTTGTAACGTGGGGCATTGCGCATATAAGGCGGTTGCGCATTTCTAGCGGGCGAATCTCCGGATAATATATTCTTTTCAAATAACGGATAGAATGGATTGGCATGATCCATTGTATTCGTGACAAACGGATTATAGGATAGAACTACAACCGATATGATAGCCACAGAAGCACTAACAAGCGCCAAGCGCAGTGCTTTATGATAATTCTTCCGTACAAGCATTACAATCAAACTGCAGGCAACAACGTAACCGGTCCAAAAGAGCATATTGAATTTTACGGATGACGCTATCATAATACTACATACTAACATCCAGTATCCCTCTTTCTCATTTCCCCTTGTTTCCACTATATCATATACACCAAGCAATGCCAACACAAATATGAAATAACCGATATAATCAATATAATAGGAGGTTATTTGGCCCACCACTACCATAGAAAATGCAATACCCAAACTATATAGCAGACTCTTTTTTGTAGAGAATTGTATCACAAAACGTTCCTTAAAAAAATCGTATAATATAAGAAACAGCGCTGTTGGAATCAGTAAATTGACAGCCTTCCCGGATTCAATATTTCCTGTTACCGCTAAAAAGGCAGACGCTATCGTCTCGGCGCCCTTACAATAATGATCTATCCATATATTCATCTTCCAGGTATCGCTAATTACATCATTATGGTGCTCGTATATCGGATTCCATCCATTAGCTAGAGCATAAATGATGGGCTGATGATATGCGTTGCCATCATAACTCACATCATAAACAAACGTCTCTATTAGCGTGGATAGAAGAATTATACCTATACTTAAAGCTAAGGCTATGATTTGCTCCATTCTACTCGTCTTCATTATCGCAAACACAACCAATGCTATAATAAGAGCAAGTGGTAATACGATAGGTGTAATATGCCAACCGACAAGCCACACTATTGATGAAACAATCAATATACATACTAGAAAAGTAGTTATATACATTCCCGCTATGAGTCCTATTCTGCTTTTCATATATCTACCTTATATATATAGACATTTATATAATCTTGTTTTTTCGTCGCGGTAATCTATCGGTGACGTCAGCCTTATGTTATGCTTATCTTATGCTTATGTTATGCTTTGGAGTCGGAGATGGAGCGGAAAAGAGTCGATAATTGTTCGACTTTGCCGGCACGGTCAGATTTTGCTTCTCTCAAAAAACGTGTCAGCAGGTATTGATACAAACTCGGTTGCCCGTTGGGTTTGGCTTTCTGCGCCTCGAAGTCCGGCATGAAAGGAGCCGCCAATTCAGGTTTTTTGGCAATTTGTGAGGCTAATTTCGACAATTGGCCGAAACCTACATGGAGGCCTTTCTCCTTGGTGGTGAATTTACTTCGGGGATTGACCAACTGCACAGCAAACTGCTTGCCGTTCCGGGTACGATAATAGATATCCTGCTGTTTAGCCAATTTTCCGCGAATACTTTCAACCGCGCCGTTTAATTCTACATCTGCCATATTATAGTTTCAATATCTCATCCGCAATTTCTCGGATAGCACCTTGACCGCCGGACGTTTTTAACATGTGTATCCCTTTTATTGCTTTCACTTCCGGACGCGCATTAGGCGGACAACACGGATAACCGACTGCGCTCAGCAACTCCACATCATTGATATCGTCGCCCACAAAACAGACGTCCGCTAACGAGATGCCCAACTCATCGCAAATCTTTTGCGCCGCTTGCAGTTTCGTCAGGCAGTTGGGATTAACCTTACTGCCCACACCCAGATACAGATAGCGCAACTTGAGTTTCTCTGCCCGCGCTTTGACCACTTGGCTGTTCTCAGATGTAAGGATTCCGCAAGGGATTCCCGCCTCTTGCAGCAAGACCATACCCATGCCGTCATACACGCAGAAACGCTTCATCGCTTCGCCTTCTGACGTGTAGTACATGCCGCCGTCGGTCATGCAACCGTCCACATCTGTCAAAAACAACTTAATATCTTTCATATTGCTCAATGATAAAAACGCGTGCCAGGGAGACAGGAGAAGGAGTCCACTACTCCCACTACGTGGAGATTGGTGATTGGTTCGTCGACCACAATGAGTGTGTGAATCGAATGATGATTCATCTTCTCGCCCGCTTCCACTATTTTGGCGTTCTTGCTAATCGTCTTCGGGTTTTGGGACATGATAGCGGACACCGGCGTCGCGAAGAAATCTTGTCCGAGCCTCTGCATGGCCCTACGAATATCACCGTCTGTGATGATGCCGACCAAGATGGCGTTTTCTACTACTATTCCTATACCCAATGTACCTTTGGTGACAATCTCGATAGCTTCGGACATCGGCATATCCGGCGTGAGGAAGGGCAGGTTCTCTGTGAACATGACATCTTCCACTTTCGCCAGCAGTTTGCGTCCCAAGTCTCCGCCTGGATGCAGTTGTGCGAAGTCCGTAGGCTGGAAATGCTTCGCTTCTACGAGTGCGCAAGCTAAGGCATCGCCGAGTGCGAGTGTAGCCGTCGTTGAGGCCGTCGGAACAAGGTTCAGAGGGTCTGCTTCGTGTTCTACAGCTATGTTCAGATGGATGTCCGCACAACGCGCCAAAAGCGATTCTTCACTCGATGACATCGCGATAATACGTATCTTCTTTGCCTGAATAAGCGGCAGAAAACGCAACAGTTCTTCGGTCGCGCCCGAATAGGAAATCGCCAGCACAAGGTCGTCTGAAGACAACATTCCCAGATCGCCATGATAAGCGTCCAGTGGGTTCAGGAAGAATGCCGGCGTGCCCGTTGAAGCCAGCGTGGCGGCAATCTTGGAGCCAATATGTCCGGACTTGCCGACGCCTGTAACGACAATCTTGCCTTTGCAATCACGGATAGCTTCCACCGCCCGCATGAAGCTGTCATCCAGCCTCGGGATTAGCGCTTCGATAGCCGCCGCCTCGCATTGCAGGCACTCGGTAGCACGTTGAATAATGGATTGCTCTATCATATTATTTCAAATCTTCACTATAAGTTATTTTGCGGTTTGATTCTTCGCCCTGTACAATATATATTTTAGTGGCAGGGGTATATTTGCGTACGATGCCTGCATCGTCCGTAGCGAGAACCGTTTCCGACTCGATGGCTCTGGCATAGGCTTGAAAGACCGTATCAAAATGGAACGCTTGCGGCGTCTGCGCGCGCATGTATTCGCTGCGGGCAGGAATGTCCTTCACTTGCCCGTCTGCCACACGATACAGCGTGTCCGTCACAGGAACAGCTACCGTCACGGCTTCATGCTGCTCCAGCGCTACGGCTATGTCAGACAGGATGCGCTGAGACACGAACGGACGTGCGGCATCATGGAACCAAAGAGCCATCTGTGACTCCTCATCCGTGTAAGCAAGAATGGCGTGCCAGGAACTCTCCCAACGCTCGCTTCCACCGGGAATGATTTTCGTCACTTTGCGCCAGTTGTTCTTCTCGCAGATATGCTTCGCCTCATCCATCCATTCAGGGTGCATGACGATGGCTATCTCGTCGATACAAGGTGCTTGTTCGAACGCGTCAACCGAATGTTCCAGAATAGACCGCCCGTCTTCGAGCGGCAACAGCTGCTTCGGCATCTGACCGCCTACTCTGCTTCCGATTCCTCCGGCTAATATGATTGCCACATGCTTCATAATCGATTTTTTGACATTCGTACCCAAAATTAGCATGCAAAATTACATAAAAGTTTTTATTTGTGCAAATAAAAAGAATGATTATCGTATTTTTTGTCAAAAATTTGCATATATGAGTTTTTTTTTGTAATTTTGCAGCCAATTTATAATATTGCATTATTGTGCGCATAGGAATAGTTGGAACAAGTTGGCCTTATCGGGGCGGTTTAGCGGCTTTTAACGAGCGGCTGGCGCGGCAGTTTGCCGCAGAAGGACATGAAGTGAAAATATTCACTTTTACCCTGCAGTATCCGGACTTTCTCTTCCCCGGCAAAACGCAGTACTCGGACTCTCCTGAACCTACCGATTTGTGTATCACGCGCACCGTCAACAGTATCAATCCTTTCTCGTGGTTCAAGACAGCAAAGGCAATCAAACAAGCAGGTATCGACTTGCTGGTCATCAAATTTTGGATACCGCTGATGGCACCATGCTTGGGCACTATAGCGCGTCTGGCGCGACGAAACGGAATAACTGTAGTGTCCGTTTTAGACAATGTTATCCCGCATGAACCGCATTTCTGGGACAAATGGCTGATTCGGTATTTTATTCGCAGCATTGACCATTTTGTCGCCATGTCAGACAGCGTAAAAGAGGACTGCTTGCGTTTCTTACCCGCTTCGCGGCACAACTGCGTCACTCTTTCTCCCCATCCGCTGTACGACAATTTCGGAGAACCGGTTACGCAGAGTCAGGCTCGCAAAGAACTAAACTTACCTACCGACAAAACCATACTGCTCTTCTTCGGTTTTATCCGTGACTACAAGGGACTGGATTTGTTGATGAAAGCCTATGCGCAAGCGATAAAAAAACATCCCGAACTACTGCTGGTTGTTGCCGGAGAATTTTATAACAATGGGCAGCAATACAGCGATTTGGAACGCGAATTGCAACTCAACGGTAAGATTTGCTGGCGGACGGAGTTCATCCCGGATGACCGTGTCCGGTATTATTTCTCGGCGGCAGACCTCATCGTCCAGCCGTACAAAACAGCCACACAGAGCGGTGTTACACAGATTGCTTACCATTTCGAGAAACCGATGCTGGTAACGAACGTAGGCGGGCTGGCAGAGATTGTGCCGGACGGCAAAGTGGGTTATGTATGCGATGTAAAGGCGGACGATATAGCGGATGCCATCTCGCGCTTTGCAAGCATGGACAAAAACAAACGGGATACGCAATTCCGTCAAAACATACAAAAAGAAAAACAAAAATACGCGTGGTCTCGAATGAGTGCCGCGATCGTCAAATCGTAAAACGTAATGATAATAAGAAGTAAAGCGCCGTTAAGGCTTGGTTTGGCAGGAGGAGGAACGGACGTATCGCCCTACTCCGACCTCTACGGAGGTGCTATTTTGAATGCCACCATCTCGCTCTATGCCTATACCACTATTGAGCCGCTGAACAATGGCAAAATTGTTTTCTCCTCGCCTGACGCAGGTTTGGAGGAAGTGTATGACGCAGCGGAAGTCTTAGATACCAAAGGGTATTTTGTGTTGGCAAAAGGAGTGTATAACCGCGTTGTCAGGGACTTTGTTCATAAGCCTTTATCGTTCAAAATCACAAGTCATGTTGACTCTCCTGCCGGTAGTGGTTTGGGCACATCCAGTACGCTCGTTGTCAGCATCTTAGGCGCCTTCTCCGAATGGCTGAAACTGCCGCTCGGCGAGTACGATTTGGCTCGATTGGCTTACGAGATTGAGCGTATCGACTTGGCTATGGCGGGAGGTAAGCAAGACCAATACGCCGCTACCTTCGGCGGATTCAACTATATGCAATTCCTGCAGGATGACAAAGTCATCGTTAATCCGTTGCGTATCCGCCAGCGCTACCAGGATGAGTTGGCGCACAACCTACTGCTCTATTACACCGAGACAAGTCACGTGAGTGCCGAGATTATTCAAGGACAGATTGACAATGTCAAAGCCAAAAACAACAAATCCATTGAGGCAATGCACCAACTCAAAGAGCAGGCTGTGATGATGAAAGAGAGTTTGCTCAAAGGCGACATTGATGCTATAGGAAGAATACTTCATTTCGGTTGGGAGCACAAGAAAAAGACCGCTTCCGGAATTACCAATCCCCTGCTGGACGATATCTATCAAACAGCGATGAATGCCGGCTCTACCGGAGGTAAAGTCAGCGGAGCCGGAGGTGGTGGATTTATGTTTTTCTACTGCCCCGCTACCAGCCGTTATGCCGTAGAGAAAGCGCTTACCGAGAAATTCTCCGGACAAGTTAAACGATATGAATTTACACAGGAAGGACTGAAAACATGGACATTGTAAGACGTTCAATTGATGCGAGCATAGCTACCAAACAGCAGATTTTAGCGAACGAAAAGCTGCTGAATACCATCAACGAGGTGGCTCAAGTGATGATTAAAGCGTTACGCGAAGGAAAACGCGTGCTTTGGTGCGGTAACGGCGGTAGTGCTGCTGATGCACAACACTTGGCTGCCGAACTCTCAGGACGGTTCTACTACGATCGTCCGCCCTTGAACTCCGAAGCACTCCATTGTAACACGTCCTATCTGACGGCAGTGGCTAATGACTACGGCTATGACCTCATCTATTCGCGAATGATAGACGGTGCTTGCAAACCGGGAGACGTGCTGGTCGGTATTTCTACGTCCGGTAACTCCAAAAATATATGCAATGCCTTCCGTAAGGCCAAAGACTTAGGAGTGGTAACCGTTGCCATGACAGGCGAAAGCGGCGGAGAAATGAAAAAAATGGCGGACTATCTGCTCAATATCCCTTCTGCAGACACACCGCGCATTCAAGAGAGCCATATCATGGTCGGACATATCATCTGCGAAATCGTAGAAGCACAGATGTTCCCTCGTGTTTAAGGAAGCTGTCATATTAGCAGGAGGATTCGGGACACGTTTGAGTCATGTGGTCAGCAACGTACCCAAGCCCATGGCGCCTGTTTACGGCAAGCCGTTCTTGAGTTATGTGCTTGATCGCTTAATAGAAGCCGGCATTCGGCGTATCGTGCTGGCTACAGGCTATAAGCACGAGTTTATTGAAGCTTGGTTCGGCGCTCATTACCGCGAAGCGGAAATCATCTACTCGAACGAAGACACACCGCTCTTTACCGGCGGAGCCATACGACAAGCGGCATCGAAACTTGAAAGCGAACATTTTGTTGTTCTCAACGGAGACACGCTCTTTGATATTGATTTTCAACAACTTTACGATTTTCACCTGGCTCATGAGGCTAACTTAACTGTCGCTCTGCGTCGAGTGGATGACACCGGACGATACGGTTCTGTCGATTGCGACAACGGACAGATACTTGCCTTCCGCGAAAAAACAGAGAGCAAAGGAGCGGGTGACATCAACGGCGGTATCTATGCCATCCGCCGAGATTGGCTGATGGAACTTGACCTACCTGCCAAGTTCTCTTTTGAGAAAGAACTGATGCAACCTTTAGCTGGTAAACAAGGCTTCTATGGCCTAAGTTTCAGCGATTATTTCATCGATATCGGTGTACCGGAAGATTATTGGCGTGCACAGAAAGAATTCGGCGCATTGTTTGAACCGGACGAGTTCTTATTCCTGGATAGAGACGGAGTTCTCAACCAGCAGATTGTGGGGGATTATGTGCGTAATTGGAGTCAGTGGAAATGGCTACCGGGTGTACTGCCGACTATGGCAGAATTAGCTAAACGATTCAAGCGTATCTTCCTCATTAGCAACCAACAAGGCGTAGGGAAAGGTGTCATGAGTGCCGGCGATTTAGAAGACGTCCATCGGCGCATGATGGCAGACATTGAAGCAGCCGGAGGACGGTTGGATGCTATCTATACTTGCACCGATTTGGCGTCTGCGCATAGCCCCAATCGAAAGCCGGAGATAGGAATGGCAATGCAAGCAAAGAGAGACTTTCCGGAAGTGGTTTTCCATCGTTCAGTAATGATAGGGGATAATGTGACGGATATGTTGTTTGCGCAGAAAGCACACATGCGAGCTGCCTATATCACAAAAAACAATCCTGTACCGCAAGCAGTACAGGATATCACAGATTTGTGTTTCCGAGACCTTTCTTCCCTAATCCTCTAAATTCCCTACCCCTTAAACGCATTCCATCCCTGCGCCTTGAGCGCCAGTTCTTCGCCGTTGCGGCCGATGAGGTTGCAACCGTATTCAGGCTTGGTGATGTGGCCGATGATATACAGGTCATCCACAGGAATCAGTTTCTCGTAGTCATCCAGCGAACAAGTGAACAGCAACTCATAGTCCTCGCCGCCGTTGAGCGCGCAGGTGACGATATTCAGGTTCATCTCCTCGGCTAAAGCCGCAGCCTCGTAATCAATCGGCAGTTTGTCCTCATAAACGCAACATCCTACACCTGACTGCGTACAAATATGCAGCAATTCGGATGAGAGGCCGTCAGACACATCCATCATCGCCGTCGGCTTAACACCCGCCTTGCGGAGCGACTCCAGAATATCTCTGCGCGCTTCGGGCTTGAGCTGACGCTCCAACAGATACTCCTTGCCTTCAAAAGCCTCTTGCGCCTTCTTGTCATCACCTACAAGACGCTCGCGCTCCAACAATTGCAGTCCCATATACGCCGTTCCCAAATTACCCGAAACACAAATCAGGTCATTCAGTTTGGCTCCGTTGCGATAGACAATATCCTTTGCCGCAGCCGTACCAAGACAAGTGACAGAAATGGTCAGACCCGTCATGGATGCACACGTATCGCCGCCCACCAGGTCCACATTATATCGCTCGCAAGCCAGGCGAATACCGGAATACAACTCTTCTATGTCCTCCACCGAAAAACGCTTGCTGACACCCAACCCTACCGTAATCTGCGTCGGGGTTCCGTTCATCGCATAGATATCCGAGAAATTAACCACCGCGGCTTTGTAACCAAGGTGCTTCAAGGGCACATACTCCAGATTGAAATGAATGCCTTCCAGCAACATATCGGTCGTCATCAGCACTTTCTTGCTACCGAAATCCATCACCGCACAATCATCCCCGATTCCCTTTTTAGTGGACGGTTGAACGGTCTTCAGTTCTTTTGTAAGGCGGTTGATAAGACCAAACTCACCGTATTCTGATATTTCAGTTCTTGCCATAATACTCCTAATTTAGCGTGCAAAGGTACAAAGAAATATTTGAAATTCAAAATCCAAAATTCAAAATTAATGAAAAAGTGCACTTTTTGTAATAAAATCGCGTGTACGCTTGCGTATATAAAAAAAAAGCAGTATCTTTGCGGGCTAAATTGCGTGCGCTTGTATTGTGGCTCGTGCGCATCGCGACCCCGTCGCTCAAATAGCACTACGCCACACACTACGCTTCCCCCAAAGCAAACAGCCAACGGCTTGGTTTACTTTGGGGACCCTATATAAAAAAAAGAAAAAGAGGTAGATTATGATAGATTACATCAAAGGAATATTGGCGGATTTGAATCCCACAACAGCAGTAGTTGAAGCGGCCGGTATCGGTTATTCGATAGCCATTACCCTGCCCGGCTATTCGGCTTTAGTCGGCTCGGAAGAGAAAGAGGTAAAACTCTTCATTACCGAGATTATACGGGAAGACACGCACGAGTTATACGGATTCACAGTAACCGCAGAGCGGCAACTCTTCGAATTACTGATGACCGTCAGCGGCGTAGGAGCTGCTACTGCACGAATGATCATGAGTGCTTTCTCTGCCGAGGAACTGCGTATGCTGATTGCTACCGGCAACACCAAAGCCATGGCGAAAGTCAAAGGACTCGGAACGAAGACCGCTCAGCGTATCATCGTGGACCTCAAAGACAAAGCGCTGAAACTCGACTTAGGCGGAGACCCGACGGAGATTCCGATGCTTGACGTAGAAGCCAACAACGGTGTGAAGGCAGAAGCTATCAGCGCGCTCACGATGTTGGGCTTTGCTGCTGCTGCAAGCGGCAAGGCTGTTGATAAAATTATGAAGGCGGAACCTACTCTTAGCGTGGAAGCGGTTATACGCAAAGCGCTGACAATGCTGTAATAGACCGCTACGCTAAAAGACGAAAGACAATCTTGTATAAGCGAATAGTAACCATATTATTTTTCGTACTACTGCTGCCCATTGTGGTAGGAGGTGCTTATGCCCAAACGACCAAACCGAAGACACTCAAGGAGTTGATTGCGGAAGAGAAAGCGCGCAAGGAGGCAGAGAAAGCGGAACGAGAAGCGCAGGAACAAAGAGCCAAAGCCAGAGAGCAAAGACCAGCAACTGCTGACCAAACACAGACTTCCGGTCAAGCAACCACACCGGAGGAAGCAGCGGACTACGTCACAGAGACGGATAGCGCTTTGTGGGCTCCCACACGGGTTAAGCAACTCGGTGCACAGAACTTCGGCGAACTGACGATGCCCCAGAGTTCATTGGACTTGGAGGACCCGAACAATATATCCACAACCGTAGAATATCAACCGGAGAGCGGAACCTATATCATCCGTACGAAAATAGGCGACACGGATGTCACTACGCCATACCTGCTTACGCAGGACGAATATAACCACTATGCCGAACGACAGATGATGCACCGATACTGGCAGCAGAAAATCGGCGAAGTGGAGCATAACAACGAGACGAAATTCGACATCACCGATATGAAGTTCAACATCGGTCCGGCGGATAAAGTGTTCGGTCCCGGTGGTGTACAACTGAAAATGCAAGGTAGTGCGGAGTTACTGTTCGGATTCAAACACCAGTACATCGACAACCCGTCTCTTACCGTTCGCGCGCGGAACAACAACATCTTCGATTTTGATGAGAAGATTCAAGCCAGCATACAAGGAAAGGTCGGTACGCGCTTGAACTTCAACCTCAGTTATAACACCGAAGCATCATTCTCGTTTGACCAGCAGAACCTCAAACTGAACTATAAGGGCGAAGAAGACGATATCATCCAATCGATTGAGGCTGGTAATGTCACCATGGATTTGCCGTCGTCGCTGATTCGTGGCAGCCGTGCACTATTCGGTATCAAAACGAATCTGAAATTCGGGAAACTGAAGATTCAGGCATTGATTAGTCAGCAGAATAGCGAAGCGCAGACCGTGAGCAGTAAAGGCGGTGCGCAGATGACGAAATTCGACATCAGTGGAGACAACTATGACGAGAACCGCCATTTCTTCCTCAGCCATTTCTTCCGTGACCACTACGAAGAAGCCATGAAAAATGTGCCATACGTGGCAAGCGGTATTACGATAAACAAGATTGAAGTATGGGTAACCAACAAACGCGGCAACTATGACCAAGCGCGTAACCTGGTGGCCTTCGCCGACTTGGGAGAGAACAATGCCCATACCCAGCAGAACTGGGGCAGCGCTCCCAATCTGCCGCCGGACAACAACGCCAACGACCTCTATAACACAATCAAACAAACGAATTTCCGCGATCTCCAACAGACGAGTATCGCGATGCAGTCCGTGCATGACTACGACGGCTTCTCTCCGGAAGGCGGTGTGGATTTTGAGAAGATAGAGTCCGCTCGATTGCTCACCAGCAGCGAATATACACTTAACTCTGCTCTGGGTTATATATCGCTCAAATCGGCGCTCAACCAAGACGAAGTGCTCGCCGTCGCGTATGAATATACCTACAACGGAAAAGTATATCAGGTGGGTGAGTTCTCAACCGATGGAAATGATGAACTACGTGCTCCGAATGCATTGGCAATGAAAATGCTACGCTCGAGCGCCAATGCGCCGTCAAAAAAGAACAGAGGTACATGGGACCTGATGATGAAAAACATCTATTCGCTCGGCGCCACAAGTGTCCAAGCGGATAAATTCGAGTTATACGTTACCTACCGCAACGACTCTGTCGGAACAGACGTACAATACCTGAACGAAGGACCGATTAGCGGTAAACAGTTACTGCGAGTGATGGACCTCGACCGACTCGACCAGAAGAACAACACCAGCCCTGATGGACGATTCGACTTCATTGATGGACTCACCGTCTATTCCTCAAGCGGTAAGATTATATTCCCGGTACTTGAACCCTTCGGAAGCCATTTGGCGAAAGCACTGGGTAACGACCCTAAACTGATGGCGAAATACTGTTTCCAGGAATTGTATGACTCTACCTTGGTTATCGCGCAGGAATTGAGCGAGAAGAATAAATTCCACATGACGGGTAAGTACAAAGGCACGAACGGCAGTGAGATTCGTCTGAATGCAATGAACGTGCCGCGTGGTTCGGTTACCGTCACTGCCGGTGGAGCCACACTCATCGAGAATGTCGATTATACCGTTGATTATACGATGGGAACGGTTACGATTTTGAACACCTCCATTTTGGAATCGGGTACAAATGTCGATGTTCGACTCGAAAACCAAGGAACGTTCTCGCTCCAACGTAAGAACCTCTTCGGAGCGCACCTCGAATATGAATTCAACAAAGACCTCGTTCTCGGCGGTACGATTATGCACCTTCGCGAGCGCCCGCTGACGACCAAGGTGAACACGGGTTCCGAACCGCTGGCGAACACCATCTGGGGTGTGAACGGAAGTTGGAAGACGGAGATGCAATGGTTGACCAACGCAATTGATAAGATTCCGTGGATAACAGCCACCGCGCCTTCCACCTTCACGCTCAATGCGGAGTTTGCGCACCTCATTCCGGGACACACTAACGATGTCGGACGTGTCGGAACGGCG
The DNA here is from genome assembly GCA_902778935.1 of uncultured Bacteroidales bacterium. GTDB lineage: Bacteria > Bacteroidota > Bacteroidia > Bacteroidales > Paludibacteraceae > Colicola. The sequence goes on from CACYZT010000001.1 coordinate 185,662, forward strand.
TACATCGACGATTTCGAGAGTACAACCACGAATATCGATGTCCACTATCCGAGTTACTGGTTCCTCTGCGCCACACCTGCCGTGTTCGATGAATCAAAGGCGATTAACCAGACCAGTTATAACAAAAACCGCGCGCACTTGGCGTGGTTCTCCGTTGATCCTATCTTTGGTTACCCACAGACAAACACACCGGCGCATATCCGTAACGATGCCGATGCGATGAGTGACCACCGCACGCGTATCGTCTATCAGGATGAGATTTATCCGAACAAGCAAGAGGCAAGTAATATCGATACCAAACTGCCTATTCTCAACCTCGCATACTACCCTACCGAACGCGGTCAATACAATATCAGCGCAAGCGAAGTGGATGCCAGTGGCCATCTGACGAACCCGAAGAAACGCTGGGCAGGTATTATGCGGCGGTTGGACAACACCGACTTTGAGAAAGCGAACATTGAGTACATCCAGTTCTGGCTCATGGACCCTGCTCTCACGAACCCGGACGGATATGAAGGAGAGTTGTATATCAACCTCGGTGATGTGAGCGAAGATATTTTGCGGGACGGCAAGAAAGCCTTTGAGCATGGTCTGCCCGTAAGCCCGACCGACCAAGGACGAGTGGACTCAACGATATGGGGTTACGTACCGCGTACAACAAGTACGGTGGTTGCCTTCAGCAATGAAGCCGGCTCACGAGCCATGCAGGATGTCGGTCTGAACGGTTTGAGCAAAGAGCAGGAGAAGACTTGGCCTGCCTACAAGCAATATCTGGACGAATTGCAAAACCGTGTGTCGGCGGATGTATGGAACGCATGGGGCAACGAGCGCTTCTCGCCGCGTAACACGCCTTCGGGCGACTTGTATCACTACTACCGCGGTACCGATTATGACCAGGAAGAAGTGTCTATTCTGGACCGCTACAAGCATTTCAACGGTACTGAAGGTAACTCTCCCGCTACTGAGCAACAGACCGAGAGTTACGGAACGGCTTCCACGCTCACACCGGATATTGAGGACATCAACCAGGATAATACCCTCAACGAGTACGAGAAATACTATCAGTACAAAGTCATCCTGCGCCCTGATATGATGGAGGTAGGACGTCAGCATATCACGGAGAAAAAAATCCGTAAAGTGACGCTGCGTAACGGTACAACGGCAGAGGTGACATGGTATCAGTTTAAGATTCCTTTGAGAGGAGATAGTGCGACCGTTCAGAAAATCGGTTCCATCCGCAACTGGAAATCGATTCGCTTCATGCGTATGTACCTGACGGGTTGCGAGCATGAAACGCATTTACGTTTTGCCACACTCGATCTCGTTCGCGGAGACTGGCGTCAGTACACGCGTGACTTGGCGCCCGTCGGTGTTCCTGTTAATAGCGGCGCTTCCATTGATGTACAGACCGTAAATATCGAAGAGAATAGTACACGTACACCGGTCAACTATGTGTTACCACCGGGTGTGAGTCGTCAGACCGACCCAGGTCAGGCACAACTTATTGCCCAAAACGAACAATCGATGGTTCTCCGCGTCATGAACCTCAGTCCGCATGACGCGAGAGCAATGTACAAGAACACCGGTTATGACATGCGTCAGTATAAGAATCTGCAGATGTTTGTTCATGCGGAGAAACTGGAGTCCGTGGACCCGGACCTGAAAGACGGAGACCTGACCTGTTTCATCCGTTTGGGTAGTGACCTTCGCAATAACTATTACGAATATGAGATTCCGCTGCATCTGACTCCACCGGGTGTGTATAACAATAATTCTGCTATTGATCGTGTTGCCGTTTGGCCGACAGAGAATATGTTCGATTTCGAACTCAAGACCCTTACTGCCGCCAAATTGGCGCGTAACAAAGCCAAACGCGCAGGAAACGAAGGAGTGAGCAACACCATTCCATACGTGCTGTACGATGAAGCGAACGACAAACCGCAGAACAAGATTACCGTGCTCGGTAACCCGACACTGGAGGATGTCAGCACGATTATGATCGGTGTGCGTAACAGCGGTCAGCACGATGCGAGCGGAGAAATCTGGGTTAATGAGTTGCGTCTAAGCCAATTCAACGAGCAAGGCGGTGTAGCAGCAATGGCGAACGCGGCCCTCGCGATTAGCGACATTGCGCAAGTGAATGTAGCCGGTCGTCTGGAGACCGCCGGTTACGGCTCGATTGAGTCCAATGTGCTTGACCGAAACATGGAGAATTTCTACCAACTCAACGTGAGTGCCGCACTCGAAGGAGGACGACTCTTCCCTGAGAAAGCGAAGATTCAAATGCCACTCTATGTGTCGTATAGCAACGAGACCACAAGTCCGGACTATGACCCGCTCGATACGGACGTCAAACTCAAAGAGACACTCGACACCTACAACACAAAACATGAGAAAGACTCTATCAAACAAATGTCGAATACGGTTCATGAGAGCACTTCGTTCAGCGTCAGCAATCTGAAGGTCAATATCCACTCCAAGAAACGCGATATGTTCTACGACCCGGCGAACTTCTCTATCTCTGCTTCCTATAACCGGCAGAAAGAGCACTCTCCGGAGATGGAGACCAACTACTCTACCGACCATAGAGGTAGCTTCCAATACTCATATGCCTTCAATCCGAAGCCTTGGGAGCCGTTTAGCAAAGTAGAGAAAGTGAGCAAAGTGAAGTTCCTTAAAGAGATGAATTTCTACTATCTGCCGCAGTCATGGTCGTTCAATACGAATATGCATCGTACCTTCAACCACATGAAAATGCGTGATATCGCAGGTGCTTCGGATGGTTCGATGGATTTGACTTATAGCAAGGACTTTACATGGGACCGCAATGTGGATATCAAATACGACTTCACGAAGAACATGAAGTTCAGTTTCCAGTCCGCAATGAATGCTATTATCGATGAAGGCAAGTACACTCCGGAAATACTGAACGGACGCTATTTCGATGCGGAGTTCAACCATGATAAGTACGAAGCATGGAAGGATACTATCCAGCGTTCGCTTGCTAAGTTTGGTAAACCCTATACGTATCAACAGGTATTCACCGCTTCATGGAATGTACCGTTCAATCGTATTCCGGGACTGGATCCGTTAACGGCTAACGCTTCTTATAACGCCAACTATAACTGGACACGTACCGCCTCTACCATGAATGGTGAAGACCGGGGTAACACCGTCAGCAGCACGCAGACTTGGCAAGTGGATGGAAGCATCAATTTTGAGACTTGGTACAACAAGTCCAAGTACTGGAAATCGATGACGCAACACTATACCGGACGCAATACGCGCCGAAACTTCAAACCGAAGACCTATACGCAGACCGTAACACTCAAGAAAGGAGAAGCAGTGGAGATTACCCACCGTCTGAATAGTGAGTTATTAACCGTACAAGTGATAGATTCGGAAGGAAAGAATGTGCCGGTTTCCTTTAGACCTGCTGGAAATACGAAGATGACGTTGACAGCGAGAACCAATTGCGAGAACGCAACGGTAACAGTTACCACACGCAATCCGAACGAACGTACAGCCGCACAAATAGCGGGTGATATGTTCGCGTATGTCGGTACGATGTTCCGCCGTCTGCAAGTCACATATCGCGAGACCAACTCCATGGTATTGCCGGGCTTCGAACCAGAAGCAGGTTTCATGGGACAGCGTAAGGTAAACGGAGCCAATGCGCCGGGATATGACTTCGCCTTCGGTTTTATACCGAATAACATGATTGAACGTGCTAAATCACATGGCTGGTTAACCGGCGATACCACTGTCATCCAACCCGCCACACGGGCGCACACTTCGGACTTCGATATCAAACTGACACTCGAACCGCTACCCGGACTCAAGATTCAATTGAATGGCAAGCGCTATTTCGCAGAGTCGAAATCCATCATCTACAGCTACGAGCAGTTACAAGAGAACTTGACCGGCTCGTTCAACATCACACAGGTCGGCCTGGCTACGATGTTCAGCCGAGTAGGCTCGCAGGATGAGAACTTCGCTAACAGCGCATTTAACACGTTTATCGAAAACCGACGGATATTAACGGACCGCGTGCAACAACAATACGAGGGTATGATTCTTCCGACCACCGGTTTTATGAGCAATATTCCGGCAGGAACGGTATATGATCCTAACAAGCATGGTCATGTCACCAGTTCGTCCGCAGATGTACTGGTACCTGCTTTCCTTGCGGCATATACCGGCCAAAATCCAAACAAGGTTAGTCTCAATCCGTTCCTCGGAATACTGAGGATTTTACCGAACTGGTCGGTTACATACGATGGTCTAGGCAAACTGCCTTGGATGCGCGACCATTTCAAGTCCGTCACGCTCACCCACGCTTACACCTGTAAGTATGCTATCGGGTCGTATGGTTCATACTCTACTTGGGTTGGAGCCGAAGGAACGAACAAGATGCTTGGTTTCGTACGCGATGTGACGAATGATGCTCCGAGACCGAGTTCAACGTACGATATCAGTAATGTGACGCTGACCGAAGCCTTCTCGCCGCTCATTGGATTGAATATGACGATGAAAAACTCTCTGTCTTTCAAAGCCGAATACCGCAAGCAGCGTAACTTGGCGCTCAATGTAACGAGTGTCCAATTGACCGAAGGGCATACAAACGAGTTTGTCATTGGCGGCGGTTACACTATCAAGAATCTCAGTTTTATCGCTAAGAAACGAGATGGTGGACAGAAGAAAGTGAGCAACGACCTCAAACTGCAAGTCGATGTTTCCTATAAAGACGTGAAGATGTTACTCCGCAAAGTCGAAGAAGGTATCACGCAAGCGTCGAGCGGTAACCGTGTATTGACGATTAAGATATCCGCAGACTACGTACTGAGTCAGAAAATCAACCTGCAGCTCTTCTACGATCACCAGGGTACCACGCCGCTTATCTCGTCCTCATACCCCGTCAAAGCCGACAACGTGGGTCTGAATATCAAACTGATGTTGACGCGATAAAGACCAATGGCGAATGGTTAGGATAGGTATCATAGGTCCCGAATCAACAGGAAAAAGTTCTTTAGCCCGTTATTTGGCTAATAGATACAAAGGAACGTACGTGCCTGAGTACGCGCGCACGTATGTGGAGCGCAAAGGAACCACCGATGTCACATTCGATGAGTTGTGCGAGATAGCGCATCGTCAAATCGAAGAGATAGAACAAATAGCCAATAGCCAACAGCCAATAGCTTTCTTTGATACAGAACTGATTGTTACCAAAGTATGGTTCGACTATTCATTCGGACGAGTGCCGCAATGGCTGGAAGAAGCCATTAAGAGATATCCGATGGATGTCTATCTACTGACCTATCCTGACCTGCCGTGGATACCGGATAAAGCCCGTTCTAACGGAAGCGATGCTATTAGGAAAGAACTGTTCGACCGCTATGAAGCGGAAATACAAGCTCTCAATATCCCTTATTACATCATCAAACACGAATAAAAAGGAGAAAATGACCCTCTTTGTGCATTTTTTTTCATTTTTATTTGGTCATGTCAAAAAAAAGCAGTACCTTTGCACCCGCTTTTGAGAAAAAGGGAGTCTCGTGAGACTCAGTTCGTGCACAAAAGTTGCACACGATCTGTCTCCCTAGCTCAGTTGGTAGAGCAACTGACTCTTAATCAGTGGGTCGAGGGTTCGAGTCCCTCGGGGGACACAAAAGGACAACCGAATGGGTGTCCTTTTCTTTGTTTATAGGCTTTTGTTTATAGGCTTTGTGCAAACACTTCGGCTGCGTCGATTTGGTCGATTTTTCCCACATCCATCATCCGGTAGTTCTTTGGGATATAGGCCTTGAAAACCATCTTTTCGCATAGAGAAAGGTATAGATCAATCAGCGAGAACTTGTCTCCTTTCTCAGCCACCACTCTATCCATGAGGTCGAAAATATGCGGATTGAGAATCTGCATACCGGAGAAAGCCAGTTTATTGAGCGACAGAGGAGCCAAACGAACTTGACCTGTAGCCACGTTTGCCCAACCGCGAAGGATAGCCTCATCGTCAAAGAGCAAATAACGCTGCGTCTTGCGTTCACTTACCACCAAGGAGCCTAATGTAGCCGAATCATAGGCTTCCATAAGCGCATGGAGGTCGATATTCGAGAGTATATCCACGTTACACGCAAGTATCGGTTCATTCGTCCGTCCGTTCGTCAACAGGTCTTTAGCCTTGCGCAATCCTCCTCCTGTGTCAAGTAATTCATCGCGTTCGTCGGAAATAACGATGTTACAACCCCATCCGTTGTTTGCTTGAACGGTTTCGATAATTTGGTCAGGGAAATGATGTACGTTTACCACAATGTCCCTTATCCCAGCATCACGCAGTTTCTCTACTTGCCATTGGAGAAGCGGCTTTCCTGCCAGCGGCACAAGCGCTTTGGGCATTGTATCTGTCAGCGGCTTGAGGCGTGTGCCTAATCCTGCTGCAAAAATCATCGCTTTCATAATAGACAATAGACCATGGACAATGGACAATAGACAATAGACTAAAATGTTTTAACAACACCACGTTCTCTGTGGTTTAATTCTATTTGGACATCGTATTTCTCTTTTAGATGCTTGGCAAGATGCTCTGCACAATAGACGGACCGATGCTGTCCTCCCGTGCAACCGAATGACACCTGCAGATGGGTGAAACCGCGCTCGAGAAAGCGCTCCACATGATGGTCAATCAGTTTGTCCACCGACTCCAGGAATGTCAGGATTTCTCCGTCCTGCTCCAAGAAATCAATCACCGGCTGGTCTAATCCGGTCAAGTGTTTATATTCCTCGTATTTGCCCGGGTTGTGGGTAGAGCGGCAGTCGAACACGTATCCTCCGCCATTACCGGACTCGTCAACCGGTATTCCGCGCTTGAAAGAGAAAGAGTAGATGGTAACGACAAGAGCCTCATGTTGGCTTTGACTGTCGGTTGACCGTCGGTCGACCGTCGGTATTGACAGCTGATTTGATAGTAAAAAGAGGGTTGGATATTCTTGCTGCAATATCGGATTTTGTGTAAAAATCTCTTTCAGGTTACGCAGGGCATTGGGAATCGACTCGAGGAAATGCTGCTTGCGCTCAAAATAGCCGCGGTAGCCATATGCGCCCAACACTTGCAAGGTCCTAAACAGTACAAAATGCGGTAAGGCTGTTCGCCATTCGTGTTCATCCAAATCCGGTTGCAGTCTTTTCAGTTCATCGAGATAGGCGTCAATCATCTGCTCTCGTAATGCCGGAGCGATGTTCGCTTTTGCCTGCCATAAGAGTGAAGCTACGTCATACTGCGTCGGTCCGCGGCGACCACCCTGGAAATCTATGAAATACGGTTGTCCGCCCTTAATCATGATATTGCGGCTCTGACAGTCTCGATACAGGAATGTATTGATATTGGCGTTAGCCGTTAGCTTTTGGACAAGGGCATCGAAGTCATCCTCGAGTTTGGGTTCGGAGAACTCGATTTTCGTGCCTTTGAGGAAACAATACTTGAAATAATTAAGGTCCCATCGAATAGAGCGTTCGTCCATCGTGGGAACCGGAAAACAGACAGACCAGTCAAAATCCTTTGCTCCTTCAATTTGTATGTGCGCGAGCGCGCGTATCGCGCGTTCTAATAAAATAGGCGTGATAGAGTCAAAGAGCAATGTGTCTCCGAGGTCCTCCTGCGTATAAGACATCTCATCTTCGCTTACCCAAAGGACTTTGGGGACAGGCAGTCCGAGCGCCGCAAAATGGCGCGACATATAGATGAAAGCGCGGTTCTCATCGCGGTTGGTACCATCCACGCGAATGACGGTCTTTCCGTCCGCGTCCTTAACGCGCGTATAGACTCTATTGCTGCCTTGTTGCTTAATCATACACGGAATTGAAGCGCGTGGTGAACACAAGTTACCTTGCAGGGACCGATGATATTCTCTAAAATACCATCCGCTTCGAACATGATATGCTTGCGGTAACTGATTTCAATCTCACTTCCCACTATCGGATAGATGAACGGCAGTTCCGTCAGTTTGCCGTTGAACAGATTCGGTAAGGCCTTCAGCACTTGCTTGAAGGTCGGTTTCTTGACGAACATCGAGTTGAAGATGCCATCCGTTGGATTTGCTTCGGGGTTCTGACGAATACCTCCTCCGGAGAAAGGCCCGTTTCCGATATTCATGGTGAAGAGCAGGTCGTCCACAGCCACTTTGCCATCGACCGTCAGAATCATGTGCTGGGCTTTATGCTGCACTATCGCAGCGATGAGACCAAAGACATAGTTCACATGGTGAGAACCGATATAGTATTTGAGTTTCTCCGCTTTCTGGCAGCAGAGCGGGTCCACGCCAAAACCGACAGAGTTGATGAAATAGCGATGATGCTCAATGTTATTTCGCCAATAGGTGATGCAACCGATATCTATCGGATGTCCTTCTCCTTCGAAGAATCGTCGCAAGCTCTCTTTGAACCGTTTGTCGAGATTCCAGTATCGTCCCCAGTCGTTTCCCGTTCCGCGAGGCATAAGTCCCACTTGTATCTTCGCGCGCTCTTCAGGCGTGAGCGTAGAACGCATGATGCCGTTGATAGCTTCAGAGAGCGTACCATCGCCGCCGAGAATAAGAATCTCGTCATACCCTTTCTCCACTAACTCGCGCGCCAACTCGATCGCATGTCCTGCATATTTGGTCACACGATAGGCAAAAGGCTGATGACGCTGACGTAATAGTTTCCACAAATAAATCCGCTGTGCGCGAAATGCTTTCTTACCCGATTTGGGGTTGATTATGATTCCTAACATGGCATTCGAACATAAATCGAGCGCAAAGATACAAAAAAAAAATGACATACGCAAATTTGTATGTCATTTTTTTCGAATTACTTGAAGTACTCCTGTACTTTCTCGTTCAGAACAATTTCTTCTTGGAAGATGTAAGCCCCGGTCTTAGGCGACTTAACCATCTTGATGCACTTAGAGTGCGCGCGTCCGGAGTTACCGGTTTGAAGGGTTGCGACCGCTTTCTTTGCCATAGTTCTAAGCCTTTCTAATTAGGGGTTAATTACTTAATCTCTTTGTGGAGCGTGTAACGCTTCAAATAGGGATTGTACTTCATGAGCTCCAAACGATCAGGAGTGTTTTTGCGGTTCTTGGTGGTAATGTAGCGAGACATTCCCGGAACTCCGCTGGCTTTCTGCTCGGTGCACTCAAGAATGACTTGAACACGCGCTTCTTTAACTTTCTTTGCCATTGTTCAGCTCCTTTCGTTAATAGAGATAGCCCTTCTCCGCAGCTTGTTTAAGCGCATTGTCGAGGCCAATCTTGTTAATAGTTCTCAGACCAGCTGCACTCACGTTCAGCTCGATCCATACATCTTGTTCTACCCAGTAGAACTTACGGCGGAACAGGTTCACATCGAACGTCCTTTTTGTGTGGCGTTTCGAGTGCGAGACGTTACATCCGCCCATGGCTTTCTTGCCTGTAATTTGACAAATCTTTGACATTGTATTATATATTTTATATTATTTTCGTTTTCAGGGATTCTCCGCACATCAACACGAAAAATCGCGCAAAGGTACTACTTTTTTTTGACATGACCAAATTTTTGAGCAAGAAAATGCATTTTTTTATAAAAATGTCAGAAATTGAAGCAAGATTTCTTCGTAAGATTGCAGGATTTCTTCGTAATCCTTCACCCTTCGGTGTGAAGTCTTACAAGTCTGAGAAAAGAAAAACGTGCTTGAGAGTAAATTCTCAGACACGTTTTCTATTCTCATCCTCGTGATCCATGCAGGATTCAAACCTGCAACCCCCACATCCGTAGTGTGGTACTCTATTCAGTTGAGCTAATGGACCCCAATTTTATGCTCTTTTCACAAAAGCGGGTGCAAAGGTACTGCTTTTTTTTGATATGTGCAAATATTTTTGTAAAAAAAATCACTTTTTGTGCTAAAAAGAGTAATTTTGTTCCTCATTCAAACAATTCCGACAAGAAAATACACCTAAATACAAGAAAAATGCACGCGCGCTTGCGTATGTCAGAAAAAAGTTGTAACTTTGCACAGAAATTCGGAGTACGGATTGTACGACCGATCAACGAACGGATATCAACAAACAACAATCATATTATGAACAAGACACAACTTATGAATCGCGCGGCGGATAACATTCGTATCCTTGCAGCCGCAGCCGTAGAGAAAGCCAAAAGCGGACACCCGGGCGGAGCTATGGGTGGAGCAGATTTCATCAATGTTCTCTTCTCTGAGTTTTTAGAGTACGATCCGGACAACGCAGGTTGGGAAGCGCGTGACCGTTTCTTCTTGGACCCTGGTCACATGGCTCCGATGCTCTACGGGCAACTCTGTCTGGCCGGTAAGTTCACGCTCGAGGACTTGCAGAATCTGCGTCAATGGGGTTCGGTTACGCCCGGACACCCTGAGCGCGAGATTGAGCGAATGATTGAGAACACCTCCGGTCCGCTAGGACAGGGACACACGTTTGCTGTCGGAGCAGCCATCGCTGCCAAATGGTTCAACACCCGCTACGGCGAGATTCATAACCCGACGATTTATGCCTTCATCTCTGATGGCGGAGTGCAGGAAGAGATCTCGCAGGGCGCAGGCCGTCTGGCCGGTCACCTTGGTCTGAACAATCTCATCATGTTCTATGACTCCAATAACATCCAGTTGTCCACCGGTTGCGGCGAAGTGACATCGGAAGACGTAGCAGCCAAATACCTCGCATGGGGTTGGTATGTGCAGGAGATTCCTGGTAACGACCCCGACGCCATCCGAGAGGCTATCATCAAAGCGAAAGCAGAGAAAGAGCGTCCGTCGCTCATCATCGGTCATACGACCATGGGCAAGGGTTGTGTCACGGCAGAAGGTGCTAATTGGGAAGGCAAGTGTTCGACTCACGGAGCTCCGCTCAGCAAGGCCGGTGCTTCGTTCGAGAAGACGATTGAGCATTTGGGTGGCAATCCCGAGAATCCGTTTGTCATCTTCCCCGAAGTGCAAAAACTGTATGACGACCGTGCGGCTGAACTGCGCGAGCTGTGCAACAAGAAATACGAGGCTTACTACGAATGGAAACAGGCAAACCCGCTTGCTGCGAACGAATATGAGACTTTCATGTCCGGCGAAACGCCGTGTATCGACTGGAGCCTCATCCAGCAGAAAGCCGGAGCTGCTACCCGTAACGCCAGCGGAACGGTTCTATCCTTCCTCGCTGAGAATGTAGGAAATATGATTGTCAGCTCAGCTGATTTGAGTAATAGCGACAAGACCGACGGATTCCTCAAGAAAACCCACGCTTTCAAGAAAGGCGACTTCAGCGGTCAGTTCCTTCAGGCAGGTGTGTCGGAGCTTACTATGGCTTGCGTCATGATCGGAATGGCGCTCCATGGAGGTATCATCCCTGCCTGCGGTACGTTCTTCGTCTTCAGCGATTACATGAAACCTGCGGTACGTATGGCGGCGCTCATGGAACTGCCGGTGAAATTTATCTGGAGCCACGATGCTTTCCGTGTCGGCGAAGATGGTCCGACGCACGAGCCGGTTGAGCAAGAAGCGCAGATTCGCCTCATGGAGAAACTGCATAACCACAGCGGCAAACCCTCCATGCTTGTTCTCCGTCCGGCGGACGCCGAGGAGACCACATTCGCTTGGCGCATGGCGATTGAGAATACAGACACGCCTACCGCGCTCATTCTCAGCCGTCAGGACATAGCGCCGGTGCCAAATGTGAACCTCGCTGGCTTCCGCAAAGGTGCGTACATCGTTTCCAAAGACGAGAATCCGCAAGTCGTATTGCTGGCTTCGGGTAGCGAAGTTAGTACGTTGCTGGCCGGAGCAGAACTGCTTCGTGCAGAAGGTATCCGTTTGCAGATTGTCAGTGTGCCTTCCGAAGGACTTTTCCGCGAGCAGGACAAGGCTTATCAGGACGAAGTGCTGCCGAAAGGTCTCAAGCGTTTCGGTATGACAGCCGGTTTGAGTTGCACGCTTGAAGGACTGGTAGGCGAGAATGGCGCCGTTTGGGGTCTTAACTCCTTCGGCTTCTCCGCTCCGTACAAAGTCCTCGACGAGAAACTCGGCTTCACCGCCCAGAACGTCTATGAACAAGTAAAGAAGCTGCTGTAATAAACAATTTGTTGTTACAAACATAGACTACAATATGAGATTCATATCTTTAATCGTTTGGGCTTTGCTCATCATCCTCGCAATATACTATGCCACGGTAATTGCGCATCTGTTCACGAACATGTTCGGAAAGAACGTAGATTTCAAGAAGACACTTATCCCGTTCTACGGATGGAAGATTTGGTTTGATAACTTTTAATCATTTCAAGAATATGGCTATTAGCAATCTGCAGGGAGGCAATAAACTCCCGATGAAAAAAATCGTGTTAGCTTCCGTCATCGGAATCGTAGTAATCGTCTTCCTTTGCTGCATCGGCTCGCTTGTTGAGGATGTAAAGAACGAAGACATCGTGGTTAACCAGGTGCCCATCACAGGAACCATGTACGTCTGGAGTCAGCCGGGTATGTACGCCCAGAAATTAGGGCACATTACCTCTTATCATAAGACCGAACAACTATGGTTTGGCGCACAAGGGAACGGAGAACCTATTCCGGTTATCTTTAACGACGCTTCCAATGGCGAGATCTTCGGTTCGCTCCGCGTCAAACTGCCGACCGACCGCGAGCACATGCTCCGCATTCAGACGGATTACAACGGAATGGACAGACTGATGAACGACCTCGTCCGCCCGACCGTTGTGAAAGTAGTCTATGCTTCAGGACCGCTGATGTCGGCTTACGAGAGCGTCTCGGAGAAGAAAAACAACCTCATAGAGTACATTACCGACCAGCTGAACAACGGCGTTTACACGACTGCCGTGAAGATTTCTGAGGTAATCGATCCTATTACGGGCGAGAAGAAACAGCAGAAATTCGCAGTCTTGATTGCCGATTCAACAGCCGCGGGCGGGTATCGTCGGTCCGAGAAATCGCCGTTTGATTACTATGGCATCGAGATTGGTCAGGTATCCGTTTCCAAGATCGACTACGAAGACCGCGTGAAGAAGCAGATTGAGCAACAGCAGGAAGCCAATATGCTGGTTCAGACCTCCAAAGCCAAATCGCTTGCCGCGCAACAAGAGGCGATTCGCGCAGAAGAAGAAGGTAAAGCACAGGCCGCTAAAGCCAAATGGGAGCAAGAAAAAGTGAAGGCGGTAGAGGTGACCAAAGCCGAGCAGGAGTACGAAGTGGCTCGTCTGGAGGCGCTCCGGGCAAACGAAGTCAAGAAACGTATAATTGCCGAAGGAGAAGCCGAAGCAGCTGCCAACCGCGCGAAAGTAGCGGCGGGTCTGACCCCGCAGGAACGTGCCGAATGGGATTACAAGACCAAAGTGGGCGTTGCCGAAGCCGTCGCTAAGGTGCAACTCCCGACCGTTGTGATGGGCGGCACAAATAGCGGAAACCAGACGATGGACATCATGAGCCTCAAGTTCGCAACAGACCTGGTAGAGAAACTGAGCAAATAAATCGTAAATGAAATAAATAACTATCATGGAATACAACTTTTCAGAGATTGAGAAAAAGTGGCAAAAGGCGTGGGAGGAGAATGGTGTTTATACCGTTTCGAACGAGTCCGACAAGCCGCACTACTATGTGCTCGACATGTTTCCCTACCCTTCGGGAGCGGGCCTTCACGTTGGTCACCCGTTAGGTTACATCGCGAGTGATATCTACAGCCGTTACAAACGTCTCAAAGGCTTTAACGTGCTTCACCCGATGGGCTTTGACAGTTACGGTCTGCCGGCAGAGCAGTACGCTATTCAGACAGGCCAACACCCGGAGAAGACGACGTTCGAGAATATCGACCGCTATATTTCGCAGCTCAAGAAAATAGGTTTCTGCTACGACTGGAACCGCGAGGTGCGCACGTGCGACCCGAAGTTCTACAAGTGGACACAATGGGCGTTTGTGCAGATGTTCAACAGCTATTTCGACCCGAAGACGCAGAAAGCGCAACCGATAAGCAAACTGATTGCAGAGTTTGAGGCGAACGACCCGAAATGGGCAACCATGACTGAGAAAGAACAGCAGGAGAAGTTGATGAACTACCGTATCGCTTATTTGGCGGATACGAAGGTGAACTGGTGTCCGAAACTCGGAACCGTGCTGGCGAACGATGAGGTAAGCGAGGGTTTGAGTGTTCGCGGCGGTTATCCGGTAGAGCAACGTGTGATGAGGCAGTGGTGTTTGCGCGTAAGCGCTTATGCCGGACGTCTATTGGAAGGTCTCGACCGCATCGACTGGACCGAGAGCTTGAAAGAGACACAACGTAACTGGATAGGCCGCAGCGAAGGCGCGGAGATGCAGTTCAGCATCAAAGGACAAGACGAGCCGTTCACGATTTTCACCACGCGTGCGGATACTATCTTTGGTGTGACGTTTATGGTGTTGGCGCCGGAGAGCGAGTATGTACAGCGCGTCGTTACGCCGGAGCAGAAAGCGGAAGTGGACGCGTACCTGGCACGTTGCAAGAACCGCACGGAGCGCGAGCGTATCGCAGACAGAAAAGTAACGGGCGTGTTTACCGGAAGTTATGCTATCAATCCGCTCACGCAAGGCGAGATTCCTATTTATATTTCTGATTACGTGCTCGCGGGTTACGGAACAGGTGCTATCATGGCGGTTCCTGCTCACGACAGCCGCGACTACGCGTTTGCGAAGCATTTCAACCTGCCGATTATTCCGCTGATTGAAGGAGCGGATGTAAGAGAGGAGTCGTTCGATGCCAAGGAAGGCAAGATGATCAACTCCGGTTTCCTCAACGGCATGGAGGTCAAAGAAGCCATACTGGCGATGAAGGAATATATCACGAACACCGGCATCGGTCGCGTGAAAGTCAACTATCGCTTGCGTGACGCTATTTTCTCGCGCCAGCGTTATTGGGGCGAGCCGTTCCCCATCTATTACAAGGACGGCATGCCCTATACCTTGCCGGAAGACAAATTGCCGTTGGAATTGCCTGAAGTCAAAGACTTCAAACCAACCGCAGATGGCCGTCCGCCGTTGGGAAACGCAGAGAATTGGGAGTACGAAGGCTATCCGTTGGAGCTCTGCACGATGCCGGGCTTTGCCGGTTCGTCGGCTTATTATCTCCGTTACATGGACCCGCATAACGATGAGGCGCTCGTGGGCAGGCAAGCGAACGATTACTGGCGTCAGGTGGACCTCTATCTCGGCGGTTCCGAGCACGCGACAGGACACTTGATTTACAGCCGTTTCTGGAATAAGTTCCTTTATGACCTCGGCTATGTGTGCGAAGATGAGCCGTTCAAGAAACTCATCAACCAAGGAATGATTCAAGGACGTTCGAACTTCGTCTATCGTTACATCGGCGAGGGTGCGACGGGTAACCTCTATATCAGTTACAACCTCATCGAGAACCCCGAATACAAGGACAAAGTGCAACCGATTCACGTGAACGTGAATATCGTCAACAACGATGTGCTCGATATCAACGCCTTCCGCGCATGGATGCCGGAGTTCAAGAATGCCGAGTTCGTCTTCGCTGATGGTACGTCGTCTGAGTTAACAGGCTATACCGCAGGACCGAAGCAGTATATCTGCGGTTGGGCTGTGGAGAAGATGTCGAAATCGATGTTCAATGTGGTTAATCCGGACGATGTGATTGCTAAGTTCGGCGCAGACACCTTGCGCTTGTATGAGATGTTCCTCGGCCCGCTGGAGATGTCCAAACCATGGGATACCAATGGTATCGACGGTGTGCATCGTTTCTTGAAGAAACTATGGAACATGTACGAGAATATCACCGATGAGGAACCAACGAAAGAAGAACTCAAGAGCCTGCACAAGCTGATTAAGAAAATCACGTGGGACATCGAGAACTTCTCGTTCAACACTTCCATTCCTGCGTTCATGATTGCGCAGAACGAACTGAGTGCACTCAAGTGCAACAAGCGTGCTATCCTTGAGCCGATAGCCGTATTGCTTGCTCCGTACGCTCCGCATATCGCAGAAGAGATGTGGCATCGTTGCGGCAACGAGAGTTTCGTAGTGAATGCCGAGTGGCCGATTTGCAATGAAGCGTATCTGGTAGAAGACAGTGTAAAATATCCGGTTCAGTTCAACGGCAAAGTGCGTTTCACGTTCGAGTGCCCGAAAGACACGCCGAAAGAGGAAGTGGAGAAACTCGTCCTCGCGCACGAAGACACAGCGAAGTACCTTGCCGGCAATGCGGTGAAGAAAATCATCGTTGTGCCCGGCCGAATCGTGAATATTGTGATGTAAAAACAGGCATTTATGGCAAAGAAGGCAGCCATAGAAAACCCGTACATTCCGGAGTTTGAAAAGTATCTTCGAACTCCGGAGCCATCTGTGCGCGAGCGTGCAGACTATTGGCGTACGGCTATCGGTCTGCAAGCCGTTGACCAACTGACCGTTTCTGACTTCCTCAAGCAAACAGCTCAAGAGCATATAGAGGGGCAGATTAGTGCTGATGAGGCAGAACAAAGGATTAAAGCATACTACCAAGCGAAAGAAATCCGTTTGCCCGATGACGATGAGAAAGAGGAAGCGGATAAAGTAGCAATGAATATCACCAAGTTACTTAGTGAGCAATCGTTTACATTCAGCGTGGCAGGTTTGGCGTCCATCCATCGGCAGATATTCAAAGGTGTATTCAAGCATGCAGGGCAGTTCCGAGACTACGACATAACCAAAAAAGAATGGGTATTGGACGGCGACACGGTGCTCTACGCCAGTTGTACGCAGTTGCAAGCAACGCTGGAGTATGATTTGGAGCAAGAGAAGCAGTTTGACTACTCCAACCTCGCTCTTCCCGATGCTATTCGTCATATTGCTGCTTTCGTGGCGAATATCTGGCAAATCCATCCCTTCCGCGAAGGCAACACACGTACCACCGCTGTTTTTACTATCAAATACCTGCGTTCCATTGGATTTCATAATATAGATAATACGCTCTTTGAGCAACACTCATGGTTTTTCAGAAACGCGCTCGTGCGCGCCAATTATAAGAACGCGCGACTTGGTGTCAATAACTCACCGCTATACTTGGAGCGTTTTTTCCGCAACTTGCTGCTGGGCGAACAAATGCCGCTGCATAACAGAGATTTGCATATATTAAACAAAGACGTTCAAAGTGCGGAGACCGAACAAGTACAGGACAAGTACAGAACAAGTTCGGGACAAGCACAGGACAAGTTCGAGACAAGCATTCCAATAAGCGCAGAAAATCAGCTATATACGGAAGACGAGAACACAATTCGTCTGGTTCAGGTTATGAGGGGTGAGAAACTATCTATTAAGGAAATAATGACGGCTATAGGGCTTAAAGGTAGAGATAATTTCTTGAATTTATATCTCAATCCCGCCATAAAAAACGGCTTTGTGCGTCTGCTTTATCCCGACAGTCCTCGCCACCCTCGCCAGAAATACCTGCTGACGGTAAAAGGAATGATGCTGTTAAATCAGTTATCGAGCAAATAATCTCAAATAAGAGATTACTAAACAACAGATAAAAACCAATATAATATCTCGTCCCTCTCCGAGACGCTAAACCGGAGAAACGCGCGGAGCAATATGTACACCCTTACAATGACATATGATGAAATTCTCAAAGAATACAGCAAGGATGAATTAGATTTACATTCATTATCAAAAACAATGTTTGAGGGTAAACTATGCAAAAATGCTCGCAGAGGGAAAGCCAAATATCCCTGCCACATTTTTGCCAAACGAACGACAGAGCGAAACAATACATATATCATCCACTATGAATTCAGGAGTAAAAACAATTTTTTAGGGGGGCCTACATTCTTTGCGTTAATCAGTAGTTCACATGGAACATTTGCTCTACAAATATCAATGGCATTCGGGATTAAACAAGTCGTTAGTCTATATTCTCCTCATTTATTTAAGCGATATAAAGAGAGAATGAAATTGGACTTGGAGGGGATAGATGTTATCAAAGAATTTTTTACACGCAATATAACAGTGCATAGAAATGGAGATTTTCAGCGAAAAGATGGAGATGATTGCGACGTAATGGGTATGTGTTATGATGGCGCAATTTTCGGTCAAAGTACCCCTGAAGGACACACAATTTACAAGACATTTATCAATCATCAAGATATGTCTGATTACCGCAAATCACTGAATGACGAATACAATGATAGAATAAAAGAAGCACGGATATTTTCATCATTATATGGAGGCTTATCCGCAATGCTTTCATTACCGATATTAAAAGAAAGAGAAACTAATTTATAAAACACATCATGAGAACAAAACTGACTTTACTTTTGGTAATTCTTGCATCTTTCTGCTTCGCGCAGACAGATTCGGTTAGTACAAACGTAGATACTATAAAACAGCCAACCATCGATGAAAGATTAGAAAATATCGAGCAGAGACTTGAGATACTTGATATTGATTTGTCTCTAAAGAATCGTTTCAAAATGTATAAAACAGAAAATCTATACAATTTACTCAAATTAGATACACAAACAGGAAAAATATGGCAGGTTCAATGGCATTTGGATGATATGAATAAAGAAGGAACTTGGACTATTAACGACACAGACCTTTCTTATGGTTGGGGGTATCGGTCTAATTCATTTGAGTTATATTCTACAAATAATATGTACCAATTCATTTTGATAGATAAAACTGATGGTAGAATGTGGCATGTACAATGGGGAATAGGAGACGAAAAAAGATGGATTAGGCGTATATATTAGCGTTAATGTACCCATGTCTTTTCGCCTGTTTTATATTACAATCATCAATTATGGAGTTATTTTTATATACCCTGTATTTCTCCTTCTTCCCAAATACTGTGTTTACTAGATTTAATTCTTAATAATCGTCACTTTTGGCACTTACCTGCCTCATACGAGACACGTACGAGAAAGATACGGGACGATAAAGGGGGCTGTTTTTGAGGTGACCCCAAAAAGTTGGACGGATTATTAAATCTATTTGACTTGATTTTGAAAGTGAGTTCGGTATTGTACCGGGCTCATTTTCAATTTTAGT
>CACYZT010000002.1 GCA_902778935.1 uncultured Bacteroidales bacterium
GTTATGTTTAGTTTGAATGATACCATGCGTTACTACCTGTGTCCTGGTCCGACTTGTATGCGCAAAGGTATCAACGGGCTTTGCGGTGTTGTACACGAACAGATGGGATGTGACGTCAAGAATGGCGATGTGTTTATCTTTATTAATCGAGAGCGCAAGTTAATGAAGCTGCTCCATGCAGAGGATGGAGGAATGGTGATGTATGTGAAGCGTTTGGAGGCCGGTCGTTTCCGGATGCCTGCGTATGATGCCGAATCGAAGACATATTTTATGGAATGGCGCGATTTGGTGGTAATGGTCGAAGGTATAGTGGAAAGTCCTCAAGGAAGGCTTCGCAGACTACGTGCAGAACGTACTGAATACCATGTATAAAAAGTGCATTTTGAGGTGCATTTTTTGCTCAAAAAATTTGCGTATGTCAGGATTTTTTTGTACCTTTGCATTGGATTTTGAAAGGTAAACCGATGGATGCTCAAGAACAGAAGATGTTAGAAATGATGCAAGAGATGTTAGCGTCTCAGGCAGAGAGTCTGCGTCTTTTAACGGAGCAGATTGCAGAGAATGATCGGATAAACAAAGCACTCGAACAGCGTGTAGCAGAACTATCCGCTCAAGTAGCGTGGCTTCAACGTCAGATGTTTGGTCGGAAGAGCGAAAAGATGCCGTTGATGGATCCGAATCAGATGAGTCTGTTTGACGAGCCGATTGCTCCTGAGGTAGTCCAAGCGCAAGAGGTGGCAACCGAGCAGATCGAGAAAGAGACACCGGAAGAGCGCAAGCAGAAACGTCAGAACCGTAAGATGATGGAAGGCTTGAAGGTGATAGAGCGGATAGTGCTCAAACCGGAAGGTGTCGATGAGACTTACAAGAAGATAGGCGAGGAAGTAACGCGTGTGGTGAAATATATCCCTGCTCAATTAGGTATCATTGAGTATGTCCGCGAGAAATATGCCAAGCCGAAAGGTACCGGCACGGATATCCGCATTGCTCCGATGCCTTTGTTCCCTATTAATAAAGGAATAGCAGACGCAACATTGCTGGCTGAGACCATTCTCAATAAATATGAGTATTACTTGCCGCTCTATCGTCAAGTGCAGCAGTATCACCACTTAGGTTTTAAGGTAAATGAGAGCACAATTGCCAGTTGGATCAAGCCGACAGCTGAGTTACTCAGACCTTTGTATGACGAATTGGTAGCAGAGATCTTTAAATCCCATTATATCCAATGTGACGAGACGACAACTCCGGTAGTCGATAAGGAGAAACACAAGACCAACAAGGAATACCTTTGGATGATACGAGCGGTAAAAGAGCGATTGCGATGTTTCCATTACGATGATGGCTCAAGAGCTGGAGCGGTGATAGAGACATTAGCTAAGCAGCATCATTACAAGGGATATTTGCAATGTGACGGATTTGCGGGATACGAAACGGCTTTCAGGAACAATAATAACGTGCAATTAGTCAATTGCATGGCACATATCCGTCGTCATTTTGAACAAGCACTCGATGAGAACCGTCAAGCGGCAGAGTTTGCGCTGGGTGAGATACAGAAACTGTATCAGATAGAGCGCAATTGTACGGAATCCAATATGTCTGATGCTGAACGTAAGCAGAAACGTGACGAATTGGCACGACCAATCATGGAACATCTCAAAGCGTGGATGGAGACGGAAGGTGTGAAGTTTAGTGAACGTAGTCTGATCGGCAAAGCTGTTACATACGCTTATACGCGTTGGGATAATATGATGAGGTATCTGGAAGATGGATCGTTGATGATAGACAATAATCTTGCCGAGAATGCTATCCGACCAATCACGCTTGGACGTAAGAACTATCTGTTTTGCGGCAATCATGAAGCCGCAGGATGGATGTCTGTTATCTGCTCACTCATCGGAACATGTAAAGAACACAATGTCAATCCACGTATGTATCTGAACGATGTCATCGCAAAGATGCCATATTTGACTGCAAATCCATTAAAGTCTCCCGCAAAATCCCAAGTACGTCAACTGTTACCACACGTTTGGATCCTATCGCATCCAGAAGCTAAATTGGATGCATCCAATCAATAATCCACTACACCAACTATATCATTAGGGCTGCAACATCAACGTTGCAGCCCTAACTTTATATAGCAACCTGTACTTTAATGGATGGTTACTACTTTCTAAAATAGAAGGCGACACTATCATTGGGATTGTCTTTGACAAAATGGGTAGCATAGAATGCTTTAAATCTTGATAATGTGTCGTTTACGGCATCCATTGTGGCATCATAAACCTCATTAATGTTTTTGCTCATAGTATTAAATGATAAATGAGCCACAAAGGTACAAAAAAAGTTGCAACCGGTTGGGTTGCAACTTAAAAAAGTGAGGGGAAAATGGACTAATTATTTCAACAATCTACGTTTCCATTTAATGATACGTGTTCGCCACTTAGGACTAAGGTGTGAGAGTAACTTCGTCTTCCATGAAGAGGATGTATCCCAGGAACTGGTGCCTAAGTGTTCGCAGTAGGTATCGGGCGAACGGACATCTTCGCCGGTGGTTAGTACCGGGCAGAAATAATGGACCGGGAATATATGCAGTTCGGGCGTGTGACGTTGGGCAAAGAAGGTGGTGTTCGGTGTTAAGTCGTATGAGCCGTCGGGTTTCACAAACGGGCGTGTAGCATAGGTAGCGAGCAGGGTTTGTACCCATGCGCCATGCGGTTCAGAAGCGATGACTCCCATCATAACCGGCTGGTGCTTTGAGCCTTCGCGTCCGGCAAAAGCCGCATAGTCGTTCATCAAGTCATCGAACGGACGATAGGCCTTAAAATCTACGTCTAAATACAGCCCTCCGTACTGCTCCAGTGCCCACAGACGCACATAGTCCGAGACGAAAGCGTATTTCTTCGCCTCGTATGCCTGCTGCACATACAGCGGAGCCGCAGCGATGTCGAACTTACTCTCGTCCCAACGCCTATACTCCCATTCCGGCATGTGCTCATGCCATGACGCGATGCACTCTTGCGCCAACGTCGGCAACTCCGTACCTCCAAACCATGTATAGTGAATAATGTGCGGTATCATGGAAAAAGGGTTAGGGGGTTAGGGGATTAGGGGGTTAGGGGTAGTTAAGCGCTTGTTCCTTAACCCTGCGATTAAAGCTGATATATGATTTATCAATGTTGATATAGGATTAATTTCACTCTCATGAATATAACCCAACTCACACGCTATATCCAACTGGCAATCAACTTCACGTAATGAGCCATACGCAATTTCAAAGAAATGAATCTGTTCTTTTGTAGAATAACGCCCTAATCCTTCAGCTACGTTTGACGGTACTGATATAACAGCACGTCGCAGCTGATCACATAATGCATACTGCTCTTCTCTCGGGAACTTCTTTAGCAGAGCATATACTTCTACAACAAGTTTTTTGGACTCTTTATAGACCTCTAACTGTTTATAATCGTATTTCGTTTCCATACATTTAGAATTTTTCACCTCTAATCCTCTAACCCTCTAATCCCCTAATCCCCAATACTACTTGTTTACAAAGACTACCGAGTTTTAGGGAGAAGCGGAGGAACTTCAGCCACCAGATGGGTTGGTCGTATGCCTCTTTGCCGTTCTGCACTTTCGCCAGTTCAGCCGCAGCGGCATCATGGTACTCGCTGCTTAGCCAATAGTCCATCAGTCCATTCACACGCAGGCGGTCAAACAAGGCTTTCCATGTCTCCGCATGCGGGTTAGCGAGGGCAGCCTGCTCAAGCTCATCCATATGAAAGAGCATGTGTTTAGCAGGCCTGTACAGGTTGCGCGTGGCGCGCTGCGAAGCCGGTACGGCATTGTTGTAATACGCGAGCGGCTGGCTGCTAAAAGCCACGGGGTAATGGAGAGCCGTCTTCGCCCACAGCAGAAAGTCTTCACCCAGTTTGATACCGTTCGGGAAACCACCCATCTGCTCAAAGACACGGCGTGGCATACAAGCCGTGATGGACGTAATCGGCATGGAACCATTCTCCAGATAGGCTTTCGGATAATCTATATAACCCGTCGGCATATTCAGCGCTACATGCGTCTTGCCGGGCTTGAAATAGATATAGTTCGTAGCAAATATTCCGGCATCGGGGTAGGCAGCAATGAGTTTGTCTATCTCCGCCAAGAACTCCGGCTCCCACCAGTCATCCGCATCGAGGAAACAGATATACTCGCCCGTCGATGCGGCTACTCCGTTATTACGCGCCGCAGCTACACCCATATTAGTTTGGCTTATCACCCTAATCCTTTCATCCTCTAATCCTCTAATCCTTTCTATGCTGTTGTCCGTAGAGCCGTCATTGACGATGATGCACTCCCAAGCTGTGAAAGTCTGTGCATGCACCGATTCCAGCGCCTTACGGATGTAGGGTGCTTTGTTATAGAGCGGTATGATGATAGAGAACTTCGGTTTCATGAGCGGACAAGCAGGTATTTGAGTCTGTATTTCAGATAATTGAACCGATGCCGCAGCTTGGTGCGACTGACGGTGTAATAGAGTTGCCAGTTGATGGTCGGCAATACATACTGACGAACATACTGAGCCGGATAGAGCAATACCGATTGATACAGATGGGTAGTCGCACGATAAACAGTTGATTTGTCCAATCCGTCGGCTTGCATGAAGAACGAAGCCAATTGATTGGCAATGCTTACTTTATCCGTCAGTCGTTTAGGCTTGAAAGTCGTCATGATACTGTTCTCCCGAATACGATAGACATATAGTTCATCGGGAATAACCGTCACAGCCCCCGCATAATAGCATACCATGGGCGTAAACAGATTATCCTCATGGTAGATACCTTCGGTAAAGCGCAGGTCGTGCGCTTGCAGGAATGCCCTGCGATAGATACGCAGCACCGTACAGACGAAAGGCATCTTGTATGAAAGGAGAGCGTTTTCATTGTAATAATCCATACCCGAAGGATAATGGGCGAACCTCTTCCCTCCGTAACAAATCATATCTTGCCCGTCGATGTGTTTGTTCAACCGCTCCAGGGCGTCCGGCACTATCCAATCATCCCCATCCAAGAGGAAGATGTATTCTCCCTTCGCCGCCTTGATGCCTGCATTGCGTGCGGCAGACAAACCCATATTAGTTTGGCTTATCACCCTAATCCTCTCATCCTCTAATCCTCTAATCCTTTCCATGCTGTTGTCCGTAGAGCCGTCATTGACGATGATGCACTCCCAATCCGTAAAGGTCTGTGCCACCACGGACTGCAAGCACTCACGGATGTACTGCTCGATATTATATACCGGTATGATGATAGAGAACTTAGGCATGGACAAGTAGTTTAATGATTTGCGACAAGCGCAGACGGGTTAAATGATTCCAAACGATGCCATTAGTGCGCATGTACTCAAACCATACGCTCTGATAATAACGATGAAACCGACGATGGAAAGAGAGAGGTTCAAAGAACGGCTTTTGATTATTCAATCGCTCCATCTCCCAAAAACAGGCAAGCCTCTTATCGGGTTCGATGGCTGTCAGTTGGCACCACTGCCGGAGTTGCGCATCATCAGCAGTCGGGAAGATACCTTGCAAATAGGCATACTTGACTTTATGCTGAATAGCGTATATCCGCTCAGTATCTTGCGTGACTTGCGTAGCATACTGACGATAGAGATAGAGCACATCCGGCAAGTTACGCATGTGTATGCCCGCTAACAACGCTTGCGTCCATAAGCGATAATCCTCAGCCGGCACATAGTCTTGTTCATAGCGCATACGGGCAAACCGTTCTTTTCTCCACATGCTGCTTGCGTGGAGAACAGGCGAGAAGAAAAGGGCATTGAACTTGATATCTTCTGTGGCATTGTCGTATTGCATTATCTTGGAGCCATCTCCAAACTGCTGCATCGCTACTGAAACCAAATCAATGTCAGGATGCTGCTCCAGATAATCGAACTGCACCTGCAGACGATTGGGTAACGAGATATCGTCTGAATCCATGCGAGCTATATACTTACCACGCGCCATATCGATGCCGATATTAAGAATGTTCGCCAAGCCTACATTCGTTTTGCCCGTATAACGAACAATACGCTCATCCGTATAGGACTCGATAATAGCCTCAGCCTCATCCGGAGAACCATCATTGAGCACAATCAGCTCGAAGTCACCGAATGTCTGCGCAAGCATACTATCCATCGCTTCGCGAAGATAGGGCGCGGTCTTATATACCGGCATCAGAACTGATATTTGCGGATACGATGTCATGGTTGCGTTACATATACCCTATTCAACAGATACGGATTGTCACCACGATGAACAGCACCGCCATACCCCAAAGCAGCCGACTTATATCCTGCTTTTTGAACGGCCTGCATCACTGCTTCATTCCACATACTATGCGGATAACTCATGTGTATTGGCGTAACACCTAATTGCTTTCTTACCTCTTCTCGCGATGCGACCAACTCATATTCCATTTGCTCCGCGGACAACCGATTCAATCCAACATGCGAAACGGAGTGCGTGCCTATAGTACATAATCCTTCCTTTACCATCGTGCGCAAATCTTCCCACTGCAAGGCAAGTCGGGCACATAAGGCGGCATCGGCTTGAGTATGCGTCAAATCGTGCATTGTCTGCGCCATGGGTGCTGATGCGGAGTAGATACGTTCCATCAAAGCAACTGATTCATTAGGTGTACAGCATTGCTCCAATTGCAACCACCATATATCCGCCTTACCATTCGGGAAATCCGTAGAAAGATAGATGGTAAACGGGATATGATATTTCTTTAGGATAGGATACGCATGGGTATATATATCCCTCAAACCATCATCAAACGAGATATGGACGCGCTTCTTGGGCCACCATGATTGACGGTCAACGATATCCTCTAAAGACACAAACGAATAGCCGTTTGAGCGATATTGACAAATAAGTTGCTCTAAATAATCGGGCGTTATTTCGAGTTCCCGATTGGCCGGATACTCGCTCCGATTCTCCACTACCCGATGCAGACACCATATTTCCCCTTGACGCGGATGCAAAAGCCTCTTTTTGATTTTGCGTTTAACCTGCTTATATCGTCTATATACAGGTAACAAGCCTATCTTATCGAAGAAGTCCTCATGCCGACGCGTTCTTGTCCATAGCTCCGATTCCCACGAAGCCGCATTATGATGGAACGATACTTCGTATCGATTATCCGGACTGAAAGCATAGCCAAACACCCCTGTACCAAATACCACCATATTGTTTTGTAAGTACTGCGTCTCGTTGACATACCGAAAACCGTACTTTGTCAGATACCGCGCTACCAAACGATCATTATTCACATGCTCACGATAATGCAAAGCCCAATCGGCATCGGCATCGATAGAGTTGTAATAATCACGGATTTCACATATCATCTCGTTACCGGGATTGCAAGCCATGGAAGAAGTCAAGATTTCCATCTTAGGAATATCTTGTCCTTTCACAAGAGGGTTTCCATCCGAATCAATCATGGACTGTATATGCTCCTCATAAAACTCCGAATACAACTCCAATCCGGTAAAGAAATTATACTTTAAGAACCTATCAAACCGCTGGAACACCTCCACATCCGTATCCAAATATATTCCTCCATATTGCGCTAACACATTATACCGGCACACATCGGAAGCGAGCGCATATTTACGCACTTTACATGCATAGTTAGCTAAAGGATATTGCTGCAAATCAAAAGTAGATTCATCCCAACGCATGAAGGTATAGTCCGGCATGAGCCGTTTCCAGCCCTCAATGCATTTCTTCTGAGAATGCGGCATCAATCCTCGTCCGAACCAGCAATAATGGATGATTTTCGGAATCATAATTATTTAGTATCACTATTACGCTTAAATAATATTAATTGTGGCTGATCGCATATTCCCACCATACTATACCTTTCATTTAGAAATATGCTATCTTTTGTTTCATACGACCATGGATAGTAATTTTGAGAAGAAAATAGTACATATATTGGAGCATACTTGGTTATATCCGTATATGCACGCAAAGTGGTATCTATATCCGCCATAAATATCAATGGTACTCTATTACACGGGATGATATTATTGTATAATAGTACATTGAAAGTATTAGGTTCGTTATCCCCCCACGTTAAATTATAACTCCAAACAGAATCTCTATCCTCGTCAACTATATTTTCAAATAACGCCTTTGTAGATAATATAGCTGTATCGCAAGTATTTATGTCGCGTTTTATTTCATTCACCATTGTTATCGGCGTTTTGAGCCAATTTCTTGCATTAAATATGGGCAATGTAAGAAATATACAAAATGACAATATAGTAAATGCTTTGTTCTCTTGAGTGATGGCTAATAGCCAATAGGTAAAAAACAGCACCGGTATCCATATTATCCAATAATGCATGTAGCCAATATTTCCTAATAATACGTAAGCGGAAATAATTGTAGGGATTAACATATATAGGATACGCCGATTGGAGGACTGCCATGCAAGAATTAATAGACATGCCAGGAATGGCACATAAGCCAATTTTGTAATTTTCAGCCCTCCTTCTAACAAGGCTATGATACCTGATGTATATTTGGCATTGAACCCTATCAATCCATACCACAAATCATTAAGGGCTTTATGTGAAGCAAACCAAATAATAAAAACTAAAGAAACGGTAATAAATCCTATGGCTAAACCTTCTATCCATCTTATACAGCGACCATCTCTCATATTCTTTAACATCCATACCAGTTCACCGAGAATAGGAGCGCCAATAAATGCGACTGCATCATTAGGCCTAATAAAAAAGGCGCAAGCAAAACAAATACCTATTATACCACCATGAATCAAATATGATTTAGCTTCCTCCCTAATAAGCAGTGAGAGTAATAAATAATATGATACTGAC
The DNA here is from genome assembly GCA_902778935.1 of uncultured Bacteroidales bacterium. GTDB lineage: Bacteria > Bacteroidota > Bacteroidia > Bacteroidales > Paludibacteraceae > Colicola. The sequence goes on from CACYZT010000002.1 coordinate 8,908, forward strand.
ACGAAGAGAACATTCCAATCTTCCGTTAAATTACCGGAACTATATGCACTATAAAAATAATAGGTAAGTAATGTTAATATAACAACAATAATACTTTTGATTGCCGAAGTAAATAGTCTTGCACTTTGATACCAGCATATAATCGATATATACAAAGCAATGATGGCAAGTAGGAATAGACCTATTCTTCCGGGAATTAGCCATTGTCCAAACGCCTCTATCAAATATAGCATAGGACCTTTATGGTCAAATATATCCACATACGGCATTTTTCCGTGCAATACAACCTGCCCCATTACTTTAAACACACTACTATCAGACTCCTCTATAGAATATAATGGAGATAGGGTTTTTGAAAAGAGCAATATATACATAACTGCACAGAGGAATAAAAATAAATATATTCCTGTCTTGGCAAAATTATGGTTGATTGATACTTTCATTACAACTTCCTATTTATTGTCCGAAAATCGGTTAACGCTTTGAAGCCCATCATAAAAATACGGCGCATATTTATGCTATTCACACCGCCTTGACGAGGCCGAAAAGTAATTGGATACCAACCTATGTTATAATTCCAACGAACAGCAATTGCACTAATGGCTACGTTTGTTAGATTATAATCATTCGGAATAATGTCCATTATGGGTTTTAATTTTATTGTTCTCATGAGGCGGAAAGGTGTATTCGCGTCAAGCACCCATACGTGAAACATCATCCATACGACCAAACGCAAGATTTTGCTAACCATCACTCGATTAGCGCCATCTTTTCTTTCGTTACGAGTACCTATTTGAAAATCATACCTTTCGCGATTTTCCCACATTTGCCAAAATTCTTCCGGAGTAGTTTGTCCGTCACTATCTGTTTGGAATATATAATCGGCTCCATTGTTAATGGCGTACTTATATAGAAACATAAGAGTCGCCCCGTGCCCTGAATTATGTTTGTCAAGAGGTTTCAAAAGACTATATCTGGATTGCAAAGCCTGCATAATAGACAAAGTTTTATCTTTGCTGCCATCGTTGGCAATAACCAATTCTGCATGATGACCTTCAGAATTGATTTTCTCGCAAATAGGATGCCATTGTCTAATTACATTCTCAATATTTGCTTCCTCATTATATGCAGGGAGAACAAAGTATATTTTATCCATTAGTATTTATTCTTAAATGTAATATATTTGTTCAACGTAAATTGAATTAAAGCCACGGCAACTATGGAAATAAGCTTGCAGAATATTTCATTCCATCCTCCCTTAGATACCATTAAATAGAGCATCAACTCGCTAATCCCTAAACCAACTAATCCAACTATGTAAAAGGAAAGAAATCGTATTGATGTTTTATCCTTTACTTTAAAATTAAATGAGCGATTCAGAACGAAGGATGTAAGGATACCAATATGAATACTAATGATATTTGCCCATAAATATGGCATAATATCCCAATGGCATAGAAAAGTATAGATACAAAAGTCAAGCGACGCGCAAAAGCCTCCGATAATACCATATAAAATGAGATTCCGGAAACGACCATATAGGTCTATAAGTATTTTCTTGAGTTTCATATCTTACTAAAGAGTCGTTTAATATTTATCCACGAAGGATGTAAGAGCACTTTTCCTAAACGATATGCTTTTGAATGAAGAATCTGGTGATACTGATAACTTTGGTCTGTTATATCCATGATTATTCTACAAATATCCTTATCCTCTTCAGTTAACTCTATTCCGCATACCATAGGAAGACAATATTTCCATTTTTCAAACCATATTTGGCGGGCATTCAAGAAAGCTGCACCTGTATTGCCGCACGACTTATGTTCTATCAAGATGTCCCATACTACTTCTATCTTTAAGCCAAGTTGATGTATCTGCATACACATATCCACATCATAAAAATGGAATCCGGAATACGATTTATCATCCCAATGCAATTTATGGTTGGTAAAATGGCAACGCGGAATAGCCATAAATACTCCATCAATAGCAGCTACGAATGTTCGCTCTTTGCGATATTTCTGATGAAGAATTTCGCGTGTTAAATATTTACCATTGACCATCTCTCCTTGAATATAATGCACAGACTCAATACGCGGTTCATTCCATGAACATGGTCTCTGCGGCAAATAGTGACCACCGAGAAAACCAATCGCACCTACTTCGGCATGATTGAGCATATACAATGACAATTTCTCTCCCCACCCATCCGTATGGAACAATATGTCGTCATGCATAAAGCATAAGATGTCTCCCTTTGCTCGACGAACACCTTCATTATAAGCCGTGAAAATAGAATACTCATTTCGGGAGTTGTCTATCACGCATAACTCATACTCACATCCAATAGTGGTTGCGATATTCTGCTTTAGTTCGTCTGATATGTCTGCCGTACGGCTACAAATTATAAGTGAAATCATTTATTCTTAAGCCTATTCAATCCTTGTTTCAAACAAATATACATATCGAATGCGAAAAAGCGATACCACCATTCCCCGTATAAGTTTATATACGTATGCAAAAGTGCTACTCCAGATACAAACCATCCACAATGTTTCGAATATAAACTCTCTCTTCTCTTAATGAAATCGTAACGTTCCGCTGACTGCTTCGGCAAGTTAGAAACTTGATTAAAATCCCTTGTGCATGCTCTCAATGGACTATAAGTACATAAATCATAATAATTCAGTCCTATCACATTATGAGAATGTATGCGATACGACATTAATATCTCAGAAATATAGCCACAATTCCCTAAAACAACAGCAAGATAAGCTATAGTATAATCATGATGCTCTATATGGTACGACATTAAATCTCTCCCTTCCCAAAAAGTCTTTCGCAATGCCATTGTTGCACCCGTAGCACGATTGGCTGTCGTAAATATTTCCTGTCCATAGCCTTTGTCAAAATACCATCGCATGCGGGCATTAAAACCTACTCTATCCCACAATGTCTCGGAAGTAAATGATTCACCGTTGCCGTCAATTATTCTTGCATTCGTAAAAACGACTTCTTTTTCTTTATGGGTATCGAACCAACTGACAATCTTTTCCACCTTATCTTCCCGCCACACATCATCTTGATCACAAAGGAAAATAAGATCGCCCTTGCATAAAGACATAGCTTTGACGAAATTCTTAAAATACCCTAAGTTTTTTTCGTTCAAGAAAATATGAACTGGCACAGATGCATTTTGAGCAATCTTTTCTACTATCTTGAGTGTTTCGTCCGTACTTCCGTCATCGCACACCACAATCTCATCCACTGGACGAGTTTGATTGAGAATAGAAGTTAATTGTTCTTCTATATATTTGGCTCCATTATATGTACATAGAGCGACGGAAGTGTTCATTATTCTTTGTTTACTATATTTCTCAACCAATTTAATGGTTTCAAGAGTATTTTACCTAATCTATATGCTTTGGTGGAACGGATGTTATCTTCCCCCTTTTGAATAGCATCACTTACAATACACTCATTTATGCTATGAACATTATGAAAAAAAATGATATCGCTTAAATAAGGGGCATATAGTTCTTTATGATTATTATAAACATCACGAAGTAGCAGTTGTTCATTCTTTTCTACGAACTTGGTTCTGGAAAATTCTTTTTTGCGATAATAAAAAAGAACTTCTTCTATTTGATATACTTTATCCAAAGGCAAGAGGAAAGATAGCCAAAAATCCCAATCTTCCAACCCATTTTTCATATTGGGATTATAACCATTTGTTTTATCATAATCACGACGTCGATATAAAGCAGAACAGAAAATCATATTCCCCCATAGTAATTCCTCGTAACTATAAGGTGGCAGTTGCCAAAGTTCATTTACATCGCCAAACAATTCTGCCTTACAATATACCAATTTAACATCCGGTTGGGATTCAAATACTGATATAGCTTTTTCCAAATATGTCTCTGCAATCTTGTCATCAGCATCTAAAGGTAATATAAATTCTCCTTTTGACTGCAAGATACCATTGTTTCTTGCTACGGATGGGCCTTGGTTCTCTTGATGAATACATTTAAATCGTGAGTCTTTTCTGCAATACTCTTTAGCAACGTTAAAAGAATTGTCAGAAGAGCCATCATCAATAACTATGCATTCCCAATCAGTATAGGTTTGCGCTAATATACTATCCAAACATTGAGATAGGAATTGCGCTTGATTATAACATGGCACTATTATTGATACCTTATCATTCATAACCTAATTATTTATGAAGAATTGCATTAATCACATCACATATTCTCTTAACAGGCTTAAATATCCAAATGCCTTATCGGATTATTAACTTATATAATATTTTTGTTGTCAACCTATTTGTCCACTTATGGATTTTCATTTGGCCAATAAACCAAGTGGATAGATGTAATCTAAATCTATCAATTATAGTTCGTTTTTTATTGAATGCATCATATACATATACATCCATACCTTGAAGAAATTTCTTATTCTTTGGTTTTAAAATATAGTTATGACGGCAAGAAGAAACGACCTTCTGTACATCATCTATACGAGATAACAAATACCAATGACTTAGTGCTGGTATTAAGGCTGATATGTATATGCCTTGTTCCCAAAAAATAAACACATCATCATCCTTCTCCATAGCATGAGATGTAGAATTGGGATAGTTTTCGTACACGTAATCTGCACTATTATAACAGACGATTTTCCCGAATTGCATAAAATGGGAAGTAATAGTAACATCAACATTTCGACTTCCGTATTGAGCAGGAGAAAAATTATTGAGGCGATACATAAACGCAACGGTATTCATAAAATAACGGTTCATTATGTATTCCTCAGCAGTAATTATTTTACCTTCTTCATAGAATTCTTGTGGAAATAATAATCTTGCCTTGCTGAAATCATCACCCTTATTCAAAATATAAATATTTTCCATACATAGAGAGCAGTCAGGATGAGCTTCAAGAATTGCAACCTGGTCAGCAAAATTATGAGCCCCTTTTTTATAATAATCATCAGCATCAATAACTACCATATATTTACCTGTCGCATGACTACAAGCATTACTACGATTCCACCCGCCACGCTGCGATTTATTGGCAGGATTGTAGTTGCTGGAGTCTATCTGAGTGGCAACAATTCGAGGAGTATATAACCCATTGTTTCTAATGGGTTCTGGATATTTAGAAGCATAGTCGCATAATATCTCCCATGTACCATCATTGGACTTGTCGTCACTCATTATGATTTCATAAGGGAAAGGTACCGGCTGATTAATTATACTCTCCGCACATCTTCTTACGAAAGGTGCTTGATTATGCGCTATCATTATAACAGATAATATTATATCACTCTCTATCATTGCCAAATTACTCTATAATTTGCATACTCAAAGAATTAGTGTCTAAGATATATCCATACTCTTGATACCATCCTGCATAAGCTTTCTTAGGTTCACGAGTCATTAGATTCACATTGATTTGAAACACATTATCCAAACCATCATAATTATCAATTGTATTAGAGTAATCCTTAATACCTAAGTCAAAATGAACATAATACTTACCCTTCGCGAGATTATGATTTTTCAAACAAAGACTAACCTTGAATGATTCTTTAGAATCTGGAACTTGTAAAAGAGATGTCACATAGGTTGCAAAACGCTTTTCTTGAGAATCGTGAAATATTACTGCACACTGAAATTCTTTTATATTCAAATTATTACGTTTTATAGTTACTTTAAATTGAAGAGGTTCATCCGAAGAAATACTCTCTGGGTTATTTAATAACTCAAAGTCAACAAATTCCATTTTGCGACGAAATATATCTTTCTCCGCATGAACATAATTTACACCGTCCACAACCACATATTTTCCACTATTCTCTATATTATTCATAAGATAGAAATCAATCGCATCACTCGCCGTTCCCAAAAAATCTATCAATCCATTCTTCAAAACGATTCCTGATTTACATAAATTACGAACAGAATCCATATTATGACTCACGAACAGCACCGTTCTGCCATCGTTGTGGGAGACGTCTTTCATCTTGCCGATGGCTTTCTTCTGGAACTCGGCGTCACCGACCGCAAGCACTTCGTCCACCACCAGAATTTCAGGTTCGAGAAACGCGGCAACAGCGAAACCCAACCGCACCACCATTCCGGAGCTGTAACGCTTGACGGGTGTATCGATATAGCGTTCACAGCCGCTGAAATCAATAATCGCATCCAGTTTGGACTGTATCTCCTGCCTCGTCATACCGAGGATAGCGCCGTTCATGAAGATATTCTCGCGTCCGGTCATCTCGCCGTGGAAGCCCGTTCCCACCTCAAGCAGACTGCCGATGCGCCCATGCGCGCGTATAGTACCGGTAGTCGGTCCCGTAACGCGGCTTAGCAGTTTGAGCAGCGTCGATTTGCCGGCGCCGTTCTTACCGATGATACCCACCACATCGCCTTGCTCCACCTTGAAATTGATATCCCGCAGCGCCCATACATAATCGGACGTACCTTTGGTGGCACGGTCATTCGTCTCACCTATCTTCAGATACGGGTTCTCCTTTCCCAGTACATTCGTTATCCAGAAGCGGCGCAAGTCATGGCTGAGCGTCTGCGTAGAGACCAAACCCAACCGGTATTGTTTGCTGATATTTTCAAATTCTATTGCAGTCATCTCTTTTCTGCGCGAAAATCGCGCAAAGGTACGAAAAATTTCTCATATATGCAAATAAATAAGGTTTTTTTTGAAAAATTTGCATATATCAAAAAAAAGTAGTAATTTTGCAGTCGCAAAATGAGACGATTATTTTTCATAGTGCTGTTGCTGGTTTGCTGGGCGAATGGTTCGGCGAAAACAAGCGTATGGGAGCAGGTAGTGCTCTACCCTTCCCATGACCAGTTCGGCGACACGCTCACGCTGTCCGGAAAACTCACTGTTCCGGAGCAGCCCAAAGGTATTATCCTGCTGCCGCATTGGACTATCAGCGCGGCAGACGAAGCTCCGTCTTACAAACTGACGGCGGAGGCAAAGGACTTCGTGGAGGACTATGTGCTCGTCATGCCTGACTATATCGGTTATGGCGTAACGAGCAACCGCATGCATCCGTACCTGCACGGCGAACTGACGGCGCGCAACACCGTCGATATGCTGCTCTATTGCCAGCCTATACTGGACAGCATGGCGCTTGGTATTCCTACTGACAGCATCTTCCTTCTCGGTTATTCGCAAGGCGGCGCAACTGCGCTCTGGACGCTCAAACTGCTGGAAGAAGAGTATGCTGAGCGCATCCATGTGAAGAAGTGTTTTGTCGGCGGTTCACCAATCGATGTGGCATCCACTTACGACGAAGCAGTGCTCCATAACGATGCGAGCGTACCGCCGGAGGTGCCGTTGTTATTGCTGGGCACAAGCGAGTCGTACGGACTGAACCTAAAAGCAGAAGAGTTTCTCACGCCGGCAATGATAAAAGCCTATAACAAATATATGGTGCCGGCAAAGAAAAGCATCCTCGAACTCTATTTTCTGATGCCGAACCATAAACTGACATATTGGATGACGCCGCAAGGCATGGACAAGACGCAGCCCGAGACCAAGCGTTTCTACGAAGCCCTGTTGCGTTCGAGTCTCGTGCATTACGACATCGACGGCAGTGATACGAATACCATCTGTCCGGAGTGGCGGCCGAAAACACCGCTGTATGTATTCCAGTCGAAGAACGACAACCTCGTTCCCTATCTCAACGCCGTCCATCTGAGGCGCTGTTTCGGCGACCTGCCGAACATCACTTGGGACTTCGACAAATACGGCAACCACATGAAAGCAAGGTTCGTTTTCGTACCCAAAGTGAAATTGAGAATTGAAAATTAATATATAGATTATATGGCAACACAAGAAGAAACATTTAAGAAAATCGTGGCGCACTGCAAGGAGTACGGATTTGTCTTCCCCAGCAGCGAGATCTACGACGGCTTAGGCGCTGTGTATGACTACGGTCAGAACGGCGTGGAGTTAAAAAACAACATCAAACGCTATTGGTGGGATAGCATGACGCTGCTGCATGAGAATATCGTGGGTATTGATGCCGCTATCTTCATGCACCCGACGACTTGGAAAGCTTCCGGTCACGTGGATGCGTTCAACGACCCGCTAATTGACAACCGCGACAGCAAGAAGCGTTACCGCGCAGATGTGCTCATCGAGGACCAGCTCGCCAAATACGACGAGAAAATTGAGAAAGAGCTCGCCAAGGCACGCAAGCGTTTTGGAGACAATTTCGATGAGGAACTATATAAACAGACGAACGAACGCGTGCGCGAGCATATCGAGAAAAGAGAAGCGCTCCATACCCGTTTCGCCAAAGCGATGAACGATAACAACCTCGAGGAACTCAAGCAAATCATCCTCGATGAAGAAATTGTTTGCCCGATTAGCGGCACGCGCAACTGGACAGATGTGCGCCAATTCAACCTCATGTTCTCCACCGAGATGGGTTCGACAGCAGATGGCGCCATGAAGATTTACCTTCGTCCGGAGACCGCACAGGGTATCTTCGTCAATTTCCTTAACGTGCAGAAGACCGGCCGCATGAAGATTCCTTTCGGTATCGCGCAAATCGGTAAGGCTTTCCGTAACGAGATTGTAGCCCGTCAGTTCATCTTCCGCATGCGTGAGTTCGAGCAGATGGAGATGCAGTTCTTCGTTCGTCCGGGCGAGGAACTCAAGTGGTTTGAGCACTGGAAGCAGTTCCGCCTCAAATGGCACAAAGCGCTCGGTCTGGGGGATGAGAAATACCGTTTCCACGACCACGACAAACTCGCGCACTATGCCAATGCAGCAACGGATATCGAGTTCCTCATGCCGTTCGGTTTCAAGGAGGTGGAAGGTATCCACAGCCGTACGAACTTCGACTTGTCCTCGCACGCTAAGTACAGCGGTAAGAAAATCGAGTATTTCGATACGGAACTCAACCAGTCCTACACCCCGTATGTCATTGAGACCTCTATCGGCGTGGACCGTATGTTCCTCAGCGTCATGTGCTCTTCGTTCGAGGAGCAGGCTCTCGAAGGCGGAGAGACACGTGTCGTTCTCCACTTGCCGCCGGTTCTGGCACCTGTGAAGGCTTGTATCATGCCGCTCGTCAAGAAAGACGGACTGCCCGAGAAAGCACGCGAAATTATGAACGAACTGAAGTTCGACTTCAAGATTGCGTACGATGAGAAGGACTCTATCGGCAAGCGCTATCGTCGTCAGGATGCTATCGGAACGCCGTTCTGCATCACCGTGGACCACGATACGCTCAATGACGGATGTGTCACCGTTCGCTACCGCGACACCATGGCGCAGGACCGCGTTAAGATTGAAGACCTGCACGAAATCATCCGCAAAGCCACCGACCCAAAAGAGCTCTACCGCAAAATCGTCGGCGACAGCTTCGAAGATTCGAATGAGTAAAAAGAAAAGCCCGCGGGTGCGGGCTTTTTTTATGCATTGTATGCTTCCAGCGCTTTGCGCAATACAATCATCGCTTTGCCGAGGTCGTCCTTATTTAATACATACGCCATACGGACTTGGTGACGGCCTTCGTCAGGATTGGTATAGAAACCCGTTCCCGGCGCCATCATAATCGTAGCACCCTCATAGACAAAGTCCGTCAGACACCACTTGCAGAACTTCTCCACATCGTCCACCGGCAGCTCTACCATCACGTAGAAAGCGCCAGTCGGAGCCGGCGCAAAGACGCCCGGTATCTGGTTGAGCTGGTCAATCAGGAAATTACGGCGACTCAGATACTCGTCATACACCTCCTGCATATACTCCTCCGGCGTAGAAAGCGAAGCTTCAGCCACTATTTGTCCGAAAAGAGGCGGACTGAGACGCGCCTGGCAGAACTTCATCACCGCTTCACGCACGGCTTTGTTCTTCGTGATAAGTGCGCCGATACGGATACCGCACTCGCTGTAACGCTTCGAGACACTGTCCACAAGGATGACATTCTGCTCGATGCCCTCAAGGTGGCAAGCGGAGATATAAGGCGACTTGGTATAGATGAACTCGCGGTACACCTCATCAGAGATGAGGTAGAGGTTGTATTTCTTGACAAGATCGCGAATCTGTCGCATCTCCTGCTTGGTGTACAGATAGCCCGTCGGATTGTTCGGATTGCAAATGAGAATCGCACGCGTCTTCGGCGTTATCTGCTTCTCAAACTCCTCCACAGGCGGCAGTTTGAAGCCGTTCTTGATGTCCGTCTTCACCGATTTTACCACCGCGCCAGCCGAAATTGCGAACGCCATGTAGTTCGCGTAACTGGGGTCTGTAACGATAATCTCATCGCCCGGATTCAGGCAACTCATATACGCGAACATAATAGCCTCCGAACCACCGGAAGTGATGATAATCTCATCCGGAGAGAGGTCTATTCCATAGGCTGCATAGTAACTTACCATCTTGGTTCTCAGCGATTTGAGACCTTGCGACGGCGAGTAAGCCAAGATGTCCTGGTTGAATTTCTTGACTGCCTCCATGGCCTGTGGCGGTGTCTTGATGTCCGGCTGACCGATATTGAGATGATACACATGTACGCCTGCCAGTTTGGCAGCATCGGCATACTTGGCCAGTTTGCGAATCGGGCTCTCAGGCATCGATTGCGCCCGTAAACTTATTTCCATACTCTTCTATATATGCGCGTAACGCGCGTATGTTTATAAAGGTGTTTGTTATTTCTTTCAGGTTCACGACGCGTTGCCGTACGGACGCCACGCCGTGTTTGTTCAGTTTCTCTTTCGTCGGTGTGATGGCGTTTTGCAGCGCTTCGAAATTGACATCGTAGAGCAATGTGCCGTGTACGATTGTGCCCGTAGGCGTTGCGTAACACGCTGTGCCCGATACTTTCCGTCCGTCAATCAGGATATCGTTATGCGCCGTGGTGACGGCCGGTATTCCTTTGTCTCTCAGCGCATGAGCAATCATCGTCAGGAACTGCTCGAATACCCGTTCGCTATGCGTGTCCGGCGAAACGAAACTAATCATCAGATTGCCTTCGTCCGCATAAACGCACCCACCTCCACTCTTGCGCTGCACAACGGCAATACCGTGTTCGCGACAATAGGCTTCGTTCACTTCCACTTCAGCGCTCTGGTGACGACCGTAGATAACAGTGGGCGGCACAATCCATGTGAAAAGCGTCGGCTCTTTCACTTCGCGCACCATGTCCTGCTCTATCTGCAAGTACTCAGCCAGCGACATCCCATCTTTAAATCGTACAATCGTCAATCGTCCAATCGTCAATCGTTTTACATCACCGGCTCCGTCAGTTCCACACCGCGGCAGAAACGGCGTTTGATATCGCGGTCATCGCCCAAATAGATATAGCGTTCCAATCGCTGCTCGAGCGTGTAGTTGTCGAAATTGAGGTAACGGTCATCTATCAGCAGCGCATCGAACTCATAGCCCGGCTCGAACGAACCTACTTTTCCGAAGAACGAACCGCCGCCTTTGGTTGCCAGATAGAAGACCTCACTCAGGCTGAGGAACGGCATCTCGCCGCGCGTCTGCGAATAATTGAGTTTGCTTACCTGTATCGCATATTGCATCACGCGCAACATCGACATGTGATGTCCCGCAGACACATCGGTACCTAACGCCACATGGATTCCTTCGTTGAGGAACTTGCGAATAGGCGCCATGCCGGACGACAAATTGCTATTCGACATCGGACAGTGTACCACATACACACCGTTGCGTTTCATCAGTTCGAGTTCTTCGCCGTCGGTGAAACAACAATGTGCCATCAGCGTCGGCGTTTGACCGAACAGACCGTATTTGTTGTATGCATCGCCGTAACAGGTGGAGTCCGGCTCCAGTTCCTTTACCCAGTCTATCTCCGAGCGATTCTCCGAGAGATGTGACTGCACGGGCAGACCGGTCTCGGCGGCATACGCACCTAACGCACGAAGCATCCCGTCCGAACAGGAAGGAATAAAACGCGGCGTGATGATAGGTTTCACCAGTCCGTTGGGACTATGCTCATCGAGGTGCGCTTTCAGCATCCGCAGACCATCCATCACTTCTTCGGTCGTGTTCTGCAGCGTCTCAGGACTGTTGCGGTTCATGCCCACAAGACCTACATACGCACCCATTCCGGCTTGGATAAACAGGTCGGCAAGGATACGCGTGGACTCCGGATGAATCGTCCCGAAAACGGCACTACGCATCGTTCCCTGCATCCATAGCTCGTGTACGAAACGGCGGTACAGACGACGCGCATAATCGGGATTAGCGTATTTCGTTTCCTCGGGGAACGTATAGGTGTTGAGCCACGGTAATAACTCGAGGTCAAGCGCCAAACCCATGTTACGGTACTGCGGCGCATGAACGTGCAGGTCGTTGAAAGCGGGGATAAGCAGTTTATCGCCGAAATCCATCACCTGACGACGCCAGTCGATATTCTCCGGCAGTTCTGTGTAGATACCTTCAATCAGGCCGTTCGACTTCACCACAACATAACCATGCGGGATAATCGCCAGTTTCTGCGGAGTCGGAGTATAGATGATATTTGCTCTATAGATTCTCATGCTTTGGGTTTCTTAAAAAAGACCAGACAAATCAGATAATTGATGCACCCTCCGATAAAGATGACGAATAGGCTGATGAGGTCGTCTCTCCATTCGGGGAAAGTGGCCAACGCTAACGGAAGCAGACCAAACTGAACGACCAGATTGATGGCTCGCGCAAAGAGAAAACCGCCTGCGTTCTTCTTATTGGGATGCGTGTTAAAGGTGTACCAATTGGATAAGAAATAATTAGGTACCATCTCCAACGCATAGCCTATTCCGAAGGCTACATAATATAGCACCGTTCCCTTCTCGGGATTACTCATCATCAGGAGTGCCGCCATGAAGAACCATGTTTGCAGCAAAGCTCCCGTGGTACCGATGATTAGAAATCGAACAGCACTACGAGGTTTCTCGGGCAGATATCCGGTGGGAAGCTTCAGTTTCATTCGTATATTCGTCAATCGTCCATTCGTCAATTAAGCGCGGCGAGCAGTTCTTCCAGGGCTGCATCCAGACCGTTGACATCGCGTCCTCCGGCTGTTGCCATCCATGGCTGACCGCCACCGCCACCTTGGATATGCTTAGCTGCCGACTTGATCATCGCACCGGCATTCTTGCCTTCTTCCACCAGCGGTTGGCTCAGGAACACAGCTATCGTCGGCTTGCCTTCGAACTGCGTTGCGGCTACCACAGCGAACTTCACATCGGTGAATTTACCGCGAAGCAATGGCATCACGCCGCGAATCATCTCTGGGTTATGCTCGCCCTGCAGACGTACCAGTTTGATATCGCCGAAATCCTCTGCCTTGGCAATCAGTTTGTCGCGATATTGCTCTATCTTCTCCGCCATGAACTGCTCTATCTGCTTCTTCAGACCGGCGTTCTCGTCTATCGAACGACGGATAGCACCCGTCAAATCCGGAGCATTGTTGAACAGGCTCTTCAGCCCGTTGAGAGTGTCTTGCGCTGCATAGTACAATTCGTCTGCTTTCGCTGCCGTGACGGCCTCGATACGACGCACACCGGCTGCTACTGACGTCTCCATCACAATACGGATAGAACCGATTTTACCCGTGCTCGACACATGGCAACCACCGCACAGCTCGACCGAGTCGCCGAACTTAATCACACGCACGTCATCGCCGTATTTCTCTCCGAACAACGCCATCGCACCCATCGCCTTGGCTTCCGCTATCGGCGTGTGACGGCTCTCCTCCAGATGATAATCTTGACGGATGAACGCGTTTGCCAACTGCTCCACCTTACGCAACTCTTCCGGCGTCACTTTCTGGAAATGAGAGAAGTCAAAACGCAGGCTGTCAGCGGTCACGAACGAACCTTTCTGCTCTACGTGCTTGCCCAGTACTTCGCGCAACGCATAGTGAACAATGTGCGTAGCCGAGTGATTGCACATGATAGCCTGACGGCGTGCGGCATCAACGACAGCCGTTAGCTTTTGACCGTTAGCCGTTAATTCCTCCGGCAGTTCCGTCATGATATGTACCGGCAGACCGTTCTCGCGCTTGGTATCCACAATCGTAAATTGCAAATCGCCCAATTGTAAATATCCTGTGTCTCCTACCTCACCGCCCATCTCTGCGTAGAACGGCGTCTTGTCGAGCACAACTTGATAATAACTCTTGCCTTTCTGGCTCACTTGACGGTAACGCAGAATATGCGTCTCAACGCTCAGTTGGTCGTAACCCACGAACTCCGTTTCGCCTTCCGCCAGCACGGTCCAGTCGCCGAGGTCTTGTTTGTTAGCCTCGCGTCCCATCGATTTCTGGTGCTCAAGCGCTTTGTTGTATTCGTCTTCGTTGGTCGTGAATCCGTTCTCGCGAAGAATGAGTTCCGTCAGGTCGAGCGGGAATCCGTAAGTATCTTTGAGGGTGAACACATCCACGCCGCTAATCTCGGTCTTACCTGCCTTACGCGCCTCGTCCATCAGTTTGTCGAGCAGCGTGATTCCTTTATCCAGCGTACGGAGGAATGCCTCCTCTTCGCTCTTGATAACCGGCACTATCTGGGCCTCCTGCTGCTTCAGTTCAGGATAAGCGTCTCCCAGGTCTTCTATCAGTTGCGGAACAAGCTGATAGAGGAAGGCGCTACGCATGTTAAGGAACGTATAGCCGTAACGAACGGCACGTCTTAATATCCGTCGTATCACATATCCCGCTTTCTCGTTCGATGGCAACTGACCGTCCGTGATAGCGAACGCAATAGTACGGATATGGTCCGCAATCACGCGCATAGCGATATCGGTCTTCTCAGATTTTCCATACTCGCATCCGCAGATAGCGCCGATTTTCTTGAGCATCGGTTGGAACACATCCGTGTCGTAGTTCGAGGTCTTGCCCTGTATCGTACGAACCAGACGCTCGAAGCCCATACCCGTGTCTATCACTTTCTTGGCCAGCGGCTCCAGCGAACCGTCCGCCTTGCGGTTGTATTGCATGAAAACGATATTCCAAATCTCAATCACCTGCGGATGATCTTTATTCACCAGTTCACGTCCGGGCACTTTAGCGCGTTCTTCTGCACTACGGCTGTCCACATGTATCTCCGAGCACGGACCGCAAGGACCGGTATCACCCATCTCCCAGAAGTTATCATGCTTGTTGCCGTTCAGGATATGGTCTGCCGGCAAGTGTTTTGCCCAGATGGAAGCGGCTTCATCATCGCGAGCCAGTCCTTCTTCCGGTGAACCCTCAAACACCGTCGCATACAGGTTCTCAGGGTTAATCTTCAGCACATCCACGATATACTCCCATGCGAAATCAATCGCCTCTTTCTTGAAGTAATCGCCGAACGACCAGTTACCTAACATCTCAAACATCGTGTGGTGGTATGTGTCGTGTCCCACTTCCTCCAGGTCGTTGTGCTTACCGCTCACGCGCAGACATTTCTGACTGTCCGCCACGCGAGGATATTTTATTGGATCGTTACCTAAGATGATTCCCTTCCACGGGTTCATACCCGCGTTGGTGAACATCAGCGTTGGATCGTCTTTGATTACCATCGGAGCCGAAGGCACTATCTGGTGACCTTTCGACGCCATAAAATCCAAAAAGGATTGTCTAATCTCTTTACTTGTCATCTATTTGTGTATTTTTATTTTCAAATCGATTTCCACCGGTCGTGGTCTTGAAGTCTATAAACTCTCGTCTGGGCCGTCCCTCAATATCCGTCCGCTCGATAAACGGCAACGGATTAGCGGTGTTGGCATCGTAGTCTGCACGCTGACGAAGCACGTCTATCGCCATGAAAAGCGCATTGCGCATACTCGATTCATCCGCTTGGTTCTTGCCTGCGATGTCGTATGCCGTTCCGTGGTCAGGCGAAGTACGAACGATACTCAGTCCCGCCGTATAATTGACGCCACTCATGTTCAGCGTCTTGAAGGGTATCAAGCCCTGGTCGTGATACATAGCGAGCACGGCGTCAAACTGCAGATAGTGCTCCGAACCGAAGAAACCGTCTGCCGCATACGGACCGAACGCCCATATACCCTGCTCTTTCGCTTTCTCGATAGCCGGACTGATAATCTCCTGCTCTTCCTTGCCCAGCAATCCCTGGTCGCCGGCATGCGGATTGAGCGCTAACACGGCGATACGCGGTTTCTCCATACCGAAATCGCGCTTGAGCGACTGGTTAAGCAGCGTCAGCTTGCTTACAATCCGCTCTTCGGTTATCTGCGAAGGGATTTCAGCTATCGACACATGATTGCAAACCAGCGCCACACGCAGATTACCCGCACACAGCATCATCAGTTGCTCACCTTCGAAACGCTCTGCTAACCATTCTGTATGACCGCCTTTGAGCGCCTCTTTATTCAGCGGAGCCGTCACAAGCGCCTGTACTTTGCCCTCTTTAAGGTCTCTGCACGCACGCTCCAACGAAGCTTTAGCAGCTTTGTTGGCATCCTCACTCGGCGAACCGATGTTCACAGGCAGATTGTCCGAGTAACAGGTGATGAGGTTCAGACGACTGTCTTTCGCCTGCTCCGGGCTGTCTATCAGGTTCCATGTGATATTACGGTATTCCTCTCCTAACGTCTGGATATGCTGCTTGGCTACGGCGGCATTGCCGTAAATCACAGGACGCATAATCTCAAACACATATCCGTTCAGCAGCGATTTGATAATCACCTCGTATCCCACGCCGTTCGTATCACCGGCTGTTATTGCTATTATTGGTTTCATATATTTAGAATTTTCTTGTATCCTACAGGCCGCAGGCCGGTCCTACAGTGTAGCGGTCCTACAGCGTAAGCGGTCTGAGGTCACACCTGCTTCAGGCGGTCAGCGCACAGCGCTATTTCATTTCCTCGTTATGCACCTTCTCATATTTCAGCCGAGTAAGGTCAAATGAACTCTTCTCCTCGTCCGGATAGCCCAACGCAATCGCACATAGCACTTCGAATGGCTCAGGGATGTTACATAGTTTTTTCACCAACTCGGGCGCACCTTCACGCTCATATACATGGCACCAACATGCACCCAAACCCTGCTCAGCCGCCGCTAACAGGATATGCTCTGCGGCAATCGCTCCGTCCGCCATCCATGTGTTGTCGCATAACGTCGGGTTAAGCGCTATCACAATCGCTGCCGTCGCGGTGTTGAACATCCCGCTGCCGTACGTACGACAAGCGGTCAACGGACGTAACTTAGCCTCGTCGCGAACCACAATGAACTCCCACGGACAGGTCCGTTTGGCACTCGGAGACATTAGCGCGCAGCGCAATAAATAGTCTATTTTCTCTTGCTCTATCGGCTGAGACGTGTACTTGCGTACAGACCGCCGTTTCTGACATAATTTTTCAAAATTGTCCATAGTAATCCAAATTAGCGTGCAAAGTTACAACAAATTTTTCAAATAAACAAGATTTTTAGAAAAAAAATTCGTCTGTGCTCGCACAAATGTAATTATTCCTCGCGCGCTTGCATATATGAAAAAAAAGTTGTATCTTTGCAGGCTTTTTTGATAAAATGGGAAAAACTATGATTAATGTTGGAATTATAGGATGCGGATTTGTCGGCACGGCGCTCAAAGACTGGTTGGAGCACAACAACCCTGAGTGCAAACTCTTCATTAGCGATCCGCCCAAAGGATACAATGACGATTTGAGCAATATCGACATCGCTTTTCTGCAGATTCATGTGCCCACCGAAGATGATGGCACGCAGGACCTTACATTGATGAAACAACTCATCTCTAACCTCCCGGACGTACCGGTCTTTGTGCGCACAACCATCATTCCCGGCTCCAGCGAAAAGCTCTCGCGCGAAACAGGCCATCAGGTCTGCTATATGCCGGAGTTCCTGTCCGAACGCACATATCTTGAGGACTTCCGCAAACAGACCATGGTCTTCACCGGAGCGCAGGAACTGCTGACGAAAATCTTTGTCGGAAAGAAATTCACCGTCATGACGCCGCTGGAGGCAGAGCTGACTAAGTATATGCACAATGTCTTCGGCGCATACAAAGTGACGTATTTCAATGCCTGCCGCGAGTATTGCGAGCAGATGGGCGTGGACTGGCGTAAGGTGCACACAGGCATCCTTCTCTCCGGTTATATCAACGATACGCACACTTACGTACCCGGACCGGACGGCAAATTCGGCTACGGAGGCAAATGTTTCCCGAAAGACGTCAATGCCTTCGCCAAGATGACCGAAGGAACACCTCTCGGCACACTCCTTGAGCACCTCCACGAACTCAACGTCCACTTCCGTGGCACCGAAGAACACATATAATAGCATTGGCATTAGCATTGGCTGTTAGCTTATGAGAGATTTTAGAAAATATTCTATTTGGATTGATGCCGTAAGCATTGCAAATCAGGTGTATAACATAACCTCACAGTTTCCTTCTAAAGAGGTTTACGGGCTTAGCAACCAACTCGAGAGAGCTGCGGTTTCTATCTCATCAAACATTGCGGAGGGTGCTTCGCGTACATCCCCCATAGAATATGCTCATTTTTTAGAGATTGCTATGGGTTCTGCTTTTGAAGTAGAAACCCAGCTGACGATAGCACTACAGCGCTCCTACTTATCAGAAGATAAAAACAACGAAATAATTACTCAGCTTCAGAGTATCGAAAGAAGAATAAATTCACTAATTAATAAATTAAAAGCCAATGGCCAACGCCAAGGCCAAAGCCTATGATCAAGATAGCAGTAGCAGGAACAGGTTATGTAGGTCTGAGCATCGCTACCCTACTCGCCCAACACAATGAAGTAATGGCGGTGGATATCGTACCCGAGAAGGTCGATCTCATCAACAACCGCCGCTCGCCCATCCAGGACGAATACATCGAGAGATACCTCGCTGAGAAAGAGCTCAACCTCACCGCCACACTCGATGCCGAAATGGCATACAAAAATGCTGAATATGTGGTGATTGCAGCGCCAACGAATTATGACTCGCAGCGCAATTATTTCGACACCTCGGCGGTGGAGAATGTCATCGAAACCGTGCTCCGTGTCAACCCGAACGCCATCATGGTTATCAAATCGACCATCCCTGTCGGTTACACAGCCTCCGTTCGCGAGAAATACCACTGTGACAACATCCTTTTCTCGCCGGAGTTCCTCCGCGAATCGAAAGCGCTCTACGACAACCTCTACCCGTCTCGTATCATCGTCGGAACGGTCATCGGAGACGCACGCCTCACCGCCGCAGCAGAGCGTTTTGCTGCCCTTCTCAAAGAAGGTGCTATCAAGCAGGACATAGAGGTACGTATCATGGGACTCACCGAAGCCGAAGCGGTCAAACTGTTTGCCAACACCTACCTTGCGCTTCGTGTCAGCTATTTCAACGAACTCGATACCTACGCAGAGATGAAAGGCCTTGATACGCAGGCAATTATCGACGGCGTTTGTCTCGATCCGCGTATCGGCACGCACTATAACAACCCCTCTTTCGGTTATGGCGGTTACTGCTTGCCGAAGGACACCAAACAGTTGCTGGCGAACTACCAGGACGTGCCGGAGAACCTCATTCAGGCTATCGTCGAATCGAATCGTACACGCAAGGATTTCATCGCCGACCGTGTCCTCGCCAAAGCCGGCTATTACGATTATTACCACAAAGGCCAGTTTGATGCCTCTCAGGAGCATGCTTGTACCATCGGCGTCTATCGTCTGACCATGAAGTCGAACTCCGATAACTTCCGTCAGTCTTCTATCCAAGGCATCATGAAGCGTGTCAAAGCCAAAGGAGCCCAGGTCATCATCTACGAACCTACCCTGCCCGATAACACCACCTTCTTCGGCTCCCTCGTCGTCAACAACCTCGATGAGTTCAAGAAACAGAGTGATGTTATTCTTGCCAATCGCTACGACAGCCGTCTCGACGATGTGCGCGACAAAATATACACGCGCGATATTTATAGGAGAGACTAAATCCGCCTCGGCCTCCGCTCCTTCGCCGAATGGTATAAGGCTTTCTATCAATAAGCCTTCCCACTATACTGCATTTCTTTGTCTCCGCAAAGGCATTTGAATGTGATAAACTGCATGGTCTCCTGACCGTGCAGTTTTGTGATTGTGCGGTTTGGATATGGCTTTCCTTTTACAGTAGGGATAATATTATCTCCGCTCAACATCATTCGTTCGCCATCCTTCCGCTTTTTCACGTGCGGAATCACCACATCAACCCGCACCGGCATCAGCCGGGCAAACTTCACATGATATAGCGTTATACTCCCTTTCTCATCCATGCTAACACGCACGTTCTCAAGCGCATATCCGCTTCCCATCCGCATCGTTCCCGTGTACTCAACTGCGCAAATGGACATGCAGCACAGCAATCCTATTAGTACTCCTATACTTCTCATACTTCTCATACTTCTCATACTTCTCATACTTCTCATACTTCTCATACATCTTATACATCTCATATTGTTTATTATACTTGCTACATATATTCAAAATTTCGCTGCAAAATTACAAAAATTATTTCTCCCACGCAAATCTTTTTTCAAATAAACGAGCGCAAAAGGAGCAAAAACGCCAGTTTTCGTTACAAAATGAAGAAAAAATGAAGAATTTATGACACATGCTTGCATATGTCATTTTTTTTTCGTATCTTTGTACAATTTTTAGGAGATAAGAGTTAATACTAAAAAAACGAAAGCAATGGCAAAGAAAAAAGAAATAACGATTAGATCCTCTGCAGCAGAATACCTAACGTTCATCAGTGCCGTGGGAGATCAACCGGGAAGCGTGGAGTTGCGCTATCAAGATGAGAACATCTGGTTGACACAGCGATTAATGGCGGAACTATATGGAGTTGATATTCCTACAATCAACTATCATATTCAACAGATTTACAAGGACAATGAATTAACCGAAGGAGCAACTATTCGAAATTTTCTAATAGTTCAAACCGAAGGCACGCGACAAGTGTCACGCGAAGTAAAGCACTATAGTCTGCAGATGATAATCGCCGTTGGATTCAAAATTAATAACGAGCGTGCTGTGCAGTTCCGCAAATGGGCTAATGCGATTGTAAAAGACTACACCATCCAAGGTTGGGTGATGGACGACGAACGGTTGAAGAAAGGTGGATCGATACTGACAAAAGACTACTTCGAGAAACAGTTAGAACGCGTACGCGAAATCCGCATGTCAGAACGACGGTTCTACCAAAAAGTAACGGACATATACGCCACCAGCATTGATTATGATCCCGACGCAACAGCTACTAAACGGTTCTTTGCCGCAGTGCAGAACAAACTACATTATGCCGTGCATCAACATACAGCTGCCGAATTGATTTACGAACGGGCTGATGCATCAAAAGAACACATGGGTCTGACGACATGGGAAGGTGCTCCAGACAGCAAGATTCATCGTTATGATGTAGTTATAGCTAAGAATTATCTTACGGAAGATGAGTTACAGGCGTTAGGACGGATTGTAAGTGCCTATTTGGATTTGGCAGAAGTGCAAGCGATGCGGCATATCCCGATGACTATGGCGGATTGGGAGCAGCGACTAAATGGATTTCTGGAACTTTGGGATAGAAATATTTTGCAAGACTCAGGGCGAATATCCGCTGAATTAGCCAAAGCTAAAGCCGAGACTGAGTTTGAAAAATACCGAATTGTGCAAGATCAATTGTATATGTCAGACTTTGACCATTTCTTAGAACTCGAGGCAGATCTGGAAAAAGATACAAATGACCAATAGTACAGGATATAATTTCTTTTAATGCAGCGCATTTTGCTGCATTAAAAGATGTGGCAATGTTTAAAGAGGATCAATATACGGAATTCAAGCGCTTGTGGAAAGATGAGTATCTGCGAGAGATAAGTGCGTTTGCCAATAACGATGGAGGAACTCTCTATGTCGGAGTAGACGATGATGGGACGATAGTTGGAGTGAATGATGTGTCAACATTACTTGAGAATTTTCCAAACAAAATTAAGAACAATCTTCATTTTATTGCAGCCGTTGACAGGAAATGCGATGGAGAAAGGGTATGTACGTATGCTGTACATGGAAACACCCAACAAACCGGAACAAGCATATTTCGTAACCAAAGAAGGACTTGCACACCTTGAAGAATTCAAAAGGGACCCGGAGCATCCTTCCAACGGAATGGAAGGAGCGGCTTCTGCCTAGGAAGGTATTCAAAAGGGACCAAGCCAATGAGTAAGAGATGATTGCCAAGTTGAAGGGTAAATATAGCGGCAGCGAGGATAAATCGTTGCCGTTCTTGTATGTTTTCGTAGCAAAATGAAAATTTTTATCAAAATATTGCCGATATTTTTGTATAAATGAAAAAAATTATGTACCTTTGCGTACTAAATTATTACAAGCAATATGGATGATAAATTTGCAATACAACTTTTCGAGGACAAGAAAGTACGTGTCGTTTGGGATGAGGAGAAGGAAAAGTACTTTTTTTCGGTAGTAGATATTATCCAAGTTTTGACCGATAGTGTTGATGCTGCCGCATATTGGCGCAAATTGAAACAGCGACTGGGGGAAGAAGGAAATGAAACCGTGACAAATTGTCACACTTTGAGAATGCCAGCTGCCGATGGCAAGAAACGTCTTACGGATGTGGCAGATTTACAGGGCATTTTCCGTATCATTCAGTCCGTTCCTTCCAAGAAAGCAGAACCGGTAAAACAATGGTTGGCACAGTTAGGACAGCAACGCATTGACCAAATGATAGATCCGGAGCAGACTTTCCAAATGGCAGTAGAGGACTATCGTCGTCAAGGTTATTCAGATAAATGGATCAATGAACGCATGCGATCCATTGAGATGCGCAAAGAGCTGACAGACGAATGGCAACGTAGCGGTATAACGGAGAAGCGAGATTTCGCCATTCTGACCAACGTACTTACGCAAGCATGGAGTGGAATGACAACGGGGCAGTATAAAAAGTTCAAAGGCTTAACAAAAGAGAATCTCCGCGATAATATGACGAATATTGAATTGGCACTCAATACGCTCGCAGAGGTAGCAACTACCGAATACTCACGTCAGTCCAATCCGCAAACAATGGAAGAAAATAAGCGCGTGGCACGCGAAGGGGGCGATGTGGCACGTGCGGCGCGCGAGTTTCGGAGAAACATAGAACTCCTTACAGCGGGAGAAGAGCGAGAAATAAACATGATAACATTATTGGACTAAGTAACTTTATTTGTAGAGAAATGAAACAATAATAAAAATGTAAATAACGAACATATTTAATAATTTATTTCAAAATTTTATTTATGGAGAAACATTGCTACATAATAATGTATGATTTGCGTACGCCTGGACGAAATTATAATTCCTTGTATAATGCAATAAAATCATATACTTTTTGGGGGAAGATTACCGAGTCATCTTGGGCAGTTGTTTCTGAATCAGACGCATTTGCAATTCGTGATCATTTAATGAAACACATAGATTCTAATGACCGGCTAATGGTCGTGAAATCTGGAATGCATGCCGCGTGGGTAAATGCTATGGCTTCTAATGAGTGGTTGAAACAAAACTTAGTAAAATAGAACTATGAAATCTAAATTTAGAGGATTCTATAAAGAATTTCTATCTGGAGGCGACCTGTTGAAAGATGCAGCAATAGTAGTTGATACTAATGTGTTGCTGGATATCTACAGATATTCGAAAGAAACTGCGAACCAAATTTTGAAGATGATGGATAGTTTGAAAGAGCAATTGTGGATGCCTTTTCAAGTAGCTTATGAATACCACAAAGATAGAAATGAGAAAGTTTTAGGTGGCCATGTACGGACTTATTCCCAATTTATTAAAACAATCGATGAATTAGATAAAACCTTTGCGGAAGAAAGGAAGCATCCGTTCTTGGAAGATGCAGATATAATAGAGTTGAAGCAGAATATTCAGAACATAAGAGATATTTTGTGTCAAGGAAGGTCAAATTGTGCTCAATTAATCAAAGATGATGAATATAAAAATTGGATTGCAAAATTATATGAAGGGAAGTTAGGGGATGACTATGACTCTGATGTTAAAAATAAGTACATCCTTGATGCCCATTCGAGGTATGAGAAACACATACCACCCGGGTATAAAGATTCATCAAAAAATGATAATGAATGTGGAGATTATCTCATATGGAGACAGATGATAGATTATTCTAAAAGTAGTGGAAAACCAATTATTTTTGTATCAAATGATCTTAAAGAAGATTGGATTGAAGATGTTGCTGGTATTAAAATAGGACCAAGACCAGAACTTATAGATGAGTTTTTCCAAGAAACCAATCAATGGTTCTATTGCTATAATCTCAATCATTTCGTAGAAATAGTTAATAGCCAAATCGTAACAAAGGAGGCAAAAGCAGAGATAGAGAGTAGAATAAGAGAAGAGACTCTTTCTACTGCAGAACCGGTTGTAGGAGAAGCTGTGCCAATGTCATCTCCTGTAGAGGTGTATACAGGCGATACGGAAAATAATCAATCGGTATCAGAAGTATGATATTGTGCTATATCAACATCTTTTTTCCATATTGTTGTAGGATTGGACAAGGATTGTTTCTGGAAAAAAATCTATCGATAATAGAGGGGCAGATGAATGACAAAATGAAAGAACTACAAGTTATACATTTTTTACGTGGATGAAAATAACGAAAAATACGAAAGATTATGAATAATAGAGGATCTGAATGGCATAAGTGGGATTTGCATGTGCATACTCCGGAGTCTATCTGTCATCACTTTCAAGCTGGGAAGTGAGAGATGGATGGTGAGAGAAGTCGTAGAAATGCGTAGCTGAGGTCAAAAGGGACCAAGCCAAAACAAGAGGAGTGTGTAAAGAGAGGAAAAAGCAATGGATTGTAGAAGAAATAGCAGATTAGATTCAAGGCCATAAAAACGAGCACAGAAATCGCAAAAAACACTTGTTTTCGTTACAAAATGAAGAAAAAATAAAGAATTTATGGCATATGTTTGCATACGTCATTTTTTTTGTGTAATTTTGCGCGATATTTCAAATATAAAAATTGTGTTAATTCATGAACGAAAAACAATATGGATACACTTTCTAATATACCAAGTCATGTGAATGATACGATTGAATACATGATAAGGTCAGATGTTATCTCCTTTTATTCTGACCTAATGGATAAACAGGCTACTCAGTTTACGATTCTCATTTCTGTTGTAAGTGCAGTATTTGTTATAGCTATTGGAGCAACATGGTGGTGGAATTATAAAGGTGCAAAACAGCAAATAAAAGATGAGGTGGGGGCTTCTAAACTAGCATTAAATAAATTGTTTCAAAGCCATAAAAATGCTGTTAATGCAATATTGAAGAGTTATGAGAATAATTTTAATGGTTTCAAGGGTAGTTTCCAGAAATCTGTGAATCTACAAATAGATAGCAAACTAAATGAAGCTCTCGTTCGCGAAACCGAAAAACTTAGCCTACATATGGATGAAGTTGATAAGCATAGTATGCAAGAAATAGAGACCCTAAAGCAAAAAATGCTCAACGATATTACAGAACAAAAGGCTGAACTCTGTAGAATTTTCGCTTTATATTGTAACAATGTAAAAGCTCCTTTGCAATCAGCGACATGGTGGATAGATGCTTTGAGAAATTATTCAATTGTGGGAAACGAGGAATGGGTTGGAAGAGCGTGTGAAACGATAGTGAAACTATTGGATAGTATAGATGTGTCTAAATTAGATAAAGAAATATATGAAAACATCGATGATGATATAGAAACGATAAAGCAATATATTCCAGAAACTAGACAATCTGACAAGAGAATTATTTTAAGGAAGTTGAGTGAAATACAAAAATCTTTATCAAACAATGAGTAATTGTTGCATTACAAAATGGTTAATACGTTTCGGCAATAGATGCAATAAAACAAAACGGGCATTGAAAAGTAGAATTACGGTTCTTTGATAAAAAATCTCTTCAAGGAATACGAAGCTGTAAAACAATTGGAATTAGATAAAAAATAGATAGTTTAACCCTATTATATCTAAATACATGAAAGGTATTGTTTTAGCAAGCGGATTCGA
This sequence comes from uncultured Bacteroidales bacterium, assembly GCA_902778935.1. Classification (GTDB taxonomy): domain Bacteria; phylum Bacteroidota; class Bacteroidia; order Bacteroidales; family Paludibacteraceae; genus Colicola. Next base: position 34,971 of record CACYZT010000002.1, read on the forward strand.
ACACACCTCTACCCTATCGCTAAAGGTACCTGTAAACACTTGATTGGACGATGTACAATATAAACAAAGCAAAATTATCAACAATATGAAAGGATATTTAGAGGAGTTTGCAATAGCGAATCTATGGAGGGGACGCTATACCCTATTGTGGCAAAACATAAATCCGGATGTCAATATTTTAGTCGGAATTAATGGTCAGGGTAAGACAACGCTGCTCAATGCAATAGATGACTATTATAATGAATACCCAGCCAATTACAGAATCGGCATATATTCGAGTGTGAAGGGTAATCCCATATCTATACCGGTCAAGTACATACAGTCTTTTGACCGCCCTGGGCAAACGCGTACAAAATCCAAGAGCCTGTTGCTTGAGGAACTTGAGAAACTGGTACTTAAAAACAAAGACGCACAATCTTTTTTCGACTATCGTATGCGAGCACTTAATTATCCCGAACAGGCAGTGAAAGTAAATAAGCGCATTGATGCCTTCTTTAAAACGGTCAACAAATTCTTTAAAGACACGCATAAATATATCGTTATTGATAAAGAACTCAATAGTTTGGCTTTTCAAGATAAAAGTGGGTCACTAATCTCTCTTGAAATGTTATCCGCGGGTGAGAAACAATTATTATTTATATTATTGACCGTGTTTCTGATGGATAATATGCCTTTTATTCTACTGATGGACGAGCCTGAATTATCTTTACATATCACATGGCAGAGTATTTTGATAAAAGAACTCAGAAAACTTAATCCATTATGCCAGTTAATTATCACAACGCACTCCCCGAGCATCTTTGCTAATGGCTATGAAGACAAACTCATTTTTATGGAAGACCTTCTAAAGAAAAACAAATGACGAAACGAAGATTTTATAAAAACGTAGCCAAGGATCTTACCGGTACGCTCTCCCTCTTAAAAAAGGATGTAGCTGTAAGGGTGGAGGACAAAGAAGATATTGAGTTTTGGCAAAAGATGATATCTTACGCTCGTCCAGGAGTGAAGATCAAATTCTATCCGTATTCGAGTACAGGGAAGAACAACCATGCTACTGGGAAAAAGGCGTGTTTGAAATACATCAAAGATTTAAATTCGCGTTATTTAATAGCGGTTGATAGTGACTTCGATTATTTGCTTGATAATACCAATATCAATATAAATAGGTACGTGCTACAAACCTATACCTATTCGTGGGAAAATCACCATTGCCAGATAGACGGTTTGGAACAAGAATGGCATCAATGGAATAATTGTTTCTCTTTCGCCGTCTTTTTGCAATCACTCAGTCATATTCTTTATGCACCACTTTTAACATTGTTATGGCAAAAGAAGCAACGTCAAAAGTCTTTTACCTTAAAACGCTTAATTGCACTAATTAACCTACAGAAGATAAGTGGTCATGGTCTAAATAGTAATGATGGCGCGCAATTGATCCAAAACATTCAGCAAGCAATCTCTACGCAACTCATATTGAAAAATCCAAGTAGTGTCGCTTTTAACACTTTTAAAAATCTATGCCAACAAAAAGGATTGACACAAGAAACAGCTTACCTATACATGCAAGGTCACTGCATATATGATTTAGTTAACTGGATGGGTCGAGAGATTGTTGATGGGAATCTTGCCTTTAAGGAACAAGTATTAGATCGATCTCTACGATTTAGTGGATATACAACAATTGACCATGTTGTACAAGACATAAAGACTGTGTTATAGAAAAAAAATTAACCAAAAAATTTAACAAAAATCTCGCAAAACGCCAATTTTTGTGACAAAATTAAAATATTTTGCAAAAAGTGATATGTATTTTTGTATATATCATTTTTTTTGCGTAATTTTGTCCGCTTTTTAAGATGCCTGATAGCATCGGTTATCTATCCACTGGAAAATATTATATAAGAATACACATATTATGGAGAAGAAGAAAGTAATGCTTGTTTTTGGAACTCGTCCGGAGGCGATAAAGATGTGCCCGCTGGTGAAAGAGTTTCAGAAGCATCCCGATTGTTTTGAGACTATCGTTTGCGTAACCGGCCAGCACCGTGAGATGCTCGACCAGGTGCTACGCATTTTTGATGTCAAGCCGGACTATGACCTCAATATCATGAAACAAGGTCAAGACCTCTATGACGTCACCGCTCGCGTGCTAACCGGCATGCGTGACGTGTTCAAGGAGATCAAGCCGGATGTAGTCCTCGTTCATGGCGACACCACCACCAGCACAGCTGCAGCCCTTGCGGCGTTCTACCAGCAGATTCCTGTTGGGCATGTGGAAGCCGGCCTGCGCACGCATAATATCTATTCCCCGTGGCCGGAGGAGATGAACCGCCAGATAACGGGACGTATCGCGACCTATAACTTCTCCCCCACTCCGCTCTCCGAGCAGAACCTGCTGGACGAGAAAGCCCACGGACAGATTTTCGTAACCGGCAATACGGTTATCGATGCACTGCACATGGTGGTAGATAAACTGAAGACAGACAAGGTTTTGGCTGACGAACAAATCAATGTACTGGAGAATGCCGGATATGATGTTACTCGCCTTGACAATGGCAAAAAGCTCGTGCTTATCACAGGTCATAGACGGGAGAACTTCGGTGACGGTTTTATCAGCATGGTTACGGCCATGAAAGATCTGAGCGAGAAATATCCGGATGTGGACTTCGTTTATCCGATGCACCTGAATCCGAACGTCCGTAAGCCTATCCACGAGGTGTTCGGTGAAGACCTCACCCGTCCGAATTTCTTCTTCATCGAACCGCTGCAATATCTGGAGTTCGTCTATCTGATGGAGAAATCGACTATTGTCCTCACCGACTCCGGAGGTATCCAGGAAGAAGCTCCGGGACTGGGCAAACCCGTTCTCGTCATGCGTGACACCACCGAACGTCCAGAAGCTCTCAAGAGCGGCACCGTTCATCTCGTGGGCACCAACCATGACTTGATTGTCAGCGAAGTAAGCACTTTGCTTGATGATGCAGCAGCATACGAACGCATGAGCAAGGCCGTTAACCCTTATGGCGACGGCAAAGCCTGCAGCCGCATCGTCCGTGCCCTCAACGGCGAACCCGTAGATCGATACGAAATTAAATAAAGGAACTAAAAAATATACAAACAATATGATTAATGTAATTGGATTGGGCTATATCGGTTTGCCCACAGCGTTAATGATGGCTTCCCACGGTGTGGAAGTTATCGGTACTGACTACTTGCAACCCTCAATGCCGGCAAGACTACCTTCAAAGAGGACGGTCTGGATGAACTCTTCGCCGCTGCTGTCAAAGCGGGCATCAAGTTCACCACCGAGTATCAGAAGACGGACATGTACATCGTTTCCGTTCCTACCCCGTATGACAAGTTCTCCAAGAAGGTGGACGCTTGCTATGTAGTAGCAGCGGTTAAGGAAGTGATGAAAGTCTGCCCAAAAGGCGCCACTGTCGTTGTGGAATCCACCGTCAGCCCGGGTACGATTGATAAATTCGTTCGCCCGGTCATTGAGGCTAACGGCTTCAAGATTGGCGAGGACATCAACCTTGTTCATGCGCCGGAGCGTATCATCCCCGGCAACATGGTCTATGAGTTGCTGCATAACAACCGCACTATCGGTGCTGACAGCCGCGAGATTGGCGAGAAAGTAAAGCAATACTACGCTTCTTTCTGCCAAGGCGAAATCGTGGTAACAGACATCCGCACGGCTGAGATGACTAAGGTGGTTGAGAACACCTATCGCGCCGTCAATATCGCTTTTGCTAATGAGCTGAGCCGCATCTGCCGTCATGACAACATGGATGTATATGAAATCATCAAGATTTGTAACATGCACCCGCGTGTTAATATCCTCCAACCGGGTCCTGGTGTAGGTGGTCACTGTATCTCTGTTGACCCGTGGTTCCTCGTTGGCGACTATCCGCAACTGGCTAAGGTCATCGATGAATCCATGAAGACCAACGATTACCAACCCGTCTTCGTGCTCGAGCGCATCCATGAGATCATGGAGCAACACGGCATCACCGATAACCGCCGTGTTGGTCTCTATGGCTTGACCTATAAGGAGAATGTGGACGATATCCGCGAGAGTCCGACTCTTCAGATGCTGGATATCCAGGAGCGTCATCTCGCTCGTCCGCTCAAGACTTTCGACCCGTTCTTCACCAAGAAAGAGATTGTCAAGAACCAAATCCTCGATTTCGATCAGTTCTTGAACGAAGTTGATATGGTAGTCATCATGGTTAAACACGACCATATCAAGCAGAACTGGGACAAACTGAAAGGCAAAGTCATCCTCGACTGCCACAACATCTGCCCGCTGGATGGAGTTTATCATATTTAAAGGCATGTAGTGACAGAACAAATAAATTATAAAAACCACATAATATATGGCAAAATCAAAAGAAGATATTATCAAGGACATTGATAATCATTTACAAAAAAGCGGCAAGCAGTATTACTCCGATTTTTATGTTGGGATTACTGATAATGTTGAGCGCAGGCTATTTGAGGAGCATAATGTGAATAAAGAAACTATGTGGTGGATTTATCGAACAGCAAATAGTAGAGCGATAGCAGATGAAATTGAGGCATACTATATAGCTAAAGGAATGCAAGGACATCAAGGAGGCGGAAATGATAATTCATGCATTGTGTATTGTTATGCAGTAGGTCCAACGACTTACGACCATTAATATTTGTAGAGTTATGCCTAGAAATGTTAGTTTTGCAGAAAGTAAGGTGACGTTTGCTAAACGATCCACCTATACTAAAAATAGATTTGTGGCCTTTCTTGATATAATGGGTTTCAAAGAAAGAGTAGCACGCAATGACCATGATGTTGTTTTAAATGAATTAGAAATATTTCAAAGTAACATATCTCAATACGTAGGCTACCATCGTGATGCAGATATACAATTAGCACTATTTTCAGATAGCATTTTGATTTATAGCCAAGATGATACGATTGATAGTTTGCATGCATTAGCTGATATTACAAGCCATATAATGATGTATGCTATTCAGCAAGAAAATCCAATTCCACTAAAAGGTGCTATTGCTGCAGGGAAAATGACATGCAACCATATAAAACAATTGTATTTTGGTCAGGCTTTGATTGATGCATATCTACTAGAAGAGAATATTAAGTACTACGGCGTTTTGGTTCATCATAGTGCAGAAAAATACTTATTGCAATCCAAGTTTGATGAATTTCGAGATATTAAGGCTCCATTAAAAGGAGGAGATATTGCTCACTATGAGCTAAACTGGTATACCATTAAATTAGATTTGTTTGAGACTATTGAGGGACAAAAACAAGCCATTCCTCAAAAAGATGTCCCTTCATGTTTGAAAAATCTAAGATTAACAGTATCTGATGAGCCACGCAAGTACATAGACAACACAAAGAGAGTAATTGAGAATTAGTAACTAACATTGGGATTTATTACGAAAGATATAAGCTCACGTCGCACTCAACGGTTGCTCGGCGCAGTGGGAAGGGATAGAGCAACCACAAAACTATCAAGTATGGAATACAATAGACCTACGATTGTTGCGCAAAGCTCAATGCAGATGGCAGATTGTGGTAAAGGTCCTAGTGGAAGACCTTCTTGCACGAAAAAACCATCCGGAAGGCATTGATGTTATCGCGCGAAATGCGGTAGCTAGAAATGCTACCGCATTTATTTTGAATCTATTATGTTTGTACGAAAACTTCCTTATATAATTTATCGAGCGTATCCTGCAAATGGATACCTTACGGACAACCGTAATTTCGGATACGATACGGCAGCAAAGAGTTGTATAAAAGTGGGAGATTTATTAATTTCACATGAGGGCAGTATCTTCTATTCTCAATTGGGGAATGAGTTCCTGAGCATAGATGACATAGCACGAAAACTGACAACAATCTTTACAGATGTCGACTATGAGGTATTACTCAAGGATGCACATACTTTTTATGATGAGTTAGCGAAAAAGGGATTTATTGAATGTTTGGACGAGAAAACACACGAAAGAACATCACCAAATTACTTCTCTTATGACAATCATAAGCCATATATTTTTGACGTTGACTCCAATGCCCCGATTACATATGGTAAAATTTTCACGGGAGAGTATAACCTAACTCGTGTTCATGTGGATATCTCCAGTCGTTGCAATGAGAACTGTGTGCATTGCTATATTCCGACGAAGAACAAATGCGGCATAATGAAACAAGATATGTTCAATAAGGTACTTGCTCAATGTATAGACATGAATGTTATCAATATTACATTGAGTGGAGGAGAACCAATGCTAAATCCGAACCTAAAATCATTTTTGATTAAATGTCGCGATGCCAATTTATCCATAAACATATTATCTAATTTAACCTGCTTATCGGATGAACTATTGGAGGTCATAACCTCAAATCCATTAATTTGCATTCAAACTTCAGTATATGCTATGATTGCTGATGTTCACGACTCGATTACGCAGCATAAGGGCAGTTTTCAAAAGACAATTTGTTCTATTAAAGAACTACATAAACGAAATGTTCCGATGCAAATCAATTGCCCAATCATGAAGCAAAATCTTAATTGTTATCGCGAGGTCCTTGAATTTGCGAAATCGCTAAATATTGAGGCGAGTGCAGATTACACATTATTTGGGTGCTATGATTCGTCTGGAACAAATCTCGGTTGTAGAATAACAACGGCTGATGTTAAGGAGATTCTAGATACAGATTATAAGAATGCGAATGTATACAACGAGGCGACACAAGCCATTAATCAGAAGAATGTAGGCGATGACGAGCCGATATGTTCTGTATGCAAGTCATCGTTGTGTATTTCGAATACTGGTGACGTATATCCATGCGAAGGGTGGCAAAAAATGGTTCTCGGCAATCTTAATTCGATGTCTTTAAGGGATATATGGGAAAATGTACCATCGACTAAACATTTGAGAGAATTGAGATATCGGGATTTTGGAGAATGCAGCATTTGTAAAGATAGAAAGTATTGTAACACATGTTTGATTATTAATGCTAATGAGAATGAAGGTAACTATATGCGTGTGAATCCATATCTGTGCACACTTGCGAGGACAAAACGGCATGCGATAGAGGGGAATGGTTCAAAGGGGACAAGGTAGTATATAAGGTGAACACACGAGATAATAAGATAGAAGCATTGCTGCAGACGATTGGCGATGAGACAAAGCCACGCAGGGAGATTATGGCGGAGATGGAGCTAAATGGTCGTCGTCATTTTAGATACACCACTTGAATCCTGCAATGGAGAAAGGGTATGTACGTATGCTGTACATGGAAACACCCAACAAACCGAAACAAGCATATTTCGTAACCAAAGAAGGTCGTGAACATATAGAAAAATTCAAAAGGGACCAAGCTGGATGTTGAGAGGGATGGCGGATGACTGAGTGCAAAGTGCGGTTCAAAAGGGACCAAGCTGGATGTGAGTGATGATGACGAGGAGGGAAAAACGCTAAGGTCGGCAAAGGAGATAACAAATAACTTCAAGGCCATAAAAACGAGCGCAGGAGTCGCAAAACGCCAGTTTTGGTGACAAAATAAAGAAAATAATGCATTTGTGTCTTAAAAATTTGCACAAGTGCTTTTTTTTTCGTAATTTTGCACGCTTTTGATAAATGTGAAAAACTATCAACAAATCTTTTATGGCTGCATTTAAAGAGAACGGGAAACTGAAACTTCTGATTATTGTGGGCACACGCCCGGAGATTATCCGTCTGGCGGCTGTGATTAACAAGTGCCGTGAGTATTTCGACTGTCTGCTGGCGCACACCGGGCAGAATTATGACTACAACCTGAACGGAGTGTTCTTCAAGGACCTCAAACTGGCCGATCCAGATGTGTATATGGAGGCCGTCGGCAATGACTTGGGCGAGACGATGGGCAATATCATTGCCAAGAGTTACCAACTGATGGTGGAGACCAAGCCGGATGCGGTCTTGGTTCTCGGCGATACCAACTCTTGCCTCTCCGTCATCGGTGCGAAGCGCCTGCATATCCCTATCTTCCATATGGAGGCCGGTAATCGTTGTAAAGACGAATGCCTACCGGAGGAGACCAACCGTCGTATTGTTGATATCATCTCAGATGTCAATATGGCGTATTCCGAACACGCACGCCGTTATCTGGCTGATTGCGGATTGCCCAAAGAGCGCACATACGTCACAGGTTCGCCGATGGCAGAGGTGCTGCATAACAACCTTGCCGAAATCGAGGCATCTGATATTCACAAACGTCTTGGATTGGAGAAGGGCAAGTACATCCTCCTAAGCGCTCACCGCGAGGAGAATATCGATACCGAGAAGAATTTCTTGAGCCTCTTCACAGCTATCAATAAGATAGCTGAGAAATACGATATGCCTATTCTCTATTCCTGCCATCCGCGTAGCCGCAAGCGTCTGGAGTCCAGCGGTTTCCAATTAGACAAACGTGTCATTCAGCACGAACCTCTTGGTTTCCATGACTACAACTGCCTGCAGATGAATGCTTTTGCAGTTGTGTCTGATAGCGGCACTCTGCCCGAGGAATCATCGTTCTTCACCTCCGTCGGTCATCCTTTCCCTGCTATCTGCATCCGCACCTCCACCGAACGTCCGGAGGCATTGGATAAGGCCTGCTTCTTCATCGCCGGCATCGACGAGAAGAGCCTGCTGCAGGCGGTCGATACGGCTGTAGAGATGAACAAAGCCGGAGACCATGGCATCCCTGTGCCGGATTATGTGGAAGAGAACGTCTCCACCAAGGTGGTAAAAATCATCCAAAGTTACGTAGGTATTGTAAATAAAATGGTATGGCGAAAGTTCTGATTACTGGCGCTAAAGGGTTCGTAGGAAAGAACCTCTGCGCGCAACTGAATAATATCAAAGAGGGCAAAGCGCGTTGCTATGGCGACGTGGCTATTGAAGCGGTGTTCGAATATGACCTCGACTCTACGCCCGAGCAGTTGGATCAATGGTGCGCCGAGGCGGACTTTGTGTTCAATCTGGCAGGTGTGAACCGTCCGCAGAACCAGGAGGAGTTCATGCAGGGCAATTTTGGCTTTGCCTCCACCCTACTCGATACGCTCAAGAAGCACAAGAACACCTGCCCGGTCATGCTCAGCAGCAGTCAGCAGGCATCCCTCACCGGACGGTTTGGCAACAGCGAATATGGCCGCAGCAAGAAAGCCGGTGAAGACTTGTTCCTCGAATACGGCAAAGAGACAGGCGCAAAAGTGTTTGTCTATCGCTTCCCGAATCTCTTTGGCAAATGGTGCCGTCCGAACTATAACTCCGCCGTAGCTACTTTCTGCAATGCCGTGGCAAACGACCTGCCTTATACCGTCAACGATCCGTCTGTAGAACTGGAACTGCTGTATATCGATGACCTGATGGACGAGATGATTGCTTGTCTCAAGGGCGAAGAGCATCATTGCGAGTTTGACGGACTGGAAGTGCTACCCAAAGCCGATGGCCGTTATTGCTACGTCCCCACCACCCACAAAGCCACATTGGGCGAAATAGTGGACCTGTTGAACCGTTTCGCAGAGCAACCCAAGACATTGACGATTCCTGAGATCCCTGCCAACAGTTTCGCCAAGAAACTCTACTCCACCTACCTCAGTTACTTACCGAAAGAGAAAGTAGCATTCCCGCTGAAGATGAATGTCGATGACCGCGGCAATTTCACGGAACTGGTGCACACGTTGAATTGTGGTCAGGTCAGCATCAACATCTCCAAACCCGGCATCACCAAAGGCCAGCATTGGCATAATACCAAATGGGAGTTCTTCATCGTCGTTTCCGGCCACGGCTTGATTCAAGAGCGCAAACTGGGAACGGATGAAATCATTGAGTTTGAGGTATCCGGTGATAATATCCAATGCATCCACATGCTCCCCGGCTATACCCATAACATCATCAACCTCAGCCAAACGGAGAATCTGGTGACAGTTATGTATTGTAACGAAATCTTCAACCCCAACAAACCGGATACGTACTTCGAACCGGTGCAGTAGGTCCAAAAAATTGAAAATTGTAAAGCAAAACAGATATGAGTTTATTTAAAGACAAAGTGCTCCTGATAACCGGCGGCACAGGCAGTTTCGGCAACGCAGTATTAAACCGCTTTCTGAAAACAGACATCGGCGAGATCCGCATCTTCAGCCGTGATGAGAAAAAACAAGACGATATGCGCCATGATTTCCAGGCACGCATGCCGGAAGTCGCTCACAAAATCAAGTTCTACATCGGCGATGTGCGCAACAAAAGCACACTGAAATACGCAATGAAAGGTGTGGATTATGTCTTCCATGCCGCTGCGTTGAAGCAGGTGCCGAGTTGTGAGTTCTTCCCTATGGAAGCAGTAAAAACCAATGTCATTGGTACGGACAACACCCTCGATGCAGCCATCGATGCCGGCGTCAAGTGCGTCATCTGCCTCTCTACCGACAAAGCAGCCTACCCCATCAATGCTATGGGTATCACCAAAGCTATCGAGGAGAAGATTGCGGTTGCCAAGAGTCGTTTGAGTGGCGATACCAAAATCTGCTGCACGCGGTATGGCAACGTCATGTGCTCGCGCGGTTCTGTCATCCCTCTTTGGATTGATCAAATCCGCAAAGGTAACCCTATCACACTGACCGAACCCAGCATGACACGTTTCATCATGTCGTTGGAAGAAGCAGTGGACCTGGTCCTCTTTGCTTTTGAGAATGGCAAGAACGGCGACATCCTTGTTCAGAAAGCACCTGCTTGCACCATCCATACACAGGCCGAAGCCGTAGTCGAACTCTTCAAACATCAGGCTCCGGCAGAACCGGAGATTCGCGTTATTGGCATCCGCCACGGAGAGAAGATGTACGAAACCCTCCTCACTAAGGAAGAAGCAGCCAAAGCTATCGACATGGGTAATTTCTATGCCGTTCCGGCAGATAATCGTGATTTGAACTATGATAAGTTCTTCAAGGACGGCGATACCAAACGTGCCACCATCGAAGAGTTCAACTCCAACAACACCCGCCGCCTCAACCTCGAGGAAACCAAAGCCAAGATTGCTTCTCTGGAATACATCCAAAACGAACTAAACGGCATTCCAAACATCGTTAAATAACATCCCACCACCCAAAAAAGAACGGCCCCATCGCCGTTCTTTTTTTGATTCTGCACATCGTTCGCGTCCTACAGCCCCTAGGGCGGTCAATGGCTTTAGCCTTAATCTTGGCTCTCGTCGTACTCGCGACCGCAGACGAGCCAGAGGTAGGCGTTCATTGTCTTCTTGCCGTTGGCGAGGTCCTTCTGTGCGAGGAAGTCGAGCTGGTCTTGGGTGACCTTGGTCAGGTCTTCCTTACGCGTCGCTACCATCGCACGGACAGCCTGGAAACGCTGGCGGATGGATACCTCTTTCGGTTTGAGCGGCGTGTTACGGGTGACAGAACTGAGTCCGCGGAGATAGAGACGAGAGCAGTTATGACCGTTGGTTGCTGCCTTGCGGTGGGTAGCGAGCACCATTTTCTGGTCGGCTGCATGTTGGGATTTTTTGTTGATTTTGGTGAGAGCACCGCTGACGGTTTTGATTGCGTCAGCATATTCTACTTTTGCCATTCTTTGCTGGCTATGGACAAAGAAAATAAACCTAAATAAACCCTGTCGAAAAATCGTTCGCTTAACAGCTTACGCCGCCCACCTGCCACACTACCTATAAGTAAACTTCTTGTAGCCCGTCAGAGCGGTCAGCACCTCCTAAAGAGGTAAACGCTTTTAACGACAGCGATAAACATAGATAAAATTTCAAAGTCCGAAATCCTCTAAGCCAGATGAGAGGGGTTAAGAGTTAGGGTTAATGGATAATTTGTAAATCACTTTTCTTAGCCACAAGGGCACGATTATTTCTTAGCCGCAAGGGCACGATTACTTCTTCGAAGCGTCGTAGGTCTCGATGGTCTTTGTCTGAATAACCACGCTCGTATCGGCTCTTTGCCAGTACTCGCTCTTGGTTGTTATCGTCCGTGTCACATTGCACGAACTCAACCCGAACGCCGCACCCAATGCCGTCAGTGCCGCAACAAGCACGGAAATCACGATTTTAATAATCTGTTGTCTTGTCATCATTTCTCCTTTCTTTCACTAATCTCCGATCTTGTTGCCCTCGGCATCGTAATCGGAATTGAGTTTGTGCATTGCATATCCGAACAGCGAACCGATTCTGTGTTGCGATTTGAACTCGGCTTTCAGTTTGGCTTTTTCTGCCGGGTCGGAAAGAATCTGCCGCACAGCAGTTACCACTTTGGCGAAGCGCGCTTTCGCTGCAATCTGCGCCGCAGACGGTTCTTCGGTGGAGGGGTTGCACAATTTGCCGGAATAAGTTACACCGGTCTGTTTGTTGGTGCGGAAATACACATTGCTGTGCATACACACTTTTTTGCTCATGCTTTCGATGAGCGCCATAGGTTTGATTTTTGACATGTTAAGGTTATGGTTTAATCATTTACACGCGTGGTCTTTCTGTCTATCCCTTTTTGAGTCTCCGAAACTGAGGATAAGGTGATAGACGCTTCGGATGACTCATTATCCTATCTGACTGAAAGACGATGCAAAAGTACTGCTTTTTATTGAACCATGCAACTATTATGCTTTGCAAATGGAATCAGGCTTCCGTTTTCAGTAAATTATATCCGGCGTAGGCGGATAAGGCTTGCACTTCATAGTCATACAGCCACGTGCGATGGCGTATGTTCACCCGCAGTCGCGGGTCTTTGCGTGTCCAGCCGTACAGCAAAATATTCAGTCCTTCCGGTCCGACTGTTTCACCAATGGCTGATTCTAACCGCCGAACTAATTCTGATTTATTTATTTGCTGAATCATAATGCTTGTGCTGCTATATCCCAGAGTTGTTTTTGCGTGAGGTTGGAGCCTGCGGATTGGAGTTGCGCGACCATTCTGGCACGTTTGGCAAAGAGTTCGCATGCAGCTTTTTGTGCAGGTGTTGGTTGGGATGACTGACGAGGACAGCGCTGGACATAGGTTCGTCCATTGACGGTACGGAAATAATAATTGGACTTGGATGTCAGTTTTCCACTTAATGTGGTGATGGGAAGGATTAGTTCAACTTTCATAATTGTAAAAAAATGATGGTTATTGTATTATCATAGCCCATAGTGGTAAGGGCGTGGTATCGAGAATGACTCGAAAACGGACCGAAAACGATTCGACAAAGGTGTTACATACAGTGATGGATTTGTAGTGCATGTCGTTCAGCCTCTGCTTTGGTTACGGTTCCGAACAGTTGCGTTTTCGGATTGCGACAGACAGCGAGCGGAATGCCTTGCTGCAACAGGCGTGTGACTTCTTTTGGTTCCAGCCATTGCGGTTGCGGCGGTTCCCAATCCAGCAGATAGAAATAGGGGTTCTTGGAGGGGTGACTCGTCTCGAGTTCGTCCATGATGAAGGCGCAGTCTTGTTCAGCCATGGTGTTCCATAGGTGCTCACAGGCACGGTAGCGATTGTGATACTGCTTGTCCGGTGCATACTTGTGCCAAAAATCAATAAATGGAGTTCTCATAGTTTTAAACATAGTCCGGTCCGTCTATCGGCTCTGCCGGTTGACCACCGACATAGTCGGTAGACTTTGGACTCTTTGTAATTCTTTTTGTTTCTTTTTCTTATATCTTTCTTTTAGTTAATCGAAAACCGCTTCGCGCAGAAAACGTGCATCCTTGTATCTCTGGGTGTTCAGTCCGCATGGTTATTGGTCCACGCGGCCTTGAGTGTAAACATCCGAATACTCATTTATGAGCGAGCTCCTATATGCTCATTCGTCTATTTCCTCTCCGTCCTTGTATTGCATACAATGCCTTACCCGAGCCACAATGCTGCTTTTAGAAAACGGCCGAAAACAGCAAAGTATATCATAGCAGTAATCGTGCGGGGAATGTTTTCTTTTTGTTTTCTGACCCGGTCAAGGATGGGGCGTAGGCATTATGTAGCGTGCTGCATGTGGATTTGGTAGTTAGGGAGCGATGGAAGCTCGCTTACGTGCGCTCCATAAGTAACAAGTACACTAAAGACCGTGTAGGCCGGAATGCCAAGTCTTATCCATGACAGAGGGTTTTCTATAAGCACAAAGCGCGCGTTTTCGATTTACCAATAAAGATCACCGGACTTCCATTTGGGAATCCGGCGACAAAATTACTGCTTTTTCCCATACCCGGTAGGAACTGCAGTTCCGCCTATGTCATTTTTTTGAAAAATTTCCGCATATTTCTTGCCGATTGCCCGAAAAACGCAGCCAAGAACGACGATTTGTTCCTGATTCCTCTTTTCTTACATTGTTCATCAACGATCATGATCATGCCGTCATGAAACTCCATGTGGTCATGCGTCATTGCCCAAAACTCTTTGTCATTGAGCGAATCCAAATACGCTTCTGCTTCTTTCAGCAGATAGCGGTGTAAGTATGTCTCCATTTTGTACAAACACAGGGGAAAGTTTATCCTGCGCCGCACAAAAATAGCAAAAAGTGCCAGTTTCTGTGACAAAAATAAAAAAAATAATGCATTTGTGCCTTAAAAATTTGCCCGGATGCATTTTTTTTCGTAACTTTGCGCGAAATTTAAGGATGTATGGAAATCATAAAAACATCAATAAACGGCGTGCTGATTATCGAGCCGAAAGTATTTGGTGACAAGCGAGGATATTTCTTTGAGAGTTTCTCGCAGCGGGAGTTTGATGAGAAAGTGACGCCAATACTCGGACATAAGATCAACTTTGTTCAGGACAACGAGAGTATGTCATCTTATGGCGTAATGCGCGGTTTGCACTTTCAGAAACCGCCCTACTCTCAAAGCAAACTCGTTCGCTGTGTGAGAGGTGCGGTATTGGATGTTGCTGTTGACATCCGCAAAGGGTCGCCTACATACGGTCAGCACGTAGCTGTGGAACTGACAGAAGACAACCATCGACAGTTCTTCATCCCTCGAGGCTTTGCTCATGGATTCGCTGTTCTGAGCGAGACGGCTGTCTTCCAGTATAAATGCGACGAGTTCTATCACCCGGAGGCGGATGGCGGCATCAATATCCTTGATAAATCATTGGGTATCGACTGGAAAATTCCTACAGAAAAAGCAAACCTCAGCGAAAAAGACACAAAGCATGCCTTACTGAAGGATTTTGATAGTCCATTTGAGGTAAATTTCAATTTGTACTAAAAAAATATAGTGCCTAATCAGTCTAACATATTATCAACAAGACGTATTGCCAAAAACGCCGTACTATTGTACATCAGAACTTTTGTGGTTCTGTGTATCTCGTTATATATCTCTCGTCTGGTTTTAGCGGAATTAGGAGCTGAAAACTTAGGTATATACAATGTAGTTGGCGGTATAGTAACTTTAATGGCGTTCTTCCAAGCAGCACTCACAAAATCCACCGGTAGATATATTACTTACGATCTTGGATCTGGCTCTACAACTGAACAACAAAAAAGGACCTTCTCCGCATGCCTTGGCATACACATATTAATAGTTATTGCCTTATTGATACTAGGCGAAACTGTTGGTTTGTGGGTACTGCATAATTACACAGTAATCCCTGCAGATCGGCTCTTTGCTGCTGACATCATATATCAGTTATCATTACTTACACTATCAATGTACATGTTAGCAGTACCCTACTCTGCTACCATAATTGCTCATGAGAAAATGTCAGTATATGCTATTATATCTATTGCAGATGCCGTTCTCAAATTGATTGGAATCATGCTCATTCCTCTCATTGCATCGGATTCTCTGATTCTTTATGGTATAATATTGACTACTGTAGCTCTGATGAATTTTATTTTCAACGTTGCATATATTCTCCACAAGATGCCAACATACAAAGCCTTGCCGGGATGGCAAAAAGAAATAAGTGTTGGAATATTGAAATTCTCTGGGTGGACTTTGCTCGGCAGTGCCACCAACACTGGCACACAGCAGGGAGTTGCACTTCTCTTTAATAATTTTGTATCCTTAATAGCCAATGCTGCATTAGGCTTTGCAAATCAAGTTAATGCTGCGCTAGGACAATTTGTGAATAGCTTTACTACGGCTTTTAATCCCCAAATTATCAAACTATGCGCCGCTAAAGACTATGATTCTCTTCATAAACTGATGACGATGGCATCAAAAACATCTTTCGTTCTTGCGTATATTGTTGCGTTACCCCTAATCACCAACATGGATTACATTCTGCATTTATGGTTAACAAATGTACCTGAATATACAAAGGAGTTCTGCCAATTGATATTAATCTGTACCGTTATAGATGCTACCACCGGAGTTTATAACACTACCATTACAGCAACTGGACAAATCAAGAACTATCAAATCGCTATTTCAATATCTTTTGCACTAGACTTACTCTGTGCATATATTTTGCTTATACTACATATCCACCCCGCTCTTGTGTTCGGCAGCAGGATACTTACGCGTGGGATTATTAATATGTGTATTGGTTTGTTCTATACGCACAATCAAGTATTTTTTGATATAAGACAATATTCCAAACAAGCATTATTGCCGATCACCTTTGTAATAGTACTCACTACGCCAATTAACTACTATCTCTCGTTGCATCTATGCGACACTAAATTGTTACTTATATCTACTATTCTAGACATCATTTTAGTTGCCACACTATCATTTATGATAATCCTCAATTCTTCCGAAAAAAATGCCGTAATTAATCTGATGAAACAAAAATTTTTGCATTAATAGAAAAAAAGTATAAAATTTTTATGCATTTGTATATAAAAGTTTGCATATTTGCTTTTTTTTTTGTAATTTTGCGCGATTTTTGATTATAATCATGTTGCAACAACATCCAAATACTGAATTTAGCATCAACGATTTGAGATACAACTATGTTATCATCGGGGCCGGTGGATACTATCTTGTTGGATATCATGACATCATAAATTTACCATGTGTAAGTTATCATAAAGATTATTATGAAGGCTACGATTCATTTATTGAGCGACAATTAGTTAGATGGTGTTTTTCACGAAAGGTTAATAGATTTATTCACACTCCCTTTTCGTGGTTTGTGTTTCCAAAGTTATACCCTCATCATTTTGTAGACGAAAAACCGTTATGTTTTTTATTTTTTGGCAACACCCAACAAATCTATCAAACCGACTATCTTCAATATCTCCGCCGAACTTATCCCTCTAGCAAAATAGTTCTATATATGCAAGATATTGTCTCCCAAAATCATGAACTCAACTTTGAATCTGCACGTAGACAATTTGATTTACTTCTCTCATATGACAAAGGCGATGCACGTAAATATAATATGGAATACTATCCAACGCCAATGTCCCTTTTCTCTGTTAATCCATTGCCTACGCTTCCCGATACTGATATATATTTTTGCGGTAAAGGAAAAGATAGATATCCTTTAATCCACTCTATCTACAAGCAATGTACGGGAATGGGACTCGTGTGTGATTTTTATATTACAGAGGTACCGGTAGAGGCAGAACATGTTGAAGGCATCAATTATAATCGACCGTTAACATATATTGAAAACCTACAGCATATCGTTAAGACAAAATGCATTTTAGAAATTATGCAAGGAGGGGCTAATGGATATACTCCACGTACATGGGAGAGTATTGTATATAAAAAACACTTATTAACAAATAACAACATACTTGATAATTCTCCATATTTCTATTCGCTGGGGCATCATAATCTGGAGTCAATTGAAGATAATTCCATCCTGCAATGGATTAGAAATAAGGTAACTTATCCTAAAGAAATATGTGAGCTGATTTCGCCTGTCAATTTACTAAAATTTATTGATCAAAAACTGTCTGCCTTTTAATGATTGCTGTACCTTTTATATATTTTACTCTATTGTCAATTTACATTTATCGAAGGAATCATGAAATCGACCTGGCCTTTTTGACATCTTTAGTTTATGCCATATCTGGTTTTTTTGCGATTCTCATTGATATCTTTGATTTGAGGAGTAGTGACGTAGCTATTTACGATATATCTTTAGAAGCAACCGTAGCATATTGCGGATTACTCACAATGTGCATGTTACCAATCATCTACCATTCACACTTTAGGATAACCGACATACATCCAATTAGCAACGAACGTCTCTTGCGTTTCTTAGCATGGCTTACATTTATATGGTTTGCTTTCACTACTATGATGGGTTGGCAAAACATGATGAATGTCCTTACCGGAGATATGGCACAATACAGAGCCGACATAAATGATGGGTGGGGTCAAGAAAGTTGGATGACCTCCCTACCTACTCCTTTACGATTCATTGCAGCAGTTTTCAACTCTTTCATTGCGTGCCCATGGACTCTTATTTTTCTGGCATTTTTTGCCAGATACGTCCAAAAAATGCAAAAAAAATATTTTTTCCTTTTTTTATCGGCATCACTCAATGGGCCTTTAAGTGGCATCATCGGCGCAGACAGAAGCAAGACTGCATATTGGATTATGGCTCTTGTAGCTATGTATATATTCTTCCGACATAAGATAAATTCAGCTGCTAAGAGAAAAATTTTAACATACGGAGTACTAATTATAGGCTTGTTATCATTATATCTAAGTGCAATGACGATTGCCAGATTTGGAGAGAAAAACTACGGCAACATGGGAGGAACTGAGGGAGGACTTATATACTATTTTGGTCAATCATTTGTTAATTTTTGCTATTATTTTGATAATTACGAGCCTCCTTTTATGCACCTTGGAATCATTTTTCCGTTCGTATCAGAGCATATTTTGGGAATTCCCTCTGGTGGCGTTGTCATTCAAAGACAAATGACGGATATCACAGGCCTCTGGACTGGAGTTTTTTATACATTTATAGGTCAAATTATTGTAGGCGCAGGCAAATCAGTAGCGATTGTCTATTGCCTTGGGTATACCATACTCTCATCGATTTTACTCCGTGCGATTAGCAAAAGCAAAAAGTTTACAGCCTCTTCGATGTATCTCTATTTTGCATTCTTTTCTGTTATATATTTAGGGCTATTTGGGCATTACTATACGTCTTCGAGCATTACATTTGGGCTTATTACCATGTACTTATTTATGCGATTTTTGGACATAAAAAAAATATAATAATTCAATGAAAATACTTCATTTAATCCCATCACTTCGCGGTGGTGGTATAAAAACATTAGTTTGTGTTCTCGCTAATGAAATGGTGCGAGAGGGACATGAAGTAACAATCTGCACTATTTCACGTCCCGAAAATACTGATTATGCATATACTTGGCTTGATAAAAGAGTAAAATCTAGAAACTTAGGCAAAATCAGCATAGGCTTTTCTTTGAGAGAGCTTATCAAGGTAGTACTTTTTATTAAACGAGAACCTTATGATATAATAAATATACATAGTTATTTTTATTACTATATCTTCGCTATTTTATTACTGCATAGCAAAGTTACATTTTTTTACACTGTGCATAACGATGCATACCAAGAAAACACCAAGTGGGACAAGAAAGTTTTATGGTTCAAACGTTGGTGTTTTAAGCATAAGTGGTTGCACCCTATTACTATTTCAAAAGAATCCAAACGCTCATTTTATGAATTATACAAATGTGAAAGCACTATTATATACAATGGGATTTCACCAATAGAGTTCATTCCTGATAGAAAGATTCTTAATCCGTACAAAAACACTCATAAAACAAAAGTCTTCGTACACTTAGGACGAATTACGACACAAAAAAATCAAGTAGTATTAAGCAAAGTTTTTGAACGCCTTATTAAAGATGGCTATGATGTTAAATTACTAATAATTGGTAAAATTCAGGATGAACAAATATATCAGTCGATAAAGGCTTATATATCTGAGAGGATACAATACTTAGGAGAAAGGTCAGATGCAGTTTTATTACTGAGCGGAGCGGAGGCATTATGCCTTCCTTCATTATGGGAAGGTATGCCTATGACTATATTAGAGGCGCTATCAGTAGGATGCCCCGTTATTGCTTCACCTGTTGGCGGAATACCGGAAGCTATTCAAGACGGATACAATGGTATGTTAAGTCACGATTCTTCTGAAGAACAATTCCATAGCATTATGGTTCGTTTTTTAAACATGTCAGAAGAACAAATAATGCAAATGCGAGAAAATGCGAAAAAATCATTTGCACAATATAATATAGAGAGTACAGCTAAACAATATATTGAAACATACGTAAGTGTTCTCAATCGCAATAACCAACACTACTTATTTTAGTTTGACCATCTCACACACTATAATTATTTAATAAAGGGGTAAAGAATGAACAATACTAATAATAGAAAAACAATTGTTTTTTTTGCAATGGCTCTATCCCAACCTCGGTGCATAAAGAGAGTTACATCACTTAGAGATTATGGTTTCAACTGTGTAGTATATGGTTATGATAGGGGGAAATATGACATTAATGATTATCCACAGGATGTCACAGTGTCGCACCTTGGTGTTTTGAAAGATAATGAATATGTTTATAAAGTTTCAAAAGTATTTTGGGATATCATAAAAATTTGCAAACAACATAGAAATAACAAGCCTGTCTTTTATGCATTCGGCATCTTTCAGGCAATGTACCTAAAGCTTCTAGGAAAACCATATATTTATGAGATTTCCGATATTTTGTACGCATATCCCAAGTTCAAACGATTAATAGGGTTATTTAAGGCCATTGACAAGAGTCTAATACGTGGGTCATTAGCGACAGTAATGACTTCGGGAGGGTTTTACTCTTTTTTTAATTTAGAATTACCCAATATATTTGTTATTCCTAACAAAGTGAGTCCTACGCTAAAAAGACCCATCTTAAAGATGAAACTTGAGGATACAGAATCATTATCATTTGGATTTGTTGGTTCAATGCGCTATCAAACGATAATAGATTTCGCAGAAATTATCGGTCATGACTTTCCACAACACAAATTCCATTTCTGGGGGGGATTGAAAGAAGGTCCAATGAAAGTTTCAATAGATAAATTAACGAATAGCTACGATAATGTTTTTTATCATGGGGCTTTTCGCAATCCAGAGGATTTGACAAAAGTTTATGAAACCTTTGATATTACAGTTTCTTGTTATCAAGTTTCTACTTTAAATGAAAAAATCGCTGAACCCAATAAATTGTATGAATCAATTTTTTTTAGCAAGCCTATTGTTGTCTCAGAAGGGATATATCTATCTCAACGAGTAGAAGAAATGAGCTGTGGTTATTGTATAGATGCAAATAATAAAGAATCAATACATGACTTTATTGAATCTCTCCGTTATAGAACAGTTATGCAATTATCAAAACATATCAGTAAAATAGAGACATCACTAGTAGTTAATGATCAATCAATACTTAATGATTTTATAAATACTTCGTTTGAAAATATTCCATGAAACGAGTTCTTATAATATCAGCTGTTTTCCCTCCTGAGCAGGTAACATCTGCTTTTCTCAACTTTGACTTAGCTCGTGAGTTGGCGAAGAAATATGCTGTGACTGTATTGCGCCCTTATCCTACAAGACCTATAGGTGTTAAGTTTGATTCTATTGATGTTGAGGATAAGAGTTTCGAAACAATCTTAATCAATTCCTATACTCATCCACAATCTGAACTGATAGGACGTTTCTGCGAGAGCATAGATTTTGGAAGAAAATCAGCTGCATATATTAAAAATCATCACGACGAAATCGATTATGTGTACAATGATGGATGGCAGTTGTTTGGATTGTATCTTGTAGCCAAAGTTTGCAAAAAATACGGAATACCCTATATGGTTCCTATTCAGGATATATATCCCGAATGTTTATTCACCAATCGGGAATACCCGTCCTATGTAAAATCGTGCATAAATAGAATTCTTCTCCCAATTGATAAATATTACCAAAAACACGCAAATTACGTGCGAACTATATCTAATGAGATGCGAGATTATTTATCTAATACAAGATGTATTGCAAAAGACAACTATTTAGTGGTAAATAATTGGCAGAATGATGAGGATTTTTTAAAAGATTATCCTGCGAGGCCAGCAGATGGGAAACTAATATTTGCTTATGTCGGCAGTATAAATAGTCATGCGAATGTAGATTTAATGATAAAGGCCTTTGTGAAAGCTAACATAGAAAATGCAGAGTTTAGAATCTATGGAGGCGGTAATAAAAAAGATTATTGTGTGAATCTAGCAAGGCAACTTGGCTCAAAAAATATAATTTTCGACATGGTGTCAAGAGATAAAGTAGCTTATGTTCAGTCACAGACAGATGTTCTGCTCCTTGCTTTACCGACAGGAAACGGCAATCTATGTTTACCATCAAAAATGACATCATATATGCTTTCCGGAAAGCCTATTCTTGCGAGCGTTGACCAAGTGAGTGCAACTACACGATTTATCAAAGAAGCTGACTGCGGTATTTCTGTTAATCCTGATAGCGTAGAGTCATCAATTGAAGGTTTCAAGGCATTTGCTAATATGACATCTGAGAGACGGCTAATGATGGGCAAAAATAGTCGAAAGTATGCAGAGAAGTATTTAACTCGAGAAGTTAATCTTCAAATTGTGTGTGATGCCATTAGACAAGGCATCAGTAAATGCAATAGTTGAGGTTGCAAAATAATTTAATTTAGTATGATCCCTCTCTTAATTCCATGGCTAATAGTTGTCTTTTTTATGATAACTGTCATATTTGTTGTTCTACGGAAATGGAAATATGCCCTACTGTTTTTGGTTGTTATCTTTACCCTCAATTGGTGGGCAAAATGCTTCCCCATTCACATATGCCAAAAAGGAGATAATAAGGGGTGTTTGAAGGTTATGTCCTTCAACATCAATGGGACGACAGAAGATATTTCCCCAAAAACTCCAAAGTTAGCCGAATTAATCAACAAGTACAATCCTGATGTTCTATTTGTTTCAGAATTATCTGATAAGAACAAACCAATAATGGATTCATTGTTAGTTAACGTTTTCCCATATATTACTCATACAAAGAATTGTTGGAATTGTTTTTATAGTAAATCTCCAATGTATAAGTGGGGAGAATTGGAAAATAATAGTAAAATAGAACACCTCGGAGTATATACCAGCCAAGTTCCTTTTGCCAATGATTCAATAATCATATATGGTTGTCACTTTGACAGTAATAATTATACGACAGACAATAAGTATTTAACACCAGATAGCATCAATAATCATCATGATGTAATAACTTATCTCTCTAATGTAAAGAGGACGAGTATTATACGAGCCAAAGAAGCAAATGTTGTAAGTAAAGAAATAAGGGAGACTATTCATCCCGTCATCCTGATGGGCGATTTAAATGATGTATGCGGCTCCGCAGCCGTCAGAACTCTTGAGCGAGCAGGTTTAACAGATGCATGGTGGGTTAACGGATGTGGGTATGGAGCAACTATACATAGACCACTCCCTTTTCGGATAGACCACATCATGTTCTCTGATAAATTGAAACTACGCCACATTGAGGTTGTTGATTCTGAAGGCCTCTCTGATCATGATGCGTTATATGCTGAATTTATACTATAAATTATCAGTCAATAAAAAAGTAATAACATATGGTATTTACGACTTGCTCTATCAAGGACATATAGTTCTATTACAAAGGACTAAAGTAGTGCCGCAGTTATAAAGTAACGGAATTTTATGGAAATAAAAAATACACAATATGGAAAATCAAATGCATGGATTTAGAGCACGATTAGATTATTGGCTCAAACATAATTACGTATTCTACAAATTATTTAATGTAGCGGCGAGTACATTTATGAAGGTATGGGGATGGTTTATTCCCATGGACGAAAAGATGATTATCTTCAGTGGGCATACACGTAAGTATAATGATAGTCCCCGTACTATATATGAATATATGTATGACAAGCCTCAGTTTAAGGATTATAAATTCGTATGGGCATTAGAAGATCCTGATAATGTTGATATTCCAGGCCCTGCGATTAAGGTTAAGGCAGATACTTTAGCCTATTTCAAACTTACATTAAAAGCAAAATATTGGATAACATGTGTCAATATTGAACGTAGTTTGCATTATAAGAAGAAAAATTGTATCTATTTGAACACTTGGCATGGGGTGGCCTTCAACTGCATTGGCAATGCTGCCGGTGGGAGAAAGGACTATGACTTTAGTCATATTGATCTTTTCTGCTATGAGAGTGATTATCAAAAAACTATTTTTAAGCGTGATTTCAACGTAAGAGAAGAGGCGTTAATTCCTTCTGGTCTTCCTCGCAACGACGGTTTGTATCATGTAACAAATAATGAGATTATTGCCATTAAGAAAAAGTTAGGACTACCCATGAACAAAAAAATCCTGCTGTACGCTCCTACATGGCGTGACAGTTACGACAAAGGAGCATCATACGCCATCAAACCACCAATGGATTTAAAGAAATGGAAGGAAAAACTAAAGGATAATTATGTCCTTCTCTTCAGAACACATGCTTATACTACAAAACTACTTGGAGTGGAATTCGATGATTTTTGCTTGGATTATACTTCTTATCCCATCATCAACGACTTGTTCAAGGTAGCAGACATATTGATTTCTGACTATTCTGCATGCATTGCTGATTATTCCATTTTGGAACGTCCTGTTATCTGCTTCGCATACGATTACGATGACTACAAGTCAACCCGAGGTTTGTATATTGACTTTGCTAAAGAAATGCCCAATGGTATACTTGACACGGAGGATAAGGTGATAAATCACATTCTAACGTTGGACTATCAAACGGAGTGTGAGAAAACCAGAGATTTGGTAAAAAATAAGTTTACCTACCTTGGCGGTCATGCGACTGAAATGTGTGTAGAGAAAATGTTTAAGAATTAATAAATAATATAATGACTAATTTTACTGTTGGTCCGGTGCAGTCATCGGAAGCTGTACGGGCTATAGGTGCTGAGCAAGTACCTTATTTTAGAACGGCTGAATTTTCTGCATTGATGCTAGAAAATGAGCGGTTGCTTAAGAAGTTTGCAAATGCTACAGAAGATAGCAAAGCTGTCTTTATGACTTGTTCTGGTTCCGGAGGCATGGAAACTGCTATCATTAACTGTCTGACTAAAGAAGATAAAGCTCTAGTCATCAATGGTGGAAGTTTTGGTGAACGATTTGTGGAACTGCTTACACTCCATGAAATTCCTTTTACTGAAATCAAGTTGGAGCATGGCAAGGCATTGAAACCGGAACACCTTGCCCCCTACGAGAACAAAGGCTATACAGCGTTCTTATTGCAGAAGCACGAGACTTCAACGGGCGTACACTATGATATTAATCTCGTAAGTGATTTCTGCAAACGCAACGGATGTTTTATGATAGTGGATACTATCAGTTCATTCTTGTGTGACCCCTTTAATATGGCAGCTCTTGATGCTGGTGTAATGATTACCGGCAGTCAGAAAGCATTGGCTTGCCCTCCGGGTATTGCCCTAATGATATTGGCACCATCTGCATTGGCTCGTATTGAAAGGACAAAATGCTGCTGCCAGTATCTGGATTTGAAGTTAGCATTGAAGAATCAAGAGCGTGGACAAACGCCATGGACTCCTGCTGTGGGGGTACTTCGACAGATAAATGTTCGATTGAAGGAGATAGATGCAATGGGTGGCGCAGACGCTGAGATTAAACGCACAGCGGGATTGGCTAATTATTTCCGTAACAAACTGCGGGAACACAATCTGCCGTTTGAGATTATTAGCGAAAGCTTAAGTAATGCCGTAACTCCGTTGCATCCTACCACGCAATCCGCTTATGAGATATTCCTTAAGATTAAGGAAGAGTATGGTATGTGGATTTGCCCAAACGGAGGAGACATGAAAGATACCGTTTTTCGCGTAGGTCACATAGGTTGCTTGACGGAATCGGACTACGATAAATTGATTGATGCATTCCTTGATTTAAGGAAAAAGAAATTTATCTAATGAAGAAGGTTATTACATATGGCACATTCGATCTGTTTCATCAGGGTCACTATAATCTCTTGAAAAGAGCAAAGGATTTGGGCGACTTTCTCATAGTGGGTGTTACAACAGATAACTTCGATCTTGAGCGAGGCAAAATGAATACATGCAACAATGTGATGGAGCGGATTGAGGCGGTAAAAGCGACAGGTCTGGCAAATCAAATTGTTATCGAGGAATATCGTGGTCAGAAAATTGATGACATTCAAAAATATGGAGTTGACATATTTGCCATTGGTTCTGATTGGGAAGGATATTTTGATTATCTAAGCGAATTCTGTCAGGTTATTTACCTACCCAGGACCGAAGGCATTTCTTCTACTCAATTACGCCAGGAGCGCCCCACGGTCAATATTGGTATTATTGGCACAGGAAGCATTGCCTCTCGTTTCGTTCCAGAATCAGACAATGTGAATAGCGCTATCATTACAGTTGCATATAATCCCAACATGGTAGAGAATACTGAATTTTGCGAGCAGTTCAAGGTGCCAGTCAAAGCTCAAAGTTTGGATGAATTGTATGATAATTGTAATGCGGTATATATTGCTTCTCCTCATTATACACACTACAAGTATGCAAAATCTGCGTTGATGGCTGGCAAACATGTATTATGTGAGACCCCCTTTGTGTTTTCTAAAAAACAAGCAGAAGAGTTATACCAGATTGCGGAAGAAAAGAACTTGGTGCTGATGGTTGCGTTAAAGACTGCTTATACGCCGGCATTTGGACATTTGTTCTCTCTTTTGAAATCACGAGTAATTGGTGACATTGTAGAAGTGAATGCTTCTGTAACAACATTAACAGACGAGAACTCTGAGAAACTTGATAGTACAAGGATTGGTGGCAGTATGAGCGAAAACGCTTGTTTCCCGTTATTGCCAATCTTCAAATTCTTAGGTACAGATTTCAGAAACATTAACTTCTATTCTAAAATGAAGAATAATGTTGATATGTTTACCAAGGCCGTCTTCCGTTATGAACATGCTGTAGCATCATTTCAGGTTGGTCTTGGAGTGAAGACAGAAGGATCTATGACTATTGCAGGAACGAAAGGATATGTATATGTTCCGGCTCCTTGGTGGAAAACAGATTACTTTGAGGTACGCTATGAAGACCAAAATCAGAATAAGAAATATTTCTACCCTTTCGTAGGTGAGGGCTTGCGCTATGAAATCAAGGACTTTGTAGCATCCATACTTTCTAATGGTTCTCATTTCAATAAGATTTCGAAGAAAGAGAACATGAAAATGGCAGAAGTGCAAGAACTATATATAAAAGGAAATAATTTATATAAGCTTTGATACAGGAAATAGATAATAAACTTTGTCCGCAGAGTGTCTGTACTGGTTGTTTCGCATGCAAACAAGTATGTGCGAAAGGGGCTGTTCATCTCAAAGAAGATAAAGGTTTCTCATATCCTGTGATTGATGCTTCCCTATGCGTAGATTGTGGCCTCTGTACAAAAGTTTGCCCTGTGCTAAATCCGAGAGTGACTGTTGATGAGCACAAAGGAAGAACTCTTAGCTATGCAATATGGAACAACAATCTGAAGGAGAGAATGAATAGTTCTTCCGGTGGCACATTCTCTGCGTTAGCAGACAAGGCCATCAAGGAAGGAGGCATAGTGTACGGTGCTGCATGGAATGAAGCTATGCAACTTCGGCATATTGGTGTAGAAGACCCCCATAGTTTGGAGGCATTGAGGCGGTCGAAATATGTACAGAGTAATACCGATGGGGTTTTTAAGAATGCTAAATTACAGTTAAAGTCAGGAAGAGTGGTTCTATTCTGTGGTACACCTTGCCAGATTGCAGGCTTGTTATCTTTCCTCGGAAACAAGGATAACCCCAACCTGATAACGGTAGGAGTAGTCTGCCACGGAGTTCCATCACAAAGGTCATTTGACAAGTATATACACGAGATAGAGGAAGAGAAATCTGTTAAGATATTTGATTGTAATTTTAGGTCAAAAAAACGCGGATGGCGTACAGGCCTAAACCTAATATTATACACAAAAACTGCTGATAATAAGGTTATTGCGATAGATAAACTGCTGTCAGACAATGTATACATGAATGCTTTTTTAAAACAGTTTTTTTTACGTGAATCATGTTATAATTGTCCTTTCAAAGAAGAGAATAATGGATACTATGCAGATATCATGTTATCTGATGCGTGGAGTCTTTGGGAAGCCCTTCCTTGGGGACAAGTTGATTTTGGGAAAGGAGTTTCATCTGTGATTGCAAATACTGAAAAAGGTTACAAATTTCTAAAAAGTTGTTTTGAGGAAATCACCGTTATTGAACGCCCATATGCAGAATATGCCTCTAATTCTGGATTGAGAAAAGCACATAAGCCGAGCAATAACGATACGGCTTTTGAATACCTAAAAACACATTCATGGTTAGAAACACAGTCAAAGTTTTTTCCTTTAACGCTGCGTCAAAAGATACCATTGGTTACACGTTTGATTATAGGGGAGAATTATTCCATCCTATTCAAGAAGATTATAAAACAAATATTTCGAAGATGAAGAAATTAGCTATTTTAACGTTAGTCATCAACAACTACGGAACAAAACTTCAATCATTTGCCTTGTGCAATGCCATTAAGAAATTAAACCTTGTAGAACCTGAGGTTATTAACCTGCAAGGCTCTTGGCATGGAAGCACCGTAAAAATTAGCAGAAAGAAACAACTGCTTGATGTTCTCAAAACATATAAATTGAAGTCCGTCAAGAAAATCTTTGATTTTATCAGGTGGAGTTATCAGTTCAAGATTATCAGAAAGAATGCCGAATCATTTAAGGGTGCAGAAACCACGAAAGAAGCTCTATTTTTAGAATTCGATAAGCACATCCCTTATAGCAAAGAGGTTTATACGATAGACGATGTAAGGTCCGGCAAATTGGCACACTACGACATGTTCTTGGTAGGAAGCGATCAGGTTTGGAATGCACCTAGAGTTGGTTGCTTGGATGTGTATATGTGTGATTTTTTGCATATGAAAAGAAGTGCCCTGTCATATGCTGCTAGTTTTGCTATTGATTCTATTCCTGATTATTTGGTAGATGATTACAGAAGGTATATACAGAACATGAAAACACTATTGGTGAGAGAAGCCAGAGGTGTTGAATTGTGTCAAGAGATAGGAAGGACTGATGCTAAACATGTCGTAGATCCCACATTGTTGCTTGAAGGAAAGGAATATGAAGAGTTGACAAGAAAACCTACCGATCTCGTAGGTGATGGTGACTATATTTTAGTATACTCCCTTACTTCAAGCATGAAAATATATGAGGAAGCCAGCAAACTCGCTAAATGTAACAATTGCAAGATGGTGATGCTTAAGCGCGTTCCTTGTCCTCCACTTGCATCAGCGTTTACCAATGCTATTGATTTGTTGGAAGTTGGTCCCGCAGAATTTATCAGTCTGATTAAGTATGCTAAATGTGTAGTTACAGGCAGTTATCATGCATTGATGTTCTCCTTACTTATGCATAGCAATTTTTATATTTACATGGATGACGCAAGCGCAGAAAACAGCAGATTGCTTTCTTCTTTAGCAATGTTTGGTCTTGAAAAACAATTGTATTACGAGACATCTTCATTACCTAAGGTATTGCCTCAAATAGATTATAGTGCCGTGGTTCCTATTCTTAATGCAAAGAGAAAAGAGTCAATGGCTTTGCTTAAAGAATCAATCGAAGGGAAATTGCAGGAACTGGGATGAATTAGCAAAAATAATTTTGATGTAAATATGAAAAAACTATTATTTACAGGAGCTTCAGGTTTTTTGGGATACAATATACGACCTATCCTATCGAAGACATATGATGTATATACTATCGGTCTGACAGATGACGATGACATCAAGATAAATATGGCTAAAGAAGTGCCGCTAATTAATACTCATTATGACGTAGTGCTTCATGCAGCAGGAAAAGCTCATACTGTACCTAAGACCGAAGCAGAGAAGCAAGTGTTCTATGATGTGAATTATCAAGGCACTGTTAATCTCTGCAAAGCTTTGGAGACTGCCGGGATTCCTAAGGCGCTGATATTTATTAGTACTGTGGCTGTTTATGGTTGCGAATATGGTGAATTAATTACGGAGGAGCATCCGCTGAATGGAGATTCACCCTATGCTAAAAGCAAAATTATGGCAGAGCAGTACCTTATAGAATGGTGTTCAAAGAATGGAGTCGTACTCGGCATTCTTCGCCCTTCTCTGCTTGCAGGCAAAAACGCTCCAGGCAATCTTGGAGCCATGGTGAATGGCATCAAGAACGGATTTTATCTTAATATCGCGGGTGGTACAGTTAGAAAGAGTATTCTAATGGCCGAAGATATTGCTCGTCTATTGCCTTTGCTAGAACAAAAAGGTGGCATATATAATGTGTGTGATAGTTATCAACCTACCTTCGGTGAGATTTCTGCGTCTATTGCGAAACAACTTGGTAAGCACAAACCTATCAGCATTCCTTATTGGATGGCATGGTGCATGGCCAAGTTTGGCGACTTATTAGGCTCAAAAGCGCCCATCAATAGCTATAAGTTAGAGAAGATGACCAAATCCTTAACTTTTAGCAACGAAAAAGCCCGAAAGGAACTTGGATGGGAACCATTGGATGTACTAACGAATTATACAATATAATGATGTCCGGAAAGCCCCTGACGTTTGTACTTTTCGTTTTGTGTGTCGCAATGCTAACTATCATAAACTTTAGCTCTTGCGATAAGTTGTCTGAAGAAGTTAATATTTCAGATATACCTGGTTATTACTTCGAGAACCATTATCTGGACAATAGGGTAAATGCAATCAATAGTGCAATAGCAGAATGCTCAGGCGGTTGTGAAACATTTTTCTGGATAACAGATATGCATTGGGAGCCTGCTCTAAACACAAGGAAATCACCATTATTAATCAAGTACATTGCTTCTAAAACTGGAGTCAATAAAATACTCAATGGTGGCGATACCGGCAATTCGCAAGTTATATGCGAGAATGCAATAGCCCAATTAAAAAATGCCATAGGTTCAAATCGCGTCTATACAGTGACAGGAAACCACGAAATAGTAGATGCTTCTAGATATGAATTACCTTTTAACAGAGTCGCTGATGAACTGAGAGGGCACAATGATGATATCGTATATGGAGATAGAGACAAATCCTATTTCTATTTTGATGATAAAAGTTCAAAAACAAGATATATCGGACTTTCTTCGTTTGGACTTTACATAAAAAACGAATGCGAGCCTTGTTATACAGAAGAGCAGTTAACCTGGTTTAAGAACATAGCTTTGGATGTTGAATCGGGGTGGACGATTGTAGTTTTTTCTCATGCCTTGTATAATGTAAACTGCGACACAGACCATATATACACAGCTCCTTCGGGTGCTAACGATTTCATAGAAACAATTGACAACTACAAAGGGAATGGAACTATCGCCTGCGTGCTAATTGGACATTCGCATCGAGATAGAGTACATATTGGTAGCACAGGTATACCATATATTATATCAGCATGTGACCGTTATTCTCCATATAATAATGATATTAATGTGGATAGAATACCAGGAACAACCTCCGAACAACACTTCGAAGTCGTCATTATTGATAAAAGTAAACGTAGCATCAAACTATTTGCTATTGGCGGCAAATCAAGAGATGGTTATGATGATGATTTGGGGAATGAAGTAGATGTAAGAATAGTAAGTTACTGATGCTATGAAACAGTATTTATCGCTATTCGCAATCTTTGTTTTCCTTTCTGTGGGAAATATAAAGGGAGAAAACTCTAATGGATATAAAGGGTTTATTGATTTCGCTGTTGGTGACGCCTACAATTTAAATACTGCTCAAACCATCAGCACCAATAATATGCAGTGGTACACTGAGATTACCACTACTCATGGTTATATGATTAATCATTGGTTTGTAGGAGCAGGAATAGGTTATTATCATTCATATCGAGATAAAGAGAATATGTTTCCTTTTTATGCAGCAGGAGGATATACATTTGAAAAAGCGAAAGTGAAACCATTCCTTGAAGCCCGTGTCGGAATCATGTTTGATCCACTTTGGTTCGAAAAAGTACAGGCATATGGTGCACTCAGCGTCGGTATAAATATTTATAAAGGACTATATATAGATTTAAGAGGATCTATTCTCGGCAGACCAAGTCGATTCTTTACAGCTAATGCGGCCTTCGTTATTGGCTATGCTTTTGGAAAATAGTCAATATTATCAACTTTGATTTTGGGGCATGGAATTGCGTAATGTAACTTGTTCCCTTTATGCATGGCTTGTTCCCTTTATGCCCATTTTCTGCAACCCATCAACAAGATGTTCGGCACCTATTACTATTCCCCCACCATGAGCAAGATGGATTTTGATTACCAACTTGTCAGTTTCAAAGAATCATTAAAACATATTTTAAAATAAGTTCATTTTCACAAAATGTCCATAAAGATAATGTGATGTGACCTGGTATTCCTTAAACAAGTAAATCTTGAACAACATATGCCAACCATTGCCGACCTTCGATTCTCAAAATGCGCCTACTTTTATAAGTTGAAACAACATGAGACAATATCCAATGCAGAAATACATCGGATGATGATGTTAGTAACGGAAGATAAAATACGTAGGAATTATGCCGTCGATGAAGAACGTCAGCCATCAAGTGTTGCAGGTGTACAATACTCAATGCGGGTATTCAAATGCAAACCAATACCGCCACAATTCATTGCAAATAATGGTCGGGGATGGGAAGAACAAAAGATAGGATACTTTCTATTTATAGAATACTTGGAATATATAGTCATACTTCGCAGAAATGCAACAATACCAAAGTTTATCTCCGAAAAACTTCTAAATATTGACTACGATGATCAAATTGCTATCAAAGCAAATGCAAACACGTCGTTTAAGAAACTAAGTATGCAGAATCTTGACGGATCAGACAAGGCAATGAGATATAAATCGTTTGAAGCTCTCAATCTTACAGATAATATCTCACCCCTTGGAATGAATCGTTATTTTGTTAGAACAGTAAAAGGAAGCAATGGAGATGACGACAACTTCTCGCTGACATTATATGCCTCACGCATAAATGAGTTCGAGTCAAATTTGACTATAGAGGACGTGTGCGAATGGGCTAAAAGAAAAATAGATGAGATAAGAACAGTTCATGGACAAGCACCTATAACTCTATTGTCATCGTTCGCCTGCCCCCAAAAATATGGGACGATATACAAAACGCTCGTGCCATCATCTATACTTTTGTTCTATGGTATGCTGTCATCTATGAACGAAGAAACGAATACTGAGTTCTGGAGAACTGATGGTCATAGTCATAGAACGACTCAGATAGACATTGCAGTGTTTGAACGATATATCAAGACATTCAGCAAAGCGTTTACCCAAATAAATTCAATTAGAATAGACGGACAAGATTACTACTATTTCGGCAACAATAACGCTGTAGAGATTAGAATCTTAAGTTCAGGAATCAAATTGGAATGCAAGACGTGGGAAAACATCCTAATTACAAATTCTGCTGAAGGCAAATTTGATGGTACTCTACAGGACTTTTTCAATAATTATCAGCAATTTAACATCTGTTTTACTAGACCCGATATCGTGTATAGCAATCGGATGCTTTTTAGCGACAAGCAACTATTACAGAATATACCACAGTTGTTGAAAGTGTTGCAGCCCAAGAACTGGTTGAGAGGACTGCTTTACGAGAAGCACGACAGAGGAAGAGGTTCTTTAAGAGGTTTAAATAACTGGCATCAGGATAGTATATTCTATCAGGTAGAACTACATGAGAAGGGGAACTTTACATACTTTATCTGTGACGACTGTAATGACGAATGGGCTGACCATATTGGTGTGTCGGAAGATAGAGTGACCTTCTATTGTTCTAAACATAAGAATTCTATTGATTCTGCATCAGATTTTCAGGATGTGGTTGGGCAGGCAATGAAGAATCTTGCAAACCTCGCACCTACAAAACTGCAGTTAGAACATAAAGCACTATCGTGGTCTGGACCATATCAAAACTCTAATATGCTGCGTTTACGTTTTGGTAATGGAACTATTCGGAATGCTGTTGATATATGGTATAACAATGAAAATAGTCCTAAATTTGAACGAACAATGTGCTTGGTAGTAGATTTCTTATCATATACGAGATTTGAGAAACAGTTGAAGACAATGGCTGCAACATATCCGAATAACATTGACAGCGAACTATATCAGAGATTATGGTTGCTATCTTCTTTTGTGAGTGCGTGCTTAGATATGGGCGTGAAGCCAATAATTTATTGTAAGCCATAGTATATATAGAAATTGACAAACACCAGCTCCTATCTTATTATACGCATGTAGCATAATAATGTAAACAACAAGCATAAAAACGGCTTTTTAATACAAAATTGATAATTATTCGCAAAAAGAATGGCATATGCTTGCATATGTCATTTATTTTTTGTAATTTTGCGGGCGAAATTGGATTTAGTCATGTGTAGAATAAAAATTCACAATCTTGGCCCGGTGAAAGACGTAGAGTTTGTACTCAATCGTATCAATGTAATAACCGGTCCGCAATGCAGTGGTAAGAGTACCATCGCAAAGGTGGTTTGTGCTTGTTCATGGTTAGAGAAAGATGCTGTACGTCGCCAGTCTTTGACGCATGTGACGCGCGAAGTATTCGAGCAAGTTCTGTTTACTTATCATCAGTTGGATAAATATCCGAAGCACGATGATATAGAGGTGGAGTACGATGGTGATGCATTGTATGTGCGATACACGAAAGACTCCTTTGATGTACACATGGCTGCTGGATTTGAGCAGAAATCATTAGGAAAGGTTGCTTACCTTCCTGCAGAACGAAATATCGCAGCGATAGAGAATGTGGAGTCATTTAAGTTGCCGGAAATCAATATCCGTGGATATCTGTGGGATTGGTTCATTATTCGAACGAAATACACGGATGCTAATCCCTTGGATTTGTTTAGTCTTGGTATCAAGTACTATTATAGTAAAGAAAGAGGGGATGTACTGCGGTTAGCAAACGGAAAGGAGATTCCATTGAATACTGCTTCGAGTGGTTTACAATCTGTAACCCCATTGTATGCATGCATTCACTATATGACATCGTGGATTTATCAGAATAAGGAGGATGCGTCATACGAAGAGAAAGAAATGCTTGAAAAAGCTATTTATATGCGAATGTCCAGAAAAGATTATAAGGAGAAGGGCATTGATATACCTGATAATATTTTAGAAACTCAAATTTTACCAGGTGTTTTGGATGTAACGCATAGAGTAATAGAACAAATTATTAATTCTCCAGCAGCTGATGAAATTCGGATGACTGAAGGATATGTAAACAATATTGCAGAACTAATTTCGCAGTTGTCTCAACCTCATTATTCTCGGATTATTTTAGAAGAGCCGGAGATGAACTTGTTCCCTCAGAGTCAGATTGATTTGGTGTATGATATGCTGAGGATGGTAGATGTCAACCGCGATTCGTTGTTCATCAATACGCATAGTCCGTATATTCTGTATGCATTGAATAACTGTATGCTCGGAGGATTGGTGAAGGATAAGATTGACGATGAAGAGTTGTTGGTGCAGCAAGATTCGTACATTGATCCGAAGTTGGTTTCGGTATGGGAGTTGCGTGATGGCGTCTTCTCGTCGAAGATGGAGAACAAAGAGAGAACCATTCAAGATGCAGAGGGATTGATTCGCTCCAATTATTTCGACCGGGTAATGCATAATGTGATGGCAGACTATCATAATTTGATGAATTACCATGATTGATGTCCCCTCAACATTCAACAAGTATCAGCAGTTTGTTAATGAGGCTTACGTGGTAGATTACACCAATCACCCCACTAATGAACATACTGCGTTGGAGTTACTGCCGGAAACGCCGGCGGTTATGGTGGAGCATGAGGGTAAGCAAGTGCCAATGCCGTATTTTGCGCTTGTGAAGCATAATACATCACGAGATTGTGCCTTTTATGGCGTGAACTTCGAGGAGAATCATTCGTTGTTTGAAGGACATAAACAATACGAATGTTTGTTTACTCCGAAGACAGGACATAAACCTTGGGTGCTGCTATTGGAGATGAAGTATTGCAAGCTTGGCAATGAACCGCAGAACATGAATGAGGCTTTGCAGCAATTGGTGGCTACGTTGACTCATTTGGAGAGTAGAAATAAGATTAATAGGCATGAACAGCGAATCTATCTAAATATCTCAATGCCTTGGTCTGACGCGGAGCCGTTTACCAGTTTTCGGGAGACATTGAATGATGTAGCAGAGGCTTTGGCGAATGATAAAGTGATGCTTCTTGGGTATAATAAGTTGCTCATTCATACAGAGAGTGTAATCAAGTCCGCTCGGGTGGAGGTGTGATGGGGCGTATGGAATTGTCACGAAAGAAAGATGGATTTACCTTCAACCCGATATTATGGCTCCAAGCGGAAATTAGTAGAGAATATCTGGTCTGCGTTGGATGGACTTCACCTTGAATACGAATCGGTTTTAGATTTGTTTGGAGGAACGGGAATTTTATCGTATTACATGGCTTTGCAAAACAAGCACGTGATCTATAATGACATAATGGCTTTCAACTGCGAGATTGCGAAAGCCTTGTTATGTTCTCCTAAAGGAATTTTTACCGAGGCCGATGCACATGATTTATTACGCGAAGATGTGGAATGTGACTATCTACATCATGTGAGAGATCTCTATGCCGGAGTGTATTATACTCAGGATGAAAATAATGCGATAGATATTGTCATTCAGAATATTAATAGAATACCAGAGGAACAACGAAGTAGTGCTTATTATATTCTTTTTCAAAGTTGTTTAATCAAACGTCCCTTTAACATTTTTCATCGGAGAAATTTGAATTTGCGTGAGAATCATGTGAAATCGCGATTTGGCAATAAAACAACATGGGAGAAATCATTTGAAGTGTTGTTCTCGCAATTTACCAAAGAATTGAATCGATATCAGTTAGAGCAATTACCCAATGCTCAAATTTCTAACCAATCGGCACTCAATCTTGATATACATGCAGATTTGGTGTATATAGACACACCATATTTCTCTAAAAATAGTACTCCGATATCATATCACAACCGATATCATTTTTTAGAGGGACTGATGCACTATGCAGATATTCCAGATCACATTAACTATGCTAAGACGAATCGTGAGTTGGATTTTGGTAGATGTAGAGAATTTGAGAATAAATTGACATATCTTGATGACTTGCATCAATTGCTGGATATGCATCGTGATTCTATAATTGCATTGTCATATACGACCAATGGATATCCCTCTACGGAAGAACTGAGAGATGCTATGTCCCAGCATAAAGAGCATGCGCAAGTAATAGATCTTGGTGAGCATTCATTTGCTTTGAATAAAGACAACAATGAGCGGCATGAGGTGCTGATAGTAGGATATTAATATAAAATACTCATAATATGAAACAAATTTTTGATGTGCAATGTAAAATTAAATTGTCTCAAATTATTGGTTGGTCTCTTGTAGTAGCTACGTTGGTCAGCGGTACTATCTATTGGTTTTATCCTACATCATTGTGGGGAATGGTTATGGGTAGTCTTACCGCTGGTTTGATAGTTGCAATTATTCAGTTTCTTATGGCGAAACGAGAATATGAGATGTTAGAGAAAATAGAGGATTTAGAGTTAGTAAAAGTTCTTTATAATAGGGATGATAGAACGTACTATGAGAATTTGATTAGAAAATCTAACAAATCAATCAAGGTGATGGGAGTAACTGCGAAACGTTTCTTTGAACATTTTGCAGATACGCATAACGGTGCACCAGACAATGCACGAGTTTTACTGGTAGCAATGGAAAGAGGTGTGAACGTGCAGATATTACTGCCACATGAGGATTTTTTACCTGAAGATAAAAAAGATGCTCACCGTCAAGTAAAGCACACTCTCCAGGAGATACAACGAAGAAATTATACGGGGAAGATTGAAATTAAATATTTTCTGCATACCCCTGCGCATAGCATTTTTATGGTAGATAATAATTGTATAGTAGGGCCGGTGTTTGAGAGGGTAGAAAGTAAGTACACACCTGCATTGCACTTGAAGAAAGATAGTCCTTTTGCTGTAAAATATCTTGAGCACTTCGATGCAGAATGGAAATCACTAAATGGATAGAAGTTTAAAGATAGAAACATATTCTCGCATTCATATCACACTAATAGGAATGAATGTTGAAGGCTACCGTAGAAATGGAGGTATAGGTTTTTCTATTGACAGACCTACGATGATTTGTAAGTTTGTCCCATCAGATACGTTTCGGATAATAGACAATCGTTCGGATGCCTTAAATTATCAGGAACACGAGAGGTTACTAAGTCATTTAAAAGATCTTTATTTGCGTTATGGATGTGTTAGAACTTTTGAATGTACTATAGAAAGTGACATCATTCCGCATTGCGGTTTTGGTTCTTCTACGATGTTATATCTGTCAGTCACAGAGGCACTTTTCATACTCAATAATGTTCAATACAGTCGTGAGCAATTGGTAAAAGCATCTGGAAGAGGAGGTACGTCCGGTATAGGAATCAATACCTATTTCGATGGTGGCTTTATATGTGATATTGGTGTTAAGAATACAGGTGGCAAAACCTCAATAACTCCCTCTTCTATATCGGAGAATGATAATCAGCCATTTGTGGTATATCGGCACTTAATGCCCCAATGGGAATTTGGTGTTTGTATATCTAGACAACTTGGATTTCTTACGGAAAAAGAAGAGGTATCTTTCTTTGATCATATAAGATCTATTAATCAGTCTGAGATAAACGAAATATTATATCACGCAATATATGGTATAGTTGCTTCAATAGAAGAGAATGATTTCGCGACATTTAAGAAAGCAATAAAACATATTCAGAGCACCCAATGGAAATCATTAGAACGTTCGATTTACGGAAAGGAAATAGAATCAATCGAACAAATACTATATGATAACGGAGCAGATGCCGTAGGTATGTCAAGTTTAGGCCCGTTGCTTTTCTTTACTTCTAATAACGTAGATCAAGTCGTTAAAAATATTAATAATAAGCATCAGGATTTGGTATGTTTCAAAACTCAATCCAATAATTCTCCACGTTTATTATCAATACTATGAAACTATATTTCATTACATCTAATCGTGCTAAGTTGGCTAATGCTAAGCATATTTGCAAAGATTATGATATCGCCATAGTTCCGCACAAAAAACTATTCTACGGTTATGGATATCAGGAACCGCGTATTCAATTTCGTGAGCAATTGTTAGAATCAAGTATAGAAAGTGCGATTCGTAGATGGGAGAAATATGTTCATGGTCGAGCAAATGATAGTTTCTTCTTTATAGAAGATACGTCTGTAAGAATAGCAGCTCTGAGTAACGAAAATGAAGAGGTTCCAGGTGTAGATGTGAAGTATTGGATGGAGGACATGACATTTGATAAATTAGATGCGCTATTGAAGGAGAGAGGGAATGATCGATCAGCGCGTGTGATGTCTCATGTCATTTTGTATATTCCTCCCCAAGTTCGCAAACAAATAGGGAAGGACAATGAGTATATTCGATTTACAAGTCATACCGATGGAATTATTTCGGAAAAAGAGCACGAGATTCAAACGAATATACTTTATCCGTGGCTAGATAATAAAACTTTTAATAAATGGTTTGTCCCGAATGGAGAAAGTATGCCGATGAGCTTATTGGACATTGCAAGTGCTGACAGGTGTGATTTTAGGCGCGGAGCATTTGAACAAATGATTCATTTTCTTCAAGACTATAAGTTGTTAAAGCCGAAAAGAGGAGATATAAATATTATATCCCCAAAACTCTTTTCAAAGCGATTATTGTTTTGTGGAGAGACTTGTGCCGGAAAGTCAACAGCTGGTCGTTACTTATTGGAGAAATATGGACTATACCATATAGAGGCAAGTGACTTTATGGGTGTTATCTATCATGAGACATGTGGCAAGGATACAACAATAAACAAGCATGATTTTGCATCGAGACTTTTAAAAGCAGAACCAACTGTTATAGCAGAGCAAGTGGTTCAATATATTATGAGCAAGGGATTAGAGGATAGTTTTGTCGTAACGGGTTTTCGTAATAATGAGGAGATAGATTATTTTGTTAAAAACTTTGCTATTCTAGATGAGTATTCCTTTTATATCGAATCAAGTGAGGGTGTTCGATTTGATAGATGGGTGCGTAGACGACGAGATCCACACGCTGTATATTCCAGGGAAGAATTTGCAAGAATCAATGATGTGCAAAGCGGGATGGGAGTTTGTGAAATTAAAAATAGAAAGGGAATCCAAATTATCAAGAATGACTTTAAAAATCATAAATCGTATTATGATGCATTAGATAATGTCGTAAGCGATATTGACACTATATATGAAGAAAAAGTAGCAGACAGAATAAAGCATTTTCAGAATACAAAACAATTGTCGCTGGAGAAGTGTATATTATTGACACTTGCGTTTGAGTATTTGACAGATGAGAATATATATTTTACGACAGCTCAGATTGCTAAAAAAATTAATGCATTATTTCCGTCTATAGAAAGAAAAAAAAACAAAAACAATGTAAGCCGTTATTTCAATATGTCTTTGTATCCATACTATGAATTAAGTACACGAGAAGAAAAGATTGTCTACAAATTATCCCCACTTGGATATTCAGAGGCATTGCTGATGCTTAAACATTTGGAAAATAAAAAAATAGGCATTAAATAGTTATTAGACACCATAAGTTTGTTATTCGACACAAATAATTCATTTTTTTGATAAATTTGCGCATATAAGATTTTAAAATTTTGCACACAAAAATCGGTCGAGCTATGAACATATATCTTACTTATTGTATAATCTTCGTTCTTTTGTTGGCAATAGAACTGATTTATTTCCGTGTTGCGGATAAGTTTAATATTATCGACAAGCCGAACGAGCGGTCGTCGCATAGTTCGGTGGTACTGCGGGGAGGTGGCGTCATATTCCTATTTGGAGCATGGATTTGGAGTGCTTTCTTCGGATTTCATTATCCGTGGTTTCTTGCCGGATTGACCATCGTATGCGGCATCAGTTTCTGGGATGATGTTCGTTCCCTACCCGACTCTATGCGGCTTATAGCGCAGTTCACAGCTATGTTTTTGATGTTTGCAGAATTTGGAATTCTGAACTGGGAGAGCTGGTGGATAATCATCTTAGCTTTGATTATCTGCGTGGGAATTATCAATGCGTACAACTTCATGGACGGCGTCAACGGCATCACCGGCGGATATTCATTTGCGGTACTGATTCCGTTAATGATACTCAACCACTCGTTGCATTTCATTGAGATGTCTTATCTCGTTGTAGCGGCTATCGCGTGTGTCGTATTCAGTTACTTCAATTTCCGTCCGAAAGGAAAGGCAAAGTGCTTTGCCGGGGATGTAGGCAGTATCGGTATGGCCTTTATCGTGTTGTTGCCATTAGGAAAACTGATTTTGCAGACCGGAGATTTTAGCTATATCATTCTGCTTGTTGTGTATGGCGTAGATACCATCTTGACCATCTGCCATCGTATCATGCTGCATGAGAATCTCGGACAAGCGCACCGCAAACATGCTTATCAACTCATGGCCAATGAATTGCATATCCCTCATGAGGTTGTTTCGCTGTCCTATATGGCGATTCAGTTAATTGTATCGCTGGGATTGGTGTACATCAGCCATTGGCACTGGGTATATGCTATTGTCGCGATTGTTGTCCTATGCGCAGCATACCTCATTTTTATGAAGAAGTATTATCATTTGCATGCAGAGTACCTGCAAAGCCTTGAGGGATGAAAGGGTTTAAGAGTTCAAGGGTTCAAGAAGTTTAAGAAGTTTAAGAGTATGGTAATAACGAACGAATTATTAAATCATCTCAGCGCACAGGCGAAGGTTAATCCGCGATTGAGGCAGA
The DNA here is from genome assembly GCA_902778935.1 of uncultured Bacteroidales bacterium. GTDB lineage: Bacteria > Bacteroidota > Bacteroidia > Bacteroidales > Paludibacteraceae > Colicola. Next base: position 77,037 of record CACYZT010000002.1, read on the forward strand.
ACTATGACTTGCGCAATTCGGATGCAGACCAGAGTCAACGGATGCTGAATGCATTAGAGCCGGGGACCATTGTGCCTATTCATCGACACAGGACATCGTCAGAGATTGTGACGATTGTGCGCGGTGCCATACGTGAATATTTCTATGACGAGAACGGGACGGTGACGGAAACGATTGAGTTACGCCATGGTTGTTCCGTGCCGCTATTGGTTGTCCTGAAGGGTGTATGGCATAACCTGGAATGCCTTGAGCCGGATACCATCATCTACGAAAGCAAAGACGGAGCGTACCAGCCCATGGCTGCAGAGGATGTGATGGCGGTTCATGGTTAAGGGGGATGAATGGTTCACGGTTAACGATTCATGGTGATGGATGGTTCACGGTTCACGGTTCATGGTTAATGGTTACGATTTTTTGAAAAAAATCTGCAAAAAGAATGGCATATGCTTGCATATGTCATTTATTTTTTGTAATTTTGCGCCGAATTTGTTGGAAAAACGGACAAAATGCGGACAATATACATTGGAAAAAAGGACAAAACAAGCAAAATTAGTATTGAAAAAACGGACAAAGTTATGCTTAATCGACACATTGACAGCGTAATAGAACGGCATTATGCCACAACCAAGAAGGCTTTGCTACTTTCCGGAGCAAGACAGGTAGGTAAAACATTTGCTATCAGACGATACGCCAAGCAAGCCGGTTTGGATCTAGTAGAGATGAATTTCCTCCTACAACCTGAAACGAAGCGTATTCCGGAGGGTGCAGCGAACGTACAGGAACTACTGCTGCGTATCTCTGCATATGCCAATAGGCCGTTAGAGCCCGGCAAGACGCTAATCTTCTTTGACGAAGTGGAGGAGTACGCAGATATCCTAACGTGGGTAAAAGCACTGGTGGATGAGGGACGATTCAAATATGCGTTGAGCGGTTCGTTGTTAGGATTAGAACTGAATGACGTCCGTTCTGAACCGGTTGGATATATGTCCGAATTCCAGATGTTTCCATTGGATTTCGAAGAGTTCATCCGTAATTTGGGAGTATCGGAAGATGTGCTGAAATCAGTACATGAATCGTGGGAGCAGCACAAGTTGGTGGACAATTATATACATGAGAAGTTGATTCGTTTGTTCAATCTCTACTTGATAGTCGGAGGTATGCCGGCTGCGGTGCAGACGTATGTGGATACGAACGATTTGCAACGCGTACTGCTGGAGCAACAATCTATTCTAACGCTATATCGGAGAGATATTGCACGCTACGATCCGGACGACAAACTCTACATCAATGATATTTTCGAGTTGATTCCATCTGAACTGAACGCCAAGAACAAACGTTTCATCCTCAAGGATCTCAACGAGCACATCAAGTTCTCTCGGCACGAGAACAGTTTTGTATGGCTACGCGATGCAGATATGGCGCTGCCCACCTACAATGTAGAGGAACCGCGTGTGCCGCTAAAACTGAATGAATTGCGCAATCTATTCAAGTTGTTCCAAAACGACGTGGGTCTTTTGGCATCGCAGTACGTAGGAGGTATTCAGCTGAAGATACTGCAAGGCGACGTAAATATCAATAACGGAGCAATATACGAGAATGCAGTGGCGCAGGAACTGCATGCACATGGATGGAAATTGCGGTATTTCAACAGCAAGAAGCAAGGTGAGGTGGATTTTCTGTTAGAGCAAGACGATGTGATTATTCCGTTAGAAGTGAAGTCCGGGAAGGACTATCAGCGGCATGCGGCATTGAGCAATATAATGAAGAATAAGGAGTATGGAATTCATCGTGCGATTGTGCTGAGTAATGATAATCTATCCGAGAGCGAAAATGTTGTGTATGCACCGATTTATATGACGATGTTCCTGCATCATCGTGAGCCACAAGAACCGATGGTGTATAAGCCAGAGTTGCCGTAGAAATAAAAGTTCTTAGCCACAAGGGCATGATTAATTCATGGTTAATGATTAAGGGTTAATGATTTTTGAAAAATACGGGGAAAGTATAAAAAGAATGGGGAGTTGTGTCAATGCTACAAACACTAAAGAAATATTTCGGATATGATTCTTTTCGACTATTACAACGGGAAATTATTGAGCATGTGATGGCCGGAGGCAATGCATTGGTGTTGATGCCTACCGGCGGAGGCAAGTCCCTTTGCTACCAAATCCCAGCTCTGATGCGTCAGGGAGTTGGTGTTGTAATCTCTCCGCTTATTTCGCTGATGAAAGACCAAGTGGATGCGCTACGCGCTAACGGCATCGCAGCGGCGGCTATCAACAGCAATAACACCGAAGCCGAGAACCGGGCTATAATTGATCTTTGCCTACATGGTCAATTGAAACTGCTATATATCTCACCGGAACGCTTTGTCATAGAGCAAAAACGCTTTCTTTCACGTATTCCTATTTCGCTATTTGCTATCGATGAGGCGCATTGTATCTCTCAATGGGGGCACGATTTCCGTCCGGAATACACCCAACTAGCTGATATTCGTTCAACATTCCCTGACGTACCTATCATGGCATTAACTGCCACTGCGGACAAAGTAACAAAAGAAGATATTCTGCAACAATTGAATATTACAGACGCACAGCAGTTTATCAGTTCTTTCAACCGCCCGAACCTGAGTCTGCAAGTGTGCAGAGGCTATTCAGCTGCTGACAAACTGAAACATATTTTGGCACTAATCCGCCTCCATCCCTATGAGAGCGGAATCATCTACTGTCTGGCGCGCAAAACGACCGAAGAATTAGTTGCGAAACTCCAACGATACGGCATCTCTGCTGCTGCTTATCATGCCACACTCAGTTCTGAGGATCGCAACCGCGTGCAAGATGATTTTGTTAACGACCGTGTGCAAGTTGTGTGCGCCACCATCGCTTTCGGAATGGGCATTGACAAGAGCAACGTGCGTTTTGTCATCCATTATAACTTACCTAAAAGTATTGAAAACTACTACCAGGAAATAGGTCGTGGTGGACGAGACGGACTACCATGTGAGACAATTCTTTTCTATAACCTGCAAGACATCATTCTACTCAAACGGTTTGCACAAGAATCCGGACAAAGAGAAATTAACGAAGAGCGGTTGAATAGAATGCAAGAATACGCAGAAGCACAAGTTTGCCGAAGACGAATCTTGCTAAATTATTTTGGGGAAGTGTCTGAATGTCAGTGCGGTAACTGCGATGTATGCAATAATCCGCCGGAACAATTCGATGGCACACGTTATGCTCAAATGGCTCTATCTGCCATTATACGAGCCAACGAACAAGTGGGATTTACTACCACTATTGATATCCTGCGCGGTAATGCCACAAGGGAGGTTCTGACACATGGTTATTCACAACTTCCCACATTCGGTGTTGGTCAAGAGTTTTCTTTCCGTGAATGGCATGACTACCTACTACAAATGCTTCAAATGGGTTTGATTGAATTAGATTACAAAGAAAATCGACATATACATGTAACGGCATTAGGCAAATCCGTACTCTTCAAATGTAAAACCGTACAGCTTTCAAAGGTTGTCAAAGAAGACTTGCGTGTCAAGAACAAACGCACAAAAATTTCCGCTTTGACGAATATACAAATTGCGAAACTATCATCCATTTCCACAACCAAACCGGTACTCGTTGAGGATAAAGAACTTTTCGAACGTCTGCGTCAATTACGCATACAGATTGCCCGCGAGGAGCATCTCCCACCCTATATTATTTTCTCGGACAAGACACTCCACGAACTCGCCACTTACAAACCACAGAACATAGCCGCTTTCGGCATGATATATGGAGTTGGAGAAAACAAACAAGCCAAATACGGTGCAATTTTTATTGAAGCTATTATTGGCAAAAAAGTAGAGGAGGTAGAAAAACCTCCAGTACAACCGACTTCAACCAAATCACACATGCAGGAGCAAAAGGAATTACACGCAAATGCATATGTGCAGTGGTCTGAGAGCGAGGATAAAGAGTTGAAACGCCTATACGAGCAAGGATTTCAAATAAAAGATCTATCTATCATCTTCCAACGTAATACCGGTTCTATCAGGAGTAGGTTAAAGAAATTAGGATTAATTTAACGAATGCAAATAATTGAAGGAAATGGTAGAAGGTGTTGGCACCGATAGACCAGTTGTCTAAATCACTAATCCTAATTATAGAGTAAGAAGAATCTCTAAAAAAAAATGCAATTATTCGACAAAAAGTAACGATTTCATTTGCTTATTCGACAAAAAATAACTATCTTTGCAGCGGAATTTGAAAAGACAGGAACAAAGTACGCATTACACCCAAAGGTCTGGACCTCTTCGCCCAACTTACCGACAACACCTCGGAAAGCCAAGAATAACTTGCCATGACAAATACCGCCACATATATCTCGCCTCTGGGGTCTATCATCATAGAAAGTGACGGCGAGGCCATAACGAGTCTGCGGTTTTGTAGGGAGCAAAACTCAGCAACACAAGGAGAATATGCCCCCAAAGCAACAACTACCCCACCGCCGATTATCGCGGAAACCATCCAATGGTTAGATGATTATTTTGCGGGCAAACGACCATGTAATGTGCCGCGGCTCAATCCGCAAGGCACAGACTTTCAAAAGCGCGTATGGCAGGCATTACTGACCATTCCATATGCTCAGACCAAGACTTACGGAGAAATCGCCAAGATGGTGGATTGCCGTTCCGCACAAGCGGTCGGACAAGCCTTGGGAGCCAATCCTATTGCCCTCATCATCCCCTGCCACCGAGTCATTGCCGCACATGGCAAAATTGGCGGGTACGAATACGGAACGGAGATAAAAAAGAAACTTCTGGAACTGGAAGGAAATCCTACTAAAACATCCGTAATGCTAACGAGATGGTAACGTAAATGACTGCTAAAACAAAGCAACTATGATAACTATTCAACACCAAGAGACCGAGAAGAGCGGCGTTTTTGAGGCGTGGATGCAAGCCACCGAAGAAAGCGCATGTACCGAACCGATGCAAGTAGGCGAAATGACATACCAACGCCCTACTCCCGAGCGGATGATCATTGACCACACACGCGTCTTTGAGGGCTTTGAAGGCCGCGGTATCGCCCGTCAGATGGTTCTTGCCGCTGTGGACTTTGCGCGTGCCAACAACCGCCAGATCATCCCTGTCTGCTCCTACGCGCAAGCTTTCCTCAACCGCACGGAGGAATACAAAGACGTACTGGAGTAAGCAACATAGCGCCATCCCAACTCTGCGAAGTACGAAAAAGTTTATATTTAACCGAAAATGCGTAAGGAATAAATATTTTTTGCACACTAATTAATTTTTTTTTCGTTAAATAATTGCATATTTGATTTTTTTTATATCGTAACTTCAAGGACACTGACATAGATTATTCTATGTATTGTACTAATCCTCAAAGTGGGGACTTTTCGGTTGCAATACTCGTAGTGCCATCCGAGGCACTCCTTCACCTGTCGAAATTACGTCCGCACAAACGTGCAAACAACAATCTTTTCTAAAAAAATACAAATTATACAAGCATATTTGGTTTTTTTGAGGCAAAATCTTGCATATTTGATTTTTTTTTAGTAATTTTGTAGCGAATTTAAAAAGATAATGCTAAAATCAATATTATGCTGACAATTATTTTTTCGCTAATGACATTGCCGTATGCGGCGGAGGCACTGGAGCCGGTGATAAGCAAGGAGACGATTGAGTATCACTACGGCAAGCACTTGCAGGCATATGTGGATAACCTCAACAAACTGATTGCCGGGACGGAATATGAAGGGATGACATTAGAGGAGATCGTATGCAAATCGCAAGGCGGTATCTTCAACAACGCCGGTCAGATACTGAACCATAACCTATCGTCAAAGCTATTATTCGGGATTTTGGGTCGTTCGAGGCATTCAAGGCGGAGTTTGAGCAGAAAGGCGTGACGCTGTTCGGTTCTGGATGGGTATGGTTAGCCGCAGACAAAAACGGGAAGCTGGTCATCACACAAGAGCCGAATGCCGGCAATCCGATTACCAAAGGTCTAAAGCCGCTGCTGACGATGGATGTATGGGAGCATGCGTATTATATCGACTATCGCAACCGCCGCGCAGCGCATCTGCAGGCACTATGGCAGATTATCAATTGGGAGGAAGTCGAGCGGAGGTATAATGGTTAATGGTTAATGGTTAAAAATAACATACGGATGAGAAAAATCATACTCTTTATCATAACGATGTTCATGGCGATGCATGGAGCAGCGCAAAACGGGAGTGTTCCTCAGTGGGTGCAGGATCTGCAAACATTGAACCAGGGTTTTATCGATTCTATGTCATATTATCCGCCGGATACAGCGGCGCCGAACACGACGACATATATCATCTATTTCCATCAGCCGGTGAAGCACGCTGTGCCCGATGGTCCTTCTTTCCCGATGCGCGCGCTGATCACGGTCGATAACAGCATGGATCCCACGACCGCTGTCAATCATCTCTATTGCACGGGCTATGCGCTGTATCAGTCGTTTGTCGATAGCCCTGATGACACGTTTAAGAAAGAGGCCAACAGTTGTGCAGAAGAGATTGCCAACCGGTATAGAGCCAACTATATCTCTATCGAGCATCGGTATTATGCTTTCTCCGCGCCATCGCAATGCTGGACCAACCTCGATGACCTGCGGGCGGAAGAAGCGGCAGAGGATTTCCATAATCTCGTGGTTGCGCTCAAGAAAGTGCTGAAAGGCAAATGGGTGATGAGCGGTGTGAGCAAAGGCGGAATCACCACCCTGCTCCAACATACGTTCCACCCCGAAGACATGGATATCTACGTTCCCTATTCCGCGCCATTCTTTGACTCCGACCGCGACACGACGATGCAGACCTATTGGTATCAAAACGGCTGGAATCAGGAGTTCCGCGATATGTTCATGTCTATTCGTCGACAAGGCATCTCGGAGGACATGCAGAAGATTTACAACATCTTCTATAAGATGACCTTCGACGGCAATACATCTGATGCGCATGCAGACACTATCTATGGCAGTTATCTGACGAATGTTGCCCTTTTCGGCTATGAGGAACATACGTATTCTGACACGGCATCGATTCGCAAACAACTCTACAAGAACACCAGCGTCATGCAACAATACGGCTTTACCGATTATTGCGACACGGTCTATGCCTATATGTTCGAGAAATGCACTTTCTCCTTGGATAGTTTTGGTCGTTGGATAGATACGCTTCGTGCTTATCCGGACGCCAAGCAGATGCCGCGTAGAAAAGTGGCACGCAGGAGAGCATATGAGCCTTTCGGTATCACGGAGGATGAATGGTGGGTGCGCGAGAACGGAAAGATTGTCGATAATCATGCATACTCCTACCAAGCCAAATGCGAACTGGGTTATTATGACCTGCGGTACAATCTGATTGTGGGCGAACAAGCAGCCCCGGCATGGAATGCGACTTATAAGAAATACGTAGGTGTCCTGCGCAACTTCGAGACTCCGTGGTGCAAGAACCTTACATTCAACCGCAGCCTCTATGACCGGGCGATGACGGCTACGCAAAATGCCACCAAACCCATCATCCTTATTTACGGAGAAGATGACACCTGGACCGGAGCAGCAGTAAAAGATGCGTTCATCAATGGCAGCACTGTGAAGAAGTTTATTCTGCCTGCGCAGAACCATTCGGTCACTTTCTCGTCCAATACCGACCAAGGCAAATGCGATGCTATCCGCGCTATTCTGGATGGTGTCCTCGGTGCTCCGCAGGATATCGAACAACTCTCCTTTGAGGGAGTTGAACCGGCACGTAAAGTACTCCGCAACGGCCAGATATTCATCCTCCGCGGCGACAAGACCTACACCCTCACCGGCACAGAAGTACAATAATTTGGCACGGTTTTTGAGGGAAGGATTAATGGTTCATGGTTCATGGTTCATGGTTAATGGTTAAAATATTTTTTATTCACATTTAAAATCAAAACATTATGAAAGACTTAAAAGGAACAAAGACAGAGAAGAATCTGATGGAAGCATTTGCCGGCGAGAGCATGGCACGGAATAAATATACGTTTTTTGCATCAAAAGCCAAGAAAGACGGTTATGTGCAAATAAGCAAGATTTTCGAAGAGACCGCTGCGAACGAGAAAGAGCACGCAGAGTTGTGGTACAAATACCTGAACGGCGGTAAGATAAGCGGTACGGAAGCGAATCTGGCTGATGCTGCTGCAGGCGAGAATGCAGAGTGGACGGATATGTATGCCCGCATGGCCAAAGAGGCGGAGGAAGAAGGATTTGACGAGATAGCAGAGAAATTTGAGATGGTGGGCGCTATCGAGAAGCACCACGAGGAGCGCTACCGCAAACTGCTGAAGAATATCGAAGACAAAATCGTGTTCTCACGTGAGGGCGACTGCATCTGGCAGTGCTCCAACTGCGGACATATCGTTGTGGGCAAGGCTGCTCCGGAAGAGTGCCCTGTTTGCCACCATGCACAGGCGTATTTCCAGCTGCTGGCGGAGAACTATTAATGGTTCATGGTTCACGGTTCATGGTTAAACGGTTTAAGAAGTTTAAGGGTTCATGTTGATTAAGACACATAGTGCTGCGCCGGTAGGGATAGATGCTGTACATGTGACGATAGAGGTGCATGCAGTGCCGGGATTCGATTTCACATTAGTGGGACTCCCGGATGTGTCCGTCAAGGAATCGCACGAGCGTATCATGGCCGCTCTGACGGTGAATGGGATGGAGAAGCTGCACCGTGCGTTCACCATCAACATGTCACCTGCAGATATCCGTAAAGAGGGAGCCTCGTTTGACCTGCCGTTAGCCATCGGTATGTTGGCCGGTTGCGAACAAGTGAAGGCGAAACTGCTGGAGCAATACATGATTATGGGTGAGTTGTCGCTGGACGGTTCGTTGCAACCGATTCGCGGCGCACTGCCCATTGCACTATGTGCACGAAAAGAAGGTTTTAAGGGATTGATTGTACCTGCTGCCAATGCCAACGAAGCAGCGGTGGTGGAAGGGCTGGATGTATATGGGATGGAGAGTCTATGCGAGGTGGTACGGTTTTTGAACGGAGAGAAGAAAGACGATCTCCATCCTGATGAACACTTCGAGCCGGTACATGTCGATACGCAAGCGCTGTTTGACGAATTGGCCTTTCCTTCGGATTTGGATTTCTCGGACGTACGCGGACAATTCAAGGTGCGCCGCGCGATGGAAGTTGCCGCTGCAGGCGGACATAACATGATTATGGTTGGTCCTCCGGGAGCAGGTAAGAGCATGATTGCCAAGCGGTTACCATCCATCCTTCCGCCGCTGACACTGGAAGAAGCGCTTGAGACGACGAAGATACATTCGGTAGCCGGATTGATGAACAAGCGCAATGGCGCGAGCGGTTCGCTGATTGTACAGCGCCCTTTCCGCGCACCGCATCACACGATAACGGACGTTGCGCTGGTCGGCGGAGGAACGAATCCGCATCCCGGTGAGATAAGTTTGGCACACAACGGTGTGCTGTTTCTCGACGAGTTGCCGGAATACAAGCGGTCAGCACTGGAAGTGATGCGTCAGCCGCTGGAAGACCGACACATCACCGTAGCTCGTACCAAAGAGACGGTCGATTATCCGGCATCGTTCATGCTCGTAGCCGCCATGAACCCATGCCCCTGCGGACATTACGGAGAGAACAACCCGGCTCATCCGTGTACCTGCACGCCGGCTCAGGTGCATCGATATCTGAGTAAGATTAGCGGGCCGCTATTGGACCGAATCGATATCCAATGCGAGATTGAGGCGGTGCCGTATGAGCAGTTACGCGACACACAACCGGGCGAGAGTTCAGCTGTGATGCGGGAACGAGTGCTGAAAGCGAGAGCCATTCAGAATGAGCGTTTTAAGCACAGTAAGTTGGTTCACTGCAACGCAATGATGAATGCGAAGATGGTACGTCAGTACTGCGCCTTAGATGCCGAATGCGACAAACTGCTGGAGTTCACGATGGGTAAGTTAGGGTTGAGTGCCCGTGCTTACGACCGTATCCTGAAAGTGGCACGAACGATAGCTGATTTATCAGGAACAGAGAATATACAGAAACAACACCTATTAGAAGCTATTTCCTACCGCTCGCTTGACCGCAATACATGGGCAGGGTGAGGGATGGTTAATGGTGAATGGTGAATGGTTAACGGTTAATGGTTAATGATTAATGGATAGAAGAGTAAGAGTACGTTTTGCGCCAAGTCCAACGGGCGCGTTACATATCGGCGGTGTACGAACCGCATTGTATAACTATTTGTTTGCACGCCAGCACGGCGGCGACATGTTGCTTCGTATCGAAGATACTGACAGCACGCGCTTTGTGCCCGGAGCCGAGGAGTATATCCTGGAGGCGCTTGATTGGCTCGGAATCGGCATTGACGAAGGTCTGCGCATGAAAAAAGGAGCTAAAGAAATCGAAGCGGTGGGTTCGCATGGTCCTTATCGTCAGTCTGAGCGTCGGGAGATTTATCATACATACGTGAAGCAGTTGCTGGACAGCGGCCATGCGTATATTGCTTTTGACACGCCGGAGGAACTGGAAGCCAAGCGCACGGAGATACCGAATTTTCAATACGATGCCCGTACACGAATGCAGATGCGTAACTCGCTGACGATGCCGGCAGAGGAAGTGAAGCGACTAGTGGACGGCGGCGAGAAATATGTGGTTCGATTCAAAGTAGAGCCCAACGAAGATGTGCATGTACATGATTTGATCCGCGGCGAAGTGGTCATCAACAGTAACATATTGGACGACAAAGTGCTGTATAAATCGGCAGACGACCTGCCGACATACCATTTGGCGAACATCGTGGACGACCATCTGATGGAGATTAGTCATGTCATCCGCGGCGAGGAATGGTTACCTTCTGCCCCACTCCACGTGCTGCTGTACAGAGCGTTCGGTTGGGAAAACACGATGCCGCAGTTTGCGCATCTGCCGTTGCTGCTTAAGCCGGACGGAAATGGCAAGCTGAGCAAGCGCGACGGCGACCGATTAGGTTTCCCCGTGTTCCCATTGGAATTCCACAACGAGAAAGACGGCACAGTCAGCAGCGGTTACCGCGAGAGCGGATATCTGCCTGAGGCGGTGATTAACTTCCTGGCATTGCTCGGTTGGCACGGAAGCGGAGACAAAGAGCTGTACACGATGGACGAGTTGATTCAGGAATTCAGCCTTGACCGCGTGTCCAAAGCCGGCGCGAAATTCGATTACGAGAAGGGCAAATGGTTCAACCACCAATATCTTCTCCAGAAGTCCGATGAAGAACTCGCTGAGTTATTCATGCCGATATTGGAGACAAAAGTAGAAAGTAGAAAGACAATAGCTGAAGTCGCCAAAGTCATCGGCTTGACGAAAGACCGCGTGAATTTTGTGAACGAACTCTGGGAGCAGGTGAACTATTTCTTCGTAGCTCCGACCGAGTATGACGAGAAATCGTTGGCTAAACGCTGGAAAGAAGACTCACCGCGCCACATGCAGGAGTTGATAGCGGTTCTGGAGAACGTGAGTGAAGAGGACTGGCACAAGAACTACGAGACGACGGATGACAAGGGAAATGCCGTTATTCGTTGGCATCTGGACGATGTGGTCATGCCTTGGATTGCGGAGCATGAATACGGCGTAGGCATTGTGATGAATGCGTTCCGTATCTGTCTCGTTGGAGCAGCCCGCGGTGTGCATATCTGGGCTATTACCGATGTGCTGGGAAAAGAAGAAACTTTGGCACGCGTGCGAGCAGCACTCCGTGCGTTAAACTGATATGACCTCGCGAGAAGCGTTAAATAAGTATTTCGGATACGATGATTTTCGTCCCCTACAGGCGGAAATCATCGCTTCTGTTTTAGAGGGACGTGACACGTTGGCGCTGATGCCTACGGGCGGCGGCAAGAGTATATGCTTTCAGGTGCCGACACTGGTGATGGCGGACGCTCATCCGGACAAACGGTTGTGCCTCGTTATCACGCCGTTGATAGCATTGATGCGTGACCAAGTGGCGAATCTGCAAGAACGCGGAATACAGGCGGCGGCTATCTATACCGGCATGAGCTGGGATAAACAGCGCATCGCGCTGGATAACTGTTTGTACGGCGAGCCTTACCATTTCCTCTATTGCAGCCCTGAACGTCTGGAGAGCGAGGAGTTTCGCAAGCGTCTGGCAGACTTGCCTGTAGGTCTGATAGCCGTGGATGAGGCACACTGTATCTCACAATGGGGTTATGATTTTCGTCCTTCGTATCTGAATATAGCGGCTGTGCGGGAGTTACTGCCGGGTGTGCCGGTTCTGGCGCTGACCGCTACTGCTACGCCGGAGACGATAGACGATATACAAGCGAAGCTGGGTTTTGCAGAGAAACACGTGCTGCGTAAGTCTTTCCACCGCGAGAACCTGCAATATATCGTTCGGCGGACGGACAAGAAAGACGAGCAAGTGGCGCATATCTTGAGCCGTGTGCCGGGGAGCGCGATTGTGTATGTACGAAACCGAAAACGGGCACAGGAGTTGGCGGAATGGTTAAGGGTTAATGGTTCAGGGTTCACGGTGGATTACTATCATGCGGGATTGACGACGCAAGAGCGGAATGCGCGACAGGCGGCATGGACAAGCGGAGAGACACGCGTCATCGTGGCGACCAACGCTTTCGGAATGGGGATCGACAAACCCGATGTGCGCGTGGTGATTCATTATGATTTGCCGAACACCTTAGAGAGCTATTATCAGGAGGCGGGTCGTGCAGGACGCGACGGCAAGACGGCTTATGCGGTGCTGCTATATAACGAGAAAGAGGACAAGGCAAAAGCGCGGAAGCGCGTGACGGACAACTATCCGCCGAAGGAATTTGTGGAGCAGGTCTATCAAAAGACGATGGACTTTCTGCAAATAGGCGCGGGTAGCGGTTTAGGTCACCGGTTCATGCTACATATCGACCAACTCTGCCATGTGATGAAACTGCCTGTGCTGCAGACCTACTCCGCCCTGCATATATTGTCACAAGCGGGCTATATTGATTTCGAAGAAGAGCACGAGACACAGCCGCGCGTGCAGATTCTTGTGCCGCGTCATCAGTTAGGCGAATACAATCTCTCGCGCGAACAAGCGGAACTGTTAGACATACTGATGCGTGGTTATACAGGCATCTATACCGATTTGCAGTATGTGCGCGAAGCGGACAATGAGGCGACACATCAGTTGTTAGTATCGTTGGCGCAGCGCGGAATAATCACGTATATCCCTCGTTCTGTAGGTTGCAGCCTTACTATGACGAACGAGCGAGAAGCAGAAATCTACCTCTCGCCCGCTATCTATGAGGAGCGTCAGAAACGCTATGTGCAGAAGTTGCAAGCCATGGTGGAATATGCCGACCAGACGCAATTCTGCCGCGAACAAGTGCTACTCGCTTACTTCGGAGAGACCGATGCTGTCGCTTGCGGCCACTGCGACGTCTGTCGAGTCCTCGCCCAATAGGGTTTGAATCTCTTCCATCTCCTGTTCACTTACCGACTTTCGGTCATTAACGCCCATGAGCGGCCCGAAGAACACTTTGAGGAGTGCTCGTCCGATAACCTTGTTGAGTTTGAATTTCGGGTTGGTTGCATCGCCGGAGAGAGGCACATCGAGCACAATCATATCCTGCGCCGAAGTAAGCATGCTGACACCCGTGCGCACCGGGATATTCTTATATTTGGCTTTACTAAGCCGCTCTTTCTTGCCTACACGCGGATGATCGATGATGATGCGGTTGGTACCGTTCATTTTACCGGATAGCACGTCTATATGCGATTCGAGACTCAGGTCTCCGCCGTTAAGCGGATAGCCGGTGTAGTTCTGGCAAAGCGGGCTGAAATCCTCCAGTTTAACGCCTTTCAGGTTCAAATTCATTCGCGTGTCTTGTTTCGCGAGGTCCAAACCGCCTGTGAAATCCGCCTTCATCTGTGCATCGGACGTGAGCGTAGCCTTGAGGTTAACGCTGTTACGTCCGTTCGTAGCGATATTGGTTCCTTTCACTTCCAGCGTCTTAATCGCATACTCCCATTCGCGCTTCATCGAATAATCATGATACGTGAGGTCATGTCCGGTAATACGGACTTGCTTGGCCATCCATACAAGGGATTTTGACGTTGGCTTTGACTTTGGCGCTGGCTCTTGGCTGATCGAGTCCGGTATTTCGGTATCCAGGCTGTCTTCCAGTTCTTCTTTATCCGGCTCTTTGAGCAAACGGGAAAGCGTATTCCATGTCTCGTGTACTTCGTAGTTTCCTGTGATACCGGAGATGACGAGTGTATCAAGAATGAAGGTCTTGGTGCTCAGATCGCCTTTATTGAGCGCCACGCGCAACTCTTCTATCGACGCTATCTCGTCCCGACGGGTATCTTGGATGCTGAGACCTGTCATGGCGATATTTCCGCTGAGTTGGAGATTATTGATGTTATCGAGGCTTCCATCGACACGCACGGAACCGTTGAGTTTAGCACCCAGACCGCTGATATTGAGGAAATCCTGTACGAGCGGCAGGACGACATCGGTATGGACGTCGAAGAGGTTCAGTTTCACCGCATAACGGTTCGATTGCATCTTATATCCCGCGATAACACCTACTCTACCTCCGGTCGGCAAGCCGAACTCGAGACCGGCGTTGGTCTGCGTGTTATCGAAATAGAGTCCGGGGATGTTAAGCGAGATATCCTCCAGTTTCCACTGTTTGTCGCTTACCACATCGCGGTAACGGATAGAGCCGTTGTTGATTCGAATATCATTAAGAGCCACCGTCCACTCGCTCTTCGCGGTATCTTTTGGCATCTGTTCTTCGAGACTGTCTTTGGATGCAAAGCGCTCGATGATGTCCGAGAAATTGAGTTTGTCGTTGCTCTTGAGCACTTGCCCGTTGAAGTCGTCAAGATGGATGGCGCGAATCTTGACGGTTTTGGCAATGAGTTGCGGGTAAGCGATTTGCACATACAGACGGTCGAACGAGACGAAGTCCGTTTCGCCGTTGGGTTCCTTGCATTGAAATCCTCGGATGGTCACGCCGCCCCAATAGGGATTGATGATGACGCGGTCAGCATGGAGCTGACGTCCCACGATACGCTCGCCATAGTTATTTACGACATACTTGGCAGCAGGCGAAGCGACGGCAAGTATCAATGCAAAGAGGAGCACTATTGCTAGTGCTCCCCATCCACATATCTTCCAAAATGTTTTCATTATTCAGCGGATAATGTGATGCGGCGGAAATCAAGGATTTGCACGCCTTTTGCTTTGAGGATATCCTTCACAAGCTCTTTGGACTCGCTCATGATATAAGCCTGCTCGAAGAGAGTGTTCTCTTTGAGGAACTTACCAAGACGTCCCTGTGCAATCATTTCGATTTTCTTAGCCTGGTTAGCGAGGTTAGCCTCTGCCTCAGCCGCTACAGTAGCTTTGATTTCGCGAGCCTGCTTAGCCTGCTCAGCGGTAATCCAGCCCTTAGCCTGGTTGGACTCGATGTGGTCATCGCTGTCCACGTGAGCGGGGTTGATACCTGCTTTACGGATAGCGTTCTCCACAGCTTTGTTGATCTCGTCCTGTTTGGTTTTCTCGATAGCGACGTCGAGCTCATGCTTCTTCACCTCTTCAGCTACGTGGTCAGCGTCGAGCGCGATCGGGCTCATGGCAGCTACCTGCATGGAGATGCCGTGAACGGTCTCTTTGTCTGCGCCTTCTGCAGCAGCAACGAGCGAGCTGAGTTTGTTACCAAGGTGGTTGTAAGCATCTACTACGGGAGCCTCAAGGCAAGCGTAGTCAGCCAACTCCATCTTCTCGCCGGTTACACCCGAGCGCTCGGTGATGATTTCAGCCACGGTGAAGTTACCGATCTTGAGGTTTTTGAGTTCCTCACCCGATTTCACTTTGTTATCCAGAGCGGCGTCGAGGATGAGTTTCACCATACCTACGAAGTCTTCGTTTTTAGCGACGAAGTCGGTCTCGCATTTCACGCCAACGATAGCGCCGAAGTTACCTTTCACTTTCGCGAGTACGCAGCCCTCGGAAGCCTCACGGTCGCTACGCTTTGCAGCGATAGCCTGTCCGCGCTTACGGAGGAGGTCTTTTGCTACTTCGAAGTCGCCGTTAGCCTCTTCCAAGGCTTTCTTCACGTCCATCATACCGGCACCGGTGATGTCACGCAATTTCTTGATATCTGCTAATGTTACAGCCATAGTAATTTACGATTTGACGATTTACGATTTACGATTATTACTCTGCGTCCTCTGCTTTGGGCTCTTCAGCTTTGGGCTCCTCAGCTTTCTCCTCTGCTTTGGGAGCAGCTTTGCGGATACGCTGACGACGCTCTTTGTGTGCAGCGGGTGCTTCGGTGTTAGCCTGAGCCTCTGCAGCCTCTTCGTCAGCTTTCTCTACCTTGCGCTCCTCGAGACCCTCTTTGATAGCATCGCAAACAGCGGTGAGGATGACGTCGATAGCCTTGGTTGCATCATCGTTAGCAGGGATGACGAAATCGATATTGTTCGGGTTTGAGTTGGTATCTACGATACCGAAAACAGGAATTCCGAGACGGTTAGCCTCTGCAACAGCGATTTTCTCTTTGATAACATCGACTACGAACACAGCGCTCGGCAGACGAGTCATGTCAGCGATAGAACCGAGGTTCTTCTCAAGTTTCTCGCGTTGACGGGTGATTTGCAGTTTCTCGCGCTTGGACATGTTGTCCATCGTGCCGTCGGAAGCCATTTTGTCGATTTGGCTCATTTTCTTCACAGCCTTGCGGATGGTCGGGAAGTTAGTAAGCATACCGCCAGCCCAACGCTCTGTGATGTACGGCATACCTACTTCCTGTGCATGAGCAGCAACCACTTCCTGAGCCTGCTTTTTCGTACCCACGAAGAGGACTTTGCGTCCGCTGCGTGCAAGATTTTTCAGAGCCTCTGCAGCCTCGTCAATCTTAACAGCTGTTTTGTTGAGGTCGATGATGTGAATACCATTACGCTCCATGTAGATGTAAGGAGCCATGGCGGGATTCCATTTGCGTTTGAGGTGACCGAAATGAGCGCCAGCCTCGAGCAATTGATCAAAATTTGTTCTCATTTTTTTAATGAATAATGATTAATGATTAATTAATATCTCCGTTTATCTTTATTCAATGCGCACGCGTACACGTTCATTATTAGGTACGCGCATAATGAATATTCTTTTCTCGTTTACTCGAACGATTTATTCTTTGTTAATTATTCATTATTCATTGAACAAAGACAACTGCGGAGTAATTCTTTGCAGAAGTCTCCGCAGTTTGGATTTGTTCCAACGTATTAACGCTTGCTGAACTGGAAGTGCTTACGAGCTTTGGGTTGTCCCGGTTTCTTACGCTCAACCTCACGAGCGTCACGGGTCATGAAGCCCTCTGCCTTCAATGCAGCTTTGTCTTCGGGATTGATTTTCACCAGTGCGCGAGCGATAGCGAGGCGAAGAGCCTCTGCCTGGCCTTTGAAGCCACCGCCGTCAAGGGTTACCTTGATATCGTATTTCTCAGCAGCCTCGAGTTTGTTCAGCGGCTGGAGAACGATGTAGCGCAGAATAGAAGACGGGAAATACGTCTCGATGTCGCGGCCGTTAATAACGATTTTGCCGGCACCTTCATTTACGTAAACGCGGGCTACTGCCTCTTTACGACGTCCTAATGCATTAACTGTTTCCATGTACTTCTATTATTTGAGGGTGTTAATATCAATTGTTTTGGGTTGTTGAGCCTGCATATTGTGCTCTGCGCCGTCGAAGATGTAGAGATGAGCAATCTGACGAGCGCCCAGACGATTCTTAGGCAGCATACCTTTTACTACTTTGCGAACGAGTTTGTCAGCGCCTTTAGCCAACAGGTCAGCCGGCGTGAACTCACGTTGACCACCCGGGAAGCCGGTGTAACGAACGTAAACGCGGTCATTCCATTTGTTGCCGGTCAACTGAACTTTTGCAGCGTTGATGATGATTACGTTGTCGCCACAGTCCACATTGGGAGTGTAGGACGGTTTGTACTTACCGCGGAGCAATTTCGCTACCTTGGTGCACATACGGCCGAGAATCTGGCCTTCAGCATCCACAACGACCCACGCTTTCGCTTCCTGAGCCGCCTCTTTGCTTACCGATGCTGTTTTGTACGAATTGTATTCCATTAATGTTGTTTGTTTTTGCAAGACCGACGGACATCATTTACGATTTACGATTTACAAATGTACGATGTACAGTTTCACGTTAATCCACCGCCCAATCTTACGGTTAATAATTGTTATTTTTATTCCTTTTCATGCTGATTGTCCCAACGTGTGTTGAGCCTCTCGCGCGAAAAAGCCTGCAAAATTACTACTTTTTTTTGACATGACCAAATATTTTTGCTAAAAAATTTATTTTTTAAGTATTTTTGGCTTATATATTATACCCCATACCGTATTTGCTCTGAATCCAGAGGGTAAGAAAGATATCGCTGAGTTGATATTGTTTATTACCATCTGTATCAAAGTATTCAGAGAGCCAACCATCCGCTCGCAGTTTACGCACAACTGATTGCACGGAGCTTGCGGAACCTAAACGGTATTTACTAACGAACTCACTTCCGGTTATTTGCGAGACCACTCCTTTACGGCCAACAGCATAAAGCACCTCTTTCTGCGGCACACTCATCGTCATAAGACGCGTTCGATAGTCATAATCATTAGAAGAAAGGATTTCGTCTATAGCACGCCTGACTGTATTAATATCACAATTTTCATTTTCTAAGGTTAAAGAAAAGGCGACATTCATAATTTTTTGCATTGCAAAGGTATTACCGTCCACCAACACATAAACGCGATTAATGGTCTCCTCGTCAATATGTTTCCCATATTCCTCAAAATGCGACATAGCAAACTCGGCATACTTAGTTTGTTCAATTTTCTCCAACGACATCATTGTTGCGCTTGCATAGAAGGGACGATTATAGTCCATAAACATCTGCCCCAGCAAATGTCGTTCAGAACCGGCAAAAACAAAATTGCAATTACTCATATGCTGAATATGCGTGCGCAAAATCGCCTCCACATTTTTCTCGGGAAATTGCGCAACACGCTGAAACTCATCTATTGCCACTATACAGCGCTGTTCAGCACTATCCAGAAAGCGGAAGATTTCTTCTATTGTATAAACAGGATTGTCAATATGACCGATAGACAACGTGAATTTAGGAAGATTAGTTACCGGATCGAACCCAAATTCGCCATGTAACGAACGAACTGTTTGCAAAAAGAGTTTCATAAGTTTACTCTCTATTGTACCTGCTGATTCAAAAACAGCCTTCCCCAGTTCATATGTAAACTCCTGAAGATTCGTTGTTTGCAGAATATCCACAAATATTGTCAAGTAGTTGTCCTTGATAGCGGGTTGCGCAAAACAATGGTCAATCAACTGTGTTTTCCCTATACGTCTTGGCGCAACAAGAACCACATTATTACCATTCGTAATCCACCGAACCAGTTGCTCGGTTTCCTGTTCGCGGTCGCAGAAATATGCATCAGGTATCGTTCCTTTGATAACAAACGGATTTTCAAGTGCTTTCATAATTACCAAATTTGAATTATTCGATTTTAATTATTAAATTTTAATAATCGCTGCAAAGGTATTGCTTTTTTTTGACATGACCAAATATTTTTGCTAAAAAATTTATTTTTTAAGCATTTTTGGCTATAACGGAAAGTAAATAAACCCAGATAAACCCCGACTTGGCTATTAGTCCTTTGGACTTTCGTGTCTTAGTTCGATAGAGCACCTTGGTAAGCGAGCGTCCCCGATGCTCTACCGTTCTAATCCACACTCTTGCGAGTTAATAGCCAAAGTCGGCAATAAACATAGATAAATTTATTGAAATTGAATTATTGAATTTGAATAATTGAAATTGAATAATCGCTGCAAATCGATAGTGTCCAATAACAAAAATCCGTAAAAAGCTCGTATATGATATGCGAAGGGATGAAGGAACGAATGTTTGTTTTTAGAGAAAAGGGGCACAAAAAGTATATATATACTACGTATATATATAGAAAAGGTGGGCTAAAAAAGGCTGATTTGGGGCAAAAAAGAGGTTTTATAGAGGCTTGACGTAGGCTGAATAACCCACTAATCACCCGCTAATCACCCGCTAATCACCCACTTTTGTGTCGTATTTGGGGCGGTGAAAGAACGGAAATGGGTAATGGTTAATGGGTAATGGTTAATGGTTAATGGTTAATGGTTAATGGTTAATGGTTAATGGTTAATGGTAAATGGTTAATATACAAGTCTAAAGAAGATGAGGGAACAAAAAACTCCCGCGACTTTCACAAGCAGCGGGAGCACCAACTTTTTACTTTAACTTATTTAACCATCGTGCAGAAGCACGTGGCTTTGGTATGTATTTTATGTTGTTGGCTTTCTAAAGTAAGTCTATCTAAAGTAAATAAACCCAGATAAACCCCGATTTGGCTAAGAGTCCTTTGGACTTTCGTGTCTTAGTTCGATAGAGCACCTTGGTAAGCGAGCTTCCCGATGCTCTACTGTTCTAATCCACACTCTTGCGAGTTAATAGCCAAAGTCGGCAATAAACATAGATAAATTTACAAATTCTACGTCATTATTTGATGCAAGCACCGAAGACGTTGTAAACATGTCCGTTCTTCTCGATGAAGATCTGACCGTCACGCAGAACCTTAACAGCCTTTACATCGTCCTCTGTGTTGTCCAGAGCGGTAGGAGTAATAGTTCCGGTGATAGCGACATCTACATATGCTATGTAAATATTTCCCGTGCTTGAGTTTAAAACCAATGTTCCTGACTGGTCTGTTAATTCCACTACTCCCATGTAATTCTCATAAGTCTCTGCTGTTATACCGTCAACCATACTCTCTTGAGGTTTATTTTGAGCCACGTCGTTCACCATTAAATATTTTTCAGTAATCTTGTACGAACCATACTTAATCGTAACAGTCGCCAATTTGTTAGCGGGAATAACAATTGACATACTGGTCTTGCCGCCAAACAATTTAATGAACGAATTGATGATATTGTCTTTTTTATCCCATCCTGCCTTTTTAATAACTAACTGAGGATTGCCTGCTGTACCGAAAGTTTTGTCCTTCGTGCCTTCGTCATTTCCCGTTACCTCTTCACCTGTGAACGATAACCATTTATCATCGGCGGTCATAACAGAACAATCATACAGAACAGTAGCCTCGACGAACGTAGCACTAACTGTTACGTCATAAGCAGGCATGGTAAACTGATTGTTTGTAACAGTAACTTTTGTGCTCTCATCGCCGGTCTTATATACACTCCAACTACCTAACTTAAATCCGCTATTAGGAGTTGCAGCCAATGTTACTGTTTTACCATAATCGGCAGTAGTGTTTTCATTTACAGCCGACTCCTCACCAACTTTGATGGTATAATTACCATTTGTCGGAGCGGTATAAGTAATGTTGTATGTGTTAGGCGTACGAGAGAAGTTTGCTGTTGCAGTAAGATTAGTTGTTACCGATTGACCATTCGTTACACCGCTCCAACTATCAAATGCATAAGTGTATTCAGCACTTGCTTCAGCAGGAGTAGCAGTCAATGTTAATCCTCCACAAGTAATAACATTATCCGCAATTGAAAGTTCATCTCCGCTTGTTACAATAATAGATGACGGAGCTACTGTGCCCCAACCTTCCTCGTTTACAGCACCTGTAATTTCCGGTTTAGCTACTGGAGCTGCGGTAGTAGTAAACGTTGCTGATTTAGCAGTTGTTTCGCCTTCACAATAATCACCACCTGCACTAACAGTAGTAATAGTGTAGTAATATGTGGTACTTTCAGAAAGACCAGTCGCTGCTTGGCTACCGGAAGTAGCGGGAGTAATGTTGCTATAAGTTGCAACTTTACTATCATCACTATACTTGAAGACTTCAATTGTCAAACTGCTAACGCCAGTAGTTTTATCCATTGTAAATGGTAAAGAAGCGCTATTGTAAGTTACATTTGTTGCTGTACCAGTTGCCGCTACTCCTATCGGTGTGCATTCTTCAGAAACATTACCTGTAATGGATACAGGAGATTTGACGTAAGTACGTTTACTTGTTACTCCCCATTGATATAGAATCACATCGACATTTCCCTTAAATATTTTACCAGTAAATGCACCCGATGCAAACTCGATGTCAGAGTCGGCACTACTTGCACAAGCTAATTCTTCAGACTCAACGCTCGTTACACCGTCTGTGAGAACAAGTTTCATCTTCATGTTGCTGGTACTATTAGCAAACACCTTCATGCTCACTGCAGATGGTGTAAATGTATAACCATCAGCGACCGTAAATTGCAATGCCACATATTGCGATGCACTAAAGTCTGCCGCATGACCTGTTATTTGTCCACAATAACCATCTTTACTGTTACTCGAACCAATTGAAAGAGTAGAAGTCGAGAATGCAGTGGAAGATGAGGATAGTTTAGTAACTCCAGAAACTGCAGCACTAACAGCGTCAGATCCTTTTGTCAAAGTATAAGTAACAGTACCTGTTCCTGTTGCAGGATAAGCCCATTGAGCAAATAATTTGATATTGGTAGTTACATTAGATATTTCATCTCCAGCATTATATGTAACACCTGTTCCATCTGCATTCGTATTCCAACCTGCAAATTCTTTACCAGTATTTGCTAGATTGCCTGTGTTGCCTAATACTACGACATCAGCACCACTTGTATATGGACTATTAGCATCAACAGGAACAGTTCCAGAAGTAGCACCATTAGGATAGTATACTACTGTAGGATGATCTGCCGGGGCGGCGTCGTATGTTACTACGATATCATCAAAATCCGCTCTTTGGTTTGTTCCACCTGACTTGAAAATCGTAAATGTATAACTACCACCTGCTGTAGGAGTTGTAACAGTAAAGGTGTAATTGCCAGGATTAAAAGCACTACTTGTAAAAGCGGGGTCCCATGTGCCAGCGTCAGCACTCTCTTTTATTGCCGTAGGACTATTTGATTTATTACCAACCGCAAAACGTATACTTTTAATTCTGTAATCTGATGATGTACTAATGGTTAATGATTGTCCATCGCCAAACAACTGCACTCGTGCAGAACTGATTTTGACATTGTTACTACTACTACCCTTAGTCCAATCATACGTTACGTTGCTGATTGTTTGATCTAAATCATCGTTTATTGTAGATGTAGTAATGGTTCCTGCTGCAATCAGGTCACTTACATCATATGTCGATGTCTGATCCGCCGCCCACAGGCTGGTTGTGAACAAAGCCAATAAGGCCAAAGATAATAAGAAAAGTTTTTTCATAATAATTTAATTTTAGTTAAATGATTAATAATGTTGTTTATTTGGTTGATAAATATAAATTATACTCCGTGTTTACTCCGAGATTACTCCTCGATTACTCCTCGATTACCCTTACTGGAGATGACATACAAAAACCAGACATGAGAATTCTCATGTCCGGCAAAAAAGATGATTTGTATTGTTTAGTGCTCGAAACGAGCGACTAAGGTCTCTGGGTCTTGACGCACATCCCAAACATCCGCAATCTCAATGCAATCTCCGGCTACTCGATAAATAACCTTCGTCCATTGCCCGATAACCAGCCGACGAAACTCATAACGGCTGCCGGCTAACCACGGTTCTTGCTGACCAAGCGTTGGATTCTTTTTAAGTTTGTTCACTTCCTTTTCCACATCGGATATATATTTCCGTGCTCTGGGTGTGCCAAACTCATCCGCAACATAGTCAATGATATGTCCGTAAGCCATTTCGGCTCGCTTTGACCATTTGATGCTCTTAATCATAGACTTCTGCGTAACGATGCTCCAAACGTTGGTTCATTCGTGCTGTAACTTCGTCATTGGTGTAATAATCGCCTCGTTCAATCTCAGCGACCCCCGCCTCCGCATCTGCTATCAGCTTCTGCTTGACAGCATCGCTCGGTTGGCGTAATTGACGCAAGTTATTTTGCATTTCAGAAATTACTTGTTCTTGCTCCGCTACGGAAAGCGTCAGCATAACAGCAATGAGACTTTTTAACGTTTCCTGTGCCATGAATATTCGTGTTTTGCGATTTTGCTCGCAAAATTACACTTTTTTTTTGACATACGCAAGGATTTACGCAAAAATCTTTCTTTTTTGCCAATTTTGTAGTCAATACTTCAAAGATCAAATATAATAATGTTCGCGCGTGGCGCACATATACATATAAGAAAAGCGCAGGACTTTTATTATTACTTGTCCTGCACTCTTGGGCCTTAGGATGCCTTGTCAAACAGTACAAGCAACCGAAGCCTACGCCGAACGTATATATAGTTTACCCTTTCCTAAGAAAGGTCATATATACCCAACATAGACATCTATTGTTGCTTTGCTTTGACTTGACGTTTTGAAGTTTCCTAAGTTTCAAGAGTGTCAAAACAAGCGTCAATAAACGCTATTATATGTACTTACTTTTTTACGTTGTTAAGCCCAACGGTTTCTTATTTGTCATCGTAATGACCATAGGCTGCTATTACTAACACAACAACCTCTGTGTCATATATACTATAAACAAGTCTATGTTTTTTATTTATTTGTCTGGACCAACGTCCCTCAGGTTTGCCTTTTAACGGCTCCGGATGTCCGGTTCCTGTCTTGGGGTGGGCTTTCAGTTCCTCAATAAAAGCAACTACTTTTCTATAGGAAGCAGGTTCGCTCTTTTTGAGTCGTGCTATGTCCAACAACGCTTGCTCGCGATATTCAATCTCATACATAGCCCAACCGTTTTAGCATGTCATCCAAGGATTCATTGGGCAACATTTTATATTTAGGGCCCTTATCCGCCTCGTCTAAGCGACGGAAATATTCCTCTTTGGACATCAATGTAGGGTCATGAGAGAGCTCGTCTGCAAGTTTCTTCAAATACTTTGCAGCACGCTTAAGCATACCTTCGTCTTCCGAAAGCACACCCAAACTACGATATATCTCTGCATTCAATTGTAAAGCGGTCATAACTACCATTTTCAATTTTCGCTGCAAAATTACTAATAATTTTTGATATATGCAAATTTGCAAAGCATATTTTACAAAAATTCCACAAAAACAAACAAAAAGTACACAGTTAGACCGGCTTCGCCTGTAAGAAACTTTACGTTATGCACGCACGGACGATATTTTTTTGCTAAAAAAATTGCGTATTTGAAAAATTTGTAGTACCTTTGTACCCAAATTCGTATAAATACACTATGGGACAACCTGCAATATTGAAAATCAACGACCGGATAGCTTGGATTACCATGCACGACGCGGAGCATTTTAACTGCTTAAGCGAAGCGATGTGCTCGGCAATCATTCAGGCTATCGACGAGGCGTACGCTGCTGAGTGTGTGGGAATTATCATTACCGCCGAGTGCAAACGCGGAGTGTGGTCCGCCGGACATAATATCCATGAGTTGCCCGTTGACGGTTCCGACCCGCTTTCCTACGAAGTGCCGATGGAACAGCTGCTTCGCAAGGTGCAAGACATCCCTATTCCTGTCATTGCCTGCGCTAACGGTACCGTTTGGGGCGGAGCGTGCGACCTGTGTCTGAGTTGTGACATGATTGTAGCTGCTGACACCGCTACCTTTGCCATCACACCGGCGAAGATAGGTATTCCTTATAACGCGTCGGGTATCATGCATTTCATCAACCAGCTCGGCATCAACAAAGCCCGTGAGATGTTTTTTACCGCCAACCCCATTACTGCGCAGGACGCGCTGAACGTAGGTCTGGTAAACCATATCGCACCGGAAGAGCAGTTAGATGCGCTGTTAGAGGAGAAATTCTGTGCTCCGCTTCGCCGTAACTCCGTGCTGAGCGTCTCTGCCATCAAACGGCAGTTCCGTATCCTCAGTCGTGCGGCTTCGACCATGTCCAGCGAGAGTTTCGAGCGTATCAACGCCTACCGCACAAAAGTGTATCGGGGCGAAGACTACAAGGAAGGTATCAACTCCTTCTTCGAGAAACGCCCGCCTCAATACAAAGGCAAAGCAGCAGATTTGGACGAATAGAGACCATGCTCCCAAGCGAAGGAAACATAGAAATTATCGGTGCGCGGGTTCATAACCTGAAGAATATCAGCGTGACCATTCCGCGCAAACGGCTGACGGTGATCACGGGCCTGAGCGGCTCGGGTAAGTCATCGTTGGCGTTCGATACCATCTTCGCCGAAGGTCAACGCCGGTACATGGACACGTTCTCTTCCTACGCCCGCGGGTTCATCGGACAGATGCAGCGTCCGGACGTGGATAAGATAACCGGCTTGAGTCCCGTCATCTCCATTGATCAGAAGACCACCAGCCGCAATCCGCGTTCTACCGTAGGCACCGTGACGGAAGTGTATGACTTCCTTCGTCTGCTCTATGCCCGTGCTGCGGTCGCCTATTCTTACCTGTCCGGCAAACCGATGATTAAGTTCACCGACGAACAAATCATCGACCTCATCGTTCGCGAATATGCGGGCAAGAAGATATTACTGCTTGCGCCGATGGTGAGCGGACGTAAAGGACACTACAAAGAGCTGTTTGAGACCATCCGCAAGAAAGGATTCGTCAACGTGCGTGTGGACGGCGAGGTGCAAGAGATCGTGCCGAACATGAAAGTGGACCGCTACAAGACGCACAACATCGAAGTGGTGGTGGACAGGCTAAAGATAAGACCGGCTTCGCCTGACGGAACACAGACCGCTTCGCTGACAGACCGCTCCGCTGACAGAGAACAGGATTTACGGCGGTTACGGCAATCAGTCGATAGAGCGATGACGCAAGGCAACGGAATTATGATGATCGCTGACGCTGACAGACCGTCCGAAGGACTGACAGACCGCTCCGCTGTTAGACCGGCTTCGCCTGTTAGATTTTTCTCACGCAATCTGATGTGCCCGGAGACAGGACTGAGTTACGCCGAACCGGCTCCGCACACCTTTTCCTTCAACAGCCCGTCCGGTTGGTGCCCGTGCTGCAAAGGATTAGGCAAAGTAAAGGCGAACGGCGAATGGCGGACGGCAAACGAGGACGCAGCGAACGACGCCGTGGACGAAGCCATCCGCGAAGAGAACTGGTGGGAACAGCTGCAGGAGATTTCGGCATCCGCCAATACCATTCCCGACGAAGAAAACGAGGAAGAGAAAGAAGAATGGATAGAGTGTCCGGAGTGTCACGGCTTGCGATTGAACAAAGAGGCACTCAGTTATAAACTCGGGCCCTACTCCATCTCCGACATGGTGAACATGGATATCGATGTGCTGCTCGACACCCTCTCGGGCATCAGCAAACAGTTGACACCCAAACAAAACGCTATAGCCGAACCCATCCTCAAAGAGATTTGCGCCCGTTTGCGGTTTATGCAATCCGTAGGATTGAGTTATCTCAGTCTCAACCGCAGCAGCGAGAGCCTGTCCGGCGGAGAGAGCCAACGAATACGCTTGGCTACGCAGATAGGAAGCCGATTGGTGAACGTGCTCTATATCCTCGATGAGCCGTCAATCGGTCTTCATCAACGCGACAACCAGCGGCTTATCAACAGCCTCAAGGAATTGCGCGATTTGGGCAACTCGGTTATCGTCGTTGAACACGACGAACAGATGATGCGCGAGGCGGACTGGATAGTGGACATCGGTCCGAAAGCCGGCCGTTTGGGCGGCAAAGTGCTGTTCAGCGGAACGCCAAGCGATCTGTTGAAAACAGATACGCTAACTGCTGCCTATTTGCGCGGAGACAAGACCGTGACTGACGCTGAAAGACCGGCTTCGCCTGACAGAGAACAGACCCAGGTTGACCTGCTGACAGACCGCGGCAAGGCCGCTGACAGACAAATTGTGTTATCCGGTTGTACGGGCAATAATCTGAAGAATGTGACGTTGCGTATTCCGTTAGGAAAGATGGTGTGCATAACGGGTGTGAGTGGCAGCGGAAAGAGTTCGCTCATCAACCAGACGCTCTACCCTATTCTCAGTCAGAAATTCTACCGCAGCAAAAAGCAGCCACTGCCCTACGAAGCGATAGAAGGCGTTGAGTTCATCGATAAAGTGATTAATGTCGATCAGTCGCCTATCGGTCGTACGCCCAGAAGCAATCCGGCTACCTATACCAACGTATTCAACGACATCCGCGAACTGTTTGCCGCCATTCCCGAATCAAAGATTCGAGGCTGGAAGACAGGACGGTTCAGTTTTAACATGAAAGGCGGTCGATGCGAGGAATGTATGGGCAACGGCTACAAGACCATTCAGATGCATTTCATGCCCGATGTGTACGTGCCATGCGAAGTGTGCGGCGGTCAGCGCTACAACCGCGAGACGCTGGAGGTGCGATGGAAAGGAAAGACCATCGCGGACGTGCTCGACATGACGGTTAACCAAGCCGTTGAGTTCTTCGAACCGCAGCCGAAGATACTTCGCAAAATCAAAACAATCCAGGACGTCGGATTAGGCTACATCAAACTCGGACAGGCCTCAACAAGCCTCTCCGGCGGAGAGAGTCAGCGCATCAAACTGGCGACCGAACTATCCCGTCCGTCCACAGGCAAAACGCTCTATATCCTCGACGAACCGACCACCGGTCTGCATTTCGAAGATATACGCGTGCTGTTAGGTGTGCTACGCCAATTAGTCGATAAAGGCAACACGGTGGTTATCATCGAGCATAACACCGATGTCATCCGTGCCTGCGACTGGATTATCGATTTGGGTCCCGAAGGAGGCAGAGGCGGAGGAACCATTGTGGCAGAAGGAACCATTGAAGACCTTCGCGCTAATACAGAAAGCATAACAGGAAGATTTATATGATAACGAACGCGCTTGCCATCATTGCTATCGTCATGACCACCATTCTGTTTGTACCGATGGTGTGTCATAAGATACGTATCCCAAGCATTGTGGGATTTATCCTTGTGGGCATAGCCGTCGGACCGTACGGATTTAATCTGTTAGGCGAGAGCACGGCTATCCAGGCGTTGGGCAAAATAGGTATGCTGTATATCATGCTTCAAGCGGGTATCGAGGTGGACGTGAACGATTTTCGTCAGCAACGCACGCGAGCTATCATATTCGGATTCTATTCATTCATCTTGCCGTTCGGCTTAGGTATAGCCACCAGTCTTTTGATGGGATTCAACGGCGTGACGAGTGCGTTACTCGGAGCTATGTACGGCAGTCACACGCTGATGACTTACCCGATTGTCAACCGTTACGGCGTACAGAAAAACGCGGCGGTGAACATAGCGGTCGGCGGAACGATGCTTACGATCACCCTCTCGCTGCTCGTGCTGGCTATCCTGCGCAATCAGATGGAGGACATGAGCGAACCGTACGCCGGCTGGATTTTGGCAGGAAAGATAGTGCTGACACTGGCTATCATCGTACTGCTCTTCCCATGGTTGGCACAGCGCTATTTCAAACGCCGTTCGGACGCTACCAGCGGTTTCCTCATTGTGATGACGATGATGGTTGTCTCGGCTCTGTTAGCCGACTGGGCAGGACTCGAGAGTATCCTCGGTGCCTTCATCTGCGGTGTGTCGCTTAACCGCCTGGTGCCTAATCTGAGCCCTATCATGCAGCGAATCAATTTCGTAGGCAGCAACCTCTTCGTTCCGCTGTTTCTGTTGGGCGTCGGTATGATGATCAATGTATCGCTTCTCTGGAGCGGCTGGACCACTATCGTCTTAGCCATCGTCATGGTTGGTACCAAACTGCTGGGCAAATGGCTTGCGTCCTGGCTGGCGCAGAAGAGTTTTGGCTTACAAGTGCTGCAAGGCCAACTGCTCTTCGGTCTTACCCACGCCACAGCAGCCGGCACGCTCGCCATCGTAACCATCGGTTACGAGACCGGTATTTTCAGTCCGGAAATCCTCAATGCAGCCGTGCTGATGATTCTTGTGCTGTGCTCGTCCGCTTCGTTCGTCACGGAGTATGCCGCCAAGCAGTTGGCGCTGCAGGAAGAGGCACGTCTGGAAGCCGATAAAACGGATGACAGCTGGCTGCTGATGACGATAGAGGAGAACCGCCCGAGCGAACTGCAGGAACTAAGCGAACTGAGTGAATTGCACGACCCCAATTATGCTGACGAAAGCGACTGGACAGAAGCTATCCAACTCATCAACGGACAGAGCAAAGCCACCATCGTCTATCACCCGAACCAACCAATCAACACCATCTCGCGTCTGTTAGTAGCCGTGCCGCGTTACGCGGAGAAAGAGTACGACTTCATCTCCTGTTTCGGTCTGGTTCGGCGTTTGAGCAGCCAACTCGGAGCCAAAGTGATATTCTATACCAACGCCGAGACACAAACGGCTCTGCAGGCTTTCTGCCGACGCAAAGGCAAGTATCTGCGGGCATCGTATCGCGAGATGGAAGACTGGGAAGACGTTCTGATGATAGCCAAACAGATGAGACCGGACGACATGATTGTGATGATTAACGCCCGTCCTTCCACTCCATCGTACAACCCGCTCTTTGACCAAGTACCGAATATGCTACAACGCTTCTTCAGCGACCATAGTTATATCGTCGTGTACCCCGAGCAACAAACGGGTAACGCTGTGCCGGATATCCTCACAGGCGACAACCCGCAGGCATCCGGAACATGGAAAATTCTTAGTGCGATAAAGCGTGCGGTCTTATCTTTTCAACAAAGATAACCCACAGCCCGAACAGCATTGCGTAGAACAAGTATTTGAAGATGTAATTATGCAGCACCTCGAACCAATCGGGATGATGCTCTATGAGCAATGCGATGAGGAATATCCGAAGGATATTAAATACATAGCAGCAGAGCCATCCGAGGAGGATGTACAATAACTTTGCTATGGAAAATTTGAGAATTTGAGAATTTGAAGATTTGAAAATTGGCCGTACGGTCAAGATGAGGCAGAGCCAGATGAAACTTTGCTTCAAGCCAGAGCAACCCCAAATAATCGTGGTGCCGACACCTGACGCGAAACGAATCGTGTGCTCGTCAGCCATATACACCGTGTCGCGAAAAAGACTCAGCAACCCATAGACCACAGACGCGATATGACATGCCATGAACTCAAACGGCGCCGTCACATCCAATCCGAACCATGTCACCTGTTCGCCATGCTCATCGCCGTTCATCGTCCACTTCCAGAAATAGTTCGCTACCAGCAGTGTGACAACGAACACGATGACGTCCCTGTATGGACGTAATTGCGATTTGAGATGTGCGAAAGAGTATTTCATATCCGTGTCTTGGCATAAGGCACTTCATCGATGGCACAGAAATCGTGGTCGAGGTATTTGAAATAGCCTGCCTGACAGACCATCGCAGCATTGTCGGTCGTGAAACTGAACGGCGGGATAAAGACATCCCAATGGTATCGCTTTCCGTAATCAACGAAAGCCTGACGAAGCGCACTATTTGCACTCACTCCGCCGGCAACGGCTACAGACTTGATTTTGAGGTCATTAGCAGCCTTTTTGAGTTTACGCATCAGTATATCCACTACCGTTGCCTGCAGGCTGGCGCACATGTCTTCGCGTAAGTTAGGCACGCGTTCTGCCAATTCATCAATCGTCTCCACGCCGTACTCCTTGAGCATGTCGCGAAGCGTATAAAGGAAGGACGTTTTGAGGCCGGAGAAAGAGTAGTCATAGCCCGGTATATTCGGTTTGGCGAACGGATACTTGGTGGCATCGCCGAGTTTCGCCAGCTTGTCAATCCACGGTCCGCCGGGATAAGGAAGACCAAGCACTTTCGCGCACTTGTCGAACGCTTCGCCCGCCGCATCATCAATCGTCTGACCGATGATTTCCATATTGTTATAGGCCTTGACAAGCACTATCTGACTGTTTCCGCCGCTCACGAGCAGACACAAGAAGGGCAAAGACGGGTGGTTCAACCCCGTGCCGTCTTCCACAAAATGCGCCAACACATGGCCCTGCAGGTGATTCACATCAATCAGCGGTACATCCAGCGCCAGCGCCAGGCCTTTCGCAAACGAAGTGCCTACGAGCAACGAACCCAACAGACCCGGACCACGCGTGAAAGCAATCGCACTGATGTCCTCTTTCGTCACGCCGGCACGCTTCAACGCCGTATCCACTACCGGCAGGATATTCTGCTGATGCGCACGGCTCGCCAACTCAGGCACCACGCCTCCATACTCCTCATGCACTTTCTGCGAAGCGATGACATTGCTTCGCAAGATACCATCCACAATGACGGCAGACGAGGTGTCGTCACAACTCGATTCAATCGCTAATATAACTACCGGTTTTTCCATACAATTTCTAAAATCGGGTGCAAAGGTACATAATTTTTCTCAATTGTGCAAATAATTTTAGGAAAAACGCGCGTGCGCTTGCGTATATCCATTTTTTTTTGTAACTTTGCAGCCGATTTATAACAAACATTATTAATCACTTAAAATTTTAAAGATATGAAAAAGATTTTAACACTTTGTTTGGCAGCGATGTTAGCCGTTGTGACAGTTTCCGCTAAGGATTACAAAGTTAGTCTGGGTATGGTAGGCGGTTCGGGTATCGGTGTTCAGTTCAAAGCCCTGCCGGTTGAGCACTTCGCTATCATGGAGGAGTTCGGTTATCTGGGTTGCTATGCGGCTGCAGGTTCCGTTAACGGTAACAGTTTTAACATCGGTTACATGGGTGCCGTTGACCAAGTGGTATTGGCTTATCAGACCAGCCCGTTAGCAGAAGGTAATGGTATCAAACTGCATGTGTATGCCGGTGGTCAGGTTAAAGTGGGCTACATCAACATGGGTAATGATGCCGGTCTTATCGGTTTAGGTGCCGCTGCAGGTATCGAGGCCAACATGAGCAATGCGCCAATCGCGTTCTCGTTTGACTTCCGTCCGGGTTATGGTTGCCTGCTGATGAACAACGGAGGCAACAATATTGCAACCACTAATCTCTTTGACTGGTCTTTGAACCTTGGCGTTCGTTACACATTCTAAGTGAGCAGTAAGTTCAGTACATTGTTTAAGGGGCAGCGTGCGACGCTGGACGCGGAGCACAAGGCTATTCTGGAGAACAACCGCGGCGCTGTGTGGATTCACGCAGCGTCCGTCGGTGAGTTCGAACAGGCACGAACGCTGATTGAGAAGCTAAAGGCTAATGGCGAACGGCGAAAGGTGGTTGTTACATTCTTTTCGCCATCGGGATACGAAGCACGGAAGAACTACGATCAGGTCGATGCTGTTCTGTACTTACCATTTGCCACGCGCCGCAAAGCCAAACGATTCTTAGATGCTTTGCAGCCAAGCATGGCTATTTTCGTCAAATACGAGTTCTGGCCTGCGTATCTCAAAGAGCTCAAAAAACGCGCCATTCCAACTTACAGCATCTCCGCTATCTTCCGTCCTACCCAGCGATTCTTCCGCTGGTACGGTCACGCTTCCCTTAACCTGCTCAAATGCTTCACGCATATCTATGTGCAGGACGAAGCGTCACGACGACTGCTGGCGGAACACGGCATTCACGATTGTTCCGTAGCCGGCGACACGAGGTTTGACAGAGTCAAACAGATCGCTGACGCTGTAAGAGAAAAGACCCAGGCAGGGCCCGCTGTAAGACAATTGACACCTGTAGCGCAGTTTGTACAAGGATGCGAACGCGTCATCGTAGCCGGCAGTACATGGCCGAAAGATGAAGAACTGCTGGCGCAGGTAATGGCAAATGACGAATGGACGAACGGTGAAGGATGCAAACTGATTCTTGTACCGCACGAGTTGGACGAGGAGCATCTGCACACGATTTTCAAGATTTTTGAGGGACGGTTCGTGCGCTACTCCGCCATCAGCGGTCAGATGCCCGAGCAGAGCCGGCTGAACATCCTGCAGCGGGCGAATGTGCTGCTCATCGACACCATCGGACTCCTGTCGTCCATCTATCGCTTCGGACAAGTAGCTTATATAGGCGGCGGGTTCGGCGTAGGAATACACAACACCATCGAAGCGGCAGTGTATGGTGTGCCTGTCGTTTTCGGACCAAACTATCACCATTTCCGCGAGGCGCAAGGACTGATTGACGCGGGCGCTGCGCGGAGCATCAAGGACCATAGCGAATTGAAGGCGGCGCTTGATACCGCACTCGAGCAACATGAGACCATCGGCGCCAAGGCGGCAGAATATGTGCAGTCGGAACTCGGCGCGACAGAGAAAATATACTCAAGTATATTTGAGATTTGAAGATTTGAAGATTTGAAAATTTGAATACAAATATGGCACAGAAACCAAGCATACCCAAAGGCACGCGAGACTTCGGACAAGTCGAAATGGCGCGCCGAAACTATATCTTTGACACCATCAAAGGGGTGTTCTCGTTGTACGGCTTTCAGCAGATTGAAACGCCGGCGATGGAGAACATCGGTACGCTGATGGGCAAGTACGGCGAGGAAGGCGACAAGCTCCTTTTCCGTATTCAGAACAGCGGCGAGAAAGCGGCGCTCGCGCCGGAGAAAGGTCTGCGTTACGACCTGACCGTTCCGTTTGCGCGGTACGTGGTACAGCACCGCGAGGAACTCAGTTTCCCCTTCAAGCGCTATCAGATTCAACCCGTTTGGCGGGCCGACCGTCCGCAGAAAGGCCGTTACCGCGAGTTCTACCAGTGCGATGTCGATGTAATCGGCTCGGACAGCCTGCTCGGCGAGTTGGAGTTGATACAGATTGTTGAGGAAGTCTATCGCCGCCTGGGCATCAATGTGTGTCTGCATATCAATAACCGTAAGATTTTAGCCGGTATAGCCGAGGTCATCGGTGCGCCGGACAAGATAGTCGATATCACCGTAGCCATCGACAAGTTAGACAAGATTGGCGTGGAGGCAGTGAACGCAGAGTTGGCAGAACGCGGACTTACGGATGAGGCTATCAAGGCATTGCAACCTATCTTAACAACCCCATCTCAAAATGTTCTACGGACGACCACTGGGCGTCCGATCGAGCAGAGCTCTTCACCCGCACAAGGGAGGGAGAATAATCCCCAAGCCAAATTAGCGGAGTTGCGTGAGTACCTCGCTTCAAGCGAAATCGGTCTGAAGGGCGTAGCTGAGATGGAAGAAATCTTTGAATTAGTAGAAAGTACAAAGACCTTGCTCGATTCGGACGACCACCGGCAGTCCTCCGTGCTTAAAGATGAAAGCCATTTCTCTATAGAACTCGATTTGTGTCTGGCGCGCGGATTGAATTATTACACCGGTGCCATCTTCGAAGTGAAAGCGCTTGACGTGCAGATGGGAAGTATCACCGGCGGCGGTCGTTACGATAACCTCACCGGCATCTTCGGTCTGCCGGGCGTGTCGGGCGTGGGAATTTCGTTCGGTGCCGACCGTATCTATGATGTGCTGACGGAGTTGGATTTATTCCCGAAGGAGTTACAATCGACTACGCAGGTACTATTCGCGACCTTTGGCGCAGAAGAATTGCGTTATGCGTTAGGTTGGGCGAAGGAGTTGAGAGCACAAGGTATCGCTGTAGAGGTATATCCTGAACCGACCAAGATGAAGAAACAGATGAGTTATGCCGACGCGAAGCAGATTCCGTTCGTAGCGATTGTAGGAAGCGACGAGATGGCGCAGAACAAAGTGATGCTCAAAGAGATGAGTTCCGGAAATCAACAGCTGGTTGATTTGCCTGAACTCGTTAAATCGTTAAAGGGTTAAAATGGTTTTTATTTTATAAAAACGTTAAACAGTTACTATGGCTGATACGAATAAACAGTTCGATGAAGTGACGGCCAAATGCCGGGCTATCTTCGTGGATAAAATGCAGGATTACGGCGCATCGTGGCGCATCTTCCGTCTGCATGGCATCACGGACCAGTTGTATATCAAGGTGTGCAACATCCGTCAGCGTCAAGAGACGGGCGTGAGTCTGGTGGGTGACGGCATTGAGGATAACTTGCGTGCCGTGGTCAATTACGGCGTGACGGCTATCATTCAGGGCCGCAAGGGTTATTCAGATGCGGTGGACATGACGAACGAGGAGGCGCTGCAGAACTACGACCTCGTGCTCAACGAAGCCAAAGAACTGATGATGCGCAAGAACCACGACTACGGCGAGGCATGGCGCGAGATGAGCAAGGAAGGTATCGTCGATATGATTCTTGCGAAAATCATTCGTATCAAGACCATCCTCGAGCACGAAGGAAAGACCATCGCTTCCGAAGGCGTGGAAGGCAATTATTTCGATATCATCAACTACGCAATATTTGACCTCATACATTATAGCGAGGCCTAAGGACAATGGACAAAGGACAAAAGATAAAACACATCATAGGAAGCATAGCCCGTACATTACTCGGACTGACATTTATCTTCTCGGGCTTCGTGAAGGCGGTTGACCCGCTGGGCACGGTCTATAAGATAGAAGACTATCTCAAAGCCTTCGGCGGGTTCTTCACTGACTTCCTTCCTTTAGCCGGCGCAGCGGCGGTTCTGCTCATCTTAGTGGAATGGCTGTTAGGTTGGGCTATGTTGCTCAATATCCGCACGAATTGGACGGCATGGATTTCGCTGGCGTTCTATCTGGTTATGACACCTCTCACGCTTTGGATTGCGCTGACGAACCCTGTGAGTGACTGCGGTTGTTTCGGCGACGCACTCGTGCTGACCAATTGGCAGACATTCTGGAAGAACGTAGTGCTACTATGCCTTGTTATTATCCTGCTGTGCTGCAAGAAGTCAATACCGCAGTTATTCAGTAACTGGGTAGAACTATGTATCGTGCTCGTCACATTGGCCGGCGGGTGTGGTATTATGGCATATAGTTATACGCATTTGCCACCGCTCGACTTCCGTCCGTACAAAGTAGGCAATCACATCCCTACCCTCATGGAGATTCCTGAAGACGCGGAGCCCGATGTCTATGAGACGACGCTCATCTACGCCAACGATGAAGGAGAGGAACAGGAGTTCACACTGGAGAACTATCCGAAGAACGACCCCAAATGGACGTTTGTCGATCAGAAATCCGTGCTCGTTAAGAAAGGATTTGAAGCTCCGATACATGACTTCGAGATTATCAATCTGCAGTACGACGATATCACATACGATGTATTGGAATCCGAAGAACCCGTGACGCTGGTAGTGATGTACGACCTCAAGAAAACCGACCGCACACAGATGGACAAAGTGTTCCACTTGTACAAAGAGTGTGCGGACAGAGGGGAACAATGCTATTTTCTCACCGGCTCGGGCGAAGAAGACATCTTCGGATTTGCTGCGGAGACAGGTTTTTACGATTATCTGGAATCGTTTGTAGTAGATGAGGAGTTAGAAGACTGGGAGTTCATCGTGCAAAGCACATTCTGTTACACAGACCCCGTGACGCTCAAGACTATCGTGCGTGCCAACCCGGGCATGATCGTTGTGCAGAACGGAACAATTATAGAGAAACATAACTTAAAACAATTATAAAAATGGCAAGAATTAAAATGGTTGCAGGTAACTGGAAAATGAACAAGAACCTGCAGGAAGGTGTAGCACTGGCTACCGAATTGAAAGAAGCAGTAAAGAACCCGAAATGCGCCGTTGTTATCGGTACGCCGTTCATCCATCTGGCTACCGTAGCTGAGTTGCTCAAAGGCTCGGCTATCAAAGTGGCAGCAGAGAACTGCGCAGACCACGAGAAGGGTGCTTATACCGGCGAAGTAAGCGCAGAGATGGTTAAATCGACCGGTGCCGAGTACGTTATCCTCGGTCACTCGGAGCGTCGTCAATACTACGCAGAGAGCTATGAGATGCTGGCCGAGAAAGTACGTCTGGCACTCGCTAACGGTCTGAAAGTAATCTTCTGCATCGGTGAGGTAAAAGAAGAGCGCGAGGCAGGCAAGCAGAACGAGGTAGTGAAAGCTCAACTCGAGGGCTCCGTATTCGGTCTGAGCGCAGAGGAGTGGAAGAACATCACGCTGGCTTACGAACCCGTTTGGGCAATCGGTACCGGTCTGACCGCTACGCCGGCACAGGCACAGGAGATTCACGCATATATCCGCGGACTCGTGGCTGACAAATACGGCAAAGAGGCAGCAGACAACACTACTATCCTCTATGGTGGCAGCTGCAACGAGAAGAACGCAGCAGAGCTCTTCGCTTGCCCGGACATCGACGGTGGCCTCATCGGCGGTGCAGCCCTCGTAGCAGAGAAATTCCTGGCGATTATAGCAGCGCGTTAAATTGTTATGGCACTTGTAAAATCTATCAATAGAAACGGTGAGATTCTTACCCCGCACATCGCTGATGACGTCTTCATGGCAGAGAACGCCACGGTTGTCGGCGATGTGACGGTGGGAGAAGGCTCGAGTCTGTGGTTTAACTCGGTGCTGCGAGGCGATGTGAACACCATCGTCATCGGTAAGCATTGTAACATCCAGGACGGTGCTGTGCTGCACACGCTCTATCAGAAATCGACCATCAAACTCGGCGACTATGTGTCCGTGGGTCACAACGTGACTATTCACGGTGCCGACGTGGATGACTATGCGTTAATCGGTATGGGTGCTACCCTACTCGACGATGCGCATGTGGGCGAAGGAGCGATAGTGGCTGCCGGCGCGCTGGTACTCAAAGGCACGCAGATAGGCCCTCATGAGATTTGGGGTGGTGTGCCGGCGAAGTTTATCAAGAAAGCCGACCCTGCCCAGACGGCGGAGATAAACAAGAAGATTGCCAATAACTACGCCATGTATGCGAGTTGGTATAAAGAGTGACGATTGGACGTCCAATAAATCGTACAATCGTAAATGGTTAAATCGTAAATTATAACACTATGTATAAGAGAATCCTTTTAAAGTTATCTGGTGAGAGTTTGGCCGGAGAAAGCAAGCAAGGTATAGACACCGAGCGGCTCAGCCAATACGCCGAGCAAGTGAAGGCTATCGCGCAGAAAGGCGTACAGGTAGGAATCGTCATCGGCGGTGGAAACATCTTCCGCGGCATGTCGGGTGCCCAAAAAGGTTTCGACCGCGTCAAAGGTGACCAGATGGGCATGTTAGCGACAGTTATCAACGCCTTGGCTTTGGCTTCGGCATTGGAAGCGATTGGTCAACCGGTACGCGTACTGACTGCCATCCGTATGGAGCCTATCGGCGATTTCTACAGCCCCGCCAAGGCTCAACGTCTGTTGGACAAAGGCAATGTAGTTATTCTGGCAGGTGGAACGGGTGCTCCGTATTTCACCACCGACACCGGTTCGTCGCTCCGTGCGCTGGAAATTAAGGCGGAGGTGATGCTCAAAGGAACACGCGTGGACGGTATCTATACTGCCGACCCGGAGAAAGACCCGATGGCTACGAAGTTCAGCGAGATAACCTACGACGAAGTCATCCGCCGCGGACTCAAAGTGATGGACCTTACCGCCACCGTCATGTGCAAGGAGAACGGAATGCCCATCTACGTCTTTAACATGGATATTCCAGGTAACCTGGAGAAAGTTATCAACGGAGAATCCATCGGTACGCTGGTGACTCCTTAAAATAGATATTCATTATTAATTATTCATTTTTTCATTGATACTATGGAAGACGAACTTGAATTGTATCAAAATGCTGCTGAAGAACAAATGCAGTCAGCCGTAGCACACTTGGACGACACGCTCCAACACATCCGTGCCGGCAAAGCGAACCCGCGTATTCTTGACCCTATCAAGATTGACTACTACGGCACGATGTCTCCGCTGAGCAGTTGTGCCACCGTCACCACGCCTGACGCACGCACTATCGCTATCACGCCGTGGGAGAAGAAACTCATTGGCGATATCGAGCGCGCTATCATCAACTCCAATATCGGTTTGGCTCCATCGAATAACGGCGAGACGATTCGTCTTATTCTGCCGCCGCTGACCGAAGAGCGTCGTCGTGAACTGTGCAAGCAGTGCAAGGCCGAGGCAGAGAGCGCGAAGATGTCTATCCGCAATGCCCGTCGTGATGCCATCGAGGAATTCAAGAAACTCGTGAAGAACGGTTTGAGCGAAGACGTGGAGAAAGACGCCGAGGAAGAAATGCAGAAGACCCACGATAAGTATATCGCCAAGGTTGATGCACTCTATGCCGCCAAAGAAAAAGAAATCATGACGGTATAGTGAGGGGTCTCGTCATCAAGTCAACGGGTAGCAGTTACATCGTCCGGCTGGACGATGGTTCGGATGTGGAGTGCCATATCAAAGGCAATTTCCGCATCCGTGGTATCCGTTCGACCAACCCCGTCGCTGTGGGCGACTATGTAGAAGTCAGTCTTACAGGCGATGCCGGTCCTACAGCGCAAGCGGTCTTACAGCAAAGCGGTCTTACAGGCGATGCCGGTCACATCGGTTGGATTACCGATGTATGCGAGCGGCGCAACTACATTATCCGTAAGTCCACCAACCTCAGCAAAGAGAGCCATATACTGGCAGCTAACATCGACCAGGTAGCGCTGCTCGTGACGGTAAATCATCCGGCAACGAGCACCACGTTCATTGACCGATTTCTCGCTACCTGCGAGGCGTATCGCGTGCGCGCGATACTTATTTTTAATAAGACCGACCTGCTCACGGATGAAGAGCTCGAACGTTTGGCAGAACTGCGCGCACTCTATGAATCCATCGGCTACGAGACGATGGCTATCAGCGCCAAGAATCTCACAGACAAAGTCGGTCTATTACGCCTCCTGCAAGGACGCGTAACGCTTTTCTCCGGCAATTCAGGTGTAGGAAAGAGCACGCTGCTCAATGCGCTCTTCGGACGTGAGGTCACGCGTACCGGCAAGATCTCCGATGTCCATAACAC
Source organism: uncultured Bacteroidales bacterium (assembly GCA_902778935.1). Taxonomy (GTDB): domain Bacteria; phylum Bacteroidota; class Bacteroidia; order Bacteroidales; family Paludibacteraceae; genus Colicola. Next base: position 117,849 of record CACYZT010000002.1, read on the forward strand.
CGGCATGCATACCACCACATTCTCGGAGATGTATTGTCTTTCAGACGAAGGCGGTCAGCCAACCCAAGGTTGGCTAATTGACACGCCGGGTATCAAAGGTTTCGGCACGATTGATTTCGAGCGAGAAGAGGTAAGTCATTATTTCCCGGAGATTTTCGAGGCAAGCAGAGAATGTCGGTTTGGTAACTGCACGCACACGAACGAACCCGGTTGTGCCGTGCAGGAGAAACTAATAACGGGAGATATCGCTATCTCCCGCTACGAATCCTATTTATCGATATTGAACGACTCTACAGAAGGAAAGTATCGAGCGTAGCTGTCAGTTCATCGAAGGTCTTGGCTTTGGCCTTTTCCCTTATTTCCTGTATTTGTTTATTCACCGCCTGGTCGTAGGTCTCGGCTTCTACGGAACGGATGACACCTAAGGCTATTGGCAGTTCGCTGTCGGTCTGTGCCTCAACGCTCTGTACGCGGTCCTGTCCCATGAGGGCTAACAGACGATGGAGCGTCGGGTCGGCTTGGTGTGCGTCATGAACAAGCACGCGCGGGTCATCCGCCGGCACAACGATGATACGCGGTACGAAAGTCTGCGGGTCTATCTCTACCGCCAGACCCTTGTCATTCTCCTTACCGAAAATCATCTTCTCGCCATGTTTGAGTACTATCGAGTGCTCAGCGCGTTGCTCGCGGTCCGCTATCCATGCGTGCGTGCCGTTATTGAAAATAACGCAGTTCACAAGGCACTCCACGACAGAGCATCCCTTATGCTGCTGCGCGGCTACGAGACAATCGACCGTCGTCGGCATATCGACATCCAATGTACGGGCGAAGAACGTACCTCCTGCGCCGAGCACCAGTTGTGCCGGCACGAACGGACGCTCTACCGTACCAAAGGGCGAAGACTTGGATACAAAGCCTTTGGGGCTGGTGGGCGAATACTGACCTTTGGTCAGACCGTAGATGCGGTTATTGAACATGCAGACGTTGAGGTCCACGTTTCGGCGTATCTCGTGAATGAAATGGTTACCGCCGATAGCCAGGCAGTCGCCGTCGCCGGACATCTGCCAAACGGTCAGTTCGGGATGGCTGGTTTTCACGCCGGTAGCTATGGCACCGCCGCGGCCGTGGATAGTGTTGAAGCCGTAGGTATTGAGATAGTGCGGCATGCGGCTTGAGCAACCGATACCGGATATGACGGCTACATCGTGCGTCGGGATACCTATCTGCGCCATGGCTTTCTGCAGCGCCATACAGATGGCATGGTCGCCACATCCCGGGCAGAAACGTACATATTGATCAGATTTGAAATCACTTGCTTGCATAATTGACAATCCTTTCTACAGCAAACGGCTGTCCTTGTATTTCGTTGTATTGCTCGAATTCGATGCCCGGTACTTGTGCGCGCAGGTAGGAAGCGAACTGACCGGTATTGAGTTCGCACACGATGATGCGTTTGTATCGGCTCAGCACCTCACGGGTGTTACGCGGCAGCGGGCAGATATAATTGAATTGCGCGAGGGCGCAGTTGAGCTCGTTGGCGGCAGCATGCAGATGTCCCTCCGTGCTACCCCATCCTACGAGCAAGGTATCGCTCTCGACATTGCCTTGTATCTTCAAGTCGGGTATCCGGTTCGCTATCTGCGCTATCTTCGCCTGGCGGGCACGAACCATGGTCTCGTGGTTCTCGGGGTTGGTAGAGATAGTACCTCTCTGTGCGTCCCGCTCGAGACCGATGTTACGATGCTCGTATCCCTCCATGCCGGGGAAAGCCCAGTAACGGACGCCGCGTTCGTCACGCAGCGCAGGGTTGAACTTTCCTTTGAGTTCCTCCGGCACGCTCTGCGGATGGATAGCAGGCAGTTCTGCCATTTTGGGTACGCGCCAGAGTGCCGTTCCGTTCGCCAGATAGGTATCCGTGAGCAGAATGACCGGCGTCATGTTCTCCAGCGCCAGACGACATGCTTCGTAGGCGAAGTCAAAGCAGTTAGCGCTACTCGAAGCCGCGAGGACAACCGCCGGACACTCGCCGTTACGGCCGTAGAGCGCCTGCAGCAGGTCGGTCTGTTCGGTTTTGGTAGGCAGACCGGTGGAAGGGCCACCGCGCTGCACATCGACGACGACGAGCGGCAGCTCCGCCATAACCGCCAGACCGATGGCTTCGGACTTGAGGCTCAGACCGGGACCGCTGGTTGAGGTACAAGCGAGGTCACCGGCGAAAGCCGCACCTATAGCGGTGCATACACCGGCTATCTCGTCCTCCGCCTGCACAGCCATGACGTTCTGGTCCTTGCGGCCTGCCAACTCATGCAGGATATCGGTCGCAGGCGTGATAGGATACGAACCGAGGAAGAGACGTTTGCCTGCTTTCTCGGCAGCAGCTATCAGTCCCCATGCCGTCGCTTTGTTGCCGGCGATAGAGGTGTAGGTACCGTGCGCCTCGTTCGGATGGCCGTCCAGATGAATCTGGGTGATATTGAGCGCAAGGTTCTGACCGTAGTTATAGCCATCGACCATCACTTTGGTGTTCGGAGCGATGAGGGCAGGTTTCTTTTTGAATTTGTCCTCCAGCAGGTGAATCGCCTCGTCCATCGGTTCATCGAACAGCCAGCAGATGAGTCCCAAGGCGAACATGTTACGGCTCTTGAGAATGGATTTGTTGTCCATGCCGGATTCCGCCAAGGACTCTTTGGTGAGCGTGGTCAGCGCCACCGGCACTATCTGCACGGTCTCGGGGATACCGAGTTCCGTGAAGGGATTATCCGTATGGTACTGCGCTTTCTCCAGGTCTTTGTCCGTCAGCGAGTCCGTATCGACGATGACGATGGCATGGCGGTGAAAGAGCGCGAACTCATCCTCGAAATGCGCTTGGGGATGGTTGAAATGCGAACCCAAGGTACACACTTTAAGTGCCGCGGCATTCATCGCCACGATGACATCCGCTTTGTCTCCGGGCGTATAGACGCTTGAACCGAGCTGCACTTGGAAACCACTCACGCCGCCTAATGTTCCTTGCGGCGCTCTAATCTCTGCCGGGAAATCCGGCAGCGTGGAGATCTCATGGCCGAGAATAGCGCTGAGCGACGAGAAAAGGTTTCCCGTCAGCTGCATACCATCGCCGGAGTCTCCACAAAATCGAACTACAATATTCTTCACGTTTTTCTATGTTTTTCAATCAGCATGCAAAATTACAACTTTTTTTGCATATATGCAAGATTTTTCAAAGAAAAATAGAAAAAGCGCATTTTTCGTGCGATTTTTCCGGCTGTGGCTTTCGCTTTAGCCATTGACGATTATAAAAAAAACGAATAAATATTTGCATATATCAAAAAAAAGTAGTAAATTTGCAGAAAATTTCGAAAGAGGATTGTGCCGTAGAGGTGTTTGCGGCGGAAGAATAGGTTATGAGAAGGGTGACAAAGGCATAAGCAACCTTTGAGCACCCTTTCATCATCCTTTGAGCACCCTTTGGGACCTGCTGGAGAGAACGCGGAAAAGAGGCGGGAGATGATAGAATATTATAATTTTTTAACCAAGAAAAATGAGAGAGAAGAAATGGCACCAGAACCAAACATAAACGGTTGTAACTGCAAGATTAATTCCGGGTTATCTGTTAATAATTCTTCAATTTCCTTGGGGTAAAAATTCAAAAGGTCTTTTAAAGTGAGATTTCCTTCATCTATGTCAATCAAATTGCCACGGATTAGCCATAAATTCACCAGGGCCTCATCCGGCATATCTTTGAATAAGTCCGTATTTAGTACAGCTAACCCGTTGTCCTCGATAATATCTACATTTGCAACAGAAATGTCATGTGGGGGTTGTGAGATGGTTACCCCATTCCATTCGGTGATGACTACTATACCGTTTTGATTATTTGCATCTCCATTCCATTCTATGATGAAATTATCGTAATAACATAACGGAAGAGGGTTACAATTATCAATTACCGGTCGAATGATGCTAATAGGTGTTGCTGATTGAATACTATAGGTAAAAGATGAAGTGTGATAATCGCCCGAACTCATTGCCTTGCTTCTTATTTGAAGAGGAGAATTCTGCTCTTCATTAGTCAGACGCCACGAGCGAGTCAACTGCAATTCTGTTGATTTACCATCGTTTTTTAATTGATAATCATCGTGAATCTGCAATTGTGAATTGTCTTTAAGCGTTATGGCATTATCTTCGGCTCTCAGCACGCGGTCATACTGATGACCGATAGTATCCTCCGGATACTTTCGCGAAATGCTTGATATGAAAGACTCTTTTCCACTAAAATACCAGTCAATATAGGAAGATTCCCCTTTGTAGATAATATTGAGTTTGGAATCACGTTGTGTGTTGGAGCCATTTTTGTTCGGATCATTAGGTGAGCAAGCCACCAGTCCAATAAGTGATAGCACTATAAATAATTTTGTTTTCATAATCGTAACTAATATGAGTTAATGATATATGATACTTTTTTCATTGCTTATATAGTGTTAACGGTTTTATATAAGGGGTCATTATTCCTCCGTCACATGAGAAGGAATCGATGGTAAGCATATTGTCGTTAACAGAGTAACCGGACACAAAAGTATAGAACATAGAGTCCCTGCGAGCATTTTCATTTATATATAAATAATATCCGGAAAAGGTTATTCGCTGTTTCTTCACCGAATATTTCATTTTGGCATAAATCCCTCCCCAATCAGGTATAATCTCCCATGTCGTATCCATTTTTTCAACAAAATTCAGATAACCATCGGCATCAAATGTGATAGACCTAACGGTATTCTTCACATGATAAGGTTCAGACCATTTGCCAATTAACTCATTCATCTCAGGATTGTTGGTGCTGCATGCACCTAAAACAACTGCTATTATGGCAAATAATAAGTACTTTTTCATAATCGTAACTAATTTGTGTTAATAAGATTGAAACTTTTTCGGCTGCAAAAGTACTGCATTTTGTTATTTTCCTGCGCTCTCGGCATTATCAAAATATTTACCGGCGTAAGTGCCATAATTCTTACCTGTTACTACACCCTGCTTATAGTAGTCACACAAGAGTTTTATCACCATGTCCACATCTTTGGTGTTTTCTATAAGTATCTTGCCATTAGCATCTATTTTAAGTTTGTAGTCCTCTGCCTTTGCCGCCTTCTTCATTTTGGTAATCATGCTGTTATCCAGCGTTCCATAATTATGCAGTTTTTGTAGTCTGACCAATTTCTTATGAATAGCCGTATTTTTCCCGATTTCCGCAGTGATATGTTCCAATCCTACAATTTTGTCCAATTGATTCAGTTCTCGTACCACAGAGAGTGCCTGTTCTTGAAAGTCTTCAGCCAAACCGACCATTGTCTCAAATTGAGATTTTTGCAGAATATAAAAAATGTTAGAGTAAAACACACAGTCGATGGAAGCATCAAGTTTGATAGCGCCGCCTTTGAATTTCTCAAGTTTATTACTCTGGGTATTGAACAGGGCCATGAGGTTTTTGGTCAACCGGGGATTATTATCATTTTCATCCACAACGATATTGCCTGCATTCAGTTTTCTGAAAGTATACATATATTTCCGAGTGCTGTCATCTATATATGATAACTCGACGCAATACGCCCAGATAAGTCCTTGATTTGATAAATCATTAAAATCCTGCATAGTCTGAATAGCCGTTCTGCTGGGAAGTTGCTCATTAATAACTTTTGCGAATGAGCCTACTTTATTGAGTTCTGAATAGGTAAAAATTTGCTCTTGGTCGTCTGCAATAACTTCGTAAGGCAACATCTCTAGCCTTTTGTTAATAGCATGTTGGATTTGTTCCTGTACTAAATTGCGCAAGTAGCCACTAACATCCTCGTTGATATCCACTCTTAGAGTTGAGAAATCGTATTTGTCAAGAGCCCTACGACGTCCGACCAAGTTCTCTTTCTCTTTGCGAGTAATAAAATACAAGTTTAACGAATCTGCTTCAGAGATGCAGTCTAAGATTGTTTGTAAACGATTTTCCATATTATCAAACTTTATTGGTTATTACTAAAATACAATTTGCGTCCGATGGGATATATGTTTATTTCATCCCCTTCAACTATGTATTTATTGGAGGCAATCACGATAATTGACCGGTTTTTCCCCATCTCCTCGTATTCGATTTCATACAAGCCATATAAAATTGCTAAAATCGGATTTATTGCGACAAGAGATGAATTGACATATATCAAGTATATTATCGCCAGTACGAATAACATGAATAGCATATCATAACCATTTTGTACATCATACACAAATGGGATTATATATGTCGCAATATAACTGATAGTCTCTGCACTTTTGTCTGCAATATTTTTTACTATTATTTTTTGCTGATTGGTTTTTGACGTGCTTTTCAAGTTTCGCAGCAGAAATATGGTGCCAAAGGAAGAATAAACAAGAAAGCATATTATCAACGTAACTGCCCAAAATTGCTGAACAAACACCCATATTGCAGTCAAATCACATCCGCCCCAATGCAAATATTCGGCTTTGGCGATAAGTGTTTTGACTGCAAGGATAATCAGCAAAGGGGAATATGATAGGCCGAACAGCGCTAACTGCGCACACCTGGTAAGGTTATTAATTCGTTGGGCGTCGTTAGTCATAGTAGACGTTTTAGCATATTATTCGGTTTCTGAAACTTTAATAGTATCTACATCTTTCATAGCACTATTATCAACTATCACTTGATCTTGTGTAGAGGTATTATTCACCATGCTCGGTTGTGAAATCTGTTGCTTCGTATTCGAAGAAAGAGGATGTATAAACATGCCTAATAAAAACATAAATGAAACGACAAAGCATGCCGATACTTTCAACACAAAGAATATAAAACTGCGTTTGCTTATCCGCAGGTCGGCCGGTTTATATACCCTCTCCACATAGTCCGTTGTTGTGCCTTGTTCCATTTTCTGCGCATGGTGATGATAAGAGCAGGTATCCCAAAAATAATGCATCACATCCAATAGCAAATATACAAAACCAAATGCTATAGTTACTTTCAAGAAAACATTCGTTTCTTGATATTTTCCGTCAACGAACATCAACAACCAGCATGAGCCGATTATAGCAAATACTATTTTACGGATTAACTCGGATCCTTTGCTTGATTGGTCGTATTTATACTTGTTTGCTTCTTTAATTTTCTGTTCTAATTCATTTTCCATATATTTTACGGGTTTTTATTACACTTAGTTTATTTCCGCAAGGACCGCCGCATGGTCCTCCACACGGACCTCCATGAGATGATGTTGTAACAGGTCCACGAAAGATGAGGGATATAAGGCTCTTGTTTTTGAGAACAATCCCTTTCGAGACGGACGATGTAGACACAGGGACTATCATTGTTCTTTTATAACCCATTGTCGGTATCGTTATTTCAACCCGAACTTTCCGTGTTTTAGAATGTTTTTTTACCATAATCAGTATATTAAATATCTGCTTACCGAAATACTTGATTGATTTATTAAATCTTTATTCTTTCTTTTGCCCCTGAATCGTATATATCACATCTCCTCGGCGGATGAAGAGTTGACCATTACGGATGAACTTGGAAATCGTTTGTGAATGCAGTTCCAAAATGTCATCTATATCTGTAGGATAAGTGCCTCTCGCGATGAACATACGTCCCATTACACAATTACCAACTTGGACATATAAAACATAATGTCCTCGTTCTAAAAATGATATATCAATATCATCTTGGGATTGTATATCGTAATAAACCTGAAGAATAGAATCATTCGCATCGGCAATCCAAACGCTATCCACATAAGGCGGTTCTGTCGTCCCGTTATTACTAAGGTCGTATTTGAGAATATTCCTGTTAATTGAAATCGCATATTTTATATGGCTATATTCTTCGCACGGGTCCTCAGCATATAGAGAAAGAGCACTAAAGACAGCACCAAACAATAAAAATATAATTCTAAGACAATCTTGGTATTTCATAGATATTATCTCTTCATAAACATTCTACTATATGTATTACCGTCTGCAATAACTGTTAAGATATAGTAACCTCGTGTTAGTGAACTTATATTTATAGGTTCGCCTGAACCAACTTGTGGCGTAGTATATGAACCACCATATTGATCCGTAATTTGGACAGAATTAATCGTAAGTTCAGAAAGATTAACAGTACCATTATATGATAAGTCATATCTCAATATGTTTCCATTTACTGATACGGCCATGTTAAGCATCGGATGGGCAGAAAAACCAAAGGATAAATAGCAGGTATCACTATTGCCTTCGCTATTGCTTCCATAAATGGACATGTTATATAATTGTGTGCCGGGAATACCCTCTAAGATTGTATCTAATGCATTTGTCGTTGTGGTAAAGGTATAGTTATCATGTGTTGTAACACCTGTATAATTAATTGTATAGGTACTACTCCCATTCGCGAACGCACTTAGATGTAATGAAATATAGCCGTCCGTTGTGCTTTCTGCTTTTTGGTAGTGAATGGAATTTGGTTTATATGGAATCTCTATATCGCACATTTTCTCTACTTCATAATATGTTTCTTCTAATAAAATACTTGTTGTCCCGTGGAAATGCCCAATAATATTTTTTGTTGTAGGATCTCGTCTCCATTGTACATCTTCTGGAATTGAGTGATAGGAAAATTCATTTCCATTAGTAATTGTTCCAATGATATAAGTACTATCCATAGATTCTATTTCACAATAAATATCATCAAGATAATTATTGTTAGACAGTTCCACGGTATAGGTATAATCAGGGTGTAGTGTATTACTGCTGCAAATCAGTTTACTATTGTAAAAATCAAAAAGAGAACTTGCCTCTGGCCCAACAGGAATGGTTTTTATCCAGCCAATTCCTCGCAAAATGCTCATAGTATACTGAGTCACTGTCCGTTGTGCATATCCGCTTGGTAATTCAGGATCTAGTAAATCGTAGAATCCATCTTCATACTCTTCGTCGCTATAAATAAAAGGATTAATCGCATTCAATGTATTATATGTAACATTCGTGCCTTGAATCCCAATTTCCCAATCATTGTATAATAGTACGGGCATTGAATCAACACCGTTCATATCACTGAAGCCTTCTGCATAAATATATTTATTTGCTAAAAAGCAGGCTGGACTGATATTACCTGAAGCTACATCACTAAATGTGTATTTTGCATCATTATATATATGTGCATCGAAAACACTAATATACGTTTGCGCTCCATCAGATTTACCAAATTGCATTGTATTCGGATTAAGAGTACTTTGAATTCCACATCCTATTGCAAGGGCTCTTAGAAGGACAGTTACCGCATCATATTTATTAGCAGGTACATCTAAACTGGTTCCATAGTAGTAATCAACCGTTGGGTTAAGTTGGATAGTAATTGATGGTCCCCCAACATTTCTACCACACTGATTCTGAATGGTTTTAGGAATCAGAACAGGGAATTCACTATAAATGTATTTGTTGAAGTAATAGTATAAAGAATTCTCAATTAAGGTATCAGAGTAAACTACTGATACTTTACATAATTCATCTATATCAAATTGTAAAGGGTCGCTTCCCATTTCTACAACGGCTTCAATAGTTACCAAATCTATGCCTTCTGCGGCCATTTTACTACTAAAAATGGCATTTGCAGCAGCTAAAGCAATCTCAACATCTGAGCAAGTATCCAACTGATTTATAAATCGTACGCGGCGCACAATAGTCGGAAAATTTGTGGATGTTTGATTATTTTGAACTCCAACTTCATCTGCATATATAGATGTCGTTAAAGTCGATTGAAAAGCGAACAAATAGTCGCTACAAATCAAAAAGAGAAATAGTACTATCTTTTTCATTTTATTTATAAATATTTATTGTACTACAAATTGTCCAACCAGTGCACCGCCTGCGGTCTGGATATGCAATACATATACACCGGATGTTGCAATCTGTTGCGAAAGGGATGAAGTGAATTGCTGATTAAGCACGACACTTCCATTAGACGCCTTCACTACCGTAGCTTGCGCGGAAGGGATAGCTTGCTCCTGTTTTGTAATAGTCAATGCATTTCCGTTAATCGTAGCTCGGAAACTAGTAGGACGGGTTGGCGTTGTCGGATCTTGCGCCGGTCCATCAAGAGGGTCGTCACCAAGAGGCACTCCCATTTGGGTAAGTTCCATCAATTGGATTTCTACTTCTTCTGCTCGAAGCATACACGGCATTGTTAAGATAGCACACAATACCAAAGCAATAATTTTTGTCTTCATAAACATAATTGTTTTAAATACGTTAAAGAAAAATAATACCGCCAAACACTCTTTCGTTTGACGGTGCAAAATTACTGCTTTTTGCTGATATGTGCAAAAAATAGCGTACACAATTACATTCTTATAACACGCTGATATTCAATAGAATTCTATTTTGAACCGTACACAAATGAACTATCGGTTTCATTTGAGGCATTGTTGATGGCTAAATTTATAAGAAAATTACGCAGTTCGATACTATTTGTTCCCAACTTTTTTGCTAAGCGGTTTTTAGATGTCCGTATTCCTCTTTCACTATAAAACAACATACGCGCCAACTGTTTTCCATCTGTTACACCCATTAAAATCAATATACATAACCTGACTCCTTTTTCTGACAAATGATAAATGCTCTGTAGTTTGTTCGCCAACATACCGAAATTGTCATTAATGAGTTTACACATAGCATCAAAGTCCTTCCAAGATAAGTTATTTGGAAAATCGTCTGTTTTAGCAAAGAAGTGGCAATTTTGTTCTAATTGGGAGACTAACTTACTGGTATAATCCGTATGTTCTTGCATTATGCGTTCATATTGCTGCATTGCAACATAGTTCATAGTTGTCAGTTCTTTAACTTGCTGCGAAAGCAATTGATGGCGTTTTTGTTTTCTGCGGACATAGATAAAAATGCCAATACCTATTATTACTACAGTTCCTATTATAGCATATAACCACCGCCAATCCGGCTTACGTTGTAGGTCTTGTACCAATAGATGGACAGCTTGTGCATATTTGCCTTGTTGTATCTCTATTAGTTTTTGTACATCTGACCTATCCGCAGAGGTTTTACGAATATCTTCAACGTTTTTGCTGTCATCCTCTTGGGTAAGTATATAAAGTGCTCCATTTTGCGATAATAAATTTGGAGATTGCGAAAGAATATAGTTGGCATAATACACGGCAGAATCTCTTTCATTCATATATGAAAAGGCTTGCGCTCTAATCAATAGTCCAGTCAATTCATGATTGCCGCTATTGAACAACATATGTGAATAATACACCGCAGAATCGTATTGTCCGACGATTTTATACATTTCTGCCTTAGTTTCAAATGTTTTAAGTAGTAGCCCTTTATCTGAACATAAACCGTTTAAACTATCTAAAAGTAAAAGGGTTTTTTCTTTCTTTCCTTGCTCAGCCAGTTCATACGCTAAATTATTGAGTCCGTAGTGATATAACAAAGTGTCCTTGCTTAGTAAAAACATTTTCGCAGAACGCTCAAACAAATCATATGCAAGGGGAAAATCTCCGTGCCAATGCGCAATATCTCCCATATTGCTATACACGCGTCCGAGGATGTGGTAATCGCGGGTACGGGAATGGGTGGCGTTGATGAAGCATTGCATCGCTTCAACGGGGTTCTCATTTGCGCGGAGCAGTTTGCCATAGTGGTAGCAGGCATGAGCGTATTCGTCCGGACAGAACAACGCCCATTGTCCCAAGGTCTCATAGGCCTGCGCGAGTTGTGCGCTATCGGCATAGGGTTGACCGGCACGCCAGAGACTATCCGACTGCTGCACAGTCTGTTTCGCTTCACGGACAGCATGAGGTGTGCAAGCCGAAAGGCTGCATAGCAATGTCAGCAACAATATGTGGAATCTTCCGTACATTTCGCCTGCAAAGGTACAACAAATTTGCGAGATACACAAGGAAAAAACAATAAAAATTTGCGTATGTCAAAAAAAAGCAGTAAATTTGCACACTATTTGAGAAAAGAGACATGGATAAGATACGTAATTTTTGTATTATTGCGCATATAGACCACGGGAAGAGTACGCTGGCGGACCGTATGCTCGAGATAACCGGCACCGTAGATGTTCGGCAAATGGAGAACCAAGTGCTGGACGACATGGAGCTGGAGAAAGAGCGCGGCATCACCATCAAGAGCCACGCTATTCAGATGAAATACCGGAGAGGCTCCGGAGCCGGACAACCATGCGGAGACGAATATACGCTCAACCTCATCGACACTCCGGGGCATGTGGATTTCTCATACGAAGTGAGCCGCAGTATAGCCGCCTGTGAAGGTGCGGTGCTGGTGGTCGATGCTACGCAAGGCGTGCAGGCGCAGACCATCTCCAACCTATATATGGCGATCGAGCATGACCTGGAGATCATCCCGGTGCTCAACAAATGCGACATGGACAACGCCATGCCCGAGCGCGTGGAGGACGAGATAGTGGAGCTGTTGGGCTGCAAGCGCGAGGAGATTTTGCGCTGCTCCGCCAAGACCGGCGAAGGTGTGCCGGAGATTTTGGACGCTATCATCGAGCGTATTCCCGCGCCGAAAGGCGACCCGAACGCTCCGCTGCAATGTCTCGTCTTCGACAGCGTCTTCAACTCTTTCCGAGGCATCATCGCCTATTTCAAAGTGGTCAACGGCACGATGCATACCGGCGACCAGGTGCGCTTTGTCAACACCGGCAAAGAGTACGACGCCGACGAGATAGGTGTTCTCAAACTCGACATGAGCCCGCGCAAAGAAATCAGCGCCGGCAATGTGGGTTATATCATCTCGGGCATCAAGACCTCGACCGAAGTCAAAGTGGGCGACACGATCACCCATGTGGCCCGTCCGTGCGAGAAGGCGATTGACGGCTTCGAGGAAGCCAAACCGATGGTCTTTGCCGGTGTCTATCCGATAGAATCAGAGGACTACGAAGACCTGCGTGCATCGCTGGAGAAACTGCAGCTGAACGATGCTTCGCTCACTTTCCAGCCGGAGAGTTCGATGGCCTTGGGCTTCGGCTTCCGCTGCGGGTTCCTCGGGTTGCTGCACATGGAGATTGTGCAGGAGCGTCTGGACCGCGAGTTCGACATGGACGTCATCACCACCGTGCCGAACGTGAGCTACAATGTATATACCAAGGACGGCGGCATGGTAGAGGTTCACAACCCTGCCGGCATGCCCGACCTGACGGAGATAGACCGCATCGAAGAGCCGTATATCCGCGCATCGGTCATCACCACCGCGGACTTCATCGGACCGATTATGACGCTCTGCCTCGGCAAACGCGGCGAGCTCGTCAAGCAGGAATATATCAGCGGTAACCGCATGGAGCTCCTCTTCGACATGCCGCTGGGCGAGATAGTGATTGATTTCTACGACAAACTCAAATCTATCTCCAAGGGCTACGCGTCCTTCGACTGGCACATGAACGGTTTCCGTCCGTCGAACCTCGTCAAACTCGATATTCTGCTGAATGGCGAACAGGTGGATGCGCTCTCTACCCTCACCCACCGCGACAATGCCGTCGATTTCGGCCGCCGCATGTGCGAGAAACTCAAAGAGCTGCTGCCCAGACAACAGTTCGACATAGCCATCCAAGCCGCTATAGGTGCAAAGATTATTGCCCGTGAGACCGTGAAGCAGGTTCGCAAAGATGTGCTCGCCAAGTGCTACGGCGGTGACGTAAGCCGTAAGCGCAAGCTGCTCGAGAAACAGAAACGAGGCAAGAAGCGTATGAAACAAATCGGCAACGTCGAAGTGCCGCAAAAAGCCTTCCTCGCCGTGCTCAAGTTAGATTGAGCAGGCTAAGAAATGGAAAATGGAAAATGGAAACAACTAATAATATTAGCAAGAAGAATGAGGATTGAGATTTATGAGTTACTACGAGCTAAATTGTCAATTTTCAATTTTCAATTTTTAATTTAATCAACTATGGAACAATTTGCACATTCCGCATGGTCGCTGATTCCGTTCGGCCTCATGCTTTTGATGATTGCGATCGGTCCGCTGGTGGCCGAGCATTGGTGGGAAAAGAATGCCAACAAACTCATTGTTTCGCTCTTTTTGGGCGTGCCGGTAGCGGTGTGCCTGATTATGGGTGGGATGATGCACGAGTTAGAGCATCAGATTTTCTTCGACTATGTACCCTTTATCATTCTTCTGCTGTCGCTGTTTGTCATCACCGGCGGTATTCATTTCTCCGGCGACCTGAAAGCGAAGCCTTGGGTCAACACCGGTTTCCTGGGTTTGGGTTGGATTCTATCCTCCGTGATGGGTACTACCGGCGCAGCGATGCTGCTTATCCGTCCGCTTATCGAGACCAACAAACAGCGTGAACACAAGGTTCACACTATCCTGTTCTTCATCGCTCTCGTGGCCAACTGCGGCGGTTTGCTGACGCCGCTGGGCGACCCTCCTTTGTTCATGCTCTTCCTTCGCGGGGCTCATTTCACATGGTTCTTGCATCTGGCACCGGAGTGGGCCGTTACCGGCATCACGCTGCTGGCCATCTATTTCGCATTGGATTCCTATTACTACCGGAAAGAGCACTGGACATCCCTCTCTGCGGACTCCCGCGAGGCTACGCCGCTGGTGATGAAAGGTACCGTCAACTTCCTTTACCTGTTAGGCGTAGTGCTGGCTGTGGCTTTCATCAATGAAGGAACCATCAAGGCGATGGGTGCGCACGATGCGCCGCTGTGGCTCAAATACCTGCGTGAGATTGTGTTGCTGTCGCTCACCGGACTCTCGCTGTACACCACGAAGAAAGAAGTGCGCTATGACGACAACAAATTCAGTTGGACTCCGATTATAGAGGTAGCCGTTCTTTTCTTGGGCATCTTTACCACGATGACTCCTGCCTTGGCTTATCTCAAGGCACATGCCGCCGACCTCGGCTTCACCCATCCGTGGCAGTTCTATTATGCCACCGGTGCCCTGTCCGCCTTCCTGGATAACACGCCTACTGCCGTTGCCTTCCACGGCGTGGCTACGGGTCTGCCGGAGAGTTTGGCAGCCGCTGATGCAGGTGTCGTAACAGGCATGTTCGAGGGCGTGAGCTTTGTAGCCGGTATTCCGGAGATATTGCTCAAAGCCATCTCCATTGCAGCGGTAATGTTCGGCTCGCTGACCTATATCGGTAACGGACCGAACTTCATGGTCAAGGCCATCGCGGAGGAAAGCGGTATCAAGATGCCGTCGTTCTTCGGCTATATGATGAAGTTCAGCTTGGTTATCCTCCTGCCGGTTTACATCATCGTACAACTGATATTTATATAAAGCAATGTCTCTTATTGATAAAATCATCGCGTGGTATTCGGTGCACATGAACTATGCATCGATTACTGCGCTGATGGCTGTTGAGTCATCGTTCATCCCGTTTCCGAGCGAAGTAGTTATCCCGCCTGCCGCGTTCGTAGCCGGTCAGCCGGAGAGCGTACTCTGCGCAACCGGCAATTACCTGGTGGACGTGCTGATTATCGTTCTGTTCGGCACGCTGGGAGCTATGATAGGCGCTATCATCAACTATGGTTTGTCCGTGTGGCTGGGACGTATCGTCATCTATAAGTTCGCAGACAGCAAACTCGGACACATGTGTCTGCTGTCGAGCGAGAAGATACAACGCGCAGAGGAGTATTTCCGCGAGAAAGGCAATGTATCGACCTTCATCGGCCGTTTCATTCCCGGTATCCGACAACTCATCTCTATCCCTGCCGGACTGAGCCGTATGAACTTCGGCGCTTTCCTGTGGTGGACCTTCCTCGGCGCCTTCATTTGGAATTGTGTGCTGGCGGCTATCGGTTATGTAGCAGCCGGTCAGATGGACGTCATCAAAGAATATAGCCACGAACTAAGCGTGGCTATACTCGTTCTGCTCGGAGCAGTTATTCTTTATTACGGTATCAAATATATTATTGCTTTAGCCAAGCGCAAATAGCTTTGCGTCGGTCAATCAGTTCGGCGAGTGCACAACCGCCAATCCACGCCAGCAAGAAGCAGATAATCAGATACTTGAAGCGACCGTTAACGGGTTTGGGATTTACATAGAAGTGATTTTCCAATACCACGGGAGCGGTCGCTAACTGCATCCTATGGTCCACAGCCTGGAGGTGCTCCTGCTGCTCGTAAATCTTATCCAGGAAGAGGTGAATACGGCGCTCGCCGTAGAAGTTAACCCCATTTCCTACGTATGCCGGCGGAACGGTCGAAGAAGGCGTGTAGTAATAGTAATGACTGGTGAGGCTGTCCAGCTTAAGCGCCTGGCGATGGTTGAACGCCACCTCTTCGCATAAGTTCGCATAGTACGGCACATAAGCCTGCTGCAGCGCCGCATTGGAATTGAGGTACTCCATCAGCGCTTTCTCGATAGCCGGCACGGAGTCGAGATTACGAGACTTGACGCGGAACTGCAGGCACAAACGGTCCTGCATCTGAACCTTCACCGTGTCCGTCGGAGACGACTTACGCTTGAAGTCCACATAATCCGCTACGCCGTCATCCAGACAGTCGATAACGCGGAAGGTCTCAAAACGCATAGCCGTTCTGCTCTTCAGCAGCGGATAGATAGCCGAGTATCCCGGCAGCAGGTTACCCGAACGAAGCGGCAGAAACGCCTGCTCGAACTGCTGAATAGAACCACCGTTGATGAGAGCAACCGCACTGACCTTATACGTCAAATTGTCGTGACGGGTGTAGTACAGCGCCGCCGCTATTCCTAACGCAACGAGCGTCAACACTATCCACCAGTAGCGATAGGTCAACTTAATCATGTGCAGGAATAGTTGCCAACAGGCATTGCAAGCACGACCGATGGCACGACCGCAAGCCATGCAAAGGTCAAAGAAATTCATGTCTTTTTCCATATTCAATATTCTTTATTCATTATTCTCTAATCCCTATTTCCTGCGAATCCATCCGAACGGACGATGCGAACTTTTCTCCTCCTCTTCGGGTTTCGCCTCCTCCTCTACAGTGATGACCACTTCTTCGGCAGCCGCGGAAGACGTATGTTCGCGAGCCTGACGAGCTTGCGCCTCGGCTCCTTCGGCGAAGAGCGTCTCGCTCAGGTCAATCATCTGCACATGCTCGTCCTCCATCGGTTTCGGGGTCTGCGTCGGATAGTTATCTTCGATAGCCTCGGTAATGGTCTTCTTGCCCTCTTCGGCATCCTCGGAAGGCAGTCCGTCCACTTTATAGCCCGTGGCAATGACCGTTACGCGCACCTCATCGCCCAGACTCTCATCGATGGAAGCACCCCACTGCACCTCGATATCGTCTCCCACTTCCTGGACGAACTCGTTGATCTGGTCTATCTCCTCCATGACAATCGCGTGCTCGGTAGAGCAGTAGAACTGCAGCAGGATACGCTCGGCTCCATGCACATCATTGGTATTAACCAGCGGCGAGTTGAGCGCATCGTTAATGGCATTGGTGATACGTTTCTCACCGGACGCACGACCGATATTCATGATGGCCACGCCGCCTTTCTTGAGCGTGTTGCGCACATCGGCAAAGTCGGTATTGATATATCCCGGCACGGTGATAATCTCCGCGATCGCACGCGCAGCGTTTGCCACTACGTCATCGGACTTACTGAAGGCATTGAGCAGGTTAAGCTCCGGGTAAATCTGTTTCAGTTTCTCGTTATTGATGATGAGCAGCGCATCCACATGTTTCGCCAGACGGGCAACACCTGTCATCGCTTTCTCTATCTTCTTCTTGCCCTCGAACGCAAACGGGATAGTAACGATACCAACGGTCAGAATACCCATCTCCTGCGCCACTTCGGCGACTACCGCTGACGCACCGGTACCTGTTCCACCGCCCATACCGGCTGTGATGAACAACATCTGCGTACCATCGTTGAGTGCCTCGCGGATATGGTCACGACTCTCTTCAGCGTACTGACGCGCTACGTCGGGATTACCTCCGGCACCCAGACCGGGACCCAATTGTAACTTACTGGGCACCGATGATTTGACGAGCACCTGGCGATCGGTGTTGCAAACCAGGAAAGAGACATCTTTCAGTCCCTGGCGATGCATATAATTGACCGCATTGCATCCGCCGCCACCGACACCGATGACTTTGATGATGCTATCTTCCGTTAAGCCTTCCAACGGCAATGTGATTAAATCTTCATCCATATTTTTCATTGTTAATTATTCGCTTTCAATAAACATATCAAGGGTTGTTTCTTTCATTCGCTCGAAGAAATTAGGGCGCTGAACCATCTGGTTCTTATGCGTATCTCGGTAGTCCTGCCCCAGCAGGATAGTACCGATGAGCGATGTGTATTGTGGCGAGAGGTATTTCTCATCCGTATCCCGATGAAGCAGCAGATTATGTGCGCCGTACTGAACCGTTACGGACGTATGATTTTGGATATACTCCGCTATGCCTTGCAGCATGCTGCCGCCTCCGGTGATATAGAGCGTCGTTATGCGGCTCTCCACTTTCTTCAATTCCTCAAACAGCGGGTCGAGTATCTCCTGCAGTTTCAGTTCGATAGCCTCAGCCAGCTCCTGCGAGTCAATCACCATATCACCTCCTATCTCCGGAGAAGCGGGTACGCGCAGACGCACTTTTTTCTCCACAAATTCAGGCGCTGCACATCCGTATTTCTTCTTGAGCACTTCGGCGGTATTAAAACTCATGCCTTGCTGCTCCAACATACGGGTGATATGATAGCCGCCCTTAGGTACCACTTTGTTTAGCAAGTACTGTCCTCCCTTATAGACAGTCAGGGTGGTAGTCTGCGCTCCGAGGTCCAGCACAGCACATCCGTTCATCAGCACATGATTGCCGTCGCAGGTAGCGAACGCGGACAGCAGGCACTCCGGCCGTACGAAGGCATGCTCGATACTTCGTGCCGCCTGTGAGAACGCTTTCTGCATTTGCGTGTCAATCATTTTGCGTCCGCAGAAAGCCGTGTAATGAGCCTCAACGAGTGCTGCACGCTGCTCTTCACTCGGAATCTCGTCCTGCTCTACTCCGTCGAGTTTGAAATAACTGGGCACAAGTCCCAAAACCGCCACTTCGGGATTACGGAGTTCGATTTTCTGCTTGCACTCCCGCTCCATGTCGTCGAGCAACGATTGACTAATCTCTTTCTTTCTCGCCTGGTCACGCCGCGAATAGACCGCTACGATCTGCATCGATTGTCCGCCAAGCGACACAAAAGCCGTGGGCAGTTCGCTCACTCCGATGCGGTTCGCCAACAGTTTAAGCACCTCGGCAATGACATATCCGGCATTGCTGGATTGCGTGATAATACCTTGCTCGACACAGAGGTTGCCGAGTTTCTGCGAACGCTCCTCCACGCCCAGGATTTGGAATAAATCCGGCGCTATGCGTCTCGCAGCAGCAGCACGCACGCAGTCACTTCCGAGGTCAATCGCCACAAGGGGAAGCGAATCGGCTGGTTGTTGTTGTTTTCTTGCCATAATACTGTAAAGGTTTTAGGTTTATTGATTATTAGGGGCTTTGCGCCCGATGACTTGTCCGCGGAAACGGACATCATATTCGTAGTATTCCTTATCGCGTGTGGCCTCTGCGCTATTCTCGAGGAAGGTACGCAGTTTTGCCAACTTACTCTCGTAGTTCCGCAGATTACCCATGACAACACGCGTTGCCTTCTCGCCACGGATATACAGATAAATCATCTGCGGCGAAGCGACATAGACGTAACGGATACGCTGACGCCAATAGGGCTCGTCCTGCAACCATTGTGCGAAATCCGCCAAGGGGCCGGAAGCCATCTGCACGCCCACGGCGCCGGTAACGAGCATGACACTATCGCGCACTACTGCCCGCGCTTGCATCACACGGCGGTCGGTATCGATGATATAGGCATCGCCGGGCACATTCACACGGAGCAAAGGTACCCGCTGCGTCAAGCGCACGCGCATGTCGTTCTGCGGCGTCATGTAGCACTCTGCCGTTCGTACCATCGGATGATGGGCGATGGTCGTTTCTATGCGGTGTAATGTCATCGCGTCCAAAGGCCTACCGATGGGATAGAGTTCGTTCGCCATTAATATTGCGTTCAGGTCACCGGGCGTCACATATTGCCGCTCATCGATATCCTCGATGATATAAGTCAGCGAACGGCACGGCTCATCCGCCGGACGCATCCGATAGCCCCAGACGGTCGCCGTCAGCAGGATAACCACAGTCAGGCTAACTCCCACACCGGTCCATATTATTCGCGCGGTACTCACTTATCGTTCATATTCATTAATGCGTCTGTTATCGGCTGCACCAAGCGGTCTATGTCTCCTGCTCCGACCGTAAGGATGACCACTGGTTGTTCGCTTTCGCTCAACCGTTTCTTCAGTTCGGCTATCAGTTCCGCTTTCTGCACCACTTGTCCTCCGAGCATCTCACTGGTCACGCCGGGAATAGGCAGTTCGCGAGCCGGATAGATAGGCAGCAGGATAGTCTCGTCCAGCGTCCCGAGCACACGGGTGAAGTCCGCTGCGAAATCACGCGTACGAGTATATAAATGCGGCTGGAAAACGCCTATCAGCTTGCGCTCGGGGAATAGTTTGCGAATCGAGTCTATCGCCGTAGCCATCTCTTCCGGATGGTGGGCGTAATCGTCTATATAGACCACCTTCGGCGTATTGACATGGATATTGAAGCGCCTCAGCACTCCCTGGAACGAAGCCAAACGTTCGCGTACTTGCTCCACAGGCGTACCTACGGTCAAGGCAACCGCCATCGCGGCTACAGCGTTCTCGATATTCACCCACACGGGCACGCCAAGTTGCAAATCTTTCAACGTTCCCGAAGGCGTCACCAAATCAAATCGTATCTGCCCGTTGGTTACTTTTATATTCTCCGCGTAGAAGTCAGGCAAATCATTTTTAATTTTTAATTCTTCTTTTTTAATTACCCCGTAGGTGTAGCATTTGACGCCGGGTTGCAAACGCGGTTGCAAGGCGATACCGTGCTTCATGACAAGCGCGCCGCTGATGAGACTCGTATAGTGCGCGAAGGCTTCGCGATACGCCTCTGCCGTGCCGTAGATATCCAGATGGTCGGCATCCACAGCCGTGACGACGGATATATAAGGTGTGAGATGATGGAACGAGCGGTCGTACTCATCCGCCTCCACTACCACATATTCGCTCTCGCTATCCAGCAGCAGGTTCGTATGATAATTCATACTGATGCCGCCGAGAAACGCATTCACGGGGTTCAACAGATGTGCCAGCATCGTGCTGGTGGTCGTCTTTCCGTGCGTACCGGCTACGCAGAGCGCTTTCATCTGCCGCGTCACGAGTCCCAGTACTTCCGCCCGTTTGCGGATGTCAAAGTTCTGCTCACGGAGGAAAGTATAGATGATGCTGTCTTCGGGCACCGCGGGCGTACGTACGACGAGCGTGTGCGCGCAATCCATATCTATCTTTTGGCGGCGGAGCGCAGACAAATCGTCCTCATAGATGACGTCTATTCCTTCGTTCTCCAGTTCTTTGGTCAGAGGTGACGGTGTCCGGTCATAACCGGCAACAGCATATCCCCGATGACGGAAATAGCGCGCAAGGGCACTCATGCCTATACCTCCGATGCCCAAGAAGTAGAAATTATGTATATCTGTATGGTTCATTCCACTGTTAATTCAAAAGATTGTCCTCAAGCATATAAACGAACTCCACGGGTACTCCATGCTCGATGAGCACACGCCGGTCGGGACGGAAGACATTGTAGAACTCCTTGGCGGTTTTGTACATCTGCCGCGCCTGGCGGTAAAACTCCATCGCCATCATCCGGTCGCCCTGCAGCAACATACAATGTCCATAGTTGATATAATCTGCAGGCTCGTTGGCTCCACGCCGCAGGATATTGACATACCATTCTTCGCCTACCTTCGGGAAATCCCACATCAAATCCCTGTTGCCGATGGTCAGATAGGTTATGGTCAAAGCCCGTTCGTACACATCGTTGCCGCGAATGAGGATATCGTACAACCCTGTCTGCGGCAGGATAGCCACCAAACCGGACATATACTCCGCTTCGGATTTGGGCACCCAGTTATAGAAAGTCGTCAGGTCGTTTTTAATCCCCGTCGCGTTAATCAGTTTCTGCATCTCAACCGGCAAATCCATCATCGCCCTTTCGCCCGTTGCGTATTCCTCAAGCCAGTTGGCTTTGGAGGACTTGACGAGCGCACAGAGCACCTCAACGGCATGGTTGGCTCCATCGTTCATCTCGTTGAGAGCCGCAGCGAACGCATCCTGTATCTGCGGGAAGAAATCCATGCGGATGTCATAGTGGATGAGAAGCGTCATCACATTTGCCAGACACTGGTCCGCCACGATATCGTTGCTCGAATCGAAGCCGTCGATAAGCGTGAGGATAGCATCCTGCGAGAAGCACTCACGCAGGTTGCGCGTCAGAGCTGTGATAGCCAGCAGAGCCATGCCTGTATTCTCCGCGTTCATAGCCGAGCGGAGCCATTGGAAATCCTCCGGCGTCATCCGGATACAATTGGAGAAATACTGGATGACGGACTGCGGCGAGTCTGGACTGAAACCGTGCATTCGCGGCGACAGACCTCTCTTGAGACGAAGGTCAGCGTACAAAGCGTCCACCAGTTGATAGGTGTCACCCGTCAACTTACCCAATTCATCCGCCATGCCGGGTTCGTCCACATTGAGCCATTTGACAAACAAATCGTGGTAACGCGCACGGATGGTACGATAGGCATCCTCGTACGGATTGTCCAACCCTAACTCGTTGAGCCATGGACGCACAATCACCAGGGCATGCTCTATCATGCACTCGCCTAACGCACGCTCGATCGTGTTTATTTGTTCGTCAAGGGACTGCATAACTTATATCTCCTCGCGGATAAGATAATCGTTGCGGGAAGGAGAATTACGGATAATCAGTTCCGCCAAGAATCCGGCAAGGAACAACATACATCCGAGTATCATCATCAGTATAGCGATATGGAAATACGGGTTCACGCCCACCAACATCGCTTGCACGCCGTGCGAGAGGGCGTAGAGCTTCATGCTGCCGACCACGATAACCGCAATCAGACCGATGAAGAACATCAGACTGCCCACTAATCCGAAGAAATGCATAGGTTGCTTGCCGAACTTGTTGAGGAACCAAAGCGTCAGCAAGTCGAGGTAACCGTTCACAAAGCGGTTGAGACCGAATTTCGACACGCCGAACTCGCGTTTGCGATGCTGAACTACCTTCTCACCTATCTTCGTAAAACCGGCATTCTTCGCCAGATACGGGATATAACGGTGCATTTCGGAGAACACCTCTATGTTCTTCACCACCTCGCTTCGGTACGCCTTGAGGCCGCAGTTCATGTCATGCAACTGAATACCCGTCACCTTGCGGGCCGTGGCGTTGAACAGCTTTGACGGCAGATTCTTCGTCAGTTTGTTGTCATAGCGTTTCTGCTTCCATCCGCTGACCAGGTCGTAGCCTTCCTCGGTAATCATCCGATACAACTCCGGTATCTCGTCCGGCGAATCCTGCAAGTCGGCATCCATCGTAATGACTACATTCCCTTGCGCAGCCTTGAAACCGCAGTACAGCGCGGCGGACTTACCGTAGTTACGGCGGAAACAGATACCACGCACGGCAGGACTGCCGTTTTGCAGCTCTTTAATCACGCTCCATGACTCATCCGTCGAGCCGTCATTGACGAAAATAACTTCGTACGAGAACTTGTTCTCCTTCATCACACGAGCTATCCACTCGTACAGTTTCGGCAGCGACTCCGCCTCATTAAAAAGAGGCACAATAATCGAAATATCCATAATAATCCAATTTGGGCGCAAAGTTACAAAAAAAAATGCATATACGCAAATGTTTTGACAAAAAAATCAGTCTAACCTCTGCGTAAGGTCAGCGTAAACTCTGCTGAAAAGACGTTGATAAGACTTTTACCGACTCAATACCGAGTCATTACCGAGTCAATACCGAGTCAATACCGACAGATAAAGACAAACAAAATTGTAATAAAATCATCTCTACTATTGTATATTTGATTTTTTTTTTGTACCTTTGCAGTCGCTAATGATTTGAACAATGAAAAAACTACAAGTAATTATTATGGCAGTAATAGCTTTGGTTGGCGCGAGCTGCCAGAAGGCAGAAGAAGGTAAGGCTCCTATCACGAAGCCGCAGATTACGATAGAAGGCGGTCGTCTGACACCCGAAGGATTATGGGCGATGGGCCGTATCGGCAGCGTGAAGAGCGACATCGAGACAGGTTTGCTGGCTTACACGGTAAGTTACTACAGCGTGGAGGAAAACCGCTCCACGAGTTGGATAAGGATTTGTAATCCGTTTGAGGATATGAAAGTCTGCGACGAGTTCGTGGGCTACGAGCCGGCATGGTTCGGCTGCAGCGGATGGCTCGCTTACATTCGCGGCGGACAACTCTATCTGCGTCGCGACAAAGAGGAAGTGAAAGTGGAAGGCGCCGAAGAGGTGGAAGGTTTCCTACTCTCCCCGATGCGGGACAAGATCATTCTGATTAAGCAAGTGAAGACCGTTCCGAGCACAGCGGACAAATATCCCGACCTGCCTTTAGCGACCGGACACATGCACGAAGATCTGATGTACAAGCATTGGGACGAGTGGACAGAAACGGCTCCGCAACCCTTCGTTTGCCCGCTGGAGATTAGTTACTATGGCGAAGGCGAGCGTATCAAGAGTGCTAAAGTAGGCGAAGGCGTGAATATCCTGGAAGGCACAGCGTTCGAGTGTCCGATGAAGCCGTTTGGCGGTATCGAGCAACTGGCTTGGAATCCGAACAACGAAGAGATAGCTTATACCTGCCGCAAGAAAACCGGTCTGGATTACGCCGTTTCGACCAACAGCGATATATACCTATATAACACCCGTACACGCGAGCACAAGAACATTACCGCCGACAACAAAGGCTACGACACGAATCCGAGTTATTCGCTGGACGGCAGCAAGATTGCCTGGCTATCCATGGAGCGCGACGGCTATGAGAGTGACCAGAACCGACTGATGGTCATGAACCTCAAAACCGGCGAGAAACGCTTCGTGAGCCATTATCTGGAAACGAACATCGATGAGTTCGCATGGTACAACGACTCCGTGCTGCTCGGAACAGCGGTTATTCAAGGCACGATTCATCTGTGGGCAATGGGACTGGATGGTTCGGCAGCCAAGTTGACGGAAGGCCAGTTCGATGTCGTTTTGGGCGATGTGTGCGACCACTATGCGTACTTGTTGCGTCACTCGATGCGCGAGGCAAACGAGGTTTGCATGCTGGATGTGGCCGCGGCGTTGGATAAGATTGACGGCTACATCGAATTGAGCCAGTTGACGCATGAGAACGACAATATCTACAACCAGATCGAGCGCTCTACCGTTGTGCCGCGCTGGCAGAAGACAAGCGACGGACAGCACATGCTGACGTGGATTATCTATCCGCCGCATTTCGACCCGAACAAGAAATATCCGACCATCCTGTACTGCGAAGGCGGTCCGCAAAGTCCGGTAAGCCAGTTCTGGTCGTTCCGATGGAATTTTATGATGATGAGCGCCGGCGATTATATCATCGTAGCGCCCAACAGACGCGGTCTGCCCGGTTTTGGCAACGAATGGAATGAGGAGATCAGCGGCGACTACGGAGGCCAATGTATGAAGGACTACTTCACCGCCATCGATGAGTTCGGCAAAGAGCCGTATGTGGACAAAGACCATCTGGGTTGCGTAGGTGCTTCCTTCGGTGGATTCAGCGTCTATTGGATTGCAGGTCACCACGACGGACGATTCAAGGCCTTCATCGCTCACGATGGTATCTTCAATCTGGAGATGCAATACCTGGAGACCGAAGAGAAATGGTTCGCGAACTGGGATATGGGCGGCGCATATTGGGACAAGAACAACAAGATAGCACAACGTACATTCGCCAACAGCCCGCATAAATTCGTTGATAAATGGGACACGCCGATATTGTGTATCCACGGCGAAAAAGACTACCGTATTCTTGCCAACCAAGCCATGGCAGCGTTCGATGCAGCGAAGATGCGCGGCGTGCCGGCAGAATTGCTTATCTTCCCGGACGAGAACCACTGGGTGCTCAAACCCCAAAACGGTATTCTTTGGCAAAGAGAATTTAGAGGATGGTTAGATAGATGGTTGAAAGAATGAAAAACGAAGTTAATCGTGCCTATGGCTATGAAATATAACTACGAATACGAGATAAAATACCAAGAGGTGGATGCGCAGAAGAAACTGCGGCTTTTCAACCTCGAGAACTACCTGTTGGAAGTGGCAGGCACAGTAGCCGACGAGTTGGGTTTCGGTATCCGGACGCTCCATCCAAGAGGATTGACATGGATTCTGACGCGGCTATCGGTAGAGATGTTCGAGTTGCCGACCTATTGTCAGAAAGTGCGCTTCGAGACCTGGATAGAGAGTAATGTACACATGCTCAGCACTCGTGATTTTCGGATCTATACGGGCGATAAGCTTATCGGGCAATGCAAGAGTGTGTGGGCGGTATTGGACATGAACAAACGGGAGATCGTAAATTGCTTCGACGAGCCTATTTTTGAAGGTTCGGTAGATGGCGAAGTGCTGGAGATGACACGCGTGCGGATGACCACCATTCCCGAAGCGACAGGTATCATGCCGCATAGAATCGTCTATTCGGATATCGACTACAACGGGCATTGTAACAGCTGCCGCTATCTGCAAGCCATGACGGACGCCTATCTGCCTGATTACTACGGAAAAACCGTGCGGCTGGATATCAACTACAGCAAAGAGGCTATGGCGGGAGAAGAACTTCAAACACTCTATCTCGTGACCAGCGATGGCGTGCAATATCAGCAAAAGAACGAGGCCGGCGAAACCAGTTGCTCGGCAAAAATCACTATAAATTGACAATTGAACGATTGATTGTCACATTGAAATAATTGCAAGATTGTTATGGAAACACAAGAAATTTCTACGCCGTTGAAACGGCCGACAGTACTGGAGTGCGATGTCGTTCGCTTTCAGAACCAGAAAGATAAATGGATTGCTTTCGTAGGTTTGAAGGACGGTCGTCCGTATGAGATTTTTACCGGTCTGGCAGATGACGAGGAAGGTATCGCTTTACCCAAGAGCGTCACAAAAGGGAAGATTATCAAGGTGCCAAAAGAAGACGGCCACCACCGATATGATTTCCAGTTTGTCAACACCCGCGGTTTCAAGACCACTGTGGAAGGATTGAGTTATAAGTTCGACCGCGAGTTCTGGAATTATGCCAAACTCATCTCCGGCGTATTGCGTTATGGAATGCCGATAGACCAAGTCGTTCACATGATTAGCAGTCTGCAGATGGACAACGATTCCATTAACAGCTGGACGACAGGCGTAGCGCGTGTGCTCAAACGCTATATTCCCGGAGCAAGCGATGAGGAAATGAGTGCGGAAAATTAAGAATTAAACACAGCTTTGGCAATCATCGTTCGAGCAAAGCGAAATAAGAATTAATTGTGAGAATAAAAATAGAGAGACCGGTGGCCTCTCTATTTTTTGATTACTTTTCTGCAACAAATCGGGTTTCTAACATTCCGAGAGATTGATTCTCCACAACTTTGATGCCATACTTGCGTTTCCATTGCGCAGCCAGACTGCTCCACCAATATCCACGCGTCACGTAGGCATAGATGAAAGGATGCAGATGAAGTTGCAATCCCCGTCCGTGCAAGTTGTACTCGTTCTCTATCTGCTCTGCGAGTTGGTCGGTAAAGAAGAGCGAAGGTTGAATCTTACCTTTTCCGCCACATGTCGGGCAGGTCTCTTCCACTTGTACTTCTACAGCAGGCCGCACGCGCTGACGCGTGATCTGCATCAAACCGAACTTACTAAGCGGCAGCACATTGTGTTTGGCTCTATCGCGCTCCATGAGCTTGCGGACATAGTCGTACAGTTGCTGCTGGTGGTCCTTACTATCCATATCGATGAAATCGACGATGATAATACCGCCTATATCGCGTAAACGCAACTGATGAATCAACTCCTCCGCAGCCAGCATGTTAAACTGGAATGCATTTTCCTCTTGGTCCTCATAGATTTTCTTGCTGCCTGAATTGACATCAATGGAGAATAGTGCTTCGGTCTTGTCGATGATGAGATAACCACCATGCTTAAAACCGACCGTTCTGCCGAGTCCCGTTTTCATCTGACGGGTGATGTCGAAATGGTCGAAGATAGGTTGTGTGCCTTTGTAGAGCTTCACGATTTTCGCGCTCTCGGGGGCGATGAGTTCCAGGTAATGACGAACGTCCTCATAAATGGTTTTGTCATTAATCTGGATGGAAGTGAAATCGGGACTGAGCACATCGCGGATAATACCGAGGGTGCGTCCCATCTCTTCGCTCACGAGACTCACGGGCTCTTTCTGCTGGAGTGTCTTAACCATCTGCTCCCATCTGTCGAGCAACAGTCGCAACTCATTGTCCAGCTCCGCGGCACGTTTATCTTCTGCCACCGTACGCACAATGATGCCGAAACCCGCAGGTTTGATAGAAAGCATCAGTTGCTTGAGTCGCTGGCGTTCCGCCTCGCGTTTAATCTTTTGGCTGACCATCACACCGTCGGAGAAGGGGATAAGGACGATATTACGTCCGGCGATGGAAATCTCGGCTGTGAGTCGCGGGCCCTTGGTGTTAATCGGTTCCTTGGAAACCTGAACCAGAATAGGTTCACCCACTTTGAGCACATCGGCTATCTGTCCCTCCTTGCCCACTTCGGCCTGACGCGGCGTCTTGGTGATAACCGGCACTCGACGTTTGTCCGAAACGGCTTTGGTCACATACGTCTGCAGCGTACGAAACTGAGAACCTAAATCCAAATAGTGCAGAAAAGCTTCTTTCTCGTAACCTACATCGACGAATACCGCATTGAGCGCAGGCATCACTTTCTTAACCCGACCGTAGTAGATATTCCCTACTGCGAAATTGTCTTGGTCGCGTTTCTCGCGCGCTACCTCTTGCAATCGGTCGTCCTCTGTCAGCGCAATAGCGATTTCTGTCGGCTGTACGTCAACAATCAATTCGCTTTTCATACTTGTGTTGAGTTTTGTAATAAAAAATAAAAGCCTTGTGGCAAACCCACCCACACTTGAGCCGGTTTAGCGCCACAAAGCTAAATGACAATCGTCAATTACTTATGCTTATGACGATTCTTACGCAGGCGTTTTTTACGCTTGTGCGTAGACATCTTGTGTCTCTTATGCTTCTTTCCGTTTGGCATATTATTTCTTACTTGCTTACTTTCACTTCGCGAACGTCCGCTGCCAGTTCTGCGGCTGCCTTGAAGACAGCTATCGTGTGCTCAGGAACCTTGATAGAGGTACTCGATGAAATATTACGAGCGACTTTCGCCTTGCGCGTCTTCAGATAGAACGTACCGAAACTACGCAAATAAACATTGTCTCCCTTTGCCAGATTCTTCTTAACTCCGGTCATAAAACCTTCAACAATAACCGCTATCGTTTTCTTGTCAAAACCAGAAGAAATCGCAATTTCATTAATGAGATCTGCTTTTGTCATATCCGTTTATTTTTAATAATTGATATAGTATTTTCTTTAATTTCACTCAATTAAACCCGAAAAACGGGGCAAAATTACAATTTTTTTTTGATATGTGCAAATTTTTTTGTACTTTTGTAGTCGATTTTGTGCATTTTATAAAAAAAAAGGCCGTTTTTATGTCCAACTCATACATTTATAGCCGTTTATATGCGTGGTTTGAGAGCAACAAACGCGTTCTGCCGTGGCGTGAAACCGATGACCCGTATTGTATCTGGTTGAGCGAGATAATTCTGCAACAGACGCGTGTCGCGCAAGGAATGGAATACTACCTGCGATTTGTGGCTCGCTGGCCTCGAGTGGACGATTTAGCCGCAGCCGATGAAGCGGAAGTGTTGCGCGAATGGCAAGGTTTGGGATATTACAGCCGCGCCAGAAATCTGCATAAGGCGGCTCAGATGATTATAGAAGGGCGAAAAAACAAAGGCGAAAGTTGGTTTCCATGCACTTTTGCTGAATTGAAAGCGTTGCCGGGAGTCGGCGAATACACAGCCGGCGCTATCGCCAGTTTCGCCTACAACGAGCCTTATCCGGCAATGGACGGAAATGTATATCGGGTCGTAGCACGATTGTTTGATATCGACGAACCATTCGATACCACAGCCGGCAAGAAACTGTTTCACAAGCAGATAGAGCTTCTTTTAGACCGCGCGAACCCACGGTTGTTCAACGCTTCGATTATGGAGTTCGGAGCGCTTCAATGTACGCCGGTTCTGGGCGATAACTGCGGGGTTTGTCCCTTGCAAGGTGTGTGTCTAAGTTATGAGCACGGGACAGCGGACTTACTGCCGGTACGCAAGCCGAGAGCCAAAGTGAAAGACCGATGGTTGACTTATCATGTATATCTGTGTGAGGGTGACACACTTATCCGGCGGCGAGAAGCCAAAGATATCTGGTATCACCTATACGAATTCCCTTGCGACGAACATACGGGCGAATGGCCAAAGACAAAAGGAGAGAAAGCGATTGAGTTAACCCACGTACTGTCTCACCAACGTCTGCATGCACGCTTTATCGTACATAGAGTGAAGGAGTTACCTGCTATTCCGGAAACAATCCGCGTCGCCTGGCCTGAGCTTGACGACCATGCCCTTTCTCGTTTAACGCTTCGAGCGCTTGAGACAATAATTCCGTAAACGACACATCCTCTTTATGGTCATGGTGGGCGGAGTAAATCGCCTGTGCCGAGTTCAGATACGCGTACGTCATATCCGTTGTGCTGAACTCATCTTCCTCTACACTATACAGTATAGCTGCATGGCGCATAATCACATCTATATCGTCACGCATAGCGGGACCCGTTTGGGCTTCCGTCGGAGTCATGGTATGCACTTTGGCCGCCGTCTGGTCTATCAAGGGTAACAGGGCCTCGAATGGAATCTGCGTGCCGCGTAACACTTGTGCCGCCATTCGATACATGAGATTTGTGCAGTTGTTGGCAAACACCCCTGCCACATGCAATCGCTCTCGGTCGTGCTGGCTGGCCTCGTAGATATGTCCGGTCAAGTTCTGCGCAAGCGAATAGATAGCGGCTATGTCATCTATATTACGTCCTTCGATGAAACACGGAATGGAACTCCAGTCATCGATGAGGTGCGTACGGCTGAAAGATTGAAAGAAATACATCACTCCCGCGTGCGGTTTGTCATCTCCAAATACGTCAATAGGCATCGAGCCCGAAGTATGCAAATGTAGCGCTTGAGGCGCATGGATTTTTGCCACCACTTCCTTCAACGCGTGGTCGGCAATAGCATAGATATAACAATCAGCGGGCGGCAACTCGACCGTCGGCGATGGGTCGGCAGTTATAGGTCGTCCATGAACCAATTCCACCCGTATTCCTTTTAATTCAAACGCGTGCGCAAGATTAGAGCCTACGCTACCCGCTCCTACTACAACGATTCTCATGACAGCTAACAATTTGAAGCAAATGACTTATAGAATTCCGAAACGGCGACGATACCCTTCTCCCACACCTCGAGGTCCATGGATTCATTGGGCGAGTGAATAGCGTTCTGCTCCAGTCCGAAACCCATTAGGATGGTCTTGCAACCGAGTATCTGTTCAAAGGCGGCTATGATAGGAATACTACCGCCGCGACGAGCAGCAAGCGGACGTTTGCCAAAGGCAATCTCAAAACCTTTCTCTGCTGCTTTATAGGCAGGAATATCAATCGGACAAACATATCCCTGGCCGCCATGCATAGGCGTGATTTGGACGCGTACACCTTTCGGCGCCAAGGATTGCATATAATCGATGAAGGCCTGCGAAATCTTCGCGTGGTCCTGGTTAGCCACAAGACGGCAGGACACTTTGGCAAAGGCTTTGGACGGGAGTACGGTTTTCGAGCCTTCTCCGGTGTAACCGCCCCATATACCGCACACATCAAACGAAGGACGGCAAGAGTTACGCTCAAGGGTTGAATAGCCCGCTTCGCCGAACACGTCATCCACATCGATGGCTGCGTTGTATTTCTCCTGCGAGAACGGAATCTGCGCAATCATAGCCCGCTCGGCTTCAGGGATAGGCAGCACGTCATCGTAGAAACCGGGAATAGTGATACGGCCATCGGAGTCCACCACTTTGGCCAGCATCTCACAGAGCGCATTCGCAGGGTTCTTGACTGCTCCGCCGAAATGACCGCTATGCAGGTCGCGATTCGGTCCATCGACTTCGATTTGCCAATACGCGAGTCCGCGGAGTCCGGTCGTGATAGACGGCGTGTCTTTGCCGATCATAGAGGTGTCGGACACGAGGATAATATCTGCCTTCAGCAATTCTTTATGGTCCTCCAGGAATGCTTCAAGAGAAGGAGAACCGATTTCTTCTTCGCCTTCGAAAATGAACTTGACATTACAGCCCATTTGTCCTGTTTGCACAAGGTATTCAAAGGCTTTTGCCTGAATCATAGCCTGTCCTTTGTCATCATCGGCGCCGCGGGCATAGAGACGTCCGTCACGGATGTCCGGTTCCCACGGGTTTGATTGCCATTGCTCCAAGGG
Organism: uncultured Bacteroidales bacterium; assembly: GCA_902778935.1. Classification (GTDB taxonomy): domain Bacteria; phylum Bacteroidota; class Bacteroidia; order Bacteroidales; family Paludibacteraceae; genus Colicola. The sequence goes on from CACYZT010000002.1 coordinate 150,478, forward strand.
TTCAGCGGGCATCACATCGTAATGGGCGTAAACCAGGACAGTAGGCCGCCGGTCATCGGTTTTATACTCGCCATAGACGAAAGGATTGCCGTTGGACGGAAGAACTTCCGCGCGGTGGCAACCGGCCTCTGACAACAACTCACGCCAACGCTCGGCACAACGTAACATATCGGCTTTGTGCTCCGCCTGACAACTCACACTCGGGATTCGAATGAGACTCGCCCATTCGTTCATGAACCGCTCTCTATGAGCGCTGATATACTCGTTTATCGACATAACTGTCATGATAATTACTATTCTTATTTATTTTTGAGAATAATCCAAATGATAACCGGTGCGCCGAAGAGGGCGGAAACGGTGGAAATAGGCAACGGGTAGATGAAAAGTGAGCAAAGCACATCGCAGACCAGCAACAGACATGCACCCAAGAGTGCGGACGCAGGCACAGTAATACGATGGTTGGATGTGCGGAATATACCTCGCGCAATATGCGGCACGGCTACACCTATAAATGCAATCGGACCGCAGAAAGCCGTTACGCCGCCGGCGAGAAGGCCTGTAGCAAGCACGATAAACAGACGCGTGCGACTCACGTTGATGCCTAAACCGCGGGCATAGTCTTCGCCCAGCAACAAACCATTAAGCGGTTTGAGCGCCAAGATAACAAAGATAGCACCCAGCAACAGAATAGGAATCAACAACTGCATATCGCTCCACCCTACACTACTGAGCGAACCTAAAGTCCAGACAATAAACAATTTGAGTGCATCGGGGTTAGCGAAGTTCTGCAGCAGGCTAACCAGCGCACCGGCGATGGAACCGAACATCAATCCCACTATAAGCAAGCTGACATTACTGGTCACACGACGGCTGACAGCCAGCACAAGAAGTAGCACAAGCGTAGCACCAAGGCAAGCTGCCACAGGAAGCATGACGGCAAAAGGAGAAAGACGAAAAACAAACGGCAACACCGTTGAGCACATCGTCAAAAGCGCCACACCAAGGCTGGCTCCCGACGAGACGCCAAGTGTGTAAGGTCCGGCAAGCGGGTTGCGGAACAGCGTTTGCATAATCAAACCCGAAACGGACAGAGAGGCACCGGCAAGAATAGCCGTCACAGCCTTCGGCAGACGAATGGCATGGAGGATATTGTTCTCCATCGGAGACAATTCGCCAAAAGGCCACAACCAAATACTTCCGCTACATACATCTAAGCCGAACAAAAACACCAAAAGGGCGGTTAAAATGACAAATATGATGATGATTTTTCTCATTTCGAGCACAAAGGTACAATTTTTTTTGGATATATGCAAAAAAAGCAGTAATTTTGCATCGTTTTTTTGTAAAGATTATGAGTGTACACGTACAAAATAGCCGATTGACGACCACTAAATTGCGTCAAATGAAGGCTAACGGCGAGAAAATCGCCATGTTAACAAGTTATGATTTCACGCTTGCTTCCTTAGTCGATGAAGCCGGTATTGACATTCTTCTGGTCGGCGACAGCGCAAGCAATGTTGTCTGCGGCAATTCTTACACATTGCCCATTACCGTGGATGAGATGATTTTTCTCACAAAGGGTGTTGTCCGCGCTGCCCGACACGCGCTCGTCGTGTGCGATATGCCTTTCGGCAGTTATCAGGTTAGCGAAGAGGAGGCCGTTCGAAACGCCATCAAAATCCTCAAGGAGAGCGGCTGTGATGCCGTGAAACTCGAAGGCGGAGAAGAGATTCTTCCCGCTATCCGACACATGATACAAGCGGGTGTGCCGGTGATGGGACATCTGGGGCTCACTCCGCAGAGCGTAAACCAGTTTGGCGGTTACGGACTGCGTGCCAAGGAAGAGGCAGAGGCGGAGAAATTGCTCCATGACGCGAAATTACTGGACGAGGCGGGCTGTTTCTCGATTGTTCTGGAGAAGATTCCTGCGGCGCTTGCCGAACAAGTGACCAAAGCCGTCAGTTGTCCTGTTATCGGCATCGGAGCCGGTAATGGGTGCGACGGACAAGTGTTGGTTCTGCACGATATGTTGGGCCTCAATCAAGGCTTCAAACCTAAGTTCCTGCGTCATTTCGCTCAACTGGCAGACCAAGTAAAAGGTGCTGTCAGCGAGTATGTCGGAGCGGTAAAAGACAGTAGTTTCCCGTCCGCAGAAGAAAGCTACTAACAGCCAAGACCAAAGCACAAAAAAAAGAGGCGCGCGCCTCTTTTTTTTAGGGTAGTATCTCTTCGAGCTTAGCTGCTATCTCATCCTTGTATTTATTACCCGTCTCGGGGTTGATGGACAGCGTGCCGAAGTCAATGGTGATAAACGGAGCCAACGAATTGCTCGTCACGAGTTTGAGGTCTTTGCGGCCCTGACGAACCTCCATAATCTCCTTGAACGGGATAATCAGTCCCTGAGCATAGAGCAAACCTTCCTCGCGGTTAGCGAGCACGCAACGCGAAACAAGAATATCGTGCTTGAACCATGTCTCATAGTTTTCGCCGAGATACTTTTTGATGATTGCCATAGCCTCGGGGTTCTTGTATTTGGCTTCCTGTTTCCATTGCTGGCGTTCTAACTCACGGGCAGCTGCTGCCTCGCGCACGTGCTCTTCATTCTCGGCCACTTTGTCATCGATGCTGTCGAGATATTTCTTCGAATTCATACGCAGAGCAATCAAGATAAGAACATCTGCCAGAATAACGACTCCCGGATAAGCAAGCGTGCTATACCCATCGCCAAAAATGAATGGCAGCGGGATATAGATGATAGCAAGCGCCAAACCGCAATAGAGCAGCTTGCGGCACTTGTTATGCGAACGATGAATGGCCTGAATCGTTTGCTCGCGCGTGACCTCACGAACCACCTTTACGCGATCGCCGGCATCGTACCAACGCCACACCAGGAAAAACGATAGAAACATAAGTCCTACAAGGACAAAAATCACAGAGTAAAGGATAATTTCCGCTGTCATGGTTAAAAGATTTTTAAATTTCGTTGCAAAGATACAACTTTTTTTGCATATATCAAAATTTTTTTGTATCTTTGTGCACTTTTTTTATAGAAATTCAAAAAAACACATTTACTATGACAACACAAGAGATGCAAATTGCTTTCGAAAAAGCGTACGGCCGGAAGGCTGAGAAGATGTTTTTCGCGCCCGGGCGCGTGAACCTTATTGGTGAGCATACCGATTACAACGGCGGCTGCGTTTTTCCTTGCGCACTTAGTTTTGGCGCTTGGCTGCTGATTGCCCAAAACAACGACCAAGTATTACGTTTTCGTTCTCTCAACATGCCGCAGGTCTATGAGATTCCTGTTTCGCAAATCAAACCGCAACCCGACAGAGCATGGTGTAACTATTCGCTCGGTTGTATTGAGATTATTGCACGCCGTCATCCGGAGGCGAAACTGCAGAGCGGTTACGACCTGCTCTACTACGGCAACGTACCTGCAGGAGCCGGTCTGAGCAGTAGCGCAGCCATGGAAGTGGTTACGGCGCGCGCCTTCACGGAGGAAATGGGATGGAAGGATGCGGATGACAAGAAATACCGTACCGAGTTGGCGCTTATCGGCCAGGCTTGCGAGCATGAGTACGCAGGTGTGATGTGCGGTATCATGGACCAGTTCGCCAGCGCACAGGGCAAGAAAGACCACGCTATCTACCTCAACTGCGATACACTCGAATTCGAGCACGTGCCGGTTAAACTGGAGGGAATCAAAGTGGTTATCACCAATACCCATAGCCCACACCACCTCGACAGCGGCGCATACAACGACCGCGTGAACCAATGCAAACTGGCCGTGGAGCAAATATGCAAAGTGAAACCGATTAAGTTCCTTGCGGAATTGACAGAAGACGACTGGCGTGAAGTGGAAAGCGCTATCACCGATCCGATTGCTAAAAAACGCGCACGCCACGTGGTGGGCGAAGTAGCACGTACTGCTGCTGCCGTGGAGGCGCTCAAGAAAGGCGAGATTTCGTACTTTGGTGAACTCATGACGGCCAGCCATGTATCGCTTCGAGATGACTACGAAGTAACGGGACCCGAACTGGACGCACTCGCCGAAGCTGCTTGGCAGGTAGAAGGTGTGCTCGGTAGCCGTATGACCGGTGGCGGTTTCGGTGGTTGTACCGTTAGCCTCGTTCGCGACGAAGCTATCGAGACATTCAAAGCCTTCGTGGGAGAAGAGTACGAGAAGAAGACCGGACTCAAGGCGGACTTCTATGTGGCTGAAATCGGAGATGGAGTGATGAGGCTATGAAACCAATTCAATTCTATACCATCAAAAGTTCCGGTGGACTAAAGGTGGAGATTTCGAATCTCGGCGCGAAGATAACCAAACTGATGGTGGCCAACCGCAAAGGCGAAGTCAAGGATATCGTCCTTGGCTTCCGCTCTGCGGAGGAGTGGCGAACCAAAGAGACCTATTTCAACGCTATCTGCGGACGAGTGGCGAACCGTATCAAAAACGGGCAGTTCACGCTGGACGGCAAGGCTTACCAACTGCCGATTAACAACGGCACAAACAGCCTGCACGGCGGAGTCGAGGGTTTCAACGCCAAAATCTGGGAAGTGGTGGAGCAGAGCCTGTTTGAAATCAAACTGCACTATCGCGCCAAAGACGGCGAAGAGAACTATCCCGGCAACCTCGATGTATGGGTGACATACACGGCGACCAAAGATAACACACTTCGCATTCACTACGAAGCGAAGACCGATGCGCCGACACTCGTTGCCATGACCAACCATGCCTATTTCAACCTCGCAGGCGAAGGAAGCGGAAAAATACACGACCATATCCTGCAAGTGTTTGCAGACCGATACACGCCCTTTGACGAAACCGCTTGCCCAACGGGCGAGATTCTGCCCGTAGAAGGAAGTCCAATGGATTTCCGTCAACCAACACGTATCGGCGACCGTATTGACGACCCGTTCTTCGCACCCGGCAGAGGAATTGACAACAACTGGTGCCTCTGCGACGGCGATGCACCCAAAGAGTTGCGCCATGCAGCCACCCTGCAAGCCGACGGACGAACCATGGAGTGCTGGACAACCATGAAAGGACTCCAAGTCTATACCGGCAACTGGGTCGAGCAGAACGAAGGAAAGAGCGGACAAGTGTATGATATCCAGCACGCCGTGTGCCTCGAAGCGCAGAACTGGCCCGATAGCATCAATCATGCCAACTTCCCGAACATCATTCTCCGTCCAAACGAGAAACTCGACGAAGTAACAGAGTATCGTTTCCTCTGAATAGCGAATGAAGATGCACTCAAAAGCATAACATAAGCATAAGATAAGCATAACATAAGCGTGACGTTACCGTAACGTCAGTATAACCTACGTATTAGAATATGTTGACAATCCTATTAGCCATCAGCACCTTGCTGACGACATGGCAGTTCCGGCAAGAGCCGTCGGAACAGATGCCGAATGTAGACACCACGTGGCACACCGTGCAAGTGCCGCACGACTGGGCGATTAGCGGACCTTTTAACCGTGAAAACGACTTGCAGAAAGTCATCGTCGTGCAAAACGGAGAGAACGAAGCAACATGGAAGACCGGCCGTAGCGGAGGTCTCCCGTGGATGGGAAAAGGCCACTACAAGACACGCGTGGCGGTAAAAAAAGACCGTTTCTACACCCTCGTCTTCGATGGGGCCATGAGTCACGCCGATGTCTATGTGAACGGCGAAGAGATGGTCTATTGGCCTTATGGCTACAACACCTTCGATTGCTACATCCTACCCCAACTCATCACAGGCGACAGCGTGGATATTGATGTCTTTCTGGAGAACAAACCCCAGCAGAGCCGTTGGTATCCGGGAGCAGGTCTGTATCGCAATGTCCATTTGGTAGAAAGCGACCCGATTCATATCCCGACCTTCGGTGTGCTCATTCGTACGCCTAAAATTAGTAACGAGTTCGCGCAGATTACCATAGACATCGACCTGCAGAACGGAGTGGATGAATTTAGTGTACAAGATACGGAGTACAAAGTACGTACGGATATTCTTTTCGAGGGAAAAGTGGTGGCGACCGTCTTTGGGCAACAAGGCATAACAGAAGTGAGCGAACCCAAACTATGGAGTCCCGAAACACCGTATTTATATACCGCCCGCACGAGAGTTTATAAGCCAACAGCCAACAGCCAACAGAAAATAGACATCCTTGACGAAGTCAACACCCGCTTTGGTATTCGTTCGCTCTCATACACGCCCGAAAAGGGTTTTCAACTCAACGGCGAGACACGTAAGTTCAAAGGTGTGTGCAACCACCATGACCTTGGTCCGCTCGGAGCTGCCGTGCACAAAGACGCACTGCGTCACCAAATCGCGATGCTCAAAGACATGGGATGCGATGCTATCCGCACGAGCCATAACATGCCCGCGCCGGAACTGGTCGAACTATGCGACGAGATGGGAATGTTGATGATGATCGAACCCTTTGATGTATGGAACCGCGGCAAAACGGAGAACGACTACAGCGTAGAGTTTAACGACTGGTGGAAATGGGATGTTACCAATATGGTGAAGCACTATCGCAATAACGCCTGTGTGATGCTTTGGTCAAGCGGTAACGAGGTGTGGAACCAAGTGCTGCCGGACGGAATAAGTATCGTAACCCAACTGCAGGACCTCTTCCATCAACTCGACCCGACGCGTCCTGTTACCAACGGAATGGACCAAGCGATGCATGTGATACACAACGGCTTCGGAGCCGCGGTCGAATTGCCGGGATTCAACTATCGCACGGGGCGTTATATAGAGGGATATGAAAACCTTCCGCAGAAGATGATTCTCGGTAGCGAGACAGCTTCAACGGTCTCCAGCCGAGGCGTGTATAAGATTCCTGCACTCATTCAACCGGACGCCCACTACAAGGATAACCAAAGTAGCGGGTACGACCTCGAATACTGCGCCTGGTCGGGACTGCCGGAGCAGGATTTCCAACTGCAAGACGATTATAACTGGACGCTCGGACAATTCGTCTGGACGGGATTCGACTACTTGGGTGAACCTTCACCATACGACACAGACGCTTGGCCCAGCCATAGTTCCTATTTCGGTATCATAGACCTCGCTTCGCTGCCCAAAGACCGCTTCTGGCTCTATCGCAGCCAGTGGAACAAAAACGAAGCCACACTCCATATACTGCCGCATTGGAACTGGAAGAGGGGCGAGAAAGTGCCTGTCTTCTGCTACACGTCATACCCGGAGGCTGAACTCTTCGTCAACGGCAAAAGCTACGGCAAACTGCGTTTCGCTACGCCCGAAGAGACAGAGCGTTTAACCAAAGGCGAGATTATCAAAGGCGTCAGTCCGATGCCGAAAGTAGGAACCTTCGATGTGCCCGAATGGGGTTCACAGCCGCGACCGGAGTTATTACCGCGTTATAGATTGATGTGGTTTGATGTGCCCTATAAGAAAGGCAAAATCGAAGTGGTTGCTTACGATGCGAATGGAAAGGAAGCGGCACGCGAAAGCATCTGTACCGCCGGCAAACCACATCATCTGGAAGTCTTTTGCGCAAACGAAAGCGAGAAACCGGAGGAGCTTTGCTACATGACCATCCGCGTGGTGGACAAAAAAGGCAATCTCTGCCCCTTTGCCGATAACTTAATCACCTACAAAGGCGACGGTTTCGTAGCTGCTGCTAATGGTGATGCAGCTTGTCTGGACAGTTTCGTTGAGCCGAAGATGCACGCCTTCGCCGGCCAATGCACCTTCATTTTAAAGAAAGGGTTTAACGGTACATTCAAAATCACGAAATAATATACTTCGTATATTATAGGTATAGGTGGGATACGGTATTGATCCGAGATTAGTCCGAGATTAATCATAGATTAGTCCGAGAAGCCCCTGAGACATACATCAACAAAAATAGCCCGGGCACTTGCCCGAGCTATTTTTTATTGTCCGACAGCCCTTCGGGCGGTCATCCATTAACGTACCTGAGTTCCCTGTACGTTGAACATCTTGTTGTCACGAACGATGTAGAGAACGCCGTCAACAACAACTTTCTGAGCCTTCTCGGTCAGAACGATGTTCTCGATGCCTTGAGCGCCAGACCAACGATACTTATCCGGATTGCTCATATCAAGCTCAATCAACTTGCAAGGAGTGCCCTTGTAGGTGTCATCCTGCCAGAGTTGACCGAATACGAATTCGTTGTCTTTGATTGTACGCCACTCTTCGTTCTCTGCATCGTAAACCTCGATCTCAGCACCTCCTGCATCAGGCCAAGCACCAGCGCTACGGAACTTGAAGAACTGAGAAGCCTTAGCGTCAAGCTCTACGAAGAACCAACCATTCTCTAGTTTCTCCATAGCGGTTCCCTGCCAACCATCGAAGGTACCGATGATCTCAACAGCTTCCGGGCAGTTCAATGCAGGGAGATTAACACCGAAAACGGTGTACTCAGCTTCTTCGCCATCGCAAAGAGCGAAACGATACTTGCTATTATCACTAAAGTTCAGCACAATTACAGAGTCTGCAGTTAACTCAAAGTTGTCGAAGTTACTCCAAGTATCAGTAGAATCAATGTAATACTGCATCTCGTTAGACCAATCGGTATCCATCAGTTCTTTAAACTTGAAACCATGACCCTCTTGACCCTCAAAACTGTAGGTGTAGATGGTATTCAAATCTTCGTCCAAATCTACAGTCATTTCATTGCTACTCCAACCCATATCGTCACCAGCGATAGCCGGTTTCATATCCGGACAAGCATCCGGAGCATAGAGTGTGATTGAATACTGATGCTTAACAACTGCTACACACGGAGATTTGTGTTTCTTCCAGTACTTGAGTTGATAGATATATGCACCGGCGGCACTAGCAGCAATGTTACACTCGTCAGCAAAACCATCCGTAATGGCCAACTGCAGACCATCTACATGTACCCAAGCGTTCTTGTCACCGCACTGATAGTCCCAAGTAAAGCTACCATCGCTCGGTTCTTGAGCCGGTTTGCCCTGGAAACCTTCGCTGTACGGCAGCTCAGCTGCATACCAACCATCAAAACCAGGAACTGGATTAAACTTCTCGCAGTTGCTCCAAGCCTCTGTTGTGCCGTCGCCCTTACCCCAGTTGTTAGGAGTTCCAATGAAACGAATGTCGTTGCAGACTTCAGCGTCATCAGTGAACTGGATACAGAATACGACATTGTTTACTACATCGTACTCACTAGCCAAGTCTGCTGCTGTTGGAGCTGTAGCATACATACTTACGCTCATAAGAGCAGCAGCAAAAAATGCATAAAGCTTCTTCATAATTTTAAAGATTTTAATTGTTAATAATGTTAATTTGGTTTGTTAGTAATATTAATTGCATCAAATAATGATGTTGTCTCATTGTACATAGGCATAGCCGTCACCACCCTCGAGTTCAGAGGTAGCAAGTACCTGGGTCTTGAAATTCGGATTAACGCGCTTGTCATCCGAAGGAATCGGGAACCAGTTCCATTTCTCCTCCATGGACTTGTAAGTCGTGGCACCTGCACGGCCTTCCCACTGATAGCTATGCTCATCAGCCTGCGGACCTGCGAAACGATTGAAGCGTATGAGGTCCGTACGGCGACGACCTTCACCCCAAAACTCACGGCACCACTCATCACATAGTTTTGCTTCTGTGAGATTATCCAGCGGCACAGCTTTTGCACGGGCGCGGATAGAGTTATCAATCAGCGTCTTGGCACCGCTTACATCGCCCATGCGGAACATGGCTTCTGCCTTGGTCAGATATGCCTCGGCGATACGCATGAACGGGATATCGGTATCGGCCCACTCGGAGTGTGATCCGCTGACTTGGCCCAAACTATCTGCTGTAGAATATACCGCTGTAAATTTCGGGCATGCCCAGCAAGCATAGAAATCAGATGTGGCTCCACCCTCCAATTTCCATTTATACGTATTGCCTTCCACATAGGAGCAGAAGATAGCACGGTCGTCGCCGGCATGAATAGGCATCTCGTACTCATTGAATTTCATGCTTTCAGCTGCATTTGGGTTCACAAACTTGTACACCAACTCAGGAGAAGAGCGGAAGCATTTCCAACTCATGGAGCATCCCCAGGGCGTCATACCGACATCGCGGTTCGATGCTATCACGAACGGAGATCCGCAATAGGACTGGCAGTAGTTACCGTCCTGATAAATGAGGAGCACGGCTTCTTTCTGTGCGCCATTCACATCGTTATCACCCATAAAGAGTTGCTGGTACGCAGAGAAACGAGTGCCATCCGGGCACATCTTTTCTTGGGTGTAGAGCGAATATGGTCCGCTAATAGCGTGGTCCGCTGCGTCTTTAGCTTTCGCCCATTGGGGTGTGCCGGTATATACCTCAGCGTTGAGGTACAGACGAGCTAACAGCAGCCAGGCAGCCGTCTTGTCGATACGGTAAAGTTGGAGACGATTGTCCGGCAGCTCCACCTGCACAGGATACTCACCAGCCGCATCAATCGTATCGCCAACCAATACACGCAACTCGCGCTGCAACCAGTCGTACAATTCCGGACGCGACTTGAACTCAGGATAATAGGTCTGACCCTTCAGCGTCATTTCCTGCTTCTTCTGCTCATCCAGATACGGTGAGTATTTGAACATATCCAGCATATACCAATAGTTGAGTGCGCGAATAAAGCGTACCTCTGCCAACTGCTGCTGACCCTTTGCATCGCTTACATCCAAGGCTGCATTATAGATGAAGTGGTTGCAATACATGATTACAATGATGAAGCGGTCGTAAAGCATCTTCACAAGCGCGTTATCGCCGTTCCACTCCATAGTACGTGCCTCGCCTACACCGGGGTCACCCCAAATCCACCAACCTTCATCGGTCGGGAATTCGTTCAACTCCCACATCACACGGTAGAAGCCGGACACACCTTCGTCCGCGCCCGCCACATCAGCAGAACCCGCAGGACCTTGCTGACCCGTGGTAGCCAGCGTAGCATAAATCTTGGTGAACAATGCATCTTGATTGAAACCCGTAGTAGAGTGTTTATCAATCGGCGTTGTATTGAGGTCCTGTACGCACGAAGCCATACCAAGAGCCACAACGGCCAATACTACATAATTCCAAAATCTTTTCATATTCGTTTGTTTTAAATGTTTCACAATGAATTAGAACTGAAGGTTAATACCGAGCACGGTGGTCATCGAACGCGGATAGAGGTTGTTGTCTATACCGCCGAATACTTCCGGATCAAGACCCGAATACTTAGAGATGACGAACGGGTTGCTAACCGTGCAGAAAGCACGACCGGAAATCTTGCTCTTCTGGAACGAATAACCAAGCGTAATATTGTCGCAGCGGAGGAACGAACCATTCTCCACAAAGTAGTCGGTAGCATACCACTCGGCGAACTTCGCTGTACCCTCAGGATTGCTGTAAAGCTCGTCCGAACGCATATTGTCAACATAATAGGTAGTGAAACAGTTGCGGAGCACACCTTGCACGTAGTTATTCTTGTTGTAGTTAATTCTCGTAACCATCTGGAGGTTAGCCGCCTTCACATCATTATACACATAGTTGCCGATATTGGAGCGGAAGGACATACCCAGGTCGAAGTTATAGAATTGGAACTTCATCTGGAAGCCAAGCGATACGGGCGCAGACGGTGCGTGATAGTAGTACTTATCGTTCTCATCAATACTTCCGCTCTGGTCGCGGTCCACTACATACCAGTATTTGGTTCCATCATCGCGATAAGCAGGTTTCGCCTCATATACATAGAACGAAGATGCGGTGTGGCCCTTTGCGTGCTGCTGAATCGTATTACCGATGCCGGAGCTGATACCGCCGGTCTTCACCGGAGCTTCATCCTCACCGTTATTCAGACGGATAATCTTGTTCTGATTCCATGTCACATTACATCCGAAATCCCATTTGAACTTCTTTCCGTAGTCCAGAATTACTGCATTGAGTGCAAACTCAACACCTTGGTTGCTCAGCGAGCCTACGTTGGACATGATATAGTTGCTGAAGTTTGTACCGGCAGCCACGCGAACACTGTTGAGCAGGTCGTCCGTACGGCGATAGTAGTAATCTACGTTACCGGAGATACGGTTGTTGAGGAACGAGAAATCGATACCGGCATTGTAGGTAGTCGTCTTCTCCCAAGTCAGGTTATAGTTAAAGCCCTCCGGACGGAAGGAATAATACAGGATGTTTCCGTTCTGGTCAATTACGTACTGGCCATCTGCCGGATTGAGTATGTTTGCTTCCTTGTCTTCAGTAGCATAGTTGGTGCCACCTACAGGATAATAGGCGGCATAGTTGATTGTCTGCGTATATTTAGCCATATACGGATAATCGCCAATACCTTCCTGCTGACCCGTGATACCGTAACCGAGACGGAGTTTGAGGTCGCTCAGCCAGCTGACATCTTTCATGAAGGTCTCTTTGATTTTCCAACCGAGAGCCACAGATGGGAAGTAACCCCAGCGGTTCTCTTTTGCGAAACGGCTCGAACCATCCGCACGGAATGTAGCCGTTACCATCAATTGGTTCCAACCGATGTAGTTAATACGGCCGAAGAAAGAAACGAGGTAACTCTCTGTCTTAGACTCACCGGTCTGGTAGTTGAACGGCGTGCCGGCCAGAGGCTGTCCTTTATCATCCAGTTTGGTACAAGTAGGCTGATACCTTCCGCTACCTTCACGATAAGAATCGTTGTAGAAGTGCTGCCACTCGTAACCGACCATGGCATCGAAATGCTGTGTCTCCGTGAAGTCCTTATAATACTGCGCGTAGCAGTTGAACTGGAGGTTGTATTTATGCTTCGTTTCATAGCCATTCCAACCGTAATAGTGGTTAGCGGCACCTGTCGGCAGGTTTGTTGACACCTGCTTACCATAGGAGTAGTCTGCGCCGAAATTGGCGTGGAGGTGCATATCCTCAAAGCCGTGAATCATATAATCCGCCTCAAGGTTACCTACGAACGCACCGGAATTGGCGATAGACGATTGTTGGTTGAGCGCAGAAACAGGGTTGTACGTACAGATGTCTTTCGGCTTAAGCGGCCATGCCGGATCGCTGTATGCTCCGTCAGACGTCGGTTGCCAATACCCGCCAAAATTCTTCGCATCTTCGTAAGAAAGTAGCACATTGCCGTATATACTTTTCACGCCCTCTTCCGGAACCATTATAGGCTGCGTCGGGTCCATATAAATGGTTGCGCCTACCACACCCGGCTCGTAGCTGTTGTATATATACAAGCCCTTCGCATTGAGGTTGAAGGTGAGGTGTTTGTCCAAGAACGAGGGATTGAGGTTAATCGAGGCCGTTACACGCTGCATTTGGCTGGTCTTGATAGTACCGTTGTTAAGCGTATAACCGATAGATGCACGGTAAGGCATATCTACTATCTTATCCTTAAAACCGCCCATGAACGAAACGTTGTGGTCCGTGGAAACAGCCGTACGATATACTTGGTCTTGCCAGTTCGTATTAGCGGTGCCGAGATAAGCCATCTCTTCGCGGCTATAACCAAGTGCCATAGCGTAAGCACGCGCCTCGTCGCCCGTAAGGGTCTGGAGTTTGTTGGTCAGTGTACCGAAGGATACATTACCATCGTACGTCACTTTCAGTTTCTGGCCGGAGTGACCTTTCTTGGTGGTGATGATGATGACACCGTTTGATGCACGGCTACCATAGATGGCGGTTGCCGAAGCATCCTTAAGGACGGTAAAGGTCTCGATATCAGACGGGTTGACCATCGACAGCGGGTTCGCTGCACCCGGAATACCGTTGTTATCCATAGCCAAACCATCGATGACGATAAGAGGATTGTTGGAAGCGTTCAGAGACGAACCGCCACGGATACGAATGGTAGAACCACCACCCGGCGTACCGCCATCACTCGTGACAGACACACCGGCAATTTTACCGGAGAGCAGGTCCTGAGCGTTGGTGGTAAGACCCTTGTTCATCTCATCGGGTTTGATAGCGGTTACGGAACCGGTAGCATCGTTTTTCTTAACAACACCATAGCCGACAACCACCACTTCGTCCAGAAGCTCCGAGTCTTCGCCGAGTTTCACAGACATATTCGGAGCAGCAGCCAACTCTTGGGTTTTATATCCCATATAAGAGATGGCAAGTTTGGCGCCCGGTTTAACCGTAAGAGAGAAATTACCGTCAAAATCAGTAATCGTACCATTAGTGGTACCTATTTCGAGAACAGATGCACCGATAATCGGTTCTCCGTTAGCCGCGTCAATAACAGTACCGTTAACGGGTACTTGCGCATAAGCAGAAACACCTGCTACCAGCAGGATGGCCATAAGCGCTGCGCGTAATGAAAGAATATAGTTTTTCATTGTATCAGGTGTTTATTTTGTTTTATATTTCAATTCATTCAAAACCACCTCTCCATCTGTTTTGTTAAAACCGGATAATTGCAACTCGAAGAAGTAGTTATTTTCATCCATCTTAGTCTGAGGTTCTGCCTCTCCTCCGACCTCGACATCACATGTCATGAGCCAATGTCCCTTGAAGAGTACATTGAATTTTTTTACATTAGTGAGTGCGGAGATGGTCCATTTCGCATCGTTGAGCAACGCCTCGTAGTTGGTATGGACAGCTGATTTGTCAGTCGGCTTAGTATAGCACTCTTCTGTCCAAGTCTGCTCGTGGAAATAGTAGGAGCCATCGCTAACCAAAGCGGCACTACTATTAAAAATCATCTCACTATTGATGATATGTAGCGGACCATGGTTGGTTTCGATTTCTTGAACATCCATCTCTTCATTGGCTATCGGAATCAAGCCTTTGTAGAGACCCTTGTATTGACCACTGGTCTGCGGATTCTTTGCAAAGCGTACGGTATCGGGAACCGCGCGGCTGGGGAACGTAGTATTGAACCATTTCAGGGTATCAGCCATTTCAATCAGGAACTGCTTGTAAGCCTCAATGGAATCCAACGAGAAATATACAACGTCTGTTTTCCACCCTAGATAATAGGCTGTGTCCATACGCGAAGTAATGTAAAACGTGGTGTCGTTATACACAAAATCAAGATTAGCGAAATTTTGAGCAACCGTTCGCAGAATTGTAGCTTTAGAAATCAGTTCATCGGTTGTGGTATAACCGTCCACATGTACGACACCATCGCTCCAAATGAGAGTTTTGTTGCCTCCTGCTCGAAGCGATACCGGGATGGACATCGACAGACCATCCGGAGCCATCTTGGCAGCATCCCATGTAAGTGAGTCTGTCACATCACCATCCAAACCATTACCAGAAGAAGCCACGCGGTAGTAACCCACCCGACCCTTGTCTTCATTAGCAAGATTCCATTCGTGAAGCGTTGTGGACACATTCGTTGAGTCTATACCAAGATAAGCATAAAAACCCAGCATAGTCCTTTGCGCAATGTTGCTGTTAATCTCAGTAAGATCTGTTTGCTGGCGGCATCCTGTTAGTAATGCAACCGCTGCAAATACACAAAATAGGATTTTGTTTTTCATAATAGATATTTAGTTTGTTTGTTATTCTTCTTTCTCTTTGATGGCAAACACAGCCGCCGCGCCGCAGAGCAGGAACACACCTGCCACTACCAGCATACCGGCTTGCACATGCGCGCATATATATATAAGGAGAGATCGTCCGCACAGCGCTGCCACTATCTGAGGCACGCAAATCGTGCAGTTGAACAGACCCAGGTAATAACCCATGTTTCCGCCCTTGATTGCGTTCGTCACGATGGTAAACGGAAGCGCTAACATAGCTGCCCATGCCGCGCCGATGAGCGCATAGCTGATCCAAAGAACATATTGGTTCGTCACAAACCAGATGGAGATAAATCCAATCGCGCCGACTACCAGCGAGATAGCGTACGCACCTTTGTTGCCAAACCAGTGCTCCAACTTCGGCAGGAAAGCCGCCCAGATGAGCGAACCTACTGCCTGTACGCAGAATACCACGCCTACCCATCCTCCGGCATCTTGGAATGCTGCGTCTGCTGCATTCACGCCGTCCCAGCCGAAGCAGTTAACGGCAATCGTGCCATTCGAATAGGTCCACATATACATGAACGCTGCCCAGCAGAAGAACTGCACAAGACCCACCGTCCAGAATGCCGACGGAGCCTCTTTGAGCAATTGTATAAAACCTTTCTCCTCGGCTTTAGCATCTTTTTTAGCGTTAGCGTCAATCCCATGGAACTCGGCGTACTCTTCCGGATTAAGCTCCTTGACGGTCGCAAACGTATAGAGCGAGCAGAGGATGAGGATGGCTGCGCCGGCATAGAACGACCACTTGACGGAATCAGGGATGACGCCCTCAGGAGCCGTGTTGGCAATTCCTATCCACGTGAAGAATATCGGGAAAAGATAACCGACCACCGAACCGGCGTTGCACAGAGCCGACTGAATGGCGTAAGCGGTTCCCTTCTGCTCTTCGTTCACCATATCGCCCACCATCATCTTGAATGGCTGCATGGCGATGTTGATACTTGTATCAAGGAACATAAGGCTGAAGAGACCGAACCACATCGCCGCGTTCAGGCCAAGGAAGGCCGATTGAGCGAAAGTGAAGTCTCCGGCGTTCGGCAACAGCAACATCACAGCTACCGCTATGAGCGCGCCCACGAGCAGATAAGGCTTACGGCGACCCAGACGAGTCCACGTCTTGTCTGAATACTTACCCACCAGCGGCTGAACAATCATACCCATCAGCGGCGGGAGAATCCAAAAGAAACTCAGCGTGTGAGGGTCGGCACCCAGCGTGGCGAAGATACGCGAAATATTAGCGCTCTGAAGCGCGTAAGCTATCTGAACACCGAAGAATCCGAAGCTCAGATTGAACAGTTGCGTGAATGATAAATTCCGTTTCTGCATGGTATATTTTGTTAATTTGTCATTCGTAGTTTACAAATCGGGCACAAAGGTACTACTTTTTTTTTATTCGTGCAAGAAAAAATGCTTTTTTTTATATTTTTTTACCTATTTTTCGAAACATACCGAAACATACGTATTTTTTTTCGTAAAAATATTTGCATATTTCAGAAAATTGTAGTACCTTTGCACTCGCCAACGAAACATGAAACATATAACATAATTATAATTATGAGAACGAAGAACTTTTTTCTAATCGCCGTGATTGCGCTTTTCATGGGCGCGCAAATGATTTCCGCTCAGGAGTCGGGTATGAAGATGCTGGATGAATGGACTGAAATCTGGAAAACGGCCCAACAGACCTTTTTCGGTTATCCCTGCAATCAAGACTCTCCTTTGCGCGATTTTTACGAGTGGTATGTCAAGTCTGGCATAGATGCTATCAATCTCAACAATGCCGGAGATCCCATGACCGACCAGCCGTCGAACATGTCCACGCAGGCTTTTGAGAAAGAAGTGATTGAGTTCTTTACGCCTCTTTACGGCTTCGACCCGGAGAATGTATGGGGCATCGTCACGCACAGCGGAACCGACGGCAACAACCACGGCATCTATTTCGGCGCAAAATATCTCATGCAGAAGACAAAAAAAAGACCGATTGCCTATGTCTCTGACGAGGCACATTACTCCAATATGCGCCTTTGCGACTTGCAGAACCTGGAAATCCGGCTCATCAAAACCGACTCCATGGGACGAATGATTCCTAAGGAATTGGAGAAAGCCATCGACCCTTCCAGACCCGCTTTGGTGGTCTATGCCATGGGCTCGACTTTCAAAGGCGCGATCGACGACATAGACGCACTCAACGCTGTGCTGGCCAAGTTTCCGAAGATGAAAGTCTATCGCCATGTGGACGCAGCGCTCTTCGGCGGATACCTGCCTTTCACCAAATATCAGAAAATGGTGAGTGCCCGAGACCGTCATTTTGAGTCCATCGCCATTAGCGGACATAAGTTCTTCGGTATCGACTCGCCTTCAGGCCTATTCCTCTGTACACGTGACATTTACGACAATCAGAACGACTACAACATCTCCTATCTCAACCAAAATATGAAGATGATTAACTGCTCCCGCGATGCCGTCCAACCGCTCAAGTTCTGGTGGCTCATCCAGACCGTCGGTTACGACAAATGGGCAGAGCAAGCGGCACACATGCTCGATTGCACAGCATACCTCAAGCACGAATTGCAGAAAATCGGCTGGCCCTGCTGGCAGAACGAGTACAGCAATACCGTCTTCTTCAAACGTCCATCGCCGGAGATTTGCGCGAAATACAACCTCGCGCAGGGATATGATGAGAAATTCGGCGGAGAGCTGGCACACGTCGTCGTCATGCAGCACGTTACCAAAGACAAAATCGACCGCTTCATCCAAGTCCTCTCCGACAAACCCGACAAACCACTCCTAAAAACCAAATAATATCCTTTCTCGTATCAATTACGTACCCTTACCGACTCGTTTACGACTCTTTCACGAGGGTTCACCATAGGATAACCATACCATACCCATAGGTGAGGTTGTCCCCGTTGACGGGGAAAACCTAGACGGAAAGGGGAGATGTCTATGATAGAATCCTAAAAATGCGCAAAACAACACTTTTTCTATATATATACTATGTATATATATACTTTTTATGTGTTTTTTTTCTTGAAAAATACTTGCATATATGCATTTTTTTTTGTAATTTTGCGCCCAAATTGAGGAATAAATATGAATGTAACACATGAGGAATTGGTAAACGCACTGCAAACGTACTTCGGTTTTGATACGTTTAAGGGCAATCAAGAGGCAATTATTCGGAATGTTATGGAGGGCAAAGACACCTTTGTTTTGATGCCTACCGGCGGTGGCAAAAGCCTCTGTTTCCAGCTGCCGTCTCTGCTGATGGACGGCGTGGCGATTGTCGTTTCGCCGCTGATTGCGCTGATGAAAAACCAGGTCGATGCGATGCGTAACTATTCGGAGGAAGAGGGCGTGGCGCACTTCATCAACTCGAGCCTAAGCCGCGGAGAGATTAACGCCGTCAGGGATGATATCATGGCGGGCAAAACGAAATTGCTCTATCTTGCGCCCGAGAGCTTGCAGAAAGCGGAGAACGTCGATTTTCTGAAAGGAATGAAGATTTCCTTCTACGCCGTTGATGAGGCGCATTGTATCTCCGAGTGGGGACATGACTTCCGCCCCGAGTACAGCCAGATCAGGTCGATGGTTCAGCGTATCGGCAAGGCACCGATTATCGCGCTCACAGCGACAGCTACGCCGAAAGTGCAAAAGGATATCCAAAAGAACCTCGACATGGTGGATGCCACCGTTTTCAAGTCCAGCTTCAACCGTCCCAACCTCTACTACGAAGTACGGCCGAAGACGGAAAATGTGGACAAAGACCTCGTTCGCTACATCCGGAGCATGGAGGGTAAGAGCGGTATAGTATATTGTCTCGCGCGCAAGGAAGTGGAAGATTTGGCGCAAGTGCTCCAGGTCAACGGCATCTCTGCTCGTCCCTACCACGCCGGAATGGATGCTGCCACGCGTTCGGCCAACCAGGATGCCTTCCTCATGGAGGAAGTGCAAGTCATTGTGGCAACCATCGCTTTCGGTATGGGTATCGACAAACCGGACGTGCGTTTCGTAGTGCACTACGACATACCTAAATCGCTCGAAGGCTATTACCAGGAAACCGGACGTGCAGGACGTGACGGAGGCGAAGGACAGTGTATATGCTTCTACAGCCCCGATGACATAGAGCGTCTTCGCCGGTTCCAGAAAGACAAAACGCCCAAAGAGATAGGCATCGGCAATCAGCTGCTCTTCGAGACGCAGAGCTATGCCGAGAGCACTATCTGCCGTCGCAAACTGCTGCTCCACTATTTCGGAGAAGAATACAACGAAGAGAAATGCGGTAACTGCGATAACTGCCGAAAGACCTACAAACAGGTGGATGCCAGCGAGTTGCTGCAACTGGCGCTCGAGACCATTCAGCAGGTTAACGAACACCACAAAGCCGAACATATCGTGGACATCCTTCACGGCAACCAGACAGCAGAAGTGATGAGTTACCACCACGATGAACTGGAGAACTTCGGCGCCGCAAGCGATGAGGAAGAGAGTACCCTGCACGCTATCCTCCGTCAAGCTTTGCTCGTGGGCATGATTAAGAAAGATATCGACTCCTACGGAGACCTCAAACTGACCAAAGATGGTATGAAATTTATCCGTAAACCCGGTAAATTCGAAGTGCCTATCGAGATTCAGGACGAGGAAGAAGATATGATGAACGGAGCCGGTGCTACATGTGCCGCTGCCGACGAAGTGCTCTTCTCGATTCTCAAAGATATACGCCGCAAGATGGCGAAGAAAAACGACGTACCGCCGTTTGTCATCTTCCAAGACCCCAGCCTCGAAGCCATGGCTACCACCTATCCTATTACAATGGAGGAGCTCATGACCATACCTGGCGTGGGCGTAGCGAAAGCCAAACGGTACGGAGAGGAATTCCTGCGCGTTATTAAGGAGTATGTGGAGGAGAACGAAATCATCCGCCCCGAAGACCTCCGTATCCGTACGGTGGCAAAGAAATCAACGCGGAAGAAACAAATCATCCAAGCCATAGACAGACGTGTGGACCTCGACGACCTCGCTGAGAGTTGCGGTATGTCCATGGAAGAGATGATGGACGAACTCGAAGCTATCGTGTTCAGCGGGACCAAAATCAATATCGACTATTTCATCCAGGAAGTGGTGGACCCCGATGAAGAAGAGGAAATTTACGACTACTTCAAAGAAGCGGATGACGATGGTATCAAGAAAGCAATGGAGGAACTGGGCGAAGATTACTACGACGAGATGCATGTTCGTTTGGTTCGACTCAAATTCCATTGCGACCTGGGTAATTGATGAAGCGCGGAGAGATTGACTTTATAACGCTGGGATGCTCCAAAAACTTGGTGGATGCCGAGCGGGTTATGCGACAGCTGGAAGCCGTCGGTTGGAAGTGTGTACATGACCCCGAAGAACCGAAAGCCGAAGTGTGCGTCATCAATACCTGCGGATTCATCGGAGATGCCAAAGAAGAGAGCATCAACATGATTCTTCAGATGGCGGAGCGCAAGAAGCATGGCAAATTGCGCAAACTGATTGTCATGGGCTGTCTGAGCGAACGATACCGCGCAGAACTGGAATCCGAATTGCCGGAAGTGGATGCATACTACGGAAAGTTCGACTTTGAGAACATGGTCAAACAGCTCGAAATCTCGAAATCTCGAAATCTCGAAACCTCGAAATGCAGCTCATTCGAACGACATCTGACGACACCCAAGCACTATGCGTACCTCAAGATTTCAGAGGGTTGCAACCGGATGTGCTCCTACTGCGCCATTCCGCTCATCACAGGAAGACATACCAGCCGTCCGAAAGACGAAATACTGAACGAAGTGCGCTGGTTGGTGAACCAGGGCGTGAAAGAACTGAACGTCATTGCCCAAGACTTGAGCAGTTATGGCCTGGATTTGGAGAAACGCCACATGTTGCCGGAACTGATAGACGAAATGGCGCAGATAGATGGCGTGGAATGGATTCGTTTGCACTATGCCTACCCGACCGACTTTCCGGAGCAACTGCTGGACGTCATGGCGAAACATCCGAACGTGTGCAAATACCTCGACATCGCCTTGCAGCATTGTACCGACCACATGCTCACGCTCATGAGACGGCATATAACAAGGGCGGAACAAGATGCCTTAATACGTAAGATTAGAGAGAAAGTACCGGGCATTTGTATCCGAACAACCCTGCTCGTAGGACATCCCGGCGAGACAGAACAAGATTTTGAGCAGTTGAAACAATGGGTAAAAGAGATGCGCTTTGAGCGAATGGGCTGTTTCGCCTATTCCGACGAAGAAGGCACTTACGCCAACAAACATTATTCGGACGACATACCGCAGGAAACAAAAGATGCACGTGCCGCACAACTGATGGCAATACAGCAGCAGATAAGCGCGGAAATGATGGCGCAGTTTGTAGGCAAGACCGAAAAAGTGATAATCGACCGAAAGGAAGGTGATTATTTCATCGGACGGACACAATACGACAGTCCCGAAGTGGATTGCGAAGTGCTGATAAACGGCGAAGGGATGAAAGGGCAAAAGGCAAAAGTAGGACAATTCGTCAACGTCAAAATAACCCAAGCCGAGGAATTTGATTTATACGGAGAAATAGAAGATTAATACATATATACCATGCTGACAAAAGATTTAATAGGCTTGATTGCAAGCTCGTCAGGCTTGAGCAAAAAAGACACAGAGCACTTGTTAACGACCACTACGGCCGTTGTGCGGGAGAACCTCATGGCAGGCAAAACGATTCAGTTACAAGGACTCGGAGCGCTGGAAATCAAAGAGCGCAAAGAGCGGACTATCGTTCATCCCAGAACCGGAGAAAGAACGATCGCTCCCAGTAAAAACCAACTGGTATTCAGACCGGTGGATAACTTAAAAGAAGAACTCAAAAAAATCTAATTATGGCAGAGAAATTGAGTTGGTCAGAGCTGCGCCGTGTTATCGCTACGCGAGCCGGCGTGAGTGAGAAGAAAGCAGGAGAGTTCTTGTCGGAACTGCAAAAGCAGATTACCGAAGCGCTCAAACAGGATAAAGTGGTTAAAGTGAATGGTTTAGGTACCTTCAAGTTGCAGGCTGTCGCTCCGCGTAAGAGCGTGAATGTGTCCACCGGAGAAGAAATCATCATCGATGGGTATAACAAAATAGCCTTTGTGCCCGAAGCCGGAGTAAAAGAACTGGTAGAAAGCAACGGCGATACCGCCAAAGCCAAAACTCCTGTCCCCGAAGTTGACCCTATACAGAAACTCGGTGCACAAGCGACGGAGATCGTTGATATCCTTGGCGAATTGGGACAGAGCCCCGAGAAGAAGAAACCGGCCGCTAAAAAGAAACCCGCTGCAGCCAAGCCAAAAGCAGAGCCGGTTGTTGAAGAACCTAAAGTAGAGCCAAAAGTAGAGCCGGTTGTCGAGGAGCCGAAGACTGAAAACGAGGCTCCGTACATACCCGAACCGCTGCGTTACCCGATTGAGCCGGACGAGGAGGAAAAGAAACCGAAACGCTTCCATTTCATGCGCGACACGCTCATCTGCGTGGTAGTACTGCTGTTACTGCTGCTCATCGGTTATTTCTTTCTCCGTGGGCAACTGAGCGGTTGGTTGGAGAAACTGACAGAACCCAAACCGGTGCAAACAGAACAAGTGGTAGAACCGCAACCGGTACAAGAGGTGCAAGAAACAAAAGATGTTCAAGAAATTTCAACTGCGGACATTCGCAAATACGATGAATTCTTACTGACAGAGAAAATCACACCGGGTAGCCGTTTGGCGTGGATTTCCAAGAAATACTACGGTGACAAAGCGTATTGGCCGTACTTGTATGATGCTAACAAAGACCATCTGACCAACCCCAGTAAGATTAATGTCGGTACACCCATTCGGGTTCCTAAACTGACAGACATACAACGCGACACTACCACAGCAGCCTTCCAGGCTCTAAAGGAGGAAGCATTCAGTAAAGTGAAAGAGTATTAAATGGAGTATTGAGCCTTGCGGGAAGATTGTATTCGCATAGAAGGCGCCGACACCCATAATTTAAAGCACGTATCGGTTGATATACCGCGCAATAAATTAGTGGTGATAACAGGTGTGAGTGGCAGCGGAAAAAGTTCGCTGGCTTTCGACACATTGTATGCCGAAGGCCAGCGGCGTTACGTCGAGAGCCTCAGTGCGTACGCACGCCAGTTCATGGGCAGAATGCAGAAACCCGAAGTGGAGAAAATAGAAGGTATTCCGCCCGCTATTGCTATCCAGCAGAAAGTGAGTAGCCGTAACCCGCGTTCTACGGTAGGTACCGTGACGGAGATTTACGACTACTTGAAACTTTTGTACGCGCGCGTGGGCAGGACATACTCGCCCGTGAGCGGAGAAGAAGTAAAAAAGAACACCATCCGTGACGTCGTATCGTACATGGAGAGTCTGCCTGTCGGCACTCGTATGTATCTGCTCAGTCCGATTATCCTGCCCGAAGGTCGTTCGCTCCAAGAGCAATTGGCACTGTGGCTCAGCCAGGGTTTCAGCCGTCTTCTCATCGATGGAGAGACCGTGCGCTTGGATGCGGAGACATGGCAGCAAGCACAAGGACACGAGGCATATCTTCTGGTGGACCGTATTCAGGTGGACCATGAGCAAGCGACCAGCAATCGTTTTGCTGACAGCGTGCAGACAGCGTTCTTTGAAGGCAAAGGCGAATGTCGTATTTGGGTGGATAAGAAAGAGAAAATATTCTCTGAGCGCTTTGAAGCGGATGGTATTCAGTTCATTGAACCCAGCGAACACCTGTTCGATTTCAACAATCCTGTTGGTGCTTGTCCGGAATGCAAAGGTGTCGGAGCGGTTATGGGAATAGACGTGGATTTGGTCGTACCTGATAAGTCCAAATCAGTCTATGACCAAGCGATTGCCTGCTGGCAGGGAGAGAAGATGCAACCGTGGTTGGATGCGCTGATATACAACGCAGCGAAATTCGATTTCCCTATTCACACTCCATTCTATGCGCTCACGCCTGAGCAGAAACAGCTTATCTGGACAGGCAACGAATATTTCCGCGGATTGCACGAGTTCTTTAAAGAACTGGAGGAACAACAGTACAACCGCATCCAATACAAAGTCATGCTCGCGCGCTACAAAGGAAAGACCATCTGTCCGGTGTGTCAGGGATTCCACTTGCGCAAAGAAGCGAGTTACGTGCTCGTCAACGGAAAGAATATCCAAGAGCTCTGTAACATGCCCGTTTCTGAACTCGATGAGTGGTTTGACCATCTGCCGCTGACGAAAACGGAGCAGAAAACGGCAGAGACCTTATTGGTGGAAATTCGCAAACGCTTGCAGTTCATGAAGGATGTCGGACTCAGTTACTTGACGCTCAACCGAATGAGCAACACCTTGTCCGGTGGAGAAAGCCAGCGCATCAGCCTCGCTAAATCGCTTGGTAGCAGCCTTGTGGGTTCGCTCTATGTGTTAGACGAACCTTCAATAGGGCTTCACCCGCGTGACACGGAGCGCTTGATACATGTCTTGAGAGAGTTGCGCGATTTGGGCAATACCATCGTAGTGGTGGAGCACGATGAAGATATCATCGCTGCTGCGGACCATATCATCGAAATCGGACCGAACGCAGGGCGCCATGGAGGAGAAGTGGTCTATGTGGGCAAACCGAGACCCGAATTGGTACATTACGACATACCTCCTCTCAGGAGACATTGGAACAATTATATTGAGATAGAAGGGGCTTGTGAGAACAACCTCAAGAATCTAACCGTTCGTTTTCCGCTCTTTGCCATGACGGTGGTAACAGGCGTGAGCGGTAGTGGAAAGAGTTCGCTCGTTAGCAAAGTGCTCTACCCTGCTCTGAAGAAACACTACGGCGGCGCCTTTGCGGAACACACGGGTGACTTCGGACATATACACGGCAGCTTGCATCTGATGCACGATATCGAGTTTGTGGACCAGAACCCGCTGAGCCGTTCGAGCCGCAGTAACCCTGTTACTTATCTCAAAGCGTACGATGAGATTCGACGCTTATACGCCGAACAACCGCTCGCCAAGCAATTAGGTTTGACGCCCGCCCATTTCAGTTTCAATACACCCGGCGGACGTTGTGAGACTTGTCAGGGCGAAGGTACGATAACCATAGAAATGCAATTCATGGCAGACCTCGTGCTCGAGTGTGAGCAATGCCACGGACGGCGTTTCAAACAAGATATATTGGATGTCCATTATCGCGGCAAGTCCATTTATGACATCCTCTGCATGACGGTTAACCAGGCTGTGGAGTTCTTCAGCGAAGACCCTGATTGCAGCAAGATAGTGAAGCGTCTCAAACCGCTGCAAGATGTCGGAATCGGCTACGTGCAGTTAGGACAAAGCAGTAGCACCCTTTCCGGTGGAGAGAGCCAACGTGTCAAACTGGCTTCTTTCCTGGCGCAGGAAGATAGCAAACCTTCGATATTCGTCTTTGACGAACCGACCACAGGTCTGCATCACCGTGATATCGAAGTGCTACTAAACGCCCTCAACCGCCTTATCAGCAAAGGCCACACGGTGATTATCATTGAGCATAATCCGGCGGTCATTTTGGCTGCGGACCATGTGATTGACCTTGGTAAGGAAGGCGGTAATGAAGGAGGAAACATCGTTTGTACCGGCACGCCGGAGCAAATAGCGCAATGCAAGGATAGCTATACCGGACAATTCCTTGCCCAAATATTGAATAAAAATAAAAATTCTATACTACAATGAAAAAACTTAAATTAGGAGAACTGAAACGTTCTGATGTTTTCTCCCGTATTCCTCAGATGAATTATCTGCCTCGATGGGGTGTCCTTTTGATGGACTTTTTCTTATGCACATTGGCCTTTTGGTTTGCCGTACTGGCTGGATGCGGTTTGTTCGATTATATCGATGCAAAGCATCAGGCCATCGGATTTGGTTACCAGTATTTGCTGGTGATGGCAGTGCAAGTGCTATTCTTCTGGATGTTCCACACCTATTCGGGTATCGTTCGCTACTCGACGTTTGTGGACGTGACGAAAATTCTGTTGGCTACCCTGCTTACCGCTTTGTCGCTGCACTTGATTAATCTGCTATGCGATGCATTCATCGGTACCCATCCTGTTCTGAATACCATCGTGCTGATGTACGGTCTGGTTTCGTTTGTGATGTTGTTCGTCATGCGTGTATCCGTTAAGACGCTCAGCGAATACCTGCAGCAGGGTGCCAGTCGTCCGCGCGTCATGATTTATGGTACGCAATCAGCTGGTATTGCTATCGCCAAGATGCTTCGTTCTTCGGAGAACGCACCTTACCGACCTGTTGGTTTTATCTGCGAACCCGATGAGAAAGCAGGCTATGACATGGCGGGTTTGCGAATCCGTCCGCTGAACGAGAAACTGTTCGAATGGATGGATTCCCACAATGTGCAACATGTCATCGTCTCGCCGCTGAAAATGAAGAGTATCGACCCTTCGAAAGACCTGCAGATCTTTATCGACCACAACATTCACATCCTCACTACGCCGTATTTTACCCAATTTGACAATGTGGATGCTATTGATGCAGACCGTATCGGACGAATCGATGCCATTAAGATTGAGGACCTGCTTGAGCGTCCCCAAATCAACATCAACATGGACAATGTGCGCCAGATTATGAAAGACCGCATTGTGCTCGTCAGCGGAGCTGCCGGTAGTATTGGTAGTGAGTTGGTTCGCCAGGTCCAGAAATACGAACCGCAGGTAACTATTCTGCTTGAGCAAGCTGAATCGCCTTTGCACGACCTGACGCTCGAACTCCGCAACGCGTATCCGAACTCACGATTCATACCGGTTATTGCCGATGTGCGTAATCGTCAGCGTATTGAACAGATCTTCAGCCAACTGCGACCGGATGTAGTCTATCACGCCGCTGCATACAAGCATGTGCCGCTCATGGAGGACTTCCCGAACGAAGCTATCCAGGCGAATGTGATGGGTACAAAGAACATGGCGGATATGGCTGTCAAATACGGAGTACAGCGCTTTGTGATGATTTCTACCGACAAGGCTGTCAACCCGACCAATATTATGGGCGCAAGCAAGCGTATTGCGGAGATTTATGTTCAATCGCTCTTCCGCAAGCTGCACGCTGAGAACCCAAATTGTACCAAGTTTATCACTACCCGTTTCGGAAATGTGCTGGGTTCGAACGGTTCGGTTATTCCGTATTTCCGCAAACAGATTGCAGCAGGAGGACCTGTTACCGTCACCCACCCGGATATCATCCGTTACTTCATGACCATTCCGGAAGCTTGCTGTCTCGTCATGGAGGCAAGTACGCTCGGCGATGGAGGCGAAATCTTCGTCTTCGATATGGGCAAACCGGTTCGTATCCTCGACTTGGCGAGAAACATGATTCGCCTCGCGGGTTTCACGCCGGAGAAAGAGATTCAGATTCAGTTCACGGGCCTTCGTCCGGGAGAGAAACTCTACGAAGAGTTGCTTAACCAGAAAGAAGCAACGCTGCCGACCAAGAACGAAAAAATCATGGTTGCCAAAGTACGGGAGTTTGATTATGACGTAGTCAGCAAGCAGATCGACGAGCTCATTACTACTTCTACTACTACTATGACAACAACGAAACCATTCATGACCGTTAAGCTCATGAAACAGATTGTGCCCGAATTCATTAGTAACAATTCCATCTTCGAGCAATTAGACGTACAATGATACAATCGTTCTTTCTCAAATATAGTTTTCTTATTGGGCTCATCAGTTTTGCTTTTGGACTCATAGGAATGCCTGTTATTGTGCGAATTGCGAAGGCGAAAGGCTTCGTTGTGCGACCTAACAAACGAATGAGCCACACAGGAGAAGTGCCGAACGTCGGAGGACTCAATATATGCTTCAGTTTCATGCTGACTTATCTGTTGTTTGAGTTCGACCAGATGAGCCAAAGTCAGTTCTTCCTCATCGGACTCTTCGCAATCATGGCTGTTGGATTCATCGACGATGTGCTTGTCCTCACGCCGATGGCAAAACTGTTAGGTGAAGCATTGGCGGGTATAGCGCTTATCGGCTTTGCCGACATCCGATTAACCCATCTGCACGGTATCTTCGGCATCAACGAAATAGGCATCGTGCCGAGTTACCTGATTTCCCTCTTTGTGCTGCTCGCTATCATCAACGCAGTCAATCTCATCGACGGCATCGATGGTCTGGCAAGCGGACTGGGAATGCTTTACTGCACATTCTTCGCCGCTTACTTCCATTTTGTGGGAGAAGTATCGTGGTCTATCCTCGGTATTTGTATGGTCGGCGCCTTGGCGGTCTTCTTCATCTATAATGTGTTCGGACACCGGGAGAAGATCTTCATGGGCGATTCGGGAAGTCTGCTCTTGGGATACCTGCTGACGGCATTCATCTTCCATTTCTGCGAGATGAATGCGTACCACGAAGTGCCCGAATGGTTACACATGGATGCCGCGCCGATGGTGGCGATATGTGTGCTGACCATACCTATTTACGACATGATTCGTGTCAGCCTCACCCGTATCAAACAGCATCGGTCGCCTTTCGAACCAGACAAAAACCACATACACCATCTTTTGCTAAAAACGGGCATGAACCATATCCAAACAACCTGCGTTTTGCTTAGCATCAGCGTGCTCTTCATCGGACTCGCTATACTGGGACGCAACTGGAATCCATGGCTGTTACTGACGGTCGATTTTGGCTTGGCAACGGCTCTCACACTCGTTTTGTGGCGTATTATCAACAGGAAACTTTACGGTAGTGCTGACAGTTGACCACATATCAATGGAGTTCGCCTCACGGCCTGTGCTGGACGACATCTCTTTTCTCATCAATAGGAAAGAGCGTATCGCGCTGGTGGGTAAGAACGGAGCCGGAAAAACAACCCTCCTCCGCTTGATTGCCGGCGAATACCAGCCTACTGGTGGCCGCATAAGCCGCGAGACCGACATGACCATCGGCTACTTGCCGCAGGTGATGTTGTTTCAGGACAATCGTACGCTTCGAGAAGAAGTCATGACTGTGTATGAGTCCCAAAAAGAGCATACAGACGAAGCACGGTTTATCGCAGAGATGGACAGAACCATCATCGGTCTCGGCTTCGAGCGAAAGGACTTTGACCGACCGTGTACAGAGTTTTCTGGCGGGTGGAGAATGCGTATTGAGTTGGCGAAAATCTTGTTGCGCCATCCCGACTTATTGTTGTTGGACGAGCCTACAAACCACTTGGATATTGAGTCAATCCAATGGCTGGAGGATTTTCTCAAAACGAGTCCTTCTGCCGTACTCATGGTCAGCCACGACCGCGCATTCATCGATAATGTGTGCAGCCGAACCATTGAGATTACACTCGGCCGTATTTACGACTACAACGTCAACTACAGCAGGTTCGTCGAACTGCGCAAAGAGAGGCATGAACAGCAAGTACGGGCGTACCTCAACCAGCAAAAGATGATTCAGGACACAGAAGAGTTCATAGAGCGTTTCCGTTATAAAGCCACAAAAGCCGTACAGGTACAGAGCCGAATCAAGCAACTCGAGAAACTCGAGCGACTCGAAGTGGATTTGGAGGACACTTCGCGACTCAACCTGCGCTTCCCACCTGCGCCGAGGAGCGGAGATTTTCCTATAATCATAGAGGACTTGCGTAAAGATTTCGGCGAACACAACGTTTTCCACGATGTTACTTTTACCATCCGCAGAGGTGAGAAAGTAGCTTTTGTTGGCAAGAACGGAGAGGGAAAAACGACACTCGTCCGCTGTATTATGAATCAACTGGACTACCTCGGTACGCTCAAAATAGGACACAATGTCAAAATAGGCTATTTTGCTCAAAATCAGGCAGCTCTGTTGGATGAGAACCTCACGGTCTTCGAGACCATCGACTACGTGGCAGTAGGCGATATTCGCACGAAAATACGCGACATATTGGGAGCTTTCATGTTCGGTGGAGAAGCCTCCGATAAGAAAGTCAAAGTGCTCTCCGGAGGAGAAAGAAGCCGTCTGGCGATGATTAAACTGCTGCTTGAGCCCTGCAACCTGCTCATCCTCGATGAGCCGACTAACCACCTTGACATGCAATCCAAGGATGTGCTCAAAGCCGCACTCAAGGATTTTGATGGCACACTCATCTGCGTCAGCCACGACAGAGACTTCCTCAACGGTCTCGTCACAAAGGTATATGAATTCGGCGGCGGAAATGTCAAAGAGCATCTCGGCGGAATCTACGACTTCCTGAGAGCAAAAAAACTGACCGACCTCAATGAATTGAATAGGAAAAACCCTTTGAATCCCGACAGTCGACCGACAGTCGACCGACGGTCAACCGACGGTCAAAGCCAACGTCAGGCTGCTGTCGAACCTCTCTCTGGCGCCCAAGATTACGCCGCACAGAAAGCCGCAGCCGCAGAGAAACGCAAACGCGAACGACAAATTGCCGAAGTTGAAGCCGCTATCGCGGTGCTCGAAGCCCAGCAAGCGGACATCGAGCAACTCCTTTCCGTACCTGCCAACCAAACAACAGAGAATTTCCAAAAATACGAAACCGTCAAACACCAGATAGAGCAGAAAATGTATGAATGGGAAATCCTTTCAGATTCGGACTAAAGATGGAAACAATAATACAATATCTCATTGAGTGGCTTTGTTACGGCAATACGGAAGCCGCAGCCAGAGTGGCTTATACAGCCGACGAGAGTGCGTTACAGACGCACGATCTCATCATTGTGCCTAATGGTCATTTGGGTAAGGACATTGTGCTACCCGACATGGGAAAACCGGTTACTGACAATCCGGAAAAAGGCAAATACATCATCCGCACGGACATTTTGTACAACGCCTTCTTCTTCACCTCCCGTGCTGAAGAACTGATAAATGACCGACGGGACGAACACGGACGTTTTGCCGCGCGTTTCTCCATCTTGGGTAAAGGCAACCGCTTGCAAATTCCGATGCTGGACGAACACGCACGCTTGGTTCTCAAACTGCTTGATCTTCCTGTGCCCGAACCTGGATTTGGTCATGTCTATCTGACACACGATATTGATTCCATCGCGCAATACCGTCATCTCCGCGGAGCCATAGGCGGTATCCTCCGAGGAGAAACAAAACAAGTGTTCCAAGCACTTCGAAGCATCCATAACGACCCGCTATACACTTTCCCGTGGTTGCTTGAACAGGACGCCAAAGTGCCAAACGCAGACACGATTTATTTCGTTAAACGGACAAAAGGCAAAGGTTTCGACTACCCGCAGTATTGCTTGCGTGGACGCGATTACAGACGTCTCAAACACATGCTTCGCCATAACAACGCCTATATCGGTGTGCATGGTAGTTACTATGGCTCCATTCCGAAAATTGAATACAGCCGCATGTTCCGTGCGCACTATCTGCGCAGCTCGATTGAGCACATGCAACGACTTGCTGATGCCGGTTATACGGATGATTTTACAATGGGTTTTGCCGACAGCGCAGGTTTCCGTTTGCAGACCACTCGTCCCGTGAGATGGATTAACCCGCAGACATACGAGTTAACGCCTTTAACTCTTCACCCGCTAACAGTTATGGATTGCACGCTTAGCAACGACAACTACATGCATCTCACGGAAGACGAAGCGTATTTCTTCTGCGAGCGTCTCATCTCCAAAATCCGCATGCACCGCGGCGACCCCTGCCTCCTTTGGCATAACAGCATCATTAATAACGAAACGTACCATAAATCATTATATCCACAAATTCTCAGTTACATTGCAAAAAAATAACACACATAGTATATTGGTTGTCGCTGATGCCTTCGGCGAACCGAGTTATGCACCGCGTTTACGAAACCTCTGCAATTATTTAGTACAAAATGGATGGATAGTAGAAGTTTATACTGAACATTTTGTTCCTTTGAATTTTCCACGCACCTATCCTATCTATGAATATAAACTATATCGGAACAATACGTGGGATTGGGCTATAAAAGCCTTTTGGTCAATGCTCACAGACTGGAAAAACAGAGCCTTCTCGCGCTGGCTGCTTTCTCAAACCAAGGACAAACATTACGATATCGTTTTCTGCACTACATGCTCTACTTTCCCACTCCGTGCAGCCCTGAATGTAGCGCAAGCCAAACATATTCCACTCCATGTTGATTTGCGGGACATAGAAGAACAAGCTCCTAATAGCCAACTCCAAGCACATAGGCAATGGTGGGCACGTCCTTTTAGACGATTATATCGAATTATTAATGTACGAAGGCGTAATAATGTCATTTTAAGAGCAAATAATGTCACGACAATTTCTCCATGGCATGTAAATTTCCTTTCCAGGCTTAACCAGCACACATCGCTAATTTACAATGGGTATGACAAAGATTTATTTTCCCCATCTAATTGCTCAACAGAGACATTCCATATTATTTATACCGGACGTATTTATGAATCATCATTGCGTGACCCGTCTCTCTTTGTTCAGGCACTTAGTACTCTACCCTCATTACCGCATTTTTCTGTTGATTGGTACACAGATAATAGAGGAAAAGAAGCAATAAAGAAACTGGCAACTCAGTTTAATTGTGAGGCTCTGATGCACTACCACAATTATGTCTCCACGCAAGAAATACCGGAACTACTCCATCAATGCAGTATTGCGTTGGTGCTTTCCCATAAGGCCGATGAAAATGGTCCCCACGGTATTATGACCACAAAGTTCTTTGAGGCGCTCGGCGTAGAGAAACCTGTTCTATGCGTGCCATCCGATGAAGAGTGTTTGGCGGATGTAATTCAGCAAACCAACGCCGGTGTAGCCGCATCAACCATAGAAGAAGTGCAAACATTTATCTTAGACAAATATGCCGAATGGAAGGCCAATGGATATACTCGTCAAGCAGTAAACCAAGAACAAAAACGCCTCTTCACCCGTCAATATCAAGCTCAACAGTTCGAAAAAATGTTTAATACACTCATATGATTAGCATCATCGTTCCTATATACAATGCAGAAAAATATTTGCATGCATGTTTGGATAGCCTTCTATGCCAGACGGTACAGGACCTGCAAATCATTCTTGTCAATGATGGTAGCACAGATAACAGTGCCGCTATAGAAAAAGAATATGCAGCAAAGGATTGTCGTATAGAAGTCTATCAGCAAACACATGCAGGACAATCGGCCGCACGCAACAACGGATTAAAACATGCGAAGGGAGAGTTCATCGCTTTTGTTGATGCAGATGATACGATAGCCCCGGACTGGTGTGAACAACATCTTTCCGCAATAGAAAGTGCAGCATATGTGCAAAGTGGTTACCAACGAAACAGCAAGCATTTTCTGCCTAAACACCGATATCAGTTCACCTCACCTTGTATGCGCCTGTACCGCAAGGAAACCATCAACGGTATGCGCTTTACGGAAGGGATGATTTATGAGGATGTCATCTGGTCTGCCGATCTATGGTTGAGCGGAGCTTCATGCCGCATGATTAACTATGCCGGCTACGTCTATCGGCAAAATCCAAACAGCACTACCTCACGCCCGCATCTCGATGCGCAACGAAAAGTGCTGCATGAACTCAAAATACACGCAAAAGGAGCATCATTCAAAGGTAAACTCATTGCTTGGTACACCATTATACGTTTAAAACTATATTTTATATTCAGATGAAACGCATATTCATATTCATCGCAACGGTTTTATTAACTATTAGTATTTCAGCAGCAACCTATTATGCTTCGCCGAATGGTATCGGAGACGGGAGTTCGTATTTCTCGCCGACAACTTTTGCCAATGGAGTGGCGATGCTGCAGAATGGCGGCGACACACTCTATCTATGCGAAGGAACGTACGAATTCTCGGACAAGTTCAGCATCAACAAACGAGGTTCTGCCTCCAAACGCATCGTCATTTCCGGCTATCCGGGGGATGAAGTGCTGCTGGACTTCCACAAGGTGGCTTACGGCACGCGCGGCATTTCCGTGCATGCCAACTCGCTGTACATCCATATCAAAGACCTTGCGATTGCTTGGTCGGGCAAGAATAACCTCTATTGCGAAGGTTCCTATTGCTTGTTCGAGAACCTTGACATCTACGGTTCTGCGGACACCGGATGTCAGATGAAGCAAGGCGGCAACAATACGATTAAGAATGTGGACAGCCACGATAATTTCGACTACAAGACGATGTCCGGCAGTACAGCCAACTTCGGTGGAAATGCAGATGGTTTTGCTGACAAGCAGTTCACCGGAGCAGGCAATCACTATATCGGTTGCCGAGCGTGGAACAACAGCGACGACGGGTGGGATTTCTTCCAACGTGTGAGCTCTTCAAATACCATTATTGAGAACTGCATCTGTTATCAGAATGGCGCGCCGTATTATGACATGACTCAGCATCCTCGGGCTTTGACGACCGACAAAGCGTGGTTCGACAGCAAAGTAGGCACACAGATGACCGACCGCTATGGTAATACCATCACTATCACGCTGGACCGATATCCTTGTCAGGGCAACGGCAACGGCTTCAAGATGGGCGGTCAGGGTACGAACCATAAGATACTCATTCACCATTGCTTGGCGGTCGCTAACTACGCACGAGGTTTTGACCAGAACAATAATGGCGGCACGATGTGGGTGTATAACAACACGTCTTATGCCAACTACGTCAACTACGGCTTCACGACGGCGTATGGCACCAACACCATTCAGAATTGTATCAGTTATGCAAGCCAGAACGCCGACAGTTATAAGTCTCAGACGGTTGTCACTATTGACCATAACAGCTGGAACAACGGCTTCTCCGTGTCAGCAAGTGATTTTCAGTCCTTGGATACCACGCAGATTCTCGGTCCGCGTCAAGCGAACGGAGACTTGACGGAAGGAACATGCTTGCGTCTACAGGCAGGTTCGGCACTTATTGATGCCGGTATTGACATCAACCTCGGCTATAATGGCAACGCACCTGATTTAGGTTGCTATGAATCGCCGGGTGAACACCATGACCCGCTTCCTGACGACACCATTCCTGACGTACAGCCGGAAGGCACACATGCCGTGGCTTTCGTCACCATCACCGGTGCGGCGGAGGACAAAGTGCTTCTGTCCTATCTGCGGGCTAATGACAGTCTCTGGGTAGTAGAGACCGATGCAATGAATGTTGAAATTGACTATAGCAGTTATGAAGTGATAGTGCTGGGTAGCAAGCCCTCATCCTCTGCGCCGGGATTCGCGCCACTCAAAGGCTATGACAAACCGATGGTGCTACTCAAGCCATGGCTGCTCAAATCCGGCGTATGGAGTTGGGGCACAGCGGTAAACACTTCTGACCTGAGCGTCACGGTCACGCAGCCCGAACACCCGCTCTTTAAGGGACTGACTATTACTGATGGTCAACTGCCGCTTTTCTCCCAATGCAACACCAACGCGGTTACCGGCATTTCTGGTTGGAACAACACGTCCGGCTTTAATGAGTTAGGCAACACAGGCAAAGACACAACTGTCATCGCGGAATTCCCTGCCGGCACCGATTGCGATGGGACTATTCTGCCGCAAAAGCTTATCATGATAGGTGTGAGCGAGTACTCGACCGCCTATCTGACGAACGAAGGCAAACGGCTCATAGAGAATGCCATCTGCTATCTTCTGGGTATTGAGAACACGCACCCGCAGAGCATCGACCAAATCGTCAATCGTCAATCGTTAAATCGTAAATATATCTATAATGGCCAACTCTATATTCAAGCAGGCGAGCACATGTATGATGGCATGGGCCGCCTTATTCATTAGTCTGTCCTGCGCTGCCGAAGAGGCATTTTATCAGGACCTTCGATATACGCTGGACGAGAACCATCTGACGGCGGAAGTGGCACCCAACCAACGCATTTCGGGCGAACTGTTTATTCCGGCAGAGATTACCGTCGGGCAGCGCACCTATACGGTCACTTCCATCAGCGACAAAGCATTCAAAGGCAGCAAGAACCTAACCACCATCGTTCTTCCCAAGACCATCGAGCGAGTCTATCGTTCTGCTTTCGATGGCACAGGTATCATGCTCAATAAAGAGAACTGGAAGGACGGTTGTCTATGGATAGACTCTATTCTTATCGCTACAGACAAGACTATCAAACCGCGTTTCTTCGTTCCTGAAGGAACACGCCTCATCGCTGCCGGTGCCTTCCAAGGCAATAAAGCTATCCAGCGTGTGGAACTGCCTTCCTGTATCACACGTATTGACCACGAGACTTTTCGCGATTGCAAGAATCTGCAGAAAATTGTTATTCCCGTTTCCGTCAGCTCTATCGGCGAAGACGCGTTTACAGGGAGTGGTATATGGCTAAATGAGAAGAAATGGAAAAAAGGCGCATTGATTATTGACGATTGTTTGATTGCCACCAATAATAACTTGCCTGCCAAATATATCTTCAAGAACAAGATACCTATCCGCTTGATAGCCGAACGCGCGTTTGCCAACAATCCTCTGTTGAAGACAGTAGTCATTCCAGCTACCGTCACAGCCATTCCTACCGCAGCTTTCTATCAATGCGAGAACTTGACGGACGTCACTATTCCAACTTCCGTACGGGAGGTAGGAAACTTCGCTTTCTATAACTGCGCCAAGCTCCGTTCCGCCACGTTACCGCAGGACCTGGAGCGACTTGGAATGGGTGCGTTCTACGGATGCATCAATTTGAAAGAACAGGTTCTAGGCGACCGTATTGAAGTATTGGAGCAAGGTGCGTTTTATATGTGCCGCTCCATCAAACATCTGTCCTTTCCTGCCCGTTTACGCCGCATTGACAATGGGGTGTTTGCCGGTTGTTCGGCTTTGGAGGAAATCAAGTTGCCTGAGAGTCTGGAGTATATGGGAGAGATGGCTTTTGCCGGTTGCGCTATCATTCGCGACATCACCATTCCATCGCGTGTTAACTCGCTACCCAAACAGGCTTTTCAAGCGTGTACACGCCTCTACCGCGTTATTTTGCCCGAAGGGCTGTATGCCGTAGGAGATGAAGCTTTTGACGGATGTCTGGCACTAGAGAAAATCAATATTCCCAAGACTACGTTCCGTATCGGAGCTCACGCTTTCCGTAACTGTCAGCAGTTGGAGTCCATCGTCCTTACGCCGGATATCCACCGCATAGAGGAAGGTGCTTTTATGGATTGCAAAATGCTATTAGAGCTCGAACTGCCACAATCGCTTCTCATTCTCAGTAAGAATGCCTTCGCTCATTGTATCAGTTTGCGTAAGATTACCTTCAATCCATCTCTGAAAGAAATAGGAGAGAGTGCTTTCGCTCAATGCCGCAGTCTGAAGGAACTGACTTTCAGCGATTCGTTGCAGGTCATCGGCGACTATGCGTTTATGGAATGCAAGAATCTCAAGAAACTGTCTTTCCCTGCGACCATCAAAAAGATTGGCGCAGGAGCTTTCCAAGATTGCGAAAGTCTGCGCCAACCGCTTTTCCCGCCGGAGATAGAGCTCGGCAAGAATGCCTTCAAAGGGACACGCAAATAAGTCTATTTCTTCGGGTATTCGATAAACGTATAGTTAATATTTTTACCCATTTCGGCAATCATATAGGATTGTCCCTTTTCTTTGTCCTTGGTGGCATTGAGAACCAAGTAGAGCACGTTTTTGAACATTACTCGCTGCATAGCGTGCTGGTGTCCACACCAGACCACTTCCACTCCGTACTGTCCTAACAGAGAAGTCAGTTCGTAGGTCTCTTCCAATGCCATATTGGAGGTATGTCCTTGCGACTCGTCCAGTTTCCAGATATGCGTGTGTGTAAAGACGACGATGCGACGATAGCCTTCCTTGGATTTCTTGGCAAGCAAGTCCTTCAACCAATTCATTTGGTCTATTCCCAATGTTCCTTCCGCACTATCCAGACAGATGAACAGGTCCAGTTTCTTTGCTCCGTTATTGGTGTCAAACCAATAGGCTGAAGTCTTGAAATACTGCCGATATTCAGACCACTGTCTGAAGTAAATATCATGATTTCCGGGTGTAGCAAAGAGCGTGTCGTAAATCGTCTGTCCGTCAAAATGCAGGATACTATCGGCACACGGCAAGTTCTTCTGCGCGTCAATCAGATCGCCTAAATGAAGTGCCAGTTTGGGCATAGGAGCCAAGATGTACTGGTCCATGAAATAATCCAAATTCCGGTGCGCTTTACGGGTAATATGGCTGTCAGTACACACATAAACCGCATAGTCATCCGCGAGCATATCCAAGTGTATCTCCCCTACGCTGTCGTTGTACGCCATCGATTGCGCAAAACGCGTACCTACCACTTCGCCATTGGGAGAGAACATACCGGCAATATCCAAGGTGCTATCTTCACTCGCACAAGACGCCATCAGGACGGTTAGTGCTATAACATATATCTTTTTCATAGTCCTTAAAATCTATAACTAAATCCTGCTCTACACGTTGCGCCGTAGAACGTAGCGTCCAAATGAAACATGCCTGTCGGTTTGCATTGTGCCCAGAAATTGAGTCTCCAATGGTCTGTCACATCATACCAAGCGCCGGCAGAGAAAAGCGGTTGCCACATTCGCTCTATCTGGTAGTCATCCACATTGCTGAACATGAACGAGAGATTCCAGAAGTTATTCTGCGGACGGACGAACACTTCTATGCGGTAAAGGAGGTTAAACGGCTCCACCACATAGTTGCCTTGCTGGTGCCAAGTCAAATCATAGTCATCTATGACACGCGTGAACGAGCCAAGCGTGATAGACACATAATCCATTCGATAGCCCACGCCGATAGCCGCATTGATGTCTCCTATTCGGTTGCGCGCCACCACGCGGTAACGAAGGTCGGTCTCAATGAACATCTCACCTATGGGCAGTTGGAATTTCGGTCTCAACTGCACGGTACCCGAATAGACATTGGCTGTAGATAACTGCAGTTTCGCCTCCATCTCAAAGTGCTGATTGATAGGCATCAAAGCCTGGATGTCAAAATTGCCGTGGTGGCCCCATGTGGTGTTATAGCTATATTCAGCCGCTCCACCGATGGAATAGCGGCGATCGCCAAATCCGGGGCGGGAACCATCCGGCGCACTTTCGCGGGCGCCGGCGTAGAGCCACAAGCCGCACAGGCATAGCATCAAAATTATAAATAATCGCTTCACCATATCTTGTTTGTTATAGTTTCACTATGGTCAGACCGGCTCCTCCATGATTGACATCTCCGTCTCCGAACTCGAGTGCGACGAGTCCACGTTTACGGCGCTGGCGGTTGAGGTCGTTTAGATAATCGCGTGTCAACTGTTTGAGTGCGCCTGTTCCGGTGCCATGCAGAATAGTCACTTCGCCGGCGCCTACCATCTGCGCATCGTCGAGATATGCTATCAGTGCTTCCGTCGCTTCGTCCACACGCATTCCCCGAAGGTCGAGTGTCCGCTCAAATTGCACCGTTCTACGGTGCACGACCGTTGCACTGACAGACCGCTTCGCTGACAGACCGTTAGCACTGACAGACCGCTCACTCTCGTTCGCTGAAAGATTTTTGAGAACCCGCAAATCGCGGAAGTCACGAATGACTTTGGGTATAGCCGGTGCAGAGGGAGTGCTTGGAGTGTTGGCGGTTTTCTTGTTTTTGGGACGCGCAGGAGTGGCTACTTTCTCTTTCATCTGCTCCACTTTCTGCCTTGCAGCTTTCGTTTTCTCTTTCTCAGCCTTGGCTTCTTTGATTTCGCGGATGGTTCGTTCGATGGTGGCATTGGCTTCATGCAGCAGGTCTTCGGCTTGTTGCCGCGCTTGCTCGAGTATCTCTTTCTTCTGCGCTTTCACGCCCGCCATTCGTTCGTCATAATCGGCGATACGCGCTTCCAGTTCTTTCTCTTTCTGGCGAATCGATTGTCTTTTTTTCTCCCAATACCGCTTGTCGCGGGCTATGTCCTGGAGCTGACGGTCGTAATCGATATGCTCCTCGCCTACCAGGTCCGTCGCATAAGCGATGATTGGTTCGCCCAGTCCTGTCTGTCGGGCTATCTCGATGGCAAACGAACTGCCGGCTTGTCCTATTGACAGCTGGAAGAGCGGTCGCATCGCACCTCGGTCGTAGAGCATCGCTCCGTTGACCACTCCTTTGGTCTCTTCAGCAAAGTGCTTGAGGTTGGTGTAATGGGTTGTGATG
The DNA here is from genome assembly GCA_902778935.1 of uncultured Bacteroidales bacterium. Lineage (GTDB taxonomy): Bacteria > Bacteroidota > Bacteroidia > Bacteroidales > Paludibacteraceae > Colicola. The sequence goes on from CACYZT010000002.1 coordinate 191,116, forward strand.
ACGCCGAACACATGCCGTTCCACCAGTTCGCGCAGGATAGCCTCGGCTATCGCGCCGCCGATGAGCGGTTCGGTACCTGTGCCCATCTCATCGATGAGGATGAGGGTATGGTCATCTGCGTCACGCAGGAAAGCACGCATGTTGCGCAGGTGTGACGAATAGGTCGAAAGCTCATCCTGTATCGACTGCTCGTCGCCTATGTCTATCATCAGCCGCGTGAACAGACCTGCCCTACTCTGCTCCGCCACGGGCACTAACAACCCGCATTGGAGCATGTATTGGAGAAGCGCCACGGTCTTGAGACAAACGGATTTACCGCCGGCATTGGGACCGCTGATGACGAGCATCCGGTTCTCAGATGCCTGCAGGCGAATGGACAGCGGCACGACGGTCTTGCCTTGCGGCGTATAGTGCAACCAAAGCACGGGATGACGCGCGTCACACCAGTCCAACAACGGTTCGTTCAGCAGTTCCAGACGAATAGCATGAAGCGTCTCGGCAAGTGACACTTTAGCACTTAGAAAATCCACTTCCGCCAAGAGCGACTGACTGCTCATGATAAGTTCAGTCTGCGGACGTAACTGGTCTGTGATAGCTTGCAGGATTCGTATCCGTTCACGCCGCTCGGCTCCTTCCAGTTCGCGGATATGATTGTTAGCATCGACCACCTGTTGCGGTTCTATATAAACGGTTTTGCCGGTGGCTGACTCGTCATGCACGATGCCGCCTATTTTGCGTTTGAAAGCCGGCGAAACGGGTATCACGAGTCGTCCTTCACGGATAGTAGGAGCTGCATCTGCGTCCACGAAACCGTCCGTTTTGGCTTGGCGCAAGATAGACGCCAATGTCCGTCCGACGCTTCCCTGCAGGTTGGCTATCTCACGACGGATACGCGCCAACTCCGGCGAGGCATGGTCTGCGAGTTTGCCGTAACGGTCGAGAATGGCATCTATCGCTTTGACGATAGTTGCCAGACCGCTAACGCTGTTAGACCGCTGCGCTGACAGATTTTTTAAGAGCGCATAGCGCTGGTCGTCGAGTGCGGCGAAGAAAGTCTCAAGTTCCGCAGCAAAAGAGAGGGATTTGCGGAGGTCGTCCAGTTCGGCTTCGTCCAGGAACAGACCTTCTATCCGGATACGCGCCACAGCTTCGCGGACATCAAAGATGTCACCTCTTGGAAACGTAAGCATGGGGTCTGCTTGGGCTTGACGCATCTGGTCGGTAAGCAGCAAGAGATGTTGCACGGTCTCAAAATCCGTTTCCATCTGCATGGAGTCCACCCGTTCACGGCCCAACGGCGAGGTGCAACGACGATTCAATTCCTCGCGTATAACCGTGAAGTCAATCTTCTGCTCTATGTTATTCGGATAAAACAAATATATTGAGGATTTGAGGATTTGAAGATTTGAAGATTTAACCAAGGATGCGACAGTCTCTGATGACTTGTGCGCCGACGGCTTCGTTGAGTTTGCGGACCAGTTCGAAGCGGTTCTCGAAGAGTTGTGTCTTGAGCGCAGCGGAGCTCACTTTGACATAAAGCATACCGTTTTTGACTTCCACGCTACGCGTGAGTTTGGCAACGGTCTCGCCCATCACACTTGGCCAGATCTCCTCCATCTGCACTTCGAGCACCTGCTGTTCCAAGCCGGTCTCACGCAGAAAACCCACTATGGCTTCCGTCAAATCCACTTATTTCTCTTCCTTGACCTTGTTCAGATAGATCTGCTGACGAGTACGAAACGTACGCAGGTCCACAGGGAAGCCGTTCAGTTTCTGCACTTGCGCTATTTGGATACCTTCGCGCTGGCAAATCTCCCAGAGCGACTCGCCGGGATGCACCCAGAGCACGGTTTTCTCGGCAGGCACTTTTTTCTTCTTGGCACTCATGAAAACGCGGTCGCCAACCGCGAGGTCTCGCCCCAAGGCATCATTCCATTCGCGCAGTTGACGCTCACGCACATTGAGTCGAAAAGCGATATTGGCGTAGGTATCGCCCTCGCGTGCATCGACATATTTGATGCCGTTACAGCGCTTGACAGGGTGCGTGAGAAGAAAGGTTTTCTTCTCTTCCCTTGCCGAAATAGGAGCCACATAGGGCGGTTCGGGCTCCTGCGTAAAAACCTTGATCGGTTCCGTTTGATGCACCACTTCGGCTTTGAGCGGTTTCTGCGGTTCGGGTTCTTTCTTTCCGAACAACTCCGGCGTAGCCGCCAAGGTATCCAGGCGGTAATCTTCGATAATCTTAATCAGTTTGGATGCATATCCGGGGTCGGTGGCATAGCCGCAAGCTTTGAGGCGGTGCGCCCATCCTTCGTAGTCCTCAACCGCTATCTCGAAACAGGTGGCATAACGCGGGCGCTTCAGAAAAAGCGAATGGTCTTTGAACGACTCATAGGCGTCGGCATACTGACGGAAGCACTCGCCTCGGCTGTCGTCATCGTAGTAATAGACGCCACCGAACCAGTCGCTCGTACATTTGATTCCGAAATGGTTGCGTGCGTTAAGCGCCAGCTCACTCTGCCCGGCTGAGGACTCCAACAGCGCTTGCGCCATCGTGATAGCCGCCGGCACACCATAGTCCGTTTGCTGCTGAACGGCTGTTTCTTTCCATTGCTCGATATAATCGAGATACGTCTGATTCTGCTTCTGCGCCATGAGCGGCAAAGCCATTACCGCCAAGGCTATGATAACACTCTTTTTCATCGTTTTCACAATTTGCCTACAAAATTACTACAAATTTTGCATATATGCAAGTTTTTGAGAGATTATTTATCCGAAGGACAAAAAATCTTTGTTTTTGGCACGATTTTTGCATGTATATTGTATGAAGTTTCTTTGTTCTGCCATTTTGGCAGATTAAGCCATACATCTCAGTCTGAGATTGGCTAAATATCCCGAAAATAACCAGCGAATAACCCGTGAATCACCCGACAATCACCCGTGAATCACCCGTGTTTGGATGTATAAAACGTTGACACTATTACCGGAAGTGGATATTAATAATCGTATATTAATAATCGTATATTTTTGACTCGTGTCCTAAAAGGGTGTACGTTTTATTGCCGCGGAGGATTAGGATTTGGCCGTTGTGGAGGATTTTGAGGGCTTTGGTGTTGGCGTTGGGTTCGTCAATTCCCATTTCGGGTTGGACACCTTCGCCCCATTGGGAATAGAGCCAGTTGATACGCCAGTCGTAACGGCGGAAGAAACGGTCGCGGACATCGGAATAATTACTATTATCGCGGTAATTGGATGTGTTGCGCCATTGGTCTGCGTCACGCTTGGCAGCTTGTTCTATACGGTCGGCATAGTCACGGAGATGCGCTCTGACGGAGTCTTTCCGGCCGTGGTAGAAGAGCCACCATTGTTCCTGAACGCGTTGCTGAAAAACAGGCCATGAAGCCAACTGTTCTATCCAATATTGCTGCCATGTAGGATTGACGTAAATCCAGTTCTCCTGGTGACGGTTATAGGCATTGCCGAAGTCCCATACCGGTCCGAATTTCCACTTGTCGGCTATGCCCAAACTATCGCGGTCCTTGTAGAGGAAACAGCTGCCGTGGTAACTCTCGCAATCCTCCATGATTTCCTGGACGAGGTAGTACTTAGCTGCTTCGTTCATGTCCATCAGTTGCTCGATATGGTCCGAAGTCGATTCGTACAAAGCACTATTGAGCGTGAGCATTTGTTCCTCTAGATAGCTGCGCTGCGGGTTTGTGAGCACTTCCGGCTCTTTGAGCGACACCATGACATACTGGCCGTTCCCTTCGTGAAAAGAGATATTATTCTCCGTGTGATAGTTATCTATCTCCACGAGCCAACCGCCGGTTATCGAATCGGGCTGTGTCTCTCCCTCTACTTGCTCGTGTATATGCACCCGATGGGACGCTATGCGCACATGTTCCGTTAGGAAATACAATCCCATGTACTGCCCGTTGAGCACCAGTTCGACCGGTTGGTGGCGGGGTGTCCAACGCAGTCCGATGGCTTCGCTGAGCATGAATCCGGCGGGCATCTTGAGAAAACCAAGGTCATCGTCCGCACAAGCCATCAGACACCAATGGCGGTTGTTGGGCATCCCCAGCACTTTATGCTTCACGTTGAATTTGAGCTTGTACGGTTTTTTGTCAAAACCGGACCAAGTCCAGTTGCCTCGCCCTTTGACAGTGGCATCTATCGGCTGCTGTGCCGAACCGAGCGAGCGGAACTGCGGGCTCAGGGAGTCGATATAAACGGTAGCGGGTATCTGCGTCTCGGTGTCGTTGATGCTCCGGCTGTTCTGCGTATTCACATATACAACAGGCAGCGTTCCTGTCGGCGTTGCGGCGCTTATGGAGATGCTCGTCAACGACCAAAGCACACATCCTATCCATGCAATCATTCTTTTCATGTCACAAAGATACTACAAATTTATGAACTGCGCTGCAAAGTTACGACTTTTTTCCGGAATATGCAAATAAAACGGCTGAAATATTTGCATATATTATTTTTTTTTTGTAACTTTGCAGCGGATTTGGATAAATGGGTGAAAAAGAACCCTTAAAACCAGCCGTAAACCGATAATTAACATTAATAAACTATAAAAACAGAAACAATTATGGTGCGTACAACATTCAATCGCCTTCGTGCGGTAAAAGACAGTCTTCCTCATGGTAGCATGGATTCCATTGCAGAAGAGTTGCAAATCTCGGGTGACGAGGTAAGAGCTTATTTTAACGGAGAGGGAAACGCGGATTATCATATTGAGCCGGGCCCCGACGGAGGTATTGTGGTATTCAGCAACACGCGCATCTTGGAGGTTGCCCTGCGTAAGGCATGGGAGGTTCAGAATGCGTTGTAACAAACGATTAAGAATTGAAAATTAGCCAAATTCTGAAGCAGGTAGTAGCTCCGATGCTGTTCATCGGGGCATTACCTTTTTTATTTTCTGCGCGTGCGTACGCGAGTGACGGGAGTCAGGAGTCAGGAGCCAAGAGTCAGGCATCAAGATGGCTGGACGACTACAGCGCGCCGGTAGGGCTAACGTACAACGCGCAAGCGAGGCTGCAGACCTCCTATCTATGGCGCGGTATGTACTGCGGAGCAGCGAACATCCAAGCGTCAGCGAACGTAGGTTACGGCGGTTTGTATCTCGACATGTGGTGGAACATAGGCGTGGACGATTGGTCGTTCAAGACGTTCCAGCCGGAGTTGGACCTGAGTCTCGGTTTTGCCCGCTGGGGACTGGATGTGTATCTGCTGTATGTGCATAATTTCAACTGCGGTTTCTTTGATTTTCACAACTATGCGGGTAAAGGTAACCGTCTGGAAGTGAACGTGAAGTACACGGTAAGCAGTAAGTTGCCGCTGGGTATCCACTGGGGTACGCGCGTGAGTGCGGCGGACGGCTATGTGAACGCAGTTGGCGACACCGTGTTCGCATGGTCCAGTTACGCGGAGATTTTCTACACGCAGAAACTGCCGTACGACCTTAGCCTGTATGGCGAGATAGGTATCACGCCGTGGAAGAGCCGCTTCACTAACTATCAGGGCGATTTTGCGGTCAACAACATCACTATCCGTTTGCGCAAAGACTGGAGTGTGAGCAAACATTGCGGTCTGATGTTGATGGGACAGCTGACGATTAACCCCTATCTGGCTGCAACGGACAAGTCTTCGGTCGAGTGGCATTCGTTCAACCCGGGACGGCAGTCGGTGAACGTCAATGTGGGGTTCGGAGCGTACCTCAAGTGATTTGAAGATTTGAGGATTTGAAGATTTGAAATTAAAGAATATTTAAGATGAAAAAGGTATTAGTTATGGTAGCCGCTATGATGGCGGTGGTTATGTCTGCTAAAGCAGAGGACATTGAGTTTGCTTACAACGCCGGTTTTGAGGCAGTAAGCTGTTACATCTGGCGTGGTCAGTACAACGGCGGTTTGTCGTTTCAACCGGATGTAGAGGTTGGTTTTGACGCGCTGGACGAAGCACTCTCTTTCCGTTTCGGCGCATGGGGAACGGTTGGCGCTTCCGATTGGAAATTCCGCAAGGGTTTTCCTAACTACATCGATGCAGAGGGCACCGAAATCAATCCAAACACCTATTTCGTGCCGGAGATTGATATTTTAGGAAGCTTCAGTTTCTATGGTGCAACGGTCGGTTTCACGCACTATTACTATTTCGGCGGCACTCCGTTCTTCTCCGGTCTGGAAGATGACGGCGGCAGCCAGACGGAGATTCAAGTGGGTTATAACTTCGACCATTTCTTCGGTCAAGGCGCGTATATCAACTGGTACACGATGGTAGCGGGAGCAGACGCCGTTTATGACGATGCAGACGTAGCCCATCGCGCCTGGAGTTCGTATATCGAGTTGGGTTATGACTACACCTTCGATAACATCGGCCTGACGCTTGGTGCGCAACTGGGTATGTCTCCGTGGGAGAGTCCGGTATATGGCAACAGCAAGTTCACTGTGACGAATATCTCGCTGAAAATCAACAAGGAATGGGAGTTCGACCACGTGACGCTGGACCTTTTCGGTCAGGCTTCTCTTAATCCCGACGGCATCGACAAAGACAACGTGTTCGTCAATGCAGCGGGTGACGAGAAACTGTGCGTTCAACGTCTGAACGGAACCGTTGGTCTGGGCGTTTGGTTCTAAAACGGTTCACGGTTAATGGTTAATGGCGAAGGTTGAGCGGAAACATATGATAAGTGCGTTGCTGGGTGTAGGCCTGGCAGCGCTACTCATCTGGGGTATAGACGACAAGCCGAAAGCACAGTATTTCCACAACGAAGGCAAGGTTTTCGGGACGTACTATAACATCCGTTACGAATCGACCGCAGACATGGAGGATAGTATTCGCGCCTCTTTTACTGCGTTCGACAACAGCCTGAGCATGTTCAATCCCCACTCTATCCTCTCTGCCATCAACGACAACCGCGACACGACCACGAATGCGTTTTTCGAGACGATGTGGTCGGAGGCGGAACGCGTTTATGCCCTGTCCAACGGCGCCTTTGACATCACAGTAGCTCCGCTGGTCAAAGCGTTCGGTTTTGGCCGCAAGAGCGAACAGATGTCCGATATTAGTTCTCAGACGATAGACAGTATCCGTCAGTTCGTGGGTTTCGACAAAGTACGGTTGGAGAACCATAAGGTCATCAAGTCCGACCCGCGAGTGATGATTGACGGTGGTGCCGTAGCCAAAGGGCAAGCCTGCGACATGATTGCCGAAATGCTACGCCGGCAAGGCTGCAACAACTATCTCGTCGATATAGGCGGAGAGGTCGTGGCGCATGGTGTGAACGCCAAAGGCGAACCATGGCATATAGGTATCACCAAACCTAATCTGAACAACGAAGGTGCGCAGGAGGAGTTGCAGCAGATTTTAGCCGTTACGGACGTCTGCATGGCTACGAGCGGAAACTATCGTAATTATTATTACGACGGAGATGTGCGCCGCAGTCACACGATAGACCCGCGAACGGGTTATCCGGTTCAGCACTCCGTGCTTAGCGCAACCATCGTGGCTTCGACCTGTATGCGTGCAGACGCTTTGGCGACCGCCTGTATGGTTCTGGGTGCAGACGAAGCGCTGGATATGATCGGGCGTACAACCGATGCCGCGTGCTATCTTTTAGTGGCGCAAAAGGACAGTTTGGTAGTCGTTTCTTCCGAAAATTGGGACAAAAGTATTCAATAAATATTGAAATTTTTATTTTTTGAGATAATTTCTTGCATATTTGAATAATTTGTTGTACCTTTGCAGGCTTTTTTGATTACAATGCGTAGAAACGGGCTTTTCATATTGCTTATTATGGTAGCGCTTACGAGCGTGCTTACGGGTTGCGGCGAGTACCAGAAACTGCTCAAATCGCGTGACCCCGAGGAGAAATACCAGGCAGCGCTCAACTATTTCAACCAAAAGCAATATGTAAAATCCCAGACTCTGCTCGACGACGTAGCCAATTACTACAAAGGCACGGAGCGCTCGGAGGACGTGTTAGCCTATCTTGCCCGCAGTTATATGGGCCAGAAAGCGTACGAGTCGGCAACCAATTACTACGAAGCCTACGTGCGCAATTACCCAAAGGGTAAGTATGCCGCAGAGGCGTATTTTCAGATTGGTCATTGCCAGTATCTGGATTCGCCGGACGCACGGCTTGACCAAGCGATTACACGCAAGGCGATAGACGCATTCACCCATTTCGTGGAGCTCTATCCGGAGAGTCCTTACGCCGAGCAAGCCTATCGCGAGATGAGCGAGCTATACGACAAGCTGGCGCTGAAGGAACTGAAGAGTGCACAGTTGTACTACAACCTCGGAACGTATCTGGGTAACAATTATCTGAGTTGCGAGATAACCTGCAAGAACGCCCTCAAAAACTATCCGAGCAACAAGTATCAGGAGGATTTCAACTGGCTTATCCTGCAATCGAAATACCAGCAGATGGTCAATTCGTTTGAGGAACTGAAGCTGGAACGTGCCCGCGACGCACAAGACGAGTACTACAATTTCGTGACAGAGTACCCCGAGTCCAAACATCGCAAAGAAGCCGAGCGAATGCTCGTACAAATAAAGAAAACAACCAAAGAATAAATGGTAAATAGTAAATGATTAAATCGTAAATAATTTTATGGATTACAAGAATTCTAAAGCACCCAAGAACACCGTTACCCGCGACATCAACCAGTTGACCGAGCCGGTAGGTAACGTGTATGAAACAGTAGCCATCATCGCCAAACGCGCCAATCAGATTAGCGTAGGTATCAAGCGTGAGTTAGACGCCAAACTGCAGGATTTCTCTATTCCTCAGGACAACCTCGAAGAGACCTTCGAGAACCGCGAGCAGATTGAGATCAGCCGCCAGTACGAGCGTCTGCCGAAACCGACTCTGATGGCTACCCAGGAATTCATCGACGGCGAACTCGTTTACCGCTCCGGTAACCGCGACGAAGCGCTTAAATAGATCGCTTCGCTAAAAGAATAAAGACTAAATACCATCGGTAGAACATAGCTCAACTACTTAACAATACATTTTAGTCTTTAGTCCTTACTCCTTCAGTGAGTGAAACGAACGATCCTTACTCCAATGAGTTTATATGGTAAACACATATTGGTAGGCATCAGCGGCGGTATTGCGGCATACAAGATACCCGAACTCATCCGTTCGCTCGTCAAAGAGGGCGCAGAGGTTCGTGTAACGACGACGCCTCATGCCTTGCAGTTTGTTACCGAGCTAACCCTGCAGACCCTCTCGGGCAGCAGGGTTTATTCGGATGTGTTTGCCGCCATCAACGAGCACTCGACAGAGCATATCTCGTTACCCGAATGGTGCGATGCGATGATTGTTGCGCCGGCAACGGCGAACGTGCTTGCCAAGATGGCTAACGGCATCGCCGATGATGCGCTGACCACCACGATTGCTTCGTGCGTAGCCCGCAAACCGATGGTCGTTGCGCCAGCGATGAATGACAAGATGTGGGAGAACCCTGCTACGCAGCAAGCCATCAAAACCATCCGTTCCTGGGAACATGTGATGGTGCTCGAACCCGCCGAAGGACTGTTAGCCTGCGGGACGAGCGGCAAAGGCCGGATGCCGGAAGTGGATGAATTGCAGGAAGCGCTCGAGTATGCGTTGACGCCGAAGACGATGAGCGGCAAACGAGTGCTCATCACCGCCGGCGGTACGCAAGAACAGATTGATCCCGTTCGCTTCATTAGCAATTACTCCACCGGTAAGATGGGCTTTGCTTTAGCCCAATCCTGTGCGCGTCACGGCGCGCTCGTGACTCTGGTATGCGGGTCTGTGTCTGCCCGACTTCACAATCCACTTGGCGCTATCCGACGCATCGACGCGCTCAGCGCACAAACGATGTACGAAGCATGCATAAAGGAATGGCCGAAACACGATATCGCCATTCTCTGCGCGGCGGTTGCAGACTTTGCGCCTACCGCCGAGCCGGAGAAAATCAAAAAGGGAGAGAAATCCACCCTCAACCTCCTGCTTCATACCACGCCGGACATAGCGGCTTCGCTGGGTGAGAGCAAACGCGAGGACCAGCAGCTGATTGGTTTTGCGCTTGAGACACAGCACGAGAAAGAAAATGCGCTCCATAAACTGGAACGCAAACACATGAACGCGATTGTTCTCAATTCGCTTCGCGATAAGGGTGCAGGTTTCGCCACGGATACCAACGTCGTTACTATCCTGCAATCCGACGGCACCGAGACCGCCCTACCCCTCCAAAGTAAAACGGCTATTTCCGAAGAAATCCTAAAAGTCCTTTTTTCTTAGGCTCCTCTGCCTCCGCTTGCGGCTCTTCGCTCTCCGGCACGAAATCCTGACGAGTTTCTATCTCGCCGAGCTGGCTCTGCACAAAAGCGATAACATCCTGCAATCCTTCGGTAAAGTGAGCGAAGTCTTCTTTGTATAAAAACACCTTGTGCTTTTCGAATAACGGGGCTGCACCTTCTGCTTCGCTCTGCAAACGTTTACTCTCCGTAATACAAAGATACAAATCGTTGTTGCGCGCTTTGCGAACATCTAAGTAGTAGATACGTTTTCCTGCTTTGACCGAACGGCTATATACAATCTCCTGATCGCGTCTTTCTTCTTTCTGTTTTTCCATCTTTTTGTGAGTTATATTTATTTTTCGGTGCAAAGGTACTGCTTTTTTTCGGAATATGCAAATAAAACGGCTGAAATATTTGCATATATTATTTTTTTTTTGTAACTTTGCACGCTAATTTGTAAAAAACATGATTAATAGGACTATGGTACGAACACACGTTCTTCAAACGTTGTTCGCATATTACGAGAATGAGGGCAAGACGCTTGTCAGTGCGCGCAAAGAGTTGCTCAAGAGTTTTGCTGACACCTACGACCTATATTTTATGCTGTTGAATTTTGCCAACGAGCTGACGGCTTATGCGCAGCGCGATTTGGAGCAACAGGTAGCACGCGCCCGTGCTACCCACTCCGGTTGGCAGCCTAACCGCCGGTTTGTTCAGAACCGCTTGGCGCAACAGTTGTTTGATAATCGTGCGTTGCGTTCGCGCGTTGAGGAGCAGCACTTGGCATGGGACAGTGGTATGCCTGCCGTTGCAGATGTATATAAACAGCTGGTACGAAGCGATTTCTATCGCGAATACATGGAGGCTGACAAATGCACCTACGAGGATGACAAACGTATCTGGCGGCAGATTTACCAACATCTGCTGGCCGGCAACGCTGTTCTTGAGGACTCGCTGGACGAGATGGAAGTGGTACTGGACAAGACCAATTGGAGCACCGAAGCAGATGTGATCCTCAGCTATGTGATAAAGACCATCAAGCGCTTTAAGGCAGACAGCACGCCGGAGACACCGCTGCTCGAGATGTTCGACAGCGAAGATGAGTTGCGGTTTGCTACCGAACTACTGGAGAAAGCGATTGAGGGACACGACGAATACGAGACATGGATTAACGCCCATCTCAAGGGCTGGGATGCAGACCGTATCGCGTACATGGACCGCATCATCATCATCACCGCGCTGGCGGAGATTATCGGCTTCGACGATATCGCCATGACCGTTTCGCTCAACGAGTATATCGAGCTCGCCAAAGCCTATTCGGGCGACAAGAGTTATATGTTCATCAACGGTATTTTGACTGAGATACTACGCGACCTGAAGAACGAAGGAAAATTCTTCAAGGGATTTGCGATTAAGTAGTCCGCTGCGCTCAAAGTAGAAAGACATTTTATAAATCCAAATAATTATTAGTATTATGTTAAATTTGATTTTATTGCAGGCAGAAGGCGCTGCACCACAAGGAAGTCAATGGTCGTTCTGGATCATGATGATCCTTATCTTCGTAGTATTCTACTTCTTCATGATTCGTCCCCAGACCAAGAAACAGAAAGAGTTGCAGAAACAACGCGAGGAGATGAAGAAAGGTGACAAAGTCGTTACCGCAGGTGGTATCTACGGCGAAATCAAGGAGGTTCAAGAGACCACCTTCATCATCACCATCGCCAAAGATGTAACCATCAAAGTGAGCAAAGAGAGCGTATTCGCTGACGTTGCTGACGCTCAACAAGCCGCCAAGGAAGAGAAGAAATAATCGTGGCAAAAAAGAAGGACATACGTGGAGCTATACGTCTGGCGGATATCCTGACGTATCTGCTCTTTGTATTGCTGGCTGCCGCTATCTGGTATGGTCATGCCATGCACTCGGTGCGCAACACACGCGTGCCTGTCCTTATTCAATACACCGGTAAACCGGGTAATATCGGTTTGGGCGGAAACGGTCTGCCGGACACGGTGATGATTGAGGTTCGCGATGCAGGCGCACGCTTGGATACTTATCATCGTGAGCCGCTACACCTGACCATCGACCTGCGGCAGTACATACACGGAGAGAAAGGTACGATACAAGTGCCTTCCGATGCATTGCGCCGCAGTATAAGCGACCTGCTGCAAGGTACAAGCAGTCTTATCGAGACGCGTCCGGAAGAGATCTCCTGTCCGTATTTTACCGAAAAAGAAAAGACGGTGATGCTTGCTCTGGACGCCGAACTCGGTTTGGCGGACGAGTACCAGCTCATCGGTACACCGACGCTCAATCGCACCAAAATCAAGATTTACGGCGAGGATAAAGTGCTCGGTTCCACCGATACGCTATACACGGAGCATCAGGATTTCAAAGGCCTGAGCGACACGGTCAATATACGCGTAGCGCTGGCTGTGCCCGCAAACATGCGTGCCGAAACAGACAGCGTTACCGTACATATCGTCACCGAGCGGTTTACCGAAAAGAAATTCGTACTGCCAATTCAAGTGATTGGCGTTCCCGAAGGTTATCACATCCGTTTGTTCCCTCAAAATGCCGAGGTGAGCGTGCGCGTGGGCATCAGTAATTTCGCGCAAGTGCAGGCGAGTGATATCCGCGCCGTGTGTACCTATTCGCCGGCGAGAAGCGATAAACTGGATGTGGAGTTACGTTACTCCAACCCGTATATAACCGCCGCTTGGACCTATCCGGGCGTTGTAGAATACCTATTGGAACAATGAGACCGATTCGAATGGTTGACCTGCAGGCGCAATACCAACGTATCAAACAGGATATTGATGCCGGTATCCAGGATGTGATTGACTCTACCGCCTTCATCAAAGGACAGAAAGTAGCTGATTTTCAAGCACATCTGGAGGCCTATACCGGTTCCGGACATATTATCCCTGTCGGGAACGGAACGGACGCTCTGCAGATAGCGCTGATGGCTCTGGGTTTGCAGCCAGGCGACGAAGTGATCACGCCTACTTTTACCTTCATTGCGACCGCCGAAGTGGTGGCACTCTTAGGCTTGACACCCGTTCTGGTGGACGTAGATTGGCAGACTATGAACATGGATACAGAGTCCGTGCGACGCGCCATCACGCCAAAGACCAAAGCGATTGTACCCGTACATCTTTTCGGCCAATGTGCGGACATGGAGGCGCTGACGGAGCTTGCCCGACTGCATCATCTGTACGTCATCGAAGATGCATGTCAGGCGATTGGAGCGCAATACACGTTCGCCAACGGACAGACCCGTCAGGCGGGCACAATGGGCACTATCGGTTGTACATCGTTCTTTCCGTCCAAGAACTTGGGCTGCTACGGGGACGGCGGTGCTGTTTTTACTGATGACGATGATCTGGCTGAACGGATACGCGCGATTGCCAATCATGGCAGCCGTATTCGCTATCACCACGACATAGTCGGCGTCAACAGCCGTCTGGATAGTATTCAAGCAGCCGTGCTGGATGCCAAACTGCCCCATCTGGATGAATATATCGCGGCGCGGCAGAAAGCGGCGGACTATTACGACCGTGCGTTTGCAGGCTGCGACCGACTGCTTATCCCGGGACGCGAAGCACACTCCACCCATGTGTTCCATCAATATACGCTGCGCATCGTGGGCACTGACCGTGACGCGCTGCGCGAAGCATTGGCGCAACGAGGCATCCCTTCGATGGTCTATTACCCCGTTCCGCTTCATCAGCAGAAAGCGTACCTCGACCCGCGCTATCAAGACGGCGATTTTCCTGTCGCAGAGAGACTCGCGCAATGTGTGCTCTCGCTGCCTATGCATACCGAACTGGACGAAGAACAACTGGCGTACATTACAAGTAATGTACTCGATTTGACATTGGACAATTGAGATTGGATAGTTATGCAAACAATAGGTCTTAATCAAACACTGACGGCAACCACCAAGTTAACGCCGGCGCAGATACAAGTGATTCGTCTGCTCGAATTGCCGTCTATCGAACTCAACCAACGCATCAACGAGGAGTTGCAAGAGAACCCCGCGTTGGAGGAGGGACGCGATGAAGTGGCGGCTGAGGAGGAGAAATTCAATGAGTTCGATGACAGTTATATGCCCGAAGACGGCTACGATGACGGTCGTCAACGTGACCCGCTGCAGAACGAAGATTTTAACTACGAGCAATATATCTCGGACGATGAGACGCCCGGTTACATGCTTCGTCAGGAGTACAGCCCTGCGGACAATGACCGCCGCGAAGTACCTATCATCGGCGGAAACAGCCTGATTGAGGAACTGAAATCACAGGTCTATCTAACCCACATGACCAAGCCACAAAGGCACATAGCCAAATGGGTGCTGGGTAATATTGACGACGACGGCTATCTACGCCGGACGACCGAACAGCTGGTGGACGATCTCATGTTTCAAGAGCAGATATCCGTTACCGATGAAGAGATGGAAGATATCGTGCGACAAATCAAAGAGTTCGATCCTCCCGGCATTGCAAGTGCAAACCTGCAGGAGTGTTTGCTCAAGCAGCTCGATTGCAAGGAACCGAAGACGGAGGCTATCCACCTGGCAATGAATATCTTAAGCAATCATTTCGAGGCCTTCTCCAAACATCATTTCGAGAAAATTATTCAGCGTCTGGATTGCACGGAAGAGGAGTTCCAGGCTGCCGTACAAGAGATTGTGCGGCTCAATCAGAAACCTGCGAACGCTTTCTCCGGTTCTATGTACGAGACGCAGAAGGAAACGATTATCCCTGATTTCACCATCGAGGAGCGCGACGAGGAGCTGTTCGTCGTTCTCAATACCGGCGACATACCCGAGTTGCACGTCAGCCGTGACTACTCCGAGATGCTGGAGAACTACAAGAAAATGCCCAAAAACGAAGAGACACGTCAGGCTACTCAGTTCATCCGTCAGAAATTGGATGCCGCCAGATGGTTTATAGACGCCATCAAGCAGCGCAACGAGACGCTGATGAAAACCATGACCGCTATTCTCCAGTGTCAATATGATTTCTTCCTTGACGGCGAAGAGAGCAGTCTCAAGCCCATGAAGATGCAGGATATAGCAGACAAGACGGGGTACGACATATCGACTATCTCTCGTGTGAGCAACAGCAAGTATGTCGAGACGCGGTTCGGCATCTATCCGCTTAAGTATTTCTTCTCCGAGTCGATGATAAACGCCGAAGGCGATGAGATCTCCACCCGTGAGATAAAAAAACTGCTGCAAGAGGTGGTGGACGCGGAGGACAAACAGAACCCGCTGACGGACGAGCAGTTGGTTGCCGTTTTGGCGGAACACGGTTATCCTATCGCCCGCCGAACAATCGCCAAGTATCGGGAACAATTGGATATTCCGGTAGCCCGGCTGCGTAAAGCATTGTAGATGGGACGTCGATTATTCATATTTCTCTTCAGTCTGTGCGTGACGCTGAGCGCATTCGCACAGGCACAGCCGTTGAGCGAACAAGCACAGATCTCGCTCATCACCTGTACGCCCGGCGAAGAACTCTACGCGCGTTACGGTCACACCGCTTTGCGGGTGTGCGACACCGTCAACGACATTGACATCGTCTTCAACTACGGCATCTTCGATTTCAATACCGACCATTTCTACTGGAAGTTCGTACGCGGCGAGACGTGGTATGAACTGGGTGCTTCACCCTATTGGTGGTTCTTGCGCGAGTATGAAGAGGATAAGCGGCCCGTCTATGAGCAAGTGCTCAATCTCACACCTGAGCAATGCGAAGCCGTCTGGCAAGCACTGGCGGTTAACTACCGTCCACAGAACCGCAAATACCTTTATAACTTCGTCTTTGACAACTGTGCCACACGTCCTTATTGGCTGATTGCCAAGGTCTTAGGCGATACGATTATCTCCGACTACACGGGTAATACCGGCGTGTCGTACCGTTCGTTCATCCGTCACTACACGGGTTCCCGCACATGGTCCAACGCAGGCATCAATCTGCTTTTCGGCAGACGGGCTGACAAAGGGATGAACTCCGACCAGAGACTGTTCTTGCCGGAAGAACTCATGCTCTTCATGCAGTCCGCTCACCTGAGCGACGGAACACCGCTGGTTCGCGAGAGTTCGATAGGCTCTTTCCCTATTGTTCGCACGCCTTGGTACGCATCGTGGGAGGTGGGCTTGGTTTTGTATTTCCTGCTCGTCTTAGCGATTAGTTACCGTGACCGCAAACGGCATAAACGCTCGCGATGGATAGACTTGATTTTCGGGATTGTCTATGTCATGTTACTGCTGCTGGTCGGCTTTTTAACATTCTTCTCCTGCCATCCTCTTGTCGGGTTCGGATGGAGATTACTCATTCTCCCTTTGACACATCTATGCGCAAGATTTATCTATATACTACGCTGATAATCAGTTTTTTGACAACCGCCCTTTTCGCAGCTCCGCGACTGACGGTTGTCGCCGTAGTGGACGGTTTGACCACCGAGAACCTCACCCTCTTACGTCCTTTCTGGCAACAGGGAGGACTGCGAACGCTGAGCGAAGAGGCATTCCAGACCGGAGTGGCTTACCCTCATCTGGTTTATGGCGGTAATGAGACGACGGCCACGCTTGTCACGGGTGTCACGCCGGACCGACATGGTTATACGATGGACAATTGGTTCTCCCGTCGTGACCGCCGCTCCCATGCGATGCTCGAAGACGAGTCCGTGCGTGGTATAGGTACCTCGCTGCAGCTATCCGCCAAAGCGCTGCTCTCGCAAACCATGACGGATAAGATGCGTCTTCAATATCCCAATGCGAAGATTTACGCCATCGGTATTCATCCGGAGACGACGGTTCTGCTGGCGGGTCATGCGGCGAACGCCTGTTGCTGGATAGATCCGCAGACCCGTGAATGGGTGGCAACGGCCGCTTATAGTGAAGGACTCCCCACTGCCGCGTTTGAGCAGAACAAGAACGGTCGTATCGCTGCGTTGGCGGAGCACCAATGGACACCGCGCATGGATATACCTACCTATACCTCTCCTACTGAGAAAGAACGCAAGAAAGGGTTCGCGTACAGTGTAGCGGAGGTGCTCACAGAGGCACCGGAAGCGAACACGCTCGTCATCGAACTGGCGCTCGCTATCCAGCAAGCCGAGAAACTCGGTTTGGATGCCACGCCGGATATACTCATGCTCCAACTCAACACCCTCAGCCCCGCTGCCACATCGGATTATATCGCATCGGCAGAGCACGAGGACATGTATCTGCGGCTCAACCAGGACTTGGGTTTTCTCATGGAGCAGTTGGACCGGCGTATCGGTCGCACGAACTACCAGATACTCGTGGTCGGTCGTCCGATCGTGGGCATCGATGCACAGCGGTTAAGCGACATACAGATGCCCGTTCAGACCTTTAATATCGACAGGGCAGCCGCTCTCACGGGCACCTATCTGATGGCTCTCTACGGTCATGAGCGATGGGTGGACGGAGCGTACGGGCAGTCGATATACCTCAACCGCACGCTTATCGAGCAGAAACGCCTGAGTCTGGAGACTATCCAGCGGCAGGTAGCCAATTTCCTGATGGATTTCGAGGGTATCCAGACGGCAATGCCCGCCTACGAAGCCTCGCGTTACCCTATCCTCGGAGCCTCGCTGTGCAAACGGCATACGGGCGATGTGGTCTTCCTGCTCCAACCCGGTTGGCAACTGATGCAAGACGAGCAGCACACCATCGACCGCGTCATCGAAGACAACCCCGTTTCGCCGGTGTTACTATGGAGCGGCACAATCCGTCCGATGCCGCAAGGAACATTGGATGCCACCGACATTGCGAACCTCATCTTTCCATAAATCGTAAATTGTAAATTGTAAATAATATGATATTTCACGAAATCAAAGTACATTACGACCGCCAGACGGGCGAAGACAACCCGGGTAAGGTCAAAGAGATTTATTTAGTAGAAGGCGCCGTTAATTTTGCGGACGCAGAAAACTGTCTGATGGACGAAATCAAGCCCTTCATCTTCGGTGACTGCGAGGTACAGAGCTGCAAACGCAGCCAGTTCTTCGAGGTCTTCCCGAACGAAGGTGGTGCTTTCTGGTACAAAGCGCGTGTGGAGATGATTACCATCGACGGCGACAAAGAGACGCGCAAGAATGTGTCTGTCCTGGTACAGGCGAACATGCTGGACGATGCGGTCTTTGCGCTTCGTCAGGCACTTAAATCGTATGACTGCGAACTGATCTCGATAGCCAAGACATCCATCATGGATATCCTGCACGCCGTTCAATGACTCCTTTGCAGTTCGATATACCGGCCGTCATTCGCCAGAAGGCACCCAAAGCCCATGTGCCGGCGTTCATCATACGCTATCTGGAGCGCATCACGCACGTGAAGCAGATGAACTCTTTTCTGCGCAAGTATCCGAGCTTGCACGGCTACGAGTTCATCGAGCGCGCGATAAGCGAGGAGTTAGGATGCTCGGCGTCTATCGACGGCACGGAGCATATCCCGACGGACGGCAAGCCTGTTATCTTCGTCTCCAATCATCCGCTGGGAGGATTGGATGGCATGATCATCGCCCAAATGATTCACGAAACGCGACAATCGTCCAATCGACAATCGTCCAATCGTCCATTAAAAGTGATTGTCAACGACCTGCTGATGTACATGGAGCCGATTAACGAGTTATGGGCACCTGTGAATAAATCCGGCAAACTGAGTAAAGAGCAAGCTATTGAGCAGCAGAAGATGTGGGAATCCGGGACAGATGTGCTCACGTTCCCTGCCGGTAGTTGCAGCCGCCTGCAGCGGATTGACGGCAAATGGCGGATACAGGACCTCGAATGGCAGAAGAACTTTGTGCAACGCGCCAGAGAGTACCAACGCGACATTGTGCCCATTTATTTCGAAGGGCGCAACAGCAATTTCTTCTATGCCTTGGCATACCTGCGCAAATTGCTGCACATCAAACTCAATATCGAGAGGCTCTACCTGGTTGATGAGATGTACGGCGCATATGGCAAGCACTTCAAAGTGCACGTGATGCCGCCTATTCCATATACGATGTTTGACAGCAGCCGTACGCCCAAACAATGGGCACAATATGTAAAAGAACTAATATACAGTTACCCGAATAAATGAAAGAAATTATTCCCCCTGTTGAAACTGCCCTGTTGATGAAGGAGTTAGAAGGGCATTTACTGCGTCCGTCCAATAAGGCGGACAATCTCATCTATGACATCACCGCCCATGAGTGCCCGAATGTCATGCGAGAGATAGCGCGTTTGCGTGAAATCAGTTATCGTGACGCAGGCGGGGCGACAGGACAAGAGATGGATATGGATGATATGGACCTGATGGCTAAACCGTACCACCAACTTATTGTCTGGGACCCGACGAACCAGCAGATTATCGGAGGCTACCGATATCTCTTGGGACGGGATATAGAGATACGGAACGGGCAGCCATATATCACTTCCTCATTCCTATTCCACTATTCTGAACGGTATATCCGGGATTATCTTCCAAATACCATTGAATTCGGACGCGCATTCGTGCAGCCCATGTATCAGAAACGCGAGATGGGCGTGAAGGCGCTCTTCGCATTGGATAATATATGGGATGGTATCGGAGCAGTTATGCACAACAATCCTGCCATCAGGTGGATGATCGGCAAAGTAACCATCTATCCCGATTACAACGAGACTGCGCGAGAGTTGATTTACACTTATCTCCATCGTTACCATAAAGGCGAAGAAGGGCTTATAGCGCCGTACAAACCTATTGAGATTCGTCCGCTGGAGGTGGACCCGTTCAACGGCACAAACTCGCAGGAAAACTACCATATCCTGCAGCACGCCGTGCGAGAGCAAGGAACGGTCATTCCGCCTATGTTCTCTGCGTATCTGAACATCACAAACGACTTGCAGTATTTCGGTACAACTATAGAAGAAACATTCTCCAATGTGTATGACTCAGGAATCATGGTAGATTTGGAAACTGTCTATCAGGAGAAAAAAGAACGTTATATCACCCCTTATATCCAATGGCTCGAAGCCAACGCCAATGCCAATAGCAAATAATATAAAAGAAGTACGCGCGCATATCCCCGCGGGTGTGACGCTCGTATGCGTAAGCAAATATCATCCTGTCGAAGCCATACGCGAAGCATACGAAGCCGGCGAACGCCATTTCGGCGAGAGCCGTGTGCAGGAACTCAAAACCAAAGTGAACCAACTGCCGACGGACATCCATTGGCACTTCATCGGACATCTGCAGACCAACAAAGTGCGCGACTTGCTCAAACTGCGGCCGTACCTCATCCAGTCCGTGGACTCCGAGCATCTGCTGCAAACCATTAATGACGAAGCCGCCAAGTTGGGCATTGTTCAAGATATCCTGCTCGAGGTGCATGTGGCTCGCGAGGAGTCCAAGATAGGTTTCTCGCCGGACGAGTTAGCTGCTCTCCGTACGCAGCTATCCAATAACCCATACCCGCACGTCCGCATCATGGGTTTGATGGCCATGGCAACCAATACCGATGATGAGACAGAGATTCGTCGCTGTTTTACGGAGGCAGCCAACAGCCAAAAGCTAATAGCCAACAGCCTTCCGTCAAAGACGGTCCTTTCCATGGGCATGAGCGATGACTACCGACTCGCCATCGAGTGCGGTTCCACCATGGTCCGCATCGGCTCCTATATCTTCGGTGAGAGATCTGTCAGTCCGAAGGACGGTCTGTCAGCAACGCGGCCTGTCAGCAAAACGGTCTGTCAGGCCGAAGACCGGTCCATCAAAGCGGTCTTCTTCGACCAGGACGGTGTGCTCTATAACTCGATGCCTTACCATGCCGAGTCCTGGGCATGGGCGATGACCAAACACGGACTACCCTACACCGCAATGGAGTGTTATCGCAACGAAGGACGGACCAGCACAGGCGTCATCCAGGAGTACCATCAGCGTATATTCGGCACGCCGGCTTCGGAAGAGCTGATTGAAGACATCTATAAGGACAAGACCGCACATTTCAACGAGATGACGGGTGGTTTCCCGGGTATCATCCCCGATGTGGACAAAGTGCTGCAATTCCTTCGTTCTCAGGGTATTGAGTGCTGGGTGGTGACGGGTTCCGGTCAGCATAACCTGATAGACGCGCTCAATGACATCTTCAACCATGCCTTCACGGGTATCATCTCTTCGTTCGATGTGACGCACGGCAAGCCGGATCCCGAACCTTATCTCAAAGCGTGGGAGCGCTCGGGGTTCAAGAAAGAAGAGTGCATGGTGGTGGAGAACGCACCCTTGGGTGTACGTGCCGCCAAGGCTGCTGGGCTGTACTGCTGCGCCGTCAACACGGGTATCCTACCCGACTCCGAACTATGGGACGAACATGCCGACCAGGTCTTCCATTCCATGGCCGAACTGCTCCATTGGTTGAAGAACTAAAGGCGAACGGACGAAAATACAAGAACGAATGGAGACTGACAAAATGGCAGTCCTCTTTTGTTTGGCGCGGAGTTTGTACTATACGTTGTGACCGGATTTCCGGGAAACAAGAATATTAACCAAACGACATACAACTATGAATCAGAACAATCAAAACAACCAAAACGAGAACTTAAAGAAGTTCGCTATCAACCTCTGCGAGCGGGCTCGCGAAGGTAAGTTGGACCCTGTAATAGGCAGGGACGATGAGATAAGGCGGGTACTGCAAATCCTTTCCCGTCGTACGAAAAACAACCCTATCCTAATCGGCGAACCGGGTGTCGGTAAGACAGCCATCGCAGAAGGTCTTGCCCATCGTATCGTGCGCGGAGACGTACCCGAGAACCTTAAAAAGAAACAAATCTATTCGCTCGATATGGGTGCGCTCATCGCCGGCGCCAAATATCAGGGTGAGTTCGAGGAACGTCTCAAAGGCGTAGTGAACGAAGTGGTAGCTGCCGCGGGAGAAATCATCCTATTCATCGATGAGATACACACGCTCGTAGGTGCCGGTAAGTCCAGCGGAGCGATGGATGCAGCCAATATCCTCAAACCGGCCTTGGCGCGTGGTGACCTGAGAGCCATCGGAGCCACGACGCTCGACGAATATCAGAAGTATTTTGAGACCGACAAAGCACTCGAACGGCGATTCCAGAAAGTGATGGTTGACGAACCGGACGAGGCAGCGACCATCTCTATCCTGCGAGGTCTGAAAGAGCGGTACGAGACGCACCACAAAGTGCGTATCAAAGATGACGCTATCATCGCCGCAGTCACCCTCTCTGCACGATACATCACCGACCGTTTCCTGCCTGACAAAGCCATCGACCTGGTGGATGAAGCGGCTGCCAAACTGCGTCTGGAAGTGGATTCCAAACCGGAAGAGATAGATACGCTCGACCGTCAAATCAAGCAGCTGGAGATTGAGCGCGAGGCTATCAAACGCGACCGGGATGAAGCAAAACTGAAAGCGATTGAGGCGCAGCTCAAAGACCTCAAGAAACAATCGGACGAGCTCAATGCGCGCTGGAACAAAGAGAAAGGCTACGTAGCCACTATCCAGAATGAGAAAGCGCGTATCGAAGGACTGAAACACCAAGCCGAAGTGGCAGAACGCGAAGGCGATTACGGTAAGGTAGCAGAAATCCGTTACAGCCAGATTCCTGCCGCAGAGGCCAATATCAAGAATGCCCAGGACGCGCTTCACGCCATCAGCGACGAGACGCTCATCAAAGAGGAAGTGGATGAAGACGATATAGCCGAAGTAGTAGCCCGTTGGACGGGTATCCCGGTAGCGAAGATGATGCAATCGGAGCGCGACAAACTGCTGCACCTGGAAGAAGAGCTCCACAAACGCGTCATCGGTCAGGATGCCGCTATCAAGGCCGTCAGCGATGCTATCCGGCGTAGCCGAGCCGGTCTGCAAGACCCGAAACGTCCTATCGGTTCGTTCATCTTCCTCGGTACGACAGGTGTCGGCAAGACGGAGTTGGCGAAAGCTCTGGCGGACTACCTGTTCGACGACGAGAATATGATGACGCGTATCGATATGAGTGAATATCAGGAGAAATTCAGCGCGACACGACTCATAGGAGCACCTCCCGGATATGTCGGCTACGATGAAGGCGGTCAGTTGACTGAAGCTATCCGACGCAAACCGTACTCCGTGGTTCTGTTCGATGAAATCGAAAAAGCCCATCCGGATGTATTCAACGTCCTGCTGCAAGTACTGGACGACGGTCGTCTGACGGATAACAAAGGTCGGTTGGTCAACTTCAAGAACACGCTAATCATCATGACCTCCAACCTGACCGAAGAACAGCTTCGTGCGTCCGTACGGCCGGAGTTCATCAATCGTATCGATGAAATCATCCACTTCAGCGAGCTGAGCGAAGCCGACATCAAAGCTGTGGTAGGTCTGCAGATAAGCCGCATCCATAAGATGCTTGAGGGACAAGGTATCGACCTGCGTGTGACGGACGATGCGATAGACTACATCGCCAAAGAAGGTTACGACCCGCAATTCGGTGCACGGCCTGTCAAACGAGCACTGCAACGACTGGTTCTCAACGAGTTGAGCAAGTCTATCATTGCCGGCAAAGTCGATTCGAGCAAACCTGTCATCGTCGAACTGCGGGACGGCGAGCTGAAGTTCAGGAATTAAGATTTGGGAAAGGCGTCTTCGGACGCTTTTTCTATTAAAAATAGTTGATAAATTTGCATATATCAAAAAAAAGTATTATCTTTGCAGAAAATTTAGGAAAGAGGATTGTGCCGTGAAGGTGTTTGCGGCGGAAGAATAGGTTATGAGAAGGGTGACAAAGGGAGAAGCAACCTTTGAGCACCCTTTCATCATCCTTTGAGCACCCTTTGGGACCTGCTGGAGAGAAGGTGGAAAAGAGGCAGAGAGTACGCAGACAAGAGGCGGAGAGTACGCAGACAAGAGGCGGAGAGTACGCAGACAAGAGGCGGAGAGAACGCGGAAAAGAGGCGGAGAGTACGGAGACAAGAGGCGGAGAGTACGGGGACAAGAGGCGGAGAGAAGGTGGAAAAGAGGCGGAGAGTACGGGGACGCATTGAGCCTGAAGCGGGCGGGGCGGCACGTTTGGGTATGCCGGAATTGAATTCCGGCGCAATAGACAAAGTGACGGACGCTAAGGCGATGTAATCGTTCGAGCGAAGCGAGATAAGAATACGCCCGGTAGTAGAGAACGGGCAGCGATGCGAGGTGTTTGGAGAGGGCGGCGCCGGCGATGCGCGATAAGTGATCACCGCCTACACCGCGAGCCAGAAGGAAGGAAAAACTACCATCTTTGGACCGAAAACTACAAATTATACAAGCATATTTGCTTTTTTTCGGTCAAATTCTTGCAAATTTGAAAAATTTGTAGTAAATTTGCAGCCGAATTAAATTGCGTAAATATGTACATATGAAAAATATAGCATTTATCATCAATCCCATCTCCGGAAGTAAGGAGACCCAGAGCGCGAAACGCAAGTTGCCGAAACTGATCATGCAGACGCTGGATGCGGAACAATGGTTGCCCAATATCGTGTTCACGGAGCGTGCCGGTCATGCGACCGAGTTGGCATACCAGTTTGCCCGCATGGGTTTCGATGCCGTAGTGGCTGTAGGCGGTGACGGAACGGTCAATGAAGTGGCGCGGGGTTTGGTAAGTGCTTCACAGTTCATGGTTCACGGTTCTATGTCCACAGGGGGCGCGATGGCTTCACAGACGGCACTCGGTATCATCCCGATGGGAAGCGGTAACGGTTTTGCGCGTCATCTGAATATCCCCATCCGTCCGCAGAAAGCACTGGAGATGATTAACCACTCGGAGCCTATCAGCGTGGACTACGGTTTGGCGAACGGAAAACTATTCGTCAGCACGTGCGGTACGGGTTTTGATGCAGTCATAGCTGACCATTTCGCGGGCAGCAACAAGCGCGGTTTTGCCACCTATTTTCAGAATATACTGAAGGATGTGTTCTCCTACACGCCGCAGACCTATCATCTGGTAGGTGACGGTCTGGACGTGACGCACAAGGCGTTTCTCATTACGTTTGCGAACGCTAACCAATGGGGTTACGAAGCGCTTATTGCTCCAAAAGCGAGTGTACAGGACGGAAAGATGGATATCATGCTTATGTCCAGTCACGCTATCTTAGGCAGCGCCAGTCTGGCTTTACGTCTGTTCGCAGGCAGCATCGATGACAGCCATTTCATGGACACTATCCGTGCGAAAGAAGTGACGCTTGAGCGCGAAGAGGCAGCACCATTCCATATCGACGGAGACCCCGTACACATGGAGAAAGATATTCATATCCAGATTGTAGCGGACGGCCTGAGAGTGCTGGTGGAGAAGAGGTTTTAGGGTTGAAGAGTTTAAGGGTTTAAGATTAATAGAAATTATGGTTTTGAAGATTATCAACAAGAGCAACAACGCGCTGCCGAAATACGAGAGCGCACAGGCGGCGGGCATGGATATCCGTTGTAACATCGCCGAACCGATTACGCTTCAACCGATGGAGCGCAGACTTATCCCTACGGGCTTGTTCATCGAATTGCCTGCGGGTTACGAGGCACAGATACGTCCTCGCAGCGGTCTGGCGCTCAAGCGCGGTCTGACCGTTCTCAACACCCCGGGTACGATTGACGCGGACTACCGCGGCGAAGTGGGTGTTATCCTGATCAACCTAAGCGGCGAGGCGCAGACGATTGAGCCCGGTGAGCGTATATGCCAAATGGTCATCGCGCGTCACGAGACACCGGAAGTGGTGGAAGTACAGGAACTGAGCGATACGGAGCGTGGTGCAGGAGGTTTTGGGCACAGTGGTCGAAAATGAATTTTCGACGTTAAAGCGTTAAAATGGTGACTATGTCACGTTAAGTTGTTAAGATGGTTTTTCTGCGAAAAACGTTATATATAGTGATTGCGTTGATGCTGGTTTTGCCGGTGAGTGCAAAGAAGAAGGCTCAACCTATTCCTGTGATGTTGACCACGGAGCAGGAGCAGCAGTTCACGTACTACTGGTACGCGGCACGGCAGGCGATTGAGGAACATCAGTTTGCAGACGCTTACACGCTGCTGGAGTTCTGCCACGCATTGAACCCCAACGACCCGCAGACATTGGCGTATCTGGGTATCATCTACCGCGGTATCGGGAAAGAAGCCCAGGCGATGGACATGTTCAAACAAGCGTACGAGGCAGACCCGAACAATCAATGGCAGAACTATCTGGAACCGCTCAAGCAGCGCTATGTCGATACACAGGAATGGAAGAAAGCGCTTGCCGTGCAGGACGAGATAGACCAACGCAAAGGAGAGATGGACGCCTTCAGCGCCTTGACACGTTACCGCATCTACGCTATGTGGGGCAAACCGAAGAAAGCTATCCACGCCATCGACCGATACCTGGAGATAGAACCGACAGATGTACGTTTTCTACTGTTCCGGTTGGACCTCATGGAGCGTACGGGTGCGAAGAAGAAAGACCTGTTCGCGATGTATGAACGCGTTTTGGAACTCGACCCGCTCAACACCTTGGTTCTCAATAACTACGCCTACTATCTCGCTATCAACGGCGGAGACCTGAACAAGGCGGAACGAATGAGCGCTATCACGATTCGCGAAGAACCCAACAACCCGACGTGTCTGGACACCTACGGCTGGATTATGCACCTGCAGGGACAAGATGAGTTGGCGCGTTTCTACCTCAACAA
This sequence comes from uncultured Bacteroidales bacterium, assembly GCA_902778935.1. Taxonomy (GTDB): domain Bacteria; phylum Bacteroidota; class Bacteroidia; order Bacteroidales; family Paludibacteraceae; genus Colicola. Next base: position 218,083 of record CACYZT010000002.1, read on the forward strand.
AGCGCTGCAGAACGCAAGCACAGACGAGAATAAAAACGAAATAATCAAACATATAGAGGCACTGCGTGCCGATAAACCGTTAAACCGTTAAAACGTTAAATTGTTAAATTGTTAATATGGTTTTACTACGTAAAACGTTATATTTCTTGTTGGCGCTACTTGTTTTGGCAAGTTGCGGAGCAAAGAAGAAAGCGGCTCAGGCGAGTTCTGAACCGGAAGTGATTGAAGCACCGGCTGTGCCGGCATGGCATACCTGCGTGATACAAAACGCCCGTGTGACGGTGAACAAAGACGGCTCGAAGTTCTCTTCGTCGGTTACGATGCAAGTGGTACGCGACTCGATGCTCGTCATTAGCGTCACTCCGCTGCTCGGTATTGAGTTATACCGCCTTGAGGCAACGCCGTTTGAGATTATCGGCTTTGACAAGATGCAAGGCCAGTACGCCAAGACCACCTACCACGAGATAAACCGCAAGCTGACACCTAACCTCAACTGGGACACGCTGCAGGAACTTTGTTCTGCGGAACTGCCGTTAGGCTCCGAACGCGCACGGTTGATGTACACCTTCGGTGACGACGTGGTGGAGCTGACAGTAGAGTACCCCATGCGACGCCTGGACACGCCGGTTAGGATTGTCTCCCAGCCGCTGAACCGTTACACCCAAGTGGATATCAGTAAATGGCTGTAGATTAGACCGCTGCGCTCAAAGAGAAAAGAGTTTAATGATTCGAAGAATAGGAATATATCTATTGTCCATTGTTCTGCTGCCATTATCCCTTTACGGGGCGGACAATGTGAAGGACCTGCAGAAGAAGCAGAAGAAGCTGCAACAGGAGATTGAGCAGACGAACAAGATGCTCAAGCAGACCAAGCGTGACGAGAGCGCCACGCTGAACAAGTTACAGCTCATCGGTCAGAATATCAAGAACCAGAAAAAGCTGATTAACACGCTGGATAACGAGATCACGGCTCTTAACCGCGAGATGAACCATTTGACGAAGACACGTGACTCGCTGCAAAACGTGCTTGAAGCCCACAAAACGGACTACGCTCGGTTGGTTCGTCAGAGCCACTACGCGCGTATGCAACAATCGCCCTTGCTGTTCCTACTGAGCAGCGACAGTTTTCAGCAGTTGGCCCGTCGTGCTCGTTATCTGCAGGAGTTCGCTCATTTCCGTCAAGAACAAGTGCGGCGCATCGAGAACACGCAACGCGAGATAGACACGCAGAACGAGTTGCTGCAAACCAACAAGCAGAACAAACAGACCGTCCTCAGTTCCAAGAAACGCGAACAGGAGAACCTCAAACGCGACGAACGCAAACAGCAGACGATGCTGACCAAGCTCAAGAGCAAAGAGAAAGACCTGAACAAACAGCTCAAACAGCAACAGAAGAAAGTGAATGAGCTGAACAAGAAAATCGACAACCTCGTCAAGAAACAGGCTTCATCGACCACTACGCTGACCAAGGAGCAGAAACTGATAGCCGGCGGATTCGAAGCCAACAAAGGACGCTTACCCTGGCCGGTAGAGAAAGGAATCATCAGTGGACATTTCGGCAAGCAGCAACACCCTGTTTACAGCCAGGTGACGATAGACAACAAGGGTATCTACCTCCAGACGACGGCAGGCAGCAAAGCAAGAGCGGTTTATAAAGGCGAAGTGACGAGTTGCTTCATGATAGCCAACACCTACGCGGTCATTATTCAGCACGGTAACTACCGCACTGTTTATTCGAACCTCAGCAAACTCAATGTCAAGCAAGGCGACAAAGTAGATACCAAGCAGACCATCGGAACCATCTTCACCGATGCCGAGCAAGACCAGAAAACGGAATTATACTTCCAGATATACAAAGATAGAGACATATTAAACCCTGAGTTATGGATAGCACAATAAAGACCGCTACGCTAAAAGAGCAAAGACCGCTCACTACGTTCGCTAAAAGAACAGAGACTAAATGGATTCGACCGATAGTATTTGGTCTTTTGTCCTTATTCCTTATTCCTTTGTCCTCTTGTAAGCAAAACAAATGGGCGGAGTGGAAAATCCAAAATGAACTTTGGTTGGAGAACAACAAGAGTCGGGAAGGCGTGAAGATATCGAGCAGCGGTTTGCAGTATAAGATTATTGCCGACCCCTTAGCCGATTACGGCGAGGCAAGACCAAACTTAACGGGCACCATCGTTTGCGACTACACCGCCAAACTGATTAACGGTTACCAGGTGGATGCCGGTAATGACGTTACGTTGTCACTGGCGAGCACGATTGCCGGCTTTGCGGAAGGATGTCATAAGATTCACAGTCAGGGAGATATCGAACTGTACGTCCCCGCTTATTTGGGTTACGACAAGACGAAGTACGATTCGAATGATTATTCCACCGCCGAAGGTGCGGGTACCGAAGGAACTCAATCGTATATTCCACCCTACTCAACCCTCATTTACAACATTCATATATGCGCCATCGTATCCAACTAAATATGCGCTTGGCTTTGAGCGTAGCGGTCGTTCTTCTTTTGGCCGCAAGCGGGCTTACTTCCTGTGAAGGTACGAATTGGAAAAGCAGCGTGCCTCGCTACGGCGTGAACATGATTGTGGACACGAATAGCGGCATGTTCGTGCATTTCGTGCCTACTGCGCTTGGTCAGTACGTCATCTTGGACAAAGAAGGCTATCACTATAACGGCAACACCCTGCCGCGAACGGTCATGGATATGTACGGTTACGGAGGAGTGATTATCTATGTGAACATGCTGGGCAGTTACGATGCGTATGACCTTGCCTGCCCTAACTGCGCTGCGCACGGTCTGTGTTCGCCATGCGAAGTGGACGGTATGTTTGCTGTCTGTCCGCTATGCGGCGAACGTTATGATTTGGGTTCGGGTACCGCTGCTCCGCAGGAAGGCATCGCCCATGAGTTCTTACTTAGGTTGCCCATTATCAATTCCGGCGGCCGATTAACCGTCAAACAATGATTAGCGAACAAGACCTCATATCCATCGGTGTCATCCGCCGCACGCACTACAAGGACTTACCTGAGTTCGTATTCGTTCGTCGTGACGGTTTGTTTGTGCCCTTCCGTTCTTCGGCTATCTCAGAACTGATTGGCGAAGAAGGGTTTGTGCTCCGCAGCGATGTACAGGACGAAGAGGACGGTCTGCTTACCTGGCAGGACCTGACGGGTTATACGATTTCAGATGAAGGAAAAGCGATAGGCGTCATCGAGTGTGTCGATGAATCAACCATCAACACACTTGCCATCCTAACCGACGGACGGATGGTACCGCTACACGAAGATTTTATCACCGAAATAGACGAAGAAGAACGTGTGCTGCATGTTCGTCTTCCTTTTGCCCTATGAGTAAGAAACTGACGACCGCTGAGATGGGACGCATGAGTGTGGACCAATACCGCGAAGCGGACAAACTGCCGCTGGTCGTGGTGCTGGATAATGTGCGCAGTCAGCATAACGTAGGTGCAGTCTTCCGTACGGCTGACGCCATGCGTATCGAGCGCGTGGTGCTCTGCGGTATCTGTTGCTGTCCGCCTAACCAGGAGATTCACAAGACCGCTCTTGGTGCCGAAGAGAGCGTTGAATGGGCGTATTACAAAGAGACCACCGATGCTGTGCGGACATTACAGGAAGAGGGTTACACGGTCTATGCCGTAGAACAGGCGCACGACTCCCTCACCCTCGAAGAGATAGCGGAACAAATCGTAAATCGCAAATCGTCAAATCGTAAACTGGCTGTTGTATTGGGCCATGAGGTGTTCGGCGTACAACAAGAAGTAATCGACATCTGTCAAGGATGCATAGAAATACCTCAATACGGAACGAAGCACTCAATGAACGTGTCTGTCACGGCAGGCATTGTGATGTACCGGATTTCTCAAACACTGCGTGCCGTTAAAACGTTAAAGTGTTAAAATGGTTTTCTTTGCAAGAAAACGTTAAAATTATGCTCTCATTACTAAGTCCTGCGAAAGATAAAGAAGTAGCCAAGGCGGCTATACAAGCCGGCGCAGATGCCGTGTATATCGGTGCGCCAGCGTACGGTGCTCGCCAAGCGGCAGGAAACAGTATGGAGGACATAGCGGAAGTAGTGCGCTATGCACATGTGTACGGCGTGAAAGTGCTGGTAACGGTTAACACCTTGCTGCATGACAACGAGTATGCCGACGCTGTGGATATGATACACAAGCTCTATGAGATAGGCGTGGACGCGCTTATTATTCAAGATCTGCATTTATTGGATTTTGACTTACCGCCTATCGCGCTGCATGCTTCCACGCAATGCGACAATCGCACGCCGGAACATGTAACTAAACTGCGTGATATGGGTTTTCGACGCGTTGTGCTGGCTCGCGAACTGAGTATTGACGAGATACGCGCTATCCACAAAGCCGTACCGGATATTGAGCTCGAAGCGTTCGTACACGGAGCGTTGTGCGTCAGCTATTCGGGGCGGTGCTACATCAGCGAAGTGCTCTCCGGACGAAGTGCCAACCGCGGAGCGTGTGCGCAGTACTGCCGCATGGCGTATGACCTGCTGGATGCGAACATGAACGAGGTGGTCGATGAGCGAGGAGTGCCTATTCATCAGCGCCATCTGCTGTCGCTTCAGGATATGGACCGGAGTGCGTATCTGCAGGAACTGATTGATGCGGGCGTAACGACTTTTAAGATAGAAGGACGCCTCAAAGACGCAGACTACGTAACGAATATCACGGCATATTACAGAGAGAAATTAGACCGCTGCGCTGAAAGACGAAAGACCGCTTTGCTCAAAGATGAAAGACCGATTTACGACCGCAGTTTTATCCCTAATCCGGAGAAGACATTCCACCGCGGTGCGACAGATTATTTCCTGCACGGCCGCACCCGTCCGATGGCTAACTGGGACACCCCAAAATCAACGGGCGAGTATATCGGTGAAGTGCTGGAAGCACGCGGTAACACGCTTCGCGTGCGACTCAAAGAGGGTGTGGTGCTGCATAATGGTGACGGACTGACTATCGGTGCAGAAGGATGTAACGTCAACGGAGTAGAGAGTAATCTTGTGAAGATTAACAAAGAGCTTTCGGTTTCCCGATATACCGATATACCGTTATACCGTAATTTCGATGTCGAGTTCGTCAAATCGCTGCATAGCGAGCGGCGCATACCGGTGGATATTGTTTTTCGCGAGACCGAAGAGGGGTTTGAACTAATCTATCAACCAGCCAACGGCCAATGCCAACGCCAATGTCGTTTTGACTATGTCAAAGAGCCGGCAAAAAACGAAGCCAAAGCCATGGAGACTATCCGTACGCAGTTAACTAAATTAGGTGATACGCCGTTTATAGCACGGGAAGTAACGATAGAGAGCAAGCCGTATTTTATACCAATTAGCATTTTGAACGAATGGAGACGAAGTGTTTTGAACACAGAGCACAGACCGGACGGCCTTTAATGGAGTGCAAATACTGCCTGCTGTTTGAGTTGGGGCACTGCCGCAAGACGAATCCTTATCCTAAGGACAAGGAACCGCGCTATCTGCGTCTGCGTACAGGCAAAGTGCTCAGCCTGACTTTCGATTGCAAGAACTGCGAAATGTTGGTTAATGAATAAAGAGTATTGAACAATGAATATCTGTTTGGGAGTACTATTATCGTTGGTTCTGCATGTTCATGCAGGCGAGTCCATTAACGCTGCGCTGGATAGCGCACGAGTGGTGTATGCGCAACGTGGCGAGCGGACGACTATTCTGCTTGAACCTGGCGTTTATCAGGAACAGTTGACCATCGACATTCCCGGTCTGTCGCTCAAATGCGCGCAATACAAACGCGACGCTATCATCACCTGGTACTACGGACATGGTTATCAGTACAAGAGCATGGGCGGCGAAATCAATTATGGCGGCAGTCGAAGCCGCAGATGGAATGCGTCGGTTCTTGTTACGGCACCGGATTTCTATGCGCAGAACATCATTTTCGAGAATAGTTTTAATCTCTACGTGAGCGAGAAAGAAGCCGAGGACAGCCTTTTTATCCTGCCTGAATACACCGCTCGACCGATGCCTGAACGGCCAAAACAAGTCGGCAGCACGGAAGTTCAATGGAAACAATACCGCGAACGGGCAGCGGCTATCTCGTTCACCGAAACGGCGAAGAACGCCCATCTCAAGAACTGCACCGCTGTAGGACGGCAAGACGTGGTCTATGGTGACCAGGGAGCTACGATATACTGGGAGCGGGGCGTATTAGCCGGCGGTGTGGATTTTATCTTCGGAGCTATGACGATGGTAGTGGACCATGCCATCATCATCGCGAATATCACCGACGAGGAAGGCGAGAAATGCTATATCTCTGCCGGCAGGTCGGAGCAAGGAAACCGAGGTCTGCTCTTTTACCATTGTTACATCCGTTCGCCCAAGCCCGAAAGCGTCTGGCTGGCTCGCCCGTGGCGATGGTGGGGCGAGACCGTTTGGGCTTATACGCGTTGGGACAAAGGAGTGCTTAATCCCGAAGGATGGCATACCGGTTTGGTACGCAAAAAAGAAGGATACAATCCCGAGAACCCATGCCCGTTCAGCTACGAGTATAAATCGCAAGACGGTTCTATAGGCAGACCAAAATGGGTTACCGTTTTGCGGAAACCCATTTTACCGGACGGCACGAGACTTAAGCCAAAGAACTGGCTTAAGTAGCTATTGGCTGTTGGCTATTAGCTGTTAGCCTTTGACCGCCTTAAAACTCATGTCGAGACTCTTGTAGCTATGCGTGAGTGCACCAACGGAGACGAAGTCCACGCCGGTTAGTGCATAGTCGCGGATAGTATCGAATGTGATGCCACCAGAGGACTCTATCTCCATGTGGCGACCTGCTTTCTTCTCCCAAGCACGAATAACATCGACCGCTTCTTTAGTCTTTGCGGGAGTGAAGTTATCGAGCATGATACGGTCGGGTATATTGGTTGCAAGGGCTTCGTTGATCTCGTCGAAATTACGGCACTCGATCTCTATCTTCAGGTCCTTGCCCTTCTCCTTACAATAATCGCGTGCCCGCGTGAGCGCGTTAGTAATACCTCCGGCAAAATCCACATGGTTGTCCTTGAGCAGGATCATGTCGAATAAGCCTATACGATGGTTCATACCGCCGCCTAATGCCACCGCCTCTTTCTCCAGATAACGGAGTCCGGGCGTGGTCTTACGGGTGTCGAGCACATGGCATCCGGTGTCCTCAATGAGAGACTGATAGCGATGAGCCGTAGTAGCCACGCCCGACATACGCTGCATGATATTGAGCATCGTGCGCTCGATCTGCAAGAGACTCAGCTCCTTGCCATAGACCTTGAATGCGATATCACCCGGCTTCACATGGTCGCCGTCATGCAGAAACTGCTCCACGCGGCATTCGGGGTCGAAATAGTGGATAATCTCTTTCGCCACTTCCACGCCGGCAAGCACGCCGGTATCTTTGATGATTAACTGCTGGCAACCCATTTGGGTAGGAGGAATACAACTAAGCGAAGTGTGGTCACCATCGCGAATGTCCTCTTCAAACCAGATAGCAATAAGCTTACGAAGTTCCTGTTTATCCATGATTTTAACGATTTACGATGCAAAGGTACTGCTTTTTTTGCATATATGCAAGAAAAAGTGCGTTTTTTGCCAAAATGCTTGCAAATTTGGAAAATTTGTTGTACCTTTGCAGCGTGAAAAAGAAACTATCTATACTATTGTTGTTTTTCTGCATCGCCGGAACGGTGGGTGCGGAAACTAAATGGGACCACCTCGAGCGTCGCAACGAGATTCGTATCGGCTGGGGTGATCAGTTGTTCGAGAGCCTGATGTGGCATAACCCGACGAGTATCGCGATGACAATGCCCGAGACGTGGCAGGCCACTTACAAAGAGGGCTACAAGCACTATCAGCACCTTTGGCTGGAGTACCAATGGCGTTTCACACATTGGTTTTCGCTCGGCGCGATGGTTGATGGTAGCGGCGTATCATGGATAAATGTGACGCGTAACGGCAAAGGCACGGAGCTAAGCCGTAGTGGACAGCAGTATTTCTACAACATCGTATTTATGCCCACCATACGGTTCACCTATTTCCACCATCCGAACGTTAACCTCTATTCGGGTATCGGCATTGGGATGGATATCAACGGCGGTACCGAGACCAACGGCTACGGTAAGCACACCGAGGTAGGCATTGCCATCAACGGTACCGTGTTCGGCGTGAGTGCCAACTACGACCGCTGGTTCATGACGGTGGACCTCGGCGGACTGACTGCTCTCAAGGACGCGAATAATATCTATATGGCCTTCTCACGAATGATTAATGTGAGTATAGGAGCGAGATTTTAATTATGGACCACTTCGTTAAAAGACAAAAGACCGCTATGCTAAAAGTAGAAAGACCTATATGGATTCGACTAATCATTTTAGTCATTCTACCATTGACCTTATTCCTTTGTCCTTCCTGTCAGTTCCATGACGATAAGTTTGTCGATTTCACGGATATAGAGGCAGCTAAGGGTTTGAAATTCAAGGTCATCGGCCAGCACGAGACCGACCTAAACAATGGTTTCCCGTCTAACTGCTATCTGCCTGACGGCACGCCGGTGAACGAATATGTAGATGAGCCGGTTGGATACGATGCGCAGGGAGACGAAGCAGGAAGCGGTCCGCTGCGAACAACCAGCGTAACGGGTGCATCTATCCTGCAGGAACTCATCAAATACAAGAACCAGACCCGCGTGACAGAAATAGTAGGTACCTACCCCAGCATCAATGGAAACCGAGATACCATACAACTGTCCGGCAAGGTCATCTTGCCTACGGGCCGCAAACCCAAAAGGATGATTTTGGTCAGCCACTACACAGTTGGCTCCAACCGCGAGGCTCCGAGTAACTGCTTCTCACTCGAAGGAGTGTTGGCGGAACTGGGTTACGGACTTATTCTGCCGGATTATATCGGTTACGGCGTGACGGTAAACGAGGTTCACCCTTATCTGGTAATGGACTTGACGGCTCATAACGTGGTGGATATGTACCTTGCCGTTCGTCCATGGCTCAAGGCTATCGATATGGAACCCGAGCAACCGGGAATTATCCTAATGGGTTATAGCCAAGGCGGGGCTAACACGATGGCCGTTCAGCACCTCATCGAGACCGAGTATGACTACTACGGCAACCCCGAGCGTATCTTTCTCCATCGTGTGTTTGCCGGCGGCGGTCCATACGACGTCAAGGCCACGTACGAACGCTTCGTAACGACCGACACAGCCGGTTATCCCGTTGCCGTACCACTCGTTCTGCAAGGAATGATCAAAGGCAACAACCTCAATATGCAGATGTCCGATATGATGCAGCAATGGTTGTGCGACAAGATGGACGACTGGATTAACAGCAAACTATACTGCACGAACCAACTCAACAAATTCATCGGCACGAAAGTGACGCACGAACTGCTGACTCAGGAAGCCATGGACCAGACATCCGATAAAGTAGCGGAGCTGTACAAGGCGATGAATGCCAACTCCATCATCTCCTATAACTGGATGCCGTCCGCCCCCGTCTATCTGATGCACTCGATGGACGACGAGACGGTACCGTACGCCAACGCTGCCAACGCGAAAAACAAATGGCAATATGCCAATATCAGGTATAACTTCGGGCACTACGGCGGTCATGTGCTGACCTGTCTGCGCTTTATCGCCGCCGTTCGAGAATTACTTCTCCAGGAGGAGAAAGAAAAGGAGGAATATGAAGCTCAATAAGTATTTTTCGGCATTGGCCATAGTATTGGCATTGGTTCTTAGTCCGTCCTGCAGCCCTGACGCCAAATGGGAGACGGACGATGTGACCATTACCATGAATGTGAAGGCGGTGTCTGCCGGCTTCATCGAGTGCGAGTTCTCCACCAGTAAAGATGCGTATTACCTCATCGACTGCAAGCCTGTTGACCCCGAAGTAGCGCCTACCCTGCAGCCCAAACAATTCATGACGCTGGCTGTCGATTCAGCATATATCGACTACCTTCAATGGCGATGGTGGTTGCTCGAAGACGGAGAATTCAATATCGCTCCCTTCTCCAGCCATTCGCTGTACTACGGCAATGTGAACAAGCTGTTTACCAACCTCACACCCGGCGCGCAATACTGGGTTTATGCGTTCGTGGTCAATCCCGAGACGCTCAAACCGACCGGCAAACTCTATCTGCAGACTATTCAAACATCGGATACCAGCATATACAATGTACATTTCGATTACCGCGTACGCGGATGGTACGACTATATCTATCCGATTAACGAAGAGGACGGTACTATCAACTATTTCTTCCCCTATCTGGCAGGTACGCGCGACAGTGCCTCCCTCGCCGACGAGGACAAGAAGACACCGGAGGATTATTTCACCGAACTATTCCTGGCTTATTCGGCCATGGACTATAAGGAGGTCATTCGCAAAGGCGTCAATGTAGTCAAGAATGACGGTATCGACTCGGACGAAGAATTCCAAGTAGGTCACACCTATTACACCGCCATCGTCAGCTATGATGGCTTCATGGGCAACAACGTCATCTATAAATTCACATGGACAGGCGAAGATTGCGATCTCTTTTTCACCGATGAAGATAACATTGCTGTTATTAGGGAAGACGAGTGACGCACGGCTGCAATCGCTCATTGAGGACTATCGTCAGCGGCTCACGCACTATGTGCCGTTTGAGTTGGTCGTCATACCGGATGTGAAGAATGCCAAGTCGCTGACGCAGGAACAGCTGAAGGCCGCCGAAGGCGAAGCTATCCTATCGCGTCTCACGCCAGCAATGGATGTTATTCTGCTCGATGAGCACGGGCGCGAGTTCCGCTCTATCGAATATGCCGAGTGGCTGCAAAAGAAAATGGGCGCAGGCAAAGATCTGGTGCTCATCATCGGCGGCGCGTACGGGTTCAGTCCTGCCGTCTATGCCCGCGCTAACGGCAAGCTGTCGCTCAGCCAAATGACGTTCTCCCACCAGATGATACGAATAATGGCCATCGAGCAGCTATACCGCGCGATGACCATTCTCCGAAACGAGCCTTACCATCACGAATAAACAATCGTCTATTCGTCAATCTATCTAACTCTAATCTTCATTCCTATCTGCAGGATTTTGGTTTCCTTGATATTGTTGAGCTGGCAGAGCCGCTTGACGGTAGTGCCGTATTTCTTGGCAATGCCGCTGAGCGTATCGCCTGAGCGCACCTTGTGGTACTTCATCGCCGCCTGCTCGGCACGCGCCTGTTTCATCGCTTTGATGCCGATGACATACTCGTCCGCATTCTTCAACTGACCTGTTGAGAAGTCCACGAAACTTGCCGGGTTCATCGCCTCACCGAGGTAACGAATCTCCCAATGTAAATGGCTGCCTGTTGAACGGCCTGTGTTACCGCCAAGACCTATCACAAAGCCCGCAGGCACTTTCTCGTACTCATCCACGAGCGGACGGCTCAAGTGGCCGTAAATCGTCTCCAGACCATTGTCATGACGAATGACGACATAGTAACCGTAACCTCTCGGGTCCCAGCCTACGATACGAACCTGTCCGCTCCATGCAGCACGGATAGAATCGCCTATCTGCACCTTGATATCTGTTCCCTTGTGCATTCGATACCGACGCCAGCCGTAGGCGCTGGTCACATATCCGGGAGCAGGCAATACAAAGCCCGCCATCGGGATATGCACATCTTCCTTTAGGCTGTCGAACATCGTACCGTACGGGTTCACGCGCTCGTCCGTCCATATAAAATGATACAGGGAGTCCGCCGGGTGATGCGTAAGCAAGGTCGAGTCGCCGAACATGAACTGCGGCGCAATCTTATACACCACATCGCCCTCTTTGGTGCGAACGACTATCTTCTGCGGCAGCAAATCTAACTCACAGCCGAGGATTAAGGTGTCATGGGAGAACAAACCGGCGAGGCACTCCGGCAACTCCGAAGCGCGCACGTCGATATCGTCCATCGTTCCCAGCTCATCTCCTTCGCTGTCCACCGTCGCGGTATCCATCGGTTGGTCAATCCCCAACTCTTCGGTGAACACATTGTCTGCGTGAGCGGCACTACCCGCCAACAGCCATAAGCCTATCGTTAAAACTAATCTATGCTTTCTCATCCTTTTTATTCATTTGCTGCAGACTCCTCTGCGGGTGTTTCCTGCGCTTCTTCCGCAGCCTCTACAGCCGGTGCCTCGGCCTCGATCACTTTCTCTATCTCCGCTTCGGATACTTGCTCATGTGTCATGTATTTATACACGCCCCAACCGCCAAGACAGAGAATAGCCAGCAGGCTGATATATACGCAAGCCGCAGCCCAAGGAGTGAGGTGATGTTTCTTCTTCAGCGGGTCCGGTATAATCGGGAATGCCACCTGCTCGGTAAGCGTACGGCCGAAGATGACAGATACGATAGCATCGGCGTTGACAGCCCATCCGTTGGCGTTCAGCACGGGAGCGAGGTTACGACGGCGCAATTTGAGCCATGCCATAATCATACTCGGACCGCTGATAACCAAGAGGATGCAGACGAAGACGATTAACAACTGCCACCAAGTGAAGTTACTCATACCTTTCGCAGCAGCCGCTAACGCTGTACCTATCATGCCTAACGCCATACCGATGGCAGCAAAGATACCGGCGAACTTGGCGATATCGAAAGCAGGTTTTTTCTCTGCATTCGGATCGGCAGCCGCGTCAGCTTTGGCAGTCATATCGTCGAATGCCTTGGCGTCTTTCTCTGCGGCAGACTTGTTGATTTTCTCTTCAATCCAGTTGGCGAACTTACGATACGGAGTCCAGAACGCCTGGCGAATCGAAATCGGGTTATCGATAATCTTCGTTACCGTAGCATCGTAGTCCAGACCGTCGTTATCATAGAAGATGGCGTTCTTGCCCACACTCAGGTTCTTTATCTCGCCTTGTGTCATCGCCGCTACTATTTGCAGCGACTTGCCCGTTTTCTGGTTTATGCAGTTGCAATACAGCAGGTACATACCGCTCAGCGGAGCTTGTGCATCGTGTTTGGCGGGGTCGTTAACGCGGATACAGAGATGGCACGCACGCTGGTCGATAATCAGCGTACCGGCCTGGAACGAAGCAATGGTCTCAGGATTGTTGTCATAGAAATCCTCCAGCGTCACGAAGTTACGCAACAGACGATAGAAATCACGGTGAACGAGCAGCAACTTACGCAGTGGCATATATACCGATTTGGCAGCGGCCAAAGCATCTGCGTTTGCGGTCTCGGCAGCCGTTTTGGCTGCTTCCCATTCGGCTATCTGCGCACCCATCTCGACGAATTTCTTCTCCGTCATACCGGGTTTAACGGTCTCTTCGGGAATAACGGCCAGACCGAGTTTCTGCAGTTTCTCCATCTCGAAGTAAGCCGCATATTCAGCACTCTTCTCCTTGTACGCAGCTATCACATCTGCCTCGAGCGGAGCAGCAGGAATAGCTTGCTCTTCTATCGTCACAGCGTCTATCGCTGCCTGCACAGCCGCAAGGCTTACTTTACCATCCGCCTGCAGTTTCTCTGCGATAGCCTTGATTGCTTCGTCGGCGATGTTATCCACCGCTATACTGTCGCTCTGCTCAAACAATGTCTCTGCATTCTTGAGTGACGCGCACAGCCAGTTAGCCGTAGTAACCACCTCATCTACACGCAGCTTGTTATCGCCGTCAAGGTCCATTAGACTTAACGAATCGGAACTAATCTCCAAGCCGTTAACAGGACAGGACAGGACCGTCCACATTTTCTTATCCAACTCACCAAGATGACGGATGTCCTCCGCTGATTGAATGCGTACGCGCGTCACACCGCCCACGTTCGCAAAACTCCATTTGTAATTAGCCATATATTTACACTTTTACGATTTAACAGTTTAACGATTTAACGTTTTAACGTCGATTTCCGACTAAAATTCGTGCAAAGGTACGATTTTTTTTGCATATATCCAAACATTTTTGTAATTTTGTCGCCGTTTTTGCACTATGTGGATAGTTTTAGCGTTCATATCGGCGATTTGTCTGGGGTTTTATGATGTCTCCAAGAAGATAGCGTTGCGCGATAACAAGGTGGTAGATGTGCTGATGTTGAGTACCTGTATCTCATCGCTCATTCTCGCTGTTCCGTTGGTCCTGTCGCGCATACATCCGGAGTGGATGCTGGGTACGCCATTCTATGTACCGCGTCTCGACCTGACCGCACATCTGTACACGCTTCTCAAATCGGTTATCGTCCTCAGCAGTTGGGTGTTCGCTTATATATCGCTCAAGCATCTTCCTATCTCGGTGGTCAGTCCCGTTCAGGCCACACGACCGATGTGGACACTCATCGGAGCGATGCTCATCTTCGGCGAACGGCTTAACACATGGCAGTGGATAGGTGTAGTGCTGGCTATCGGCACGATCTTTGTCTTCTCTTTCGGCGCTACGAAAAAAGTACGCCATACCACGCTTTTTCACGAACATAAGTACTACTATATCTGCTTGGCACTCGCTATACTCATCGGTGCCGCTTCGGGACTATACGACAAATACCTCATGCGCCGGTACGACCACAACGCCGTGCAGGTCTATTACACGTTCTATCAAGCGATTATGATGCTCATTGTTTGGGGGATAGACAGGATACATAATCGGTCTGTCAGCGAAGCGGTCTGTGCTCTGTTAGCGAAGCGGTCTGTATTCCCGATACTAATGATAAGCCTATTTCTCATTGTATCGGATAACGTCTATATGCTCGCCTTGCAAGACCCCGATTCGATGATTGCCGTGGTTAGTACCATCCGTCGCGGCGGCACGGTAATAGGCTTTGCCTACGGCTTACTGTACCTCAAGGAACACGACCCTTGGCGCAAAATCATCTGCATGATAGGTATTCTCGCCGGCCTTATCTGCCTCGCTTTCGGCTCAATCTGACACAAAAAAATGCGCCTTTACACAAAATAATTACACAAAAACTTGTGTATATCAAAAAAAAGCAGTACCTTTGCATGCTTTTTCTGCGCGAACTATAAAAGAGTTTCGGCTAAAAGAGCGAAAATGTTTAACTTTTAACGTGCGTAGCACCGTTTTAACGTTTTAACAATTTAACGTTCTAACGTGTGTAGCACACACCATTTTTAAATGGCAGAAAATCTTTCTCTCCAGAACTTCGACTGGGATGCCTATGAAGCACAAAAGCAAGGCAAACAAAACGAAGAAGAAATTCAAAAGTACAACGAGACCCTGAATGCTATCAAGGACAACGAGGTAGTTGAGGGTACCGTTATTTCCATTAACAAACGCGAGGTAGTCGTTAACGTAGGTTACAAGTCGGACGGTATCGTTCCGGCAGCTGAGTTCCGTTACAACCCCGAGCTCAAGGTAGGCGACAAAGTAGAAGTCTATATCAAGAGCCAGGAGGATAAGAAGGGCCAACTCGTGCTCTCGCACAACGAGGCACGCACCGCTCGCGCTTGGGATCGTGTTAACGAAGCTTACAACGCAGGCGAAATCGTTACCGGTTACATCAAATGGCGTTCGAAAGGCGGCATGATCGTGGACGTTCTCGGTATGGAAGCATTCCTCCCGGGTAGCCAGATTGACGTGAAGCCGGTT
The DNA here is from genome assembly GCA_902778935.1 of uncultured Bacteroidales bacterium. Taxonomy (GTDB): domain Bacteria; phylum Bacteroidota; class Bacteroidia; order Bacteroidales; family Paludibacteraceae; genus Colicola. Next base: position 233,713 of record CACYZT010000002.1, read on the forward strand.
CGCGACTACGATGTACTCGTTGGTAAGACGATGGAGTTCAAGATTGTGAAACTCAATCCGGAGTTCCGCAATGTCGTTGTTTCCCACAAAGCGCTCATCGAGGCTGAACTCGAGGCTCAAAAGGCTGAGATCGTCGGCAAGCTCGAGAAGGGTCAGGTACTCGAGGGTACGGTTAAGAATATCACCAACTACGGTGTATTCATCGACCTCGGCGGCGTGGATGGTCTCATCCATATCACCGACCTCAGCTGGGGACGCGTTAACGACCCGCACGAGTTGCTCCAACTCGACCAGAAGATCAACGTGGTTATCCTCGACTTTGACGAGGAGAAGAAGCGTATCGCTCTCGGTCTCAAGCAACTCACTCCGCATCCGTGGGATGCTCTCGACCCGAACCTGAAGGTTGGCGACAAAGTTCACGGTAAGGTAGTTGTTATGGCTGACTACGGCGCATTCGTTGAGATTGCTGAAGGCGTAGAAGGTCTCGTTCACGTATCCGAGATGAGCTGGAGCCAGCACCTCCGTTCCGCTAACGACTTCTTGAAAGTTGGCGACGAAGTAGATGCTGTTATCCTGACGCTCGACCGCGCTGAGCGCAAGATGAGCCTTGGTATCAAGCAGCTCAAGGACGATCCTTGGGCTAACGTAGAGACCAAGTACGCTGTCGGCACTCGCCACTGGGCTAAGGTTCGCAACTTCACCAACTTCGGTGTATTCGTTGAGATCGAGGAAGGCGTGGACGGTCTGATTCACATCAGCGACCTCAGCTGGACCAAGAAAATCAAACACCCGAATGAGTTCACTCAGATCGGTGCACAGATTGAGGTTGTTGTACTTGACATCGATGTAGCTAACCGTCGTCTGAGCCTTGGTCACAAGCAACTCGAGGAGAATCCTTGGGAGGAACTTGAGGCTAAGTTCGGCGTGGACACCATCGTAGAAGGCAAGGTTGTTGAGATCAACGACAAGGGTGCTGTTATCTCTCTTGAGGACGGCGTAGAGGCATTCTGCACGACCCGTCACCTCCAGAAAGAGGACAAGAGCCCGGTTGCTGTAGGCGACACCCTTAACTTCAAGGTAATCGAGTTCAACCGCGACGCTAAGCGTATCCTCGTTTCGCACCTCCGTACTTGGGAGGAGCGCAAAGAGGCTCCGGCTAAGGCTGCCAAGGCTACCAAAGCTAAAGCTGAGGAACCGCAACTCGACATGCCGAAGGTTGAGAAGACCACTCTCGGTGACCTTTCCGCACTGGCAGAGCTGAAAGCTTCCATGGAAGCAGAGGCAGAGAAGCCGGCTAAGAAAGCTACCAAGAAAGCAACCAAAAAGGATGCTGAGTAACCGGAGAGTCTCCGGACACACTTAGCCATTCGGATGGCTCATTCAAAAAAAGTCCTGCATACCCTTGTGTATGTGGGATTTTTTTTGTACCTTTGCGGCGGATTATGATATCGCCGTTTATATTACCGCCAAGTCCGGAGGCGCAGGAAGCAGCCTTGGATATAATAAGAAAGGTACACGCGTACATGCGTGCGCATCCCGAATCGGAACTTCACCGGTGCGGAAAGATGTTCGGTGTGCTGGTATGCGACGGCGAAGGAGCGATGACTAACGGCAAACGGTATTTAGCGGCATTCTCGGCACAGCTGGACGGTTCGTATCACCATGAAGGCTTTGTGCCGCCGGTTTATGAGATGCAGCAAGCTCCGGTAGGCGCCAACAAAGCCGAGTCACAACGGCTGCAACGCTTGCTCTTCTCTAACTATCGTTTGACAAACGGGCAAGGCGAGACGAAGAACCTATTGGATATCTTCGCCGCAGAGAGCCCCATCATTCCGCCGGAAGAGTGGTTCGCGAGTCGCCATCAACCGAAAGAACGGAGTCAGACACACCCTCTTCCTCCTTCGGGTGCAGGCGAGTGCTGCGCGCCCAAACTGCTGCAATATGCCTTCACACACGGTCTGAAACCGATAGCGATGGCTGAGTTCTGGGTGGGCGCGCCGTCCAAGACGGAGATTCGGCATGAAGGGGTGTTCTACGCTCCGTGCTCAGGCAAATGTGTACCCATCTTACGACATATGCTCAAGGGATTGGACGATTGGACGATTGACGATTGGACGATTAGAGAATTTCCGAAACCGGAAACGCTCTACGAGGACGAATGGCTGATAGTCATCAACAAGCCTTCGGGTCTTCTGTCCGTACCCGGAAAAGGCGGTGAACCTTCGGCGGAAAGTCTATTGCGAGCCAAAGCCGCTCACCGTCTTGACCAAGACACAAGCGGCTTACTCGTTCTCGCCAAGACGCCGGATGTCTATACGGCACTCCAGGCCTATTTTCAGCGGCGAGACATCCTCAAATGCTATGAAGCATTGGTAAAGCCGAATGATGCGAATGATGCAAATGATGCGAATGATGGAATGATAGAGCTCCCGCTGTTGCCAAATCCGTACGACCGTCCGCGACAGATGGTGAATACCGAACACGGCAAAGTCGCCATAACGCGGTACTCTATTCGCGAGAGGTACGCAGACGGTTCGTGGTTCGTGGATTTGTTTCCGCTCACGGGGCGAACCCATCAGTTACGCGTGCATGCGGCTCACCCGGACGGGCTGAACGCACCTATCATCGGAGACCGGCTCTATGGCGGCGAACAGGCGGAACGGCTGATGCTCCATGCAGCTGAGATTAGTTTCGTTCACCCCGTAACGAACGAACCGATGCATTTCTCCGAGCCATCCGATTTCCGGCTAAAGTAACAAAAAATTCACTTTAACGCTCGCGTTTTGGCAGTTTTTACGTGAATTTACATTTTTTTCTTGCATATATGTATTTTTTTTTGTACCTTTGCAGGCAATTTATAAATATATAAGATATGAAAAAGATTCAATTTTTCTTGGCGGCTATAGTAGCCGTAGTGATGACCTCTTGTGTTAATTTCAAGACAGAAGCCACCGTTGATGTAAAGGTGCTTGATCCGGATGGTAAAGAAGTAGGCGCTGGTACCGTGGTTTACAAATTCACGGACAATGGTCTTGGAGAGGGTACCACTCTCTACAAAGACAATGCCTCGGGCAGCGCAAAGACCAATACCGCCAGCACGGCTCATTTCGATCTCAAGTCCCCGGATGATTTCACGCCAAGCGACATCGCCGGATTGGATGTACGCGAGGAAAACACCTTCTTCTTCTGCACCTATGATGCCGAAGGAACCCGTAACGGTTTCATTGCTTTGACCGTTAAGACCGGAGACAAAAAGACGGTTACCCTCAAAATGGAGAAACCCCAACAAGACTAATAATAACACTTTTTAATACAATTTGACTTATGAAGAAAGTATTTGCATTGGTAGCAGTATGCTGCCTCGCGGTAACAGCCGCATTGTTTACTTCGTGTAATTCGGATCAGAAGAGCAGCTACCAGTACATCGTTGCTCTGGACGATACAGTAGAGCAAGATCCGGCTATGAGCATGCAGTTCGAGTTGAACGCGCTGCCTATCATCACCGGCGAGATGCAGAAGACCTCCGACCAAGCCGGTTCTATTATCTACAAGGACACCAAGGCTAACGCAGACAAGCGTGCGAAAGATGCCTTCGCATCGGGTATCGCCAAACTGCGTGAGGGTGGTATCGGTTCCTATGCCGGACTCATCGTGGTTCTCAAAGGAATGGACAACGACACCAACAAATGGAATGTGATTGACAAAGTAACCCTTTAATCTCACTTGGGCATGCGAGGTTGGTTCCTCGCATGCTTGCTATATATAAAATACTAAGATGATGAAACATTGGCAAAGTTTATGCACATTGCTGCTGGCGGCAATCGTATTGTGCAGTTGTGAGCGCGGAACCAAAGATACGCGCGAGGCGTTTATCGGAGAATACAGTTTTACCTCTACCGGTTTAGTATCGCTCTATCTGCCGGATTCGACAGAGGCGTTCTCGATACCGGTGGACGAGGGCGGAACATTGTCCATTATTGCGGGCTCGAAAGAGAACGAAGTTATGATTATTGCCGACAAAGACACCACTTATGCCCTGATATCGGGTTACGACATGTTTATGCAGCCGGATACGACGATAGAGACCGTGGGCGGCGTGGAGATGAAGATGTACTCCTGGTATAGCAAAGCTACGCTGGAGAATAACCAGATGAGCTGGACGTCCTATGCGGATATATCGGCTACGTTCATGTCTCATAGTCTGTTTGGCAATGGGGAAGTGGAGATAGTTGCCACTAAGCTGCTGAAGTAAACAGTTCCAATGTTCGGCCGTTTGTACGGGGTTTTATTACCCTTCTTCGCAAGTTTTCTTCTGGCGTGGTTGCTTGACCCGCTGGTTACATTTGTGCAGCAGAAATGCAAGGTTAAATTCCGTACGCTGTCTGTGGCGATTACCCTGGTTGTGTTCGTTGGATTGCTCGTCTTAGGCTTCTATCTGTTGGTGCCTGCTATAGGCCGCGAGGTGAAATCGGCAGCTGTGGCGGTGGAGCGGTATTTTGAGAATTTCGACCCGGACCGCTATTTCTCCGCCGAGACGCAACAGAAGATACAAGAGGCGATGAACGGACTCAATTTGGAGTCCCTACTCTCCTATCCCGAGGTGCGCGACGGTATCAAGAATTTTCTGCCGCAATTAGGCACCTGGATTACCGGCGGTCTGAGTTGGTTGAGCGAGTTACTCGTTATTTTCATCGGATTGCTATACCTTATCTTCCTGCTCATTGCCTTTCCCTCCATTCGCGCCAACTGGCGAAACTACGTACCGAAGAAACATCTGCGGCAGGTCTCAACGATTGTGCATGAACTGAACGTGAACATGAATGCCTATTTCCGCGGACAAGCCTTGGTGGCGCTCTGCGTGGGTATTCTCTTCGCTATCGGATTTGCAATAATAGGTATGCCGATGGGTTTTGTGATGGGACTGATTGTCGGCGTTCTCAATCTGGTGCCCTATATGCAGGCATTGGGTATTCCGCCGTGTATCATCCTTTGTCTCGTGCAATCAGCACAGACAGGTCAACCGGTATGGCTGACCTTGCTGCTGATGACGATTGTATTCATCGTCGTACAGACGTTTCAGGATATGTTCCTTACGCCGAAGATTATGGGTAAGGTGACCGGTCTCGGTCCTGCGGCTATTCTGCTCAGCCTCAGCATCTGGGGTGCGCTGATGGGCGTAATCGGTATGATTATTGCTTTGCCGCTGACTTCGCTTGGCATATCGTGCTACAAGCACTACGTGCTGCACGAACCATTCCCTTCCGAAAACCGGTAAGGTTTCCCTACATCCGCTCAGGCATCTCAATCCCGAGAAGGGACATCGCCGAGCAAAGCACTTTCGCTACGTTAGCCGACAAGAGCAGACGTAGCGATTTCTTTTGTTCATCGGGTTCGTTAAGGATGCTCAAATCGTGATAGAACGAGTTGAAATCGCACGCCAGGGCGTAAGCGTAGTTACAGATGACGGCGGGCGAGAAATCCTCGCCGGCTGTGCGTACTACGGACGGATACTCGCACAGACGCTGAATGAGCGCGAGCTCTTTGGCATCTAAGACCGCTACGCTGTCAGACCGCTGTGCGCTTAGACCGTCCTTCAGACTGTTCGCTTTTCTCAGCACAGACTGGATACGCGCATAGGTGTATTGGATGAACGGACCGGTGTTGCCGTTGAAATCAATAGACTCAGCGGGGTTGAAGAGCATATTCTTGCGCGGGTCCACCTTCAGCATGAAATACTTCAGGGCTCCCAGACCGACCTTACGGGCAATCTCGTCCGCCTCGGCGGGAGTAATACCCTGGAGAGTATTGACTTTGTCCTTGCTGATTTCGCGGGCATCGTCCACCATCTTATCCATCAGGTCGTCGGCATCGACAACTGTTCCTTCGCGACTCTTCATCTTACCGTTCGGCAACTCCACCATGCCATAACTGAAATGCACGAGTTCCTTGCCAAACGGGAAACCGAGGCGATCCAGGAGGATAGACAGCACTTTGAAGTGGTACTCCTGCTCATTGCCGACCACATAGACCATCTTGTCAATCGGATAGTCCTGGAAGCGAAGTTTCGCGGTACCGATATCCTGCGTCATATAGACCGATGTTCCGTCCGAACGAAGCAGCAGTTTCTCGTCCAGTCCGTCTTTGGTAAGGTCCGCCCACACTGAACCGTCCTCACGGCGGTAGAACTGACCGGACGCCAGACCTTTCTCTACTTCCGATTTGCCCTCGAGATAGGTATTCGATTCGTAGTAAATCTTATCGAACGACACGCCCAGACGCTTGTATGTCTCGTCAAAGCCGGCATACACCCATTCGTTCATCTTCGCCCAGAGCGAACGAACCTCAGGGTCGTTAGCTTCCCATTTGCGGAGCATCTCTTGCGCTTCAAGCATCAACGGAGCCTCACGTTTGGCGGTCTCTTCGTCCTTGCCTGCCGCCATCAGTTCGGCTATCTGCTTCTTGTATTCTTTGTCAAAACGGACATAGTAATCACCGATGAGATGGTCGCCTTTCTTACCGCTCGACTCGGGTGTCTCGCCGTTACCGAACTTGAGCCAAGCCAACATCGACTTGCAGATATGGATACCGCGGTCGTTGACAATATTGGTCTTCACCACTTTCCATCCGTTCGCCTCCTGAATCTGCGCAATCGAGTAACCTAAAAGGTTATTGCGGACATGTCCGAGATGTAGCGGTTTGTTGGTGTTTGGGGACGAATACTCGACCATCATCAGTTGGTTCCTGTCGGGCTGGCGGCCGTAGTTGGCGTCAGCGTCGATGGCAACAAGCTGTTTCACCCAGAAAGCATCGTTGATGACGAGGTTCAGGAATCCCTGTACGGCATTGTATTTGGCTATCAGTTCCTGACCGTTGGCTGTCAGCCATTCGCCTATCTCTGCCGCCACCTGTGCGGGCGCTTTGCGGGCTGCCTTCACAAAAGGAAAGACCACAAGCGTGATATTTCCTTCGAACTCAGGACGCGTCTTTTGTAACTGAATCTGCGAATCCTCTGCTTCTAAGTCATAAAGCGCCTTGACGGCGGACTTAGCCAGAAGAGATATTTGTTGTTCTAACGAATTCATTATAATTGCGGGTATTTTCTGAACCAGGACGATAATTTAAGACGAACGACGCCGAGCAGAGCTTCGGAGAAGATACCTCCGGACATCTTCGATGTACCGAGTACGCGGTTGACAAACACTATCGGCACTTCGATGATTTTTGCGCCGCATTTATGGGCGGTGAATTTCATCTCTATCTGGAAAGCATAGCCCTTGAAGCGAATCTTGTCCAGTTCGATGGTCTCGAGCAAATGGCGCGTGTAGCAAACGAATCCGGCGGTGGTGTCGTGGATATTAACGCCCAGCACGAAACGCACATATTTGCTGGCGAAATAGCTCATCAGCACGCGTCCCATAGGCCAGTTGACAACATTTACGCCCGTCACATAACGGCTGCCGATGGCGAGGTCTGCGCCTTGGTTGGCACACGCGTCATAGAGCTTGAGCAGGTCGTTCGGGTTATGACTGAAGTCCGCGTCCATCTCGAAGATGTAATCGGCTTTGTGCTCAATCGCCCATTTGAAGCCGGCGATATAGGCGGTACCGAGACCTTGCTTGCCCGAACGCTCGACGAGGTGTACTCTACCCTTGTAGCGGTCTGCCATCAGTCCTTTGACGATAGTAGCAGTCCCGTCAGGCGAACCATCGTCGATGACGAGGACATTGAACTCCAGCGGCAATTCCATAACCGCGGTAATGATTGCTTCGATATTTTCCTTTTCGTTGTAAGTCGGGATAATTACAAGTCTTTCCATATCTAACTATTTAACGTTTTTTCAAAGAAAAAACCATTTTAACTATTTAACCGTTTAACGTCTCGACAATCATGTAATCGTTGAGCTCATATATCGGGCTGGGCGTCGTGCGGTCGAGCGCCTTGAGGAAGATGTCCTGCCCGGGGATGATTTCTATCTCTTCGAGATAAGAAGCCACGGTGTTGAAGGCTATGTCAGGGTCGTTGTTCTCCAGCGAGAGGTGGCAAAGCCACACATTACGCAAGTCCGGATGCCAGTTGCGCTCCAGCAACTCTCCGCACACATCGTTGCTCTGGTGGCCGCGGGGCGAGAGGATACGCTCCTTCAGATACGTCGGATACGGACCGTTGAGCAACATGTGCTCGTCGTGGTTCGCCTCGATAACCAGATGGTTCGCCGTACGGATATAAGCCTCCATATCCTCGTTGACCGAACCGCAGTCGGTCATCAGCACAAAGCGCTGGCCGAGGTAATCGATACAGTATCCCAAACAATCGGTCGAGTCGTGCTCGATGCCAAAAGTATTGATACGCATACCGAACAACTCCCACTCTTCGCCTTTGTTGAAATAGCGACGGCTGCTACCCCGCAGTTTCTCGCGCACGCCGTAGTTGCGGTCGATACCCTCGTGTATCTCCTGCGTGGTATAAATAGGCAGTTTGACGCGTTCGCCCAAGGTGCCTACGGCACGAATATGGTCGGCGTGGTCATGAGTAACCAGCACGCCCATGATATTCTGGAAATCCAGCCCCATCTCGCGCAGATATTTCTGAATGGAGCGCGCAGAGATACCCGCGTCAATGAGTATCCCTTGACGACGTGTGCCCAAGTAGTAGCAGTTTCCGCTACTTCCGCTGGCAAAACACCTGAATATGAGCCCGTTTTCCTCCATTTTACAAAATCGGCTACAAAGGTACTACAAAAGTTTGACATATGCAAACATTCGGTTATTTTTTTCGCAAAAAATAGAATTTATTCTATTATTTTATGTACGAGGATGGCTTTGGATGCTTGCATACGAAAGGCATCTTCGGGCGTAAAATGAAGGTTTATCCTTTTGCGAAAAAAATACCCTTTTACTTGCATATGTCCCGCACAATGCGACCGTACCTTCGAAGGTACTCTCCGCCTCTTTTCCGCGTTCTCTCCAGCAGGGCCCAAAGGGTGCTCAAAGGATGATGAAAGGGTGCTCAAAGGTTGCTTATGCCTTTGTCACCGGCACAATCCTCTTTCATAAATTTTCTGCAAAGATACTACTTTTTTTTGATATATGCAAATATTGTACTACTGTTTTGTCAACATTTTATATTTTTTACTTGTTTTTTCGAACCCTTCGTCCATTAGCCCGAAATATTATTTCGGTAAAATAACAAGCGGCAGCATTCCTGCCACCGCTCTATGTTCATTCTACGGGATGTTATCCCGTTCTCCGTTCATTTCGTCTGCATTTAATGCAGACTTGCGTTTCTTCGGCTTTATCCTGCAACTTTATGCAGATTCCTTACATCACTTCTTGCCCTTGCAAGGTATAAACCTTCTCCCCGCGGAGGATGTAGATTTGGTTGTTGCGGATAATTTATTTTTTTGATAGTTGCTGCTTTAAATCACTCAGTTCTTGCTGAATATTATTTAATTGGTCCTTAACATCATCGTTGTTATCGGCAGCCATGGCATCTACAAATATAGAATTAAGGAAGGACATGCCTATAATGCCACCCATAATAAGCAAAAGCGTGAAATATAGACGAACTAAATGAGGAATAATAGGCGAATTCCCATAATAATCCGCTATAGCGTTTGGTATCTCATACCATCCTTCAACTGTACATATCTGAAAAACAGAGTATATTGAGCGTAATGGAGATGAAAAATGCTCTGGGTCTGCCTCCTGAAACATACTACAATTGAGTAACCCGAAAATTACTACAATCACCAAAAAACTAAGCAAGACGCCATATGATTCGCGCATTGCTACCTTGAATCCTTGTACTATTTTAGGGAAATTCGGAAAGAAATGCATAACCCTGAAAAAGCGAAGCACACGAAGCACTCGTAGAATCAGCAGTACCGACAAGTTACTTGCAATTGTTGGTACAAACACATTTATTAGCGAAGGAAGAGATAGGATAACTAAAATGCCATCTAGCCGATTCCATCCGTCCTTCCAATACCCACGCAGACCATACTCGCTGTGCTTAACTAACATCTCAACGATGAAAATGATAGTGCACGCGATATCTAGAATGTCCAACACTAAATGCTCATACCCGCAAACTTGCAGATAGATAACAATCGCGTTAAGGAGAATAATAGCTAATATAGCCTTTTCATTAAGAAAAAGCCTTTTAAGCCTATCTGTCATAATATCAAATGTAGCGTTTAGCCGCCTCAATCAGTTGATCTGCGTAATTGAAAATCTCATCTAAAGACTCAATTTTATATCTCTCTCCTTTACCGTCAGGTCCTATAGGTTCTAAACGCAGATTATTCTCGTTATTAAAGTGCAAACGGCAAACAGGTTTGCGATTATTGTCGTCAATAAAGATAGAGCAATAAGAAATGGCATCGCGCATGGTTACTCGGCTTCCAGGGATGACTTCACGAAGAATACTCTTAATGATGTAGTACGCTTCCATCTCTGTTTGTGTAGTTACAACTTCGCTTTCCTTTTTGGAGCCTGGTATCTCTACTGGAGTTTCATCAACCTTCTGCTGTTCTTCTTCATTCGTTTTTACAACGATGTTCAGACGCTCAGAGATTTTGTCGTTTACATAACTTGCGCTGGCTTTCTTGACTAACTCGGTAAACTGGTCAAGCACATTACCTGTGATTTTACCGGAGTATACCTGTTTTGCTAATGATTTTACGAAATCGGGATTCGGGTTCTCAATGAGCTCTTTGATGATTTTCTTCAACTCGCTCATAAACTTGAGCTCATTAGCGGAGTTCATGATTGAATCGACATCAAAGTTCTCTTTCGTAAATTTCTCCAAAGCTTTCAGTTGTACTTCTTTTAATTGTTCGATATCAAAAGAAAGGAATGGAACCTCATCCATAAGATTTGTTTGAGCCAAATCCGTATAAAAACGATATTCAATTCCGTTAGTCAGCAAACCGAATTTTGCCTTTGAAGCGACGAAATATCGAGCCAATTGTGATTTGTGAATATCCAAATTTTGTTGCCAGTGCTTGCACTCGATAATAAGGATTGTCTCGCCATCTTTTATAATAGCATAGTCAATCTTTTCTCCTTTTTTCTTCACTAAGTCGCAATCCATTTCGGGTACGACTTCCATCGGATTAAAGACATCATAACCCAAGGCTTGAATAAAGGGCATAATGAGCGCATTTTTTGTGGCCTCTTCTGTTTGAAGATTGTTTTTCAGTTCACCGGCTCTTTTGGCTAGCTGTTTGATTGAATCTTTGAAATCCATAGTATTTTTACTTTTACGCCTACTCTTTCTCGGATTTTCGGCTTTCTCCGTATATAATTTTAGTTTGTTTCTATATATAACTTACCCTAATCAGACTGGCGAGACACTAACGAGAGAGAATCGGGTCGGTACTATATCGAGATAATCTCGGAGGCTCACGCACACAAAAAGCGTGCGTTTTCGTTCGCTTCATTTGATACTTTGAGGTCCTAGACTTACCTTTATTCTTCAAATAAATGCACGTAAAACTCACGCTGGTACGTGAGCGTGCATAAACCGCGACTTGAAGAATAAATGATCTTTGTAAACTTGTCTAGGGTTTCAAAGTATCAAGCTTTTTCGGCTTATTACGCTTTTCTTTGGCGCTCCCTTGCGCCATGTATTATGTCCTTCTGTTTAACGTCAGTAAGTGACGGTATTACTATAATTATTATTTAGCAGCAAGTGCACGATTAATTCTTATCTCGCTTTGCCCGAACGATTACTTCTTTCTGGAAGCGATTACTTGCATGAAATAATCAGCCATCTCTTCTGCCGAGATGTTATATTTCGGTTGCATAATGTCAAAATCTTGCGGCTTTGGATACAAAGTAGGAGTTACTAAAGCCGATAAAATCGCCTTCGAATGAACCTGATGGCGCGTGAACTTCAACGCATAATCCAAGCCTTCCTCAAATGTTAAACCGGCTTGCAGTAGCGAATAGATGTCATAATAATCGCGATACAGACTCCTGACGGTAATCGTGAAAAGTTTCATACCCAACGCATCCTGCTCGTTTACCGTCTTGAGGTTGTTATATGTAAAACCGGGATGCAAGGCAGGAACTCGGTTTTTGGGCTCAAAAAAAGATAACTTCACGTGGTCTCCCACATAGTACTGAATATGTTGCGGACCTAATATCTCACGCTGACATTCCGGAAAAACAGAGACTATTTCATTGTTGATTTGAGAAACATCCAAATGTTTGATGTCTCCTCTATAGTTCAGCATCTCAAAATCCAAGTCCTCACTCTGGCGATGTTGCAAAAGCAACGAAATACCTGTTCCTCCACAGAGATACAAGTCCTTGATGCAGCTCAAACGAGATACCTGTTCGAACACATCCAACGTATTATCACGAAGTCCGTTACGCCACATACTTAGAGGTATATTTCTTAGGTGATTTAATATGGAAGAAGAGTGCCGCTAAAAGCAAATTGAGAGTTCCGTAGTACTCCGGGTAAGGCAACATGCGTCGCTGCCATACGGACTTGATTTGCCGATACGGGAAAGCCGCAAAAAGCATAGGCATGTCTTCAAACTCAAGATGCGCCAAGCCGTTCAAAATCAACTCTTCGTCCGGAAGTACAGCTTTGTCCCCTGCAGCCTTATATGACCACAAGTAACCGCCATTGTACAATTGCTTCGTGAGCGACTGTTTTCTATCCAACTTATTCTTCTGAACGGACATGTCCTCAATTTTGCCCGCAAAATTACACAAAAAAAATGACATACGCAAATAAATGAGATGAAAAAAGAAAAAAAAACGGTAAAAATGCACGCGCACTTGCACATGTCAGATTTTTTTTGTATCTTTGCACACAAATTTTGGAAATATGAAAGTACGTGAGAAAATAGAGAGTTTACGGGCGGCAATGCGTGTTAACGGATTGTCGGCATACGTAGTGCCGGGTAACGACCCGCACGCGAGCGAATATATGGCGTCCCACTGGTGTGAGATGCAGTGGTTATCGGGCTTCAACGGCGAGTCAGGTACTGTAGTAGTGACGTTTGACAAAGCGCTGCTATGGACCGACAGCCGCTATTATCTGCAGGCCGGCATCGAGTTGGAGGACTCGGGTATCGAGTTGATGCGCGAGAGCGACGTTGATTGTCCGAGCATCGTGGAATGGTTAACGGTTAACGGTTCTGGGTTAACGGTTGGACTGAATCCGGAGATGTTCTCGGTGAACGACTTTCAGGCATGGAAAGGGCAGCTGGCTGATGCAGGTATCGAGATTATGTCGATAGACCTGATTAAACCGCTGTGGACAGACGGTCGTCCGGCTATTCCGCAGGACAAACTCTATCCCTATTCTGCTGATTTTGCCGGAGAGACGGTGGAAAGCAAACTTTCCCGCATGCGCGAAATCGTAAATCGTAAATCGTCCAATCGTAAATGGGCACTCATCATAAGTGCCCTTGATGAGATAGCTTGGCTGCTCAATATCCGCGGAAACGATGTGGAGTACAACCCTGTCGTTATTTCCTATGTGGTTCTGGAGGCGGACAAATGCACGCTTTTCGTGGATGCAAACAAGATTGACTCGGCGGCGCAGAACTATCTGGATTTCAACAACATAGACATCCAACCGTACGAGGCTGTGTTTGATTATATCAAGAGCCTAAGCGGAACTGTGTTCTACGACGGCGCACGTGTGAACGAGGCGCTCCACGAAGCTATCAGGAGTCAGGAGTCAGGAGTCAAAGCCAAAGACATCAAATCACCGATACTCATCGACAAAGCGAAGAAGAACGCTGTGGAGCTGGAAGGCGAGCGTATCGCTATGCGTCAGGACGGCGCGGCACTCACGCGGTTCTTCAAGTGGCTCGAAGAAGAAGCCTTCGCGGACCGGAGTGTCTCCGGAGCACAGACCGCTTCGCTGACTGAATGGGACCTGATGGAGAAATTGCATGAGTTCCGTGCGATGGGAGAGAACTTCGTGGAGGAGTCGTTCGGCACGATAGCCGGTTATCAAGGTAACGGCGCGATCGTCCACTACGCGGCGACGAAAGACAACTGTGCAGAGGTCAAACCCGAAGGTATGCTGCTGCTCGACTCAGGCGGTCAGTACCTGGACGGCACAACCGACATCACCCGTACTGTGTGGCTCGGCGGACGCAAACCTGAGCAGGCCAAACGGGACTACACCTACGTGCTCAAAGGTCATATCGCTTTGGCTCGTGCCCGTTTCCCGCGAGGCACACGCGGTAACCAACTCGATGCCCTGGCAAAGCAGTACATGTGGGAAGCCGGCATCACTTTCGGTCACGGCACAGGTCACGGCGTAGGCCATTTCCTCGGCTGTCACGAAGGCCCGCAGAACGTTCGTACGGACAATAACCCGACGCCGCTGGAGGTAGGACATATCATCTCCGACGAACCGGGCATCTACCGCACCGACAAATGGGGTATCCGCACGGAGAACCTGATAACCGTCATTCCTGCCAAGCAGACGAACGAAACGACCACCGAAGACGAGTGGCTGGCATTCGAGACGCTGACGCTCTGTTTCTATGACACTTCGCTCATCGAGATGAGTCTGATGACGGACGACGAGATTGACTGGATTAACGCGTATCACGTGCGCGTCTATAAGGATATATCGCCGCTGCTCAACGACGAGGAGAAATCCTATCTGGCATACAAATGTGCTTCGATTGAGAGATAATTCAAAATTCAAAGATTCAAATATTATGCATCATAACAATATGAAAGAAATCAACAACCCCACAGACCGTCTCTTCAATCCGTATATCATCGAAGAGCGGCAATTGAACATTACCCAATTGGACGTTTTCAGCCGATTGATGATGGACCGTATCCTCTTCCTCAGCGGAGAGGTAGTAGGCGACACGATGGACACGCTGGTAGCCCAGTTGCTGTTCCTCGACTCGCTCAACCATGACCCGATTAACCTCTACATCAATTCCGGCGGTGGCGAGTGCTACTCAGGCCTCGAGCTGATTTCGGTTATGAAATTTATCAAGTCGCCGGTTTATACCACCGTTCTTGGTTTGGCAGCCTCCATGGGTGCCGTCATCGCGTCCAGCGGAGAGAAAGGTCATCGTACCGCTCTGCCCTACTCGCGTTTCATGATTCATCAGCCCAGTTCCGGTATCGGTTACTCGACCTTCAAAGACCAGGCCATCCATCTCAAAGAGATGGAGAACCTCAAGCAGGACTTGTACAAAGTGCTGGCGGAGAACAGCGGTAAATCGATTGAGGAGATCGAAGAGCTATGCGACCGCGACAAATGGATGAAAGCGGACGAAGCTATCCAAATGGGCTTCCTCGACAGCATCGTCGAGCGAAAGGAATAAACGAAAATGGCTGCCGGGTGGCAGCCATTTTTTGTATTGGCCTCGGCGTTGGCCTTGGCTTTTTTTGTTAGAGCAGTTCAACGGAGCGGTTGACGAACTTGGCAAGCGCTTCGCCTTTCAGTTGACCGGAAGCGAGGAGTGCGATGTCAATGAGCTGTTTCATTCGCTCGTCTTCGTTCGCCAAGGTGTAAACCGTCTTGGTTACCGTCTCTTTCTTGCCGTCTTTCTCCACTTCTTCCTGCACCTCTTCGCTGGTCTCTTTGCCTACCAGTTCCTGGATAAGCGGGTGTGCGGTATTGACCACAAGGTTGTAACTGTCCGGCATCTGACCGTAGAACGACATGCCTTGCTGGTGTGCGGACATCTCTTTCATTCGGCGCATGAACTCATTCTGCGTCAGGAAGACAGGCAGTGCGTCAGCAGCCGCAGCTTCGCAAGTGACATAATATTTCAGTTTGTCTGCATCGTTCGGCAGCAGGTTCTCAAAGGCCTTGCGCAGACCTTCTTTCTGCTCGTCCGAATAGGTATCTTTAGCGGTATCTTCTTTCTTAATCAGGTTCTCAATCGTGTCGCTATCGATACGAACGAAGCGCAGTTTCTCGCTCTTCTGCTCGGCTTGCGACATAGCGTGTACATCGAGTTCACCGTCCATGAGCAGCACATCGTATCCTTTCGCCTTCGCGCGCTCTATATAGGTGTAGTGCGCATCCGGGTCGTTGGTGTAGAGCAGCACGAGGTTACCGTCCTTATCGACTTGCTTGTCGCGCACCTGGTCCTTGTATTCCTCAAGCGTCGCGTACTTGCCGTCGAGGTTCTTGTAGAGCGCAAAACCTACGGCTTTCTCATAGAATTTCTCATCGGTGAGCATACCAAACTGGATGAACATCTTGATATCGTCCCATTTCTTGGCAAACTCATCCTTGTCAGCCTTGTACAGTTCCGCCAATTTGTCAGCCACTTTCTTGGTAATGTAGCCGCTGATTTTCTTGACGTTGTTGTCCGACTGCAGGTAACTACGGCTGACATTGAGCGGGATATCCGGGCTATCAATCACGCCGTGTAAGAGCGTCAGGTACTCCGGCACGATGTTCTCCACTTCGTCTGTCACATAGACCTGGTTGCAATAGAGCTGAATCTTATTGCGATGTACATCCAGGTTAGACTTGATCTTCGGGAAATAAAGGATACCGGTCAGGTTGAACGGGTAGTCCACATTGAGGTGGATATGGAAGAGCGGTTCGTCCATCTGCATCGGGTAGAGTTCGTGGTAGAACTTGTCATAGTCCTCATCCTTGAGGTCCGCAGGCTTGCGTGTCCATGCCGGGTTGACATCATTGATGATGTTCTCTTCGTCCAGCTCCACTTCCTTGCCGTCCTTCCACTCTTTCTTCTTGCCGAAAGCAATCTCTACGGGCAGGAACTTGCAGTATTTCTTGAGCAGGCCTTCGATGGTGGCATCCTCCAGATATTGCGTGAACTCATCGTCGATATGCAGCACGATATCGGTACCGCGCTCGGATTTGATGGTGTCCTCCATCGTGTACTCCGGTGTGCCGTCGCAGGACCAATGAACAGCTTTTGCATCCTCTTTATAGGACTGTGAGAAAATCTCCACTTTCTTGCTCACCATGAAGGCGGAATAGAAACCAAGACCGAAATGGCCGATGATGGCCTCTGTCTTGTCCTTATACTTGTTCAAGAACTCCTCTGCGCCGGAGAAAGCAATCTGGTTGATGAATTTGTCCACCTCTTCGGCTGTCATGCCGATACCGTGGTCGGAAACGGTGAGCGTCTTTTTCTTTTTATCAATAGCAACGCGCACACGAAGGTCGCCCAAGTCGCCCTTCACTTCACCTACGGAAGAGAGTGTTTTCAGTTTCGTCGTTGCATCAACGGCATTGGAAATCAATTCACGGAGAAAAATCTCGTGGTCTGAATACAAAAATTTCTTAATGACGGGGAAGATGTTATCACTCGTTACCCCAATATTACCTTTACTCATATAATTTTAATTTGACGATTTACGATTTAACGATTTATGTACGATTGTCGCACATAGAACGATTGACAATTATCATGCCAAGGACAGAAAACTGACAAAATGGCAGAAAAAATGCACTCTCTCTTGCATATATGCAAAAAAAGCAGTAACTTTGCACCCGAAACTGCAATGTATTGCCAACAAGCTCATGAGATATCTGATTTCCGGAGGGGGAACCGGTGGACATATATTCCCCGCAGTAAGTATCGCCAATGCGCTCAAGGACTTAGACCCGAAGGCGAAAATTCTGTTTGTTGGGGCGCTCGGACGCATGGAGATGGAGCGTGTGCCCCAGGCGGGATATAAAATTGTCGGTCTGCCGGTACGCGGCTTCAACCGCTCCCAGCCATGGAAGAACATCTCCGTCCTTTGGGACCTGTTCCGCTCGCTCCGGCAGGTCAAAGGTATCATCCGCGATTTCCGCCCCGACGTAGCGGTCGGCGTAGGCGGGTACGCGTCAGGTGCCGCCATGTGGCAGGCTGCCAAAATGGGAATACCGATCTTGCTGCAGGAGCAAAACGGCTTCGCCGGAGTGACCAACAAACTGCTCAAAGACAAAGCATCCAAGATATGCGTGGCATACGAGCACATGGACCGTTTCTTCCCTGCGGACAAGATCATCCTTACCGGTAATCCCGTCCGTCAGAACCTGCTCGATGGAGTCAAGAACCAGGACTTAGGAGTCAAGAGTCTGCTGATCATCGGAGGCAGTCTCGGTGCCCGAACAATCAACGAAGCCATCAAAGCCGCCTTGCCCCAACTGGCCCAAAGCGGCATCCAAGTTGTATGGCAGACCGGCAAGTACTACTTCGAGTCATGCAAGTCCGCATGGGAAGCAGCCGGCAGTCCGGGCAACATCGAGGTACACGATTTCCTCTCCGACATGCCCGACCGCTATGCGCAAGCCGACCTGGTTATATCCCGTGCAGGCGCTTCGTCTATCAGCGAGTTGTGTCTGCTCGGCAAACCTGCTATCCTTGTTCCCTCACCCAATGTGGCGGAGGACCACCAGACGCACAACGCCATGGCGCTCGTCAACAGAGATGCAGCTGTGCTTGTTAAAGACTGCGAATCAGCCGAACGGCTTGTACCCGTGGCGCTCGAACTGATTTGCGATGACCAGCGATTACAAACGCTGCATACCAACGTTCTTCAACTGGCGCAGAAAGATTCTGCCAAACGCATCGCAGAAGAAGTGATGAGACTCGCGAAGAAAGATTAAGAACAAAAGACAAAAGAACAAATAATTTACAGATATGAAAAAAGGAACTAAAATCACTTTGATTGTACTGGCCTCCATTTTGGCGTTCGGCATCATCGTGTTCGTATGCGCCGATGTGGTCATCTCGCGTCTGGCAATGAAAGAAGTGAACAAAGCGCTCTCTGCACTACCACCCGAGTACGGCGAAGCATCGTGCGGAGATATTCACGTGCGCTTGTTCAGCGGTACGGCTTCCGTCATGGACCTTCATTTCTACTATCGCGGCGAGTCGGTGAGCAAAAAAGACAGCACAGCCCGTCCGGGTATTGACATCCATGTCGAACGCATCGACGTTGGTCGTTTCTTCTATGCCGCGCTGTTTAACCACCGCATCCTCGTAAGCGACCTGAATATCGTTCGTCCGAGCGCCGAGCTATGGCTGGACGACAAGAATCCGGAGACCTGTTTCCCTCAGATACCAAAGGACAAGAAACTGGATTCCGTAAAACATGCCAACCCCTTCCTCGAGCGAGCAGACCTGCTTCATGCGCGTATCAACCATGCAACCTTTAAGATGCACAGTCTGCGTACGAAACTCGACATGGACGCAGACAGCATTTCGCTCAAGGTGAACAATCTCGCTTACGACTTCTGCGACTCCACATTCCATTACAACGACTCGGTTTACCGCTTCAGTCTCGAGCACGCAGCCATCATCTTCCCCGACGGTCGTATGGGCATGGAGGTTAACGACATCGCCCACCGTGACCAAGGAGAGCTCAAACTTGGCTATACCCGTATCTACAATACGATGAACCGCTGGAAATTAGGAGAAATAGTCAAAGAGCCCGTCACATGGATGGACATGAAACTGGAGAGCGTCGAGATAGCGCCGTTCAATCCTATCCGCAAGGCGCTGGCGCAGGACTACACGCTGGATAACATCAAAGCCGTGGTCAGCCACATGGATGTGTTCCGTGACACACGGTATCCGCCCGTCAGACCATTCCCGATGCCCCAGGAAGCGATTATGGCTATTCCTGTTCCGCTGCTGATCAAAACCGTCAACGCGGATATCAAACTCATTGATGTCGAACTGGCAAGCACCAAGACCAACTGCGGTAAGCTGAAACTGAAAAATATTCACGCAGACGTGAAGAATATATCCAACCGCAAAGGAGCCAAACTCGTTGCCAGCGGTACATGTCCGGTCGAAAAAGGTAAGGCGAATGCATCCTTCAGCATGACGATGAACA
Organism: uncultured Bacteroidales bacterium; assembly: GCA_902778935.1. Taxonomy (GTDB): domain Bacteria; phylum Bacteroidota; class Bacteroidia; order Bacteroidales; family Paludibacteraceae; genus Colicola. Next base: position 253,545 of record CACYZT010000002.1, read on the forward strand.
AAGCCTGTGAATTCGGTCTCGATATACACGCAACCAATATCGATATTGCATTTCTCAATCCTTTCCTCCGCCCGCTCATCGGCATCACCATGGATTGCCATCTCGATACCCTCGACACCCATTACACCGGTGATGATGTCACATCCAAAGGTACTTTCCGTATGCTCTACCACGGCTTCGACGCCAAGGTACACAAGGAGGACGATGTACCATTCAAGGTTATTACCAAGAATGCCGGTATCATCAATTCGGTAGCGAATTCTCTGCTGCCCAAGAGCAATCCGACCTCCGTCGATATCCGTCCGCGCGAGTATTACGTGGAGTGGAAACGAGACATCTGGTCGCCATTCCCGCTCTATCTCTTCGGCGCTTGTATCAACGGAGCGATGAAGACCTTCCTTCCCGGACTCTTTGTACACGAACAAGTGAGCTCAAAAGTGCAACAAAAGGAGCGAGCGAAAGAAAAAGCAGACGAAAAAGCACTGAAAAAGCAAAAATAATTGCGAAAAATTTGCACATATCAAAAAAAAGCAGTACCTTTGCACGCTTTTTCTGCATGAAAAGGCTGATATTTATACGGAAAGGCTTGTTTAAGTATAACCACCGCCGCGTATGAACTTCGGTAGCAGCGCACAAGAATCGGTTATCGCCGCACCGCCCTAACATTTAAAACAATCGTCAATGTACGCAATTGTAGAAATGAAAGGCCAGCAGTTTAAGGTAGAAGCTGGCAAAAAACTGTTCATCAATCGTATGAACGAGCTCGAGAAAGGCGCAACCGTTGAGTTTGAGAATGTGCTGCTCCTGGACAACGAGGGTAAAGTAAAAGTGGGTGCTCCTTATGTAAAAGGTGCGAAAGTAGTTTGCGAAGTGCTCGACAACGAGTGCCGCGGCGACAAAGTTCTTGTTTTCCACAAGAAGCGTCGCAAAGGTTTCCGCAAACTGAACGGTCACCGTCAGGACCTCACCAATGTAATCGTTAAAGAAATTGTTATTGCTTAAAAGAAAGGACAACCAGTATGGCTCACAAGAAAGGTGTCGGTAGTTCTAAGAACGGCCGTGAATCAGAAAGCAAACGTCTTGGCGTGAAGATCTTCGGTGGTCAATTCGCAAAGGCAGGTAACATTATCGTACGTCAACGTGGTACTGTTCACAACCCGGGTGAAAACATGGGTATGGGTTCAGACCACACATTGTTCGCTCTCTGCGACGGAATCGTAACTTTCCGCAAGAAACGCGACAACAAATCGTACGTATCCATTCAACCGGTAGGCGCGTAAGTATGTTAACATTAAAACAAATTTACGACGACAAGGCGAAAGTCATTGCCGGTCTCAACAAGAAGCACTTCTCAGGCGCCCAAGAGGCAATCGACGAAGTGCTTCGTCTTGATGGAGAACGTAAGTCCGCACAGCAGCTCAAAGATGCTGCCGCGGCTGAAATGAATAAAATCAGTAAGTCCATCGGTGCCCTGATGGCGCAAGGCAAACGCGAAGAGGCCGAGGCTGCCAAACAGCAGACCGGTGCTCTCAAAGCGCAGATAGCCGAGTACGACGCGAAGATGGCGCAGGCAGAGGAAGCACAGACCAAACTGCTGCTCACCATCCCTAATGTGCCGTACGACATCGTACCCGAAGGCGCTTCCGCAGAGGATAACCTCGCTGTGACGATCGGCAACTGGCCCAACCAACCGATGATAGACGCTATCAGCAAGGACGGAGCAGTAGCTCTGCGTAACTGGGATAGTGAGACGGATGAGAAAATCGCAGACGAACGCTTAACGAAATGTTCGGGTGGCGAGCCGCTCGCCCCGCACTGGGAACTGGCGAAGAAATACAACCTCATCGACTTCGACCTCGGTGTGAAGATCTCCGGTGCCGGTTTCCCGGTATATATCGGTCAAGGTGCCCGTCTCCAACGCGCGCTCATCAATTTCTTCCTCGCTGAAGCTAACAAAGCCGGTTATACGGAGATTATGCCACCTACGGTGGTGAATGCCGCTTCCGGATACGGCACAGGCCAATTGCCGGACAAAGAGGGACAGATGTACCATTGCGAAGTAGATGACCTCTATCTCATTCCGACGGCTGAGGTACCGGTAACCAATCTCTACCGCGATGTCATCATCGATGAGGCACAGCTGCCGATTAAGAACTGCGCTTATACGGAGTGTTTCCGTCGCGAAGCAGGCTCTTATGGCAAGGATGTGCGCGGACTGAACCGCCTGCACGAGTTCTCGAAAATCGAGATTGTGCGCATAGACACGCCCGAGCACTCGGACGCGAGTCATAAGGAGATGCTCGCGCACGTAGAGGGACTGCTGCAGAAACTGGAGCTGCCCTATCGTATCCTCCGTCTCTCAGGCGGCGATATGAGCTTCACCGCAGCACTCTGCTATGACTTTGAGGTGTACTCCGAGGCACAGCACCGCTGGCTCGAGGTGTCCAGCACGTCTAATTTCGATACCTACCAGGCGAACCGACTCAAATGCCGTTACCGCCGTGCGGAGGATAAGAAAGTGACGCTCTGCCATACGCTCAACGGTTCAGCACTCGCTCTTCCGCGTATCGTAGCGGCTCTGCTGGAGAACAACCAATGTAAAGAAGGTATTCGCATCCCGAAGGCCCTGCAACCGTTCTTCGGAGATGACATGATTCGATAAAGCAATCCAAACAACCATAAAAAAATCGCTTCTACTGAGGCGATTTTTTTTATTTTATTTGCATATATAAAAAATTTGTTGTAACTTTGCCGCAGAAATAGTCTGGCATTATGGATTCTTCATTCATCATATCTCCGTTATCCTCAGAGTTTTCCGACGTGTGGTCGGAGCCGGAGTTGATATCATCCAAGGAGTATAATGCAATCTATGTTGCCACGCGTTTCGGACGCAGGTATATCTTAAAAGCTCTGGCAGAGCCCTATCGCGAGTCCACTCCGCACATTGAATTACTTCGGAAGGAGTTTTCTATCGGTGTCGGACTGGATCATCCGAATATCGTCCGGATATTGGACTTCGGACACATGGATTCCATCGGTTGGTACATCCAAATGGAGTATATAGATGGTATAACGCTGGATCAGTTTATTGAAACCAGACCTACCAAGTATGTGCGCAAACGCGTACTTGACCAACTATTGGATTCACTTGCTTTCTTGCACGAACGTCAGATTATCCACCGCGATATCAAACCGTCTAATATCATTATTACTCGAAACGGTTCTACGGTCAAACTAATTGATTTCGGAGTTTCCGATACCGATGATTATGTGACGTTCAAACAGCCGGCGGGTTCGATGGCTTATATCGCGCCGGAGCAGTTGGCGGGCAAAGTGATAGATAATAGAGCAGATATTTTTGCGGTGGGAAGGATTATGGAATTGCTCTTCCCGCATCGCTATAGAACTATTGCTCGTCGCTGCACACGTGAAGAACCTGCACGTCGGTATTCCTCGTGCGCACGTGTGTCGCGCGCAATACATAATATAGATCGCCTACGCGTGTGGCTTCCGCTGTCGGTTCTGGTAATATTCATTCCGTTAGTAGCAATATGGCAAACTTATGAAGCATACCGGAAAACCGAACAAATACATTCACAACAAGAAATCCAATTGTTTGCAAATATAGATTCGCTAATCGATTTGAATGACAAGCGTACTGCTGTCGTGGATTCGCTAAACCATGTGGTAGATTCGTTAGTAGAGCAGAATAACAAACCTACAGAAGAAGAGCAGATGCGGGCGTATGCTATCCGTGTCCATCGAAAGCGAGATGCGGCTATGCGTGAGGCGGTAAAGAGAGGCGAAATCAAGACAAGAAGGGGATTAAAAAATTGGAACAATGAGAGTTTGGATGAAGAGTTTAGTAAGGCTATGCTCTCTATACGTGACCCTTATATGAAGGAGAAATTCAGGGTAGCATATTTTGCCAATTATCTTCATACGCGTCATCCATTGTACGACTCACTCTACCAAGCATTACCACCGGAATAAACAGGTAATATCATTAAAAAGAAGAATTATCATGAATAAGAATGCACCCGAAGTTATCCAACTCCACAAGGATGTAGAAGCGCGTTTAGGAATGCGCCCGGCTACTCCTGCTGATTTTGAGACCCTCATTGCGCAAATCTGGTTGCATCTGCATGAGAATATCGCCCTCAGTACATTAGAGCGTCTATGGGGCTACGTGGATGGCGCCAATAATACCCGACTGTCCACACTCAACATCCTTTCCCGATATGTAGGTTCATGTAATTGGGATGATTATACCAACCTTTTGAAAGAAAGTGAACATGGCAGTAGTAATCCGTTCATTGCAGAAGGTATCCATACAAAGGACTTGCAACCCGGGCAAAGCATAGAAGTGACTTGGTTGCCAAACCGCCGCTGTGTGTTCCGCTATTTGGGCGATATGCGTTTTGAGGTAGTCGAGTCGCAGAACTCCAAACTGAGTGTTGGAGCTACCTTCATCTCGACTTTCTTTCTCAAAGGCCAACCATTATATATTGACCAACTCATTCAGAATGCTCAACCTCCTGTATCTTATGTGGCCGGTAACAACGGTGGCCTTCAATCCGTCACCCTCCTGACGTAATAAGCAATAATCGTTTACTTCTTGGCCTCAAATAACAAGAAGTAAAAAGTAATAATCGTTTATTTCTCAAAAGAAATAATAAGAACTTCTTCTATTCCAAAAAATTGTTATACCTTTGCACCCGCAAAGCGGTACATACCGAGAAAAGTGTGGTGCAAAGGTTTATTTTTCGTCAAAAAATAGACAAAAAAGAAATTTTTCTTTCAAAAGATTTGTATATGTTGGAAAAATTTTATACTTTTGCAGACGATTAGCAGCGGCTAATTGTTTCGCGCACGCGAACATAACATATTTTTACTGACGAACCAATCATCTATGCAATAAGTCTGGCAGCTTATAAACAACGAATAAGATTGGCAAGCGTCAGTGCATACTTCGGTATGTACTGCTTTTGCTTTTTTATTCGTGGGTTATGCCAGACACCCTGCATAGAAAAAGCATAAGCAGTATTTTTTTGTATATCAACGTAATTAGTATCATGAAGAAGATTATTTTTATCATTGTATTAAATATCCTATTCTTAGGTATTTGTGTGGCTGATATGTCCATCGGCAGATGTCAGTTCTATGGGCAGATGCCGCCTCATAGTATGAGCATCGGCTCAACGGTTGTGTATTACCATGAGATGAGTTCTTCCTCCACCATGCGCGGTCAGACAGAGTATAAACAATGCACCGGCGATGTATGGGTAATCTACCGATCCGCGTCAGATGCCCAACGCCTGCAGTTCCAAACGACGAATGGATCTGTACAAACATGTTATGATTATTAACGAACTATAGAATATGGCACTAATTGATGTAATTGCTATCGAAGCGAATGACCAAGAATTGGTATCAAAATTCCCTTCAGACAATCTGCGATTAGGTTCGCAATTAGTTGTGCATCCTGCGCAAACGGCTTTCTTTGTATATGGCGGTAAAATTTGTGATGAATTTACCGCAGGCACATATACGCTCAAAAACGAAGAACTGCCGATATTAAATAAACTGGTCAATCTTCCATTTGGTAGTGATTCTCCCTTCAAAGCGGAGGTCTGGTTCATTAACCAATTGCACAAACTGGATATTAAATGGGGCACTACGCAGCCTATGCAATTGGAAGATCCGCGATACAATATCATTGTTCCCGTACGCGCATATGGCCAATATGGTATCAGAGTCTCTACTCCGCGTGCATTCCTTGAGACATTAGTCGGCAACTTGACTTCTTTCTCGACCCTGCATTCATTGCACAAAAGATAACTACAGACAAGATTTCCATATTGGATATTAACGCACAATTGGTAGAGATGTCTGCTTATTGCCAGCAGCAACTCAATCAAAGTATTGGCAATTATGGAATAGAGTTGGTGGACTTTACTATCATGTCTATCAACGTACCAGAGGAAGATCCAAGTATCCAGCGTCTCAAAAATGCCAAAGATCTTGCTGCACGTTTAAAGGTTACCGGCAAAGATGTCTATCAGATGGAACGTAGTTTCGATGTGTTGGAAACAGCAGCCGGCAATACAGGCTCAGGAGGTCAAATGATGGCGATGGGAGCAGGTCTCGGCGCAGGAGTGGGAGTCGGTTCCACTATTGGCAGTATGGCAGGACAAATGATTAATACCAATCCAATTGCTCCGCCACCTATTGCCAGCTATTATCTCTACATCAATGGTCAGCAGTTGCCAAATCAATCAGTCGAGATGATAACAGCCCTGTTGCAACAAGGCACTATCAATGCTGAAACACTGGTATGGAAAGCTGGAATGGCGAATTGGCTCCCACTATCTCAAGTGCCGGAATTGGCTAACTTGATTCAGCAAACGCCTCCTCCTGTAAAACCTTAAAAACTATATCATTATGAAAAAAATGATTCTTATAATTGGCAGTTTAGCATTAGTACTCAATGTGCTACTTGGCTTATTGCTATCACGGTATAACTATTTTAACATGGGTGTTAACTGCGGAGTTATCGCACTTAATACAGCCTTGTTGTTAAGTCTCTATTGGCTCAATATGCGTGAAGCTTTCCGCATATCCTTCAGCTTCTTATTCTCTTTTCTTGCAGTATTAGAAATCATTCTTGGATGCCTAATGCCACAGAAATTACAAGATAATGGTTGTCTTATTGTAACGGTAGTGCTATTATTTATTGAAACAACCCTGATGGTTATAACTAACATATTGTCTAACAAAATTAAAAAGTAAGATTATGGAAGATTACAAAAAATTGGTAAAAAGTAATGCCCTGTTTAAATTGAACGCACTTATTCGTCAGTTTCATTTTGATTATACCTGCATTCGAAAGTTTCTTATAGAGAGAAAAGATGAGTATTTTACGAATGAAGAAGCGAATGAAATTTCTATTACCGTTAATGGAATCATCAATTCGCAGGAAAGGTTTGAAATGTATTGCCGAGATCAAGGATTAATGCAATAAATTAAGCAATGACCTGTCCTAATTGCGGAGCAGAAATGGAGCGGCATGCCTTTACGCATGTCTGCTCTTTCTGCGGCAGTATTTCTGTCGCAGAAAGAGTTATGCCAGTTGAAAAGGACTCCAAAGATGCTACACAAGTTTACAAATACATTAAAAGGAATCTGTCGGCTATTCAACAAAACCCACACGTGGATATTAAGGTTTTTGGCGATGCGTTCGAATGTATTTCAAACAAACCTTTCCATCCCAACGATGGACATTTTACCTTGGTTAAGACACTATCTTTCTGGTGGTATGCAAAGATTTCCAAACAGGGAATAAACATTGCCTTATTGGCTACAATGCCCCATAGTGCAGAAAGAAATTACATTTGTTTCAAGGTCAAACAAGATGTTATTACCTGTAGTCAATCAGGAGAAAAATTAGGGAAGCGATGTTTTCCATTAACTTTGACCGATTTTGACCTGCTATGTGGCACTAACGATATACAGATAGATTCGAACATATCAGATCAAATGTATTCTGCAAATTATGCGGAATTTACGACATATACACGCAGATTCTACAATGTTATTTTAGATATGTCAAAATATCGTTATTCAATTGAAATCAAATTATTAACTGATTAAAATTCAATATTATGGAATCGTACAGTGAACAAAACGACATTCACGCTCAATCTGTTGGCGGTTGGCTTGTGAAGAACGAAAAGAAAATTTACATTTTTCTGGTTATTGTCGCACTATTGTTTCCTTTGGGAATTTTTTTGCGCACACCGAAATGGGAAGTACAAAATGGAGTTCTAACCATCTCTCCCCGTTTATTTCATGCAAAAATGAAAGATTACAAGGATTTTGGAGATGCTCCATGGTATCCTCAAAAAGAGACAATAAGGGCAATTGTTATCAAAAATGGAGTGAAAAATATTGGCAGGCTAGCCTTTGATGGGTGCGACAATGTAACATCTGTTTCCATTCCTAATAGTGTAACAAGCATTGGATGGTCAGCTTTTTGCGTATGCGAAAGTCTCACTTCTATTGATATCCCTCAAAATGTTACCAATATAGGGGGATGTGCCTTCGCTGGTTGCAAAGAATTGCAATCTATTTCAATCCCCAATAACGTAACAAGTATTGGGGAGAGGGCTTTTAACTATTGCCTTCGTCTCACTTCACTTACAATTCCTAGTAGCGTTACATGTATAGAAGAAGGAACATTCTGTGGATGCCGCAGTTTGGCTTCTCTTACGATACCCAATAGTGTAAAAAAGATTAGCGAGTACGAAGTTTTCACAGAATGTTATTCGCTTTCTTTGCGAATTCCCAAAAGATTTAGAGGGAAACTAGATTTGTCAGATTGTAAAAGTGTCACATATTATTGATGCAAAAGTATAGTTAACTAATAAATTACTAACAAATTATAACTTCCTATTATGGATTCAACAACAAAATTGAACGATTTCGTTCGACAAAACAGCGACAAATTCTCAGGACAAACGCTCACGAGGACTTGGTCTAATGGTCCTATTCGTTTGTGTCATCAAAGTTCCGAAGGAGGTGATGTAATCTTTTTATATTTAAAATATTCTCGCTTGGGAAGTCCTCAATTTGGAGGTGCTCCTAAACAACCCGGTTTAGACAAGGGGGAATTATTTATCTTGCTGAATGGGAATAAAAGATATTCATTGCAGCCTCATGTACTTCAACCTCCTTCATGTGAAAAAGATGAACAGTATTTTAATTCTGTAGGTCTTGTTGTTGAAATTACATGGACAGAATGTATAGCGTATGAGTTATCAAAAGATATTTTGTATGAGATGGTTAACGCTACTAATATTGAGCTAAAGATAACAGGCGATTCTGTTTCTGAGGTTCTTGAAGAGCATAAAGATCAAATCTCATTCATTATGATGGCAAAAGCTCTTTATAATGCCGTGTTTGACAATTCTATGTTTCTTGAAGATCTACAAAAAGAACAAAAGCGTGTAGATGGTGCAAGCAAAATTCTAAAAGAATGGGACGAATTAAAGGATCTCTGCGAAAAAAATCGTTATAAAATGGGGGCTTTCTATGGGAAGGAAGATTGTAGTTTTGATACTTCGGCCGAAGAAATCATTCATAAGTTTGGCGATTACAAGGCAGAATTATATAAACAACTAAATTATTGTATTCCTTTATACAAGAAATTGCATTCTCATATTTATGAATTTAACACTAATTTCCCGAATGAAAACATCTCTGTTGAACACGGCGCAGGTAGCGAAGAAACAATAGGACAGTTTATCAAAACATTAGAAGCAGTTCGTAATCAGGTAAGTTTTTCTGTTGTCACTAAAAGAATTCTCATAGTCACATTGATTGTAGTCATATTCATTATTTTATATCTGCTGTTTAGTTAAAGTTTTCACTGACAAACATAATACATGAACCAAGTAGAGGTACATATTTGTGTTGGTGAAGATAAATGCTTTCATTACTATGGCATTGGAACGCAGCAGGGAAATGATTGCGAGACAAACACTTTTGAGGTGTCTATAGATTCCGGTTTGCCTAATGAGATGTCAATCACTATTGGCATGTGGGAAAGTCTGGAACCAAAGTCATTTCAACGAGCAATGATTATTCATGGCGATTGGACATTGGAAGGTAAACTGGAATCTGTGGAAAATATCTCTCCTCAAGAAACACACTATCATTGTAGAAATACCTTGTTCCCATTTACGATCGCAGTAAAAAATCTTATCTTATAGAATATACAAGTATGGCAGCACTTTGGGTTATATTATTTATCATTGGAGTCCCAATTGTCGTAGTCTTTTGGGTTGTGGTTGCTTTGATTATTGCCTTGATTCACGATAATAAAAAAAGCAGCAAGCATTCTCATATTGATAGTTCGACGAATTCCAACAAATCATCTAAAGGCCGTAAACGAAGCGCTAAACAAACCATCATGAAGTTAAGATAATCTAAAATTAAATACCTATGGAACTGGAAGAATTAGAAAACAACCAAGAAATTCGTGATAATTTTGAAGCGGTGTTATCGTTCATAGCAGGAGCGTATGATAGTTTAAATATGGCACTATACCACCTAAACGAATTGGCTAACCTTGACCCAGAAGATGAAACTTACCAAAAAGCTATCACTTTTATTAAACCGCTTATGAAAGAATACAAGAAAATGTTTGATTTAGATTTAGATGGTGACGGATTGGGTTGGACGGTATTAGAAGACCCATACATTAAACATGACTAAATAATTAACGCAGTTAGTGGCAAACGACAAACCGGATTATAGCGACTGGAAGCGATGGTGTTTCATCCGTAGAGGTAACACGGATATGTCTCCTATCGTAGCGACCATCGACATCGACGGCTTCATCCATGCCGGCAATACGGACATGGGGCCTATCATTGCCACTATAGACTATGACGGATTTGTTCACCGGGGTAATACAGACATGGGGCCTATCATCTATTGCATCGACTGGCCGTTCATCCGAAGAGGCAACACAGACATGTCACCTATCGCCTATACAGTGGATATTGACGGGTTTATCCACCTCGGTAATACCGATATGGGGCCTATCATTTACACCCTATCTGATATGTAAACCCATGACCTTGATTTTCTCACTTAGTTATATATCGAAAAAAAGCAGTACCTTTGCATCGAATTTGAAAAAAGAAAGCGCGTAAGTTGAATCACTACAACATCATAGGAGATATTCACGGGCGGACATGCTGGAAAGAGCTTGTCAAGGATGACTGTGTCAACATTTTCGTGGGCGATTATCTCGATCCGTACGAGCAGATACCATACGAGGATTTGATTCACAACTTTGTTGATATCATCGCGTACAGGATAGCCCATCCGCAGACCGTGCTGCTATACGGCAATCATGACTTTCCGTATCTGACGGGCATAGAGCACTATAGCCGCTATGACGCTGTGCATGCAGAGCAGAACAGGCAACTGTTCCGCGAAACGGCGCATCTGTTTAGCGGTGTGGTATACGCAATAGGTGAAAGAGCGCTGGTGACACATGCGGGAGTGAGCAAAGAGTGGTATGAGAAAGAGTTCGGACCATACGAAGGCGCCAACTTATCCGAAGTGGCGCAGGACATCAACGAGCTATGGGCGCATAACAAGAACGAGTTCTCTTTTGATACCAATGCCGAATCTCCCTATGACACTTGCGGAGAATCAGCCACGCAATCGCCGCTGTGGATTCGTCCATGGACGCTAATGGAACATAATCTATTCGTCAGCACACCATATCTACAGATTTTCGGCCACACGCAAATGGACAGTATTATCAACATAGACAACCAACTTGTTTGCGTGGACTGCTTGGGTTCTATTGTCAAATCTTATCAACTATATACATTATGAAAAACCTTTTACCAATATTGCTTCTTGTGATGGCTTGTTTGCAGGCGTGTGTAGTTCGTATTAATGAACCGCAGAGACCTTCAAACCCCACAAACCCCTCTGGTGGGCAGCCGTGGTGGGAGGATACAAATGGAAATAACAATAATTCAAATCACACCACAGACACGACCATAGTTATTATTGGCGACACCACAAATAATGAGAACCCTGAACCGCAGAATACACAAGAGCCGGATACTATACCAACATTTGTGCCGACATCCAAATATGATGTCTGTACTATTAATGGTGTGATGACCTTCAACGTATATCTGGGATGGCGTGTCGGAGAAATGGAGACGGTTGCTTTGATTCGCGATTTCCCGTCCGAAGGCGGTGAGATAATTTTCAATATTTACACCAACAACCTCTACATGTCCATGTATGGCTTTGAGAAATTCAGAACCGATTTCTACACTTTCTCCAACGAACCGCCCTATTGCGGGTATTCCAGCTACTCGCTCGATACACAAGCTCTCTGCCAATACCAGATAATCGTCACCGCAAACAACACAGGTGTTGAGCGTCTCTGTTCGGGTTACTGGGCTTGTAACGACGGCGGTGGTTTCTACTCGTCTTTTAAGATTGTTCTATCCCAGCCATACGCTCTCTCTGAACCCTCATAACATAAGGCTTGCATAAGAGGTATAATAGGCTATTAACATGTGATTAACGCGCGATTCGATAAAAAAACTACGACTCGCTTACCGGACGAATACGGAACGATAACTCACCTCTCGCCATCAACATTCAGCGGCAAATAACTACCCGTATTTGAGTAATTATAACAAAAAAATGCTCTAAATACTCATATTTTAGTACTTAAATTTGTATATTCCATTTTTATTACTACCTTTGCACCAATTCTGAGTAGTCAAGTATGAAATTAGTACATGATTAGTATAAATATAGCAGGTAATTAGTATGTAATTAGTAGGTGATTAGTAGAATATAATCGATTCCATTTGCCGAACATTGTCTCACGTCTTAGTAACGTCCACACCCTGTAGAAATAGTATTTAACCTCAAAATATTCACTTTATGGCAGAAATCTTTTATTCGCCCGGCATTGAGTACACCCTAGGAGCATTGGACAGCGGGCACAAACTTATCACACGCCGAAAGCACCTCCACGACACAATGGGTGCAATCACAAAAGTGTGCAAACCTGAAATTTACCTCCAGCGCAACAAACGCGACTACAAGCACAATCCTCCTAAAGGCGCAGAACTCGCTCATCTTCACCGCTTTGGAGAAGCGGCAAAGCGCACAACGGCGCTCATTTATGCATATAAATTTCCGGACACAGCCACAGAAGAACAACGCGAGCTCTTGGAGCAGTTCCGACGCCGCTTTATAGCGCAACTCAAGGGTGCACCGGACTTGCAAGCTCCACTCGACAAAGAAGGTAAGAAGAAGCAGTATTTCCGCTTCGACAACTTCGTCCGTGCCATGATTTACCAGGAACTCAAATCATAAAAAAAGCATAAATATTTGCATATTTGCAAAATTTGTTGTACCTTTGCAGCGAATTTATGTGACGATACATATGACTGGTACTATTTTAGCCATTATTTTAACCATTGTAGTGCTGATTTTCGGCTTCTGGCTCATTCAGTACTCCGGTTTCCGCAATGAAGAGAAGAAACGCCAATGGGAGTTGAAACGCGAGAGTCAGAAGACCATCTCGCCTATTCGTTTGCGCGCATACGAGCGGTTGACGTTGTTGCTCGAGCGTACCAAGCCTGAGCACATGATTCTCGAATTGCAGAAGGCAGAACCCGAGGCGCTGAGCACATGGACTGTCGGACAAGTGCAGCAGTACTTGCTACAGACTATCCGTGCGGAATTTGACCACAACCAGAGCCAACAGGTGTATGTATCCGACGAGGTTTGGGACCTCATCATCAACGCGCGTGACCAAACGGCAGCTTTCATCATCGGTATTACAACGCAGATTCCCAAGGACGCAAATGCGCAGACATACGTCACCACCATGCTAACCGCATACTCGACCAACGGCATCACGCCTACCGATAAAGCGCTCGAGGAACTGAAGAATGAAGCCAAAGAGCTGATGTAGATGACAGACCGCTTCGCTAAAAGACAAAAGACCGCTTCGCTAAAAGAGCAAAGACAAGTTACAATCGGACGAATCATTTTTGTCCTTTGTCTTATGTCCTTTGTCCTTTGTCCTGCCAAGGCCAAGGCCAAAGCCAAAGCTGACTCTATCTACTGCGGCACACAACTGAAGCTGGATATCGCTTCGCCTATCGTCATGTCGGCTGCCAACAATTGGAAAATCCAGCACTACGAATTGGCGGTCAACGTGCGTCTTGCCAAACGATTCTACCCTACTTTTGAAGCCGGTTATTCCGGCGGTCACACGACCAACGACACTATTCTCTACCGCGGACAAGGCGGTTTCTTTCGTATAGGTGCAGACCTTTGTCCGTTCAAGAAGCATCCGGAAAGCCCGCACGCACTACTGGTCGGCGTTCGTCTGGGCACAGCGGCGCAACAATGGCAACATCCGGACTACGGTACCGGTGGTGTTCGCGGCGACTGCTGGGGAGAGATCGTGGCGGGCTGCCAGGTAGAGATAGCGAAAGTCAACAAGACCTCGTTTTACATGGGTTGGATGGGACGGTTCAAATGTCTCTTCACCCGCACGCTGACCTCTGCCGAGAAAAAGACAGCGCCGGAGAATCTGATGGATGCCAACCCTTACATGCCCGCTTACATACCCGGTTTCGGCAAACGCGATAACATCGGTTGGGGTCTCAACTACTATCTCGGATGGCGTTTTTGAACAAGCCATTCGTCCTTCCGCCCGTTCGTCTTTATAAAAAAATCTTTGATTTTTCTTGCATATATGCAAAAAAAGCAGTAACTTTGCGCCGTATTTTGGATAATACGGCTTTTTAAGCCGATAAATACGTATAAGCAAATGATTAAATCGAAATAGTAGTATGGAATTTAAGTATGCACCGATGTTTCAGCTCGGTAAGGACGAGACTGAGTATTATCTGTTGACCAAGGACCACGTAAAGCTCACAGAGGTCAGCTTTGAGGGTTCGGACAAGAAAGAACAAGTTTTGCTGGTAGAGCCGGAAGCGCTGACGATGATGGCGCAGCAGGCATTCCACGACGTTAGTTTTATGCTGCGCCGTGCGCATAACGAGCAGGTTGCCAAAATCCTGCGTGACCCTGAGGCTTCCGCTAATGACAAATATGTAGCGCTTACCTTCCTGCGCAATGCCGAGGTGGCTTGCAAAGGACAACTGCCGCTCTGCCAGGATACCGGTACCGCCATCATCCATGGCGAGAAAGGACAGCAGGTATGGACGGCGACCGCCGGAGCGAACAGCCATGCGGTTTCCGACGAGGAGGCGCTGAGTCGCGGTGTATTCAATACCTATACGGAGTGCAACCTCCGTTATTCGCAGAATGCGCCGCTGAACATGTACGACGAGGTGAATACGAAGTGCAACCTGCCGGCGCAGATTGATATTGAAGCCACTCACGGCATGGAGTATCATTTCTTGTGCGTGACCAAAGGCGGCGGTAGTGCCAACAAGACCTATCTCTATCAGGAGACGAAGGCGCGTATCCAGAATCCGGGCACACTCATTCCCTTCCTCGTGGAGAAGATGAAGAGTCTCGGTACGGCTGCTTGCCCGCCCTACCATATCGCCATCGTCATCGGCGGTACGAGTGCGGAGAAGAACCTGCTGACGGTTAAGCTCGCTTCTACCCATTACTATGACAGTCTGCCTACTTCGGGCGATGAGACCGGTCGCGCTTTCCGTGATATCGAACTGGAGAAACAGCTGCTGCAGGAGGCATACAAAATCGGTCTCGGTGCGCAGTTCGGCGGCAAGTACATGGCGCATGACGTCCGCGTCGTTCGTCTGCCCCGTCATGGAGCCAGTTGCCCTATCGGTCTGGGCGTAAGCTGCTCGGCGGATAGAAACATCAAATGCAAAATCAACAAAGACGGCATATGGATTGAGAAACTGGATAACAACCCTGCTTCGCTTATCCCTGCTGAACTTCGTCAGGCAGGCGAAGGAGATGCCGTTCGTATCGACCTCAACCAGCCGATGAAGGATGTGTGCGCCATCCTCACGAAATATCCTATCGGTACGCGCCTCAGCCTGAACGGCACTATCATCGTGGGCCGCGATATCGCTCATGCGAAAATCAAAGCGCGTCTCGATGCCGGCGAACCGATGCCCGAGTATCTCAAGAACCACCCGATTTACTATGCCGGTCCGGCGAAGACTCCGGCGGGCATGGCGTGCGGTTCGATGGGCCCGACCACAGCCGGTCGTATGGACCCGTATGTAGATGAATTCCAGGACCACGGAGGTTCGCTCATCATGCTCGCCAAAGGTAACCGCTCGATCGATGTGACCAATGCCTGCCAGAAGCATGGAGGTTTCTACCTCGGCTCTATCGGAGGTCCTGCCGCTATCCTGGCGCAGAACAATATCAAGTCCATCGAGTGCGTGGAGTACCCTGAGTTGGGTATGGAGGCCATCTGGAAAATCGAAGTGGAGGACTTCCCTGCATTCATCCTGGTGGACGACAAAGGCAATGATTTCTTCAAACAACTCAAACCCTGTACCGGCTGCACGATTATCAGCTAACAGCCGACAGCCAATAGCCAATGTCCAATAAAAGACGCAAATACAGGTTGGCGATGCTGGACGACCTGACGCTGCGCGAGGTGTTTCACTTCCGCGTAAGCCTCTTGGGTGCCGTCACTATCATCACCACTACCATCATTGCTCTCATCGTGCTGCTGTCCATACTCATCGTCTATACCCCGCTGCGTAATATTCTGCCGGGATATAGCGCGAGTCTGCGTGAGCAACTCATCGATGAGTCCGCACGGGTGGATTCGCTGCAGAATAGCCTCACGCTTCAACGCCAGTACCTCGATGTCATCAAGCAACTGGCTGCCGGTACTATCCAAAGCGACAGCGTGCAGAGCCTGGACTCGTTACAACGCGTTGAGCGGGCGCATATAGCCGAGGAGCATAGCGAAGTGACCGAAGCCTTCATGGCGCAGTATGAACAGAAAGAGCGTGACCGACTGCTGCTGTTCGGCAATGTGTCCGACCGCTCCATACGTCATCTCTACCGGCCTGTCCGCGGAGTGGTTACCACTTCCGCCAAACCTGACGTACGTCTCTACGGCACGTCTATCCGAACGGCGAAGAACGAGAATGTCATGGCTACTACCCGCGGTACGCTCGTCTCGGTGGAGCGGACGGCTGACAACCGGTTTACCATCACGCTGCAGAACGGAGCTTTCGTTACCGTCTATCGCGGTATCGCAGAGGCGCTCAAGCAGCAAGGCACGCAGGTTGAGCAAGGCGAGTCCGTCGGACTGATGGACGGCGAACATGACCTGACGGTCGAGTTGTGGGACGGAGGACAGTTCGTCAATCCCGAGGAGGTAATCGTATGGTGAAACAACTCTGTATATTAGGTTCAACCGGTTCGATAGGTACGCAGACTCTCGATGTGGTACGGGCGTATCCCGACCGCTATCAGGTCTATGCACTCTGTGCGCACCGCAGTATTGACAAACTCGTAGAGCAGGCGCAGGAGTTCAAGCCCGAAGTGGTATGTATCGCCGACGAGAGCCTATACGAAACCCTGAAGGAAAGACTCTCCTCGCTCAACTGCAAAGTCTGGGCAGGTCCCGATGCCATCGCACAAGTGGTGACAATGGACTCCATCGATATCGTCGTAGCAGCGATGGTGGGTTACGCAGGCTTACGGCCGACCATCGAAGCTATCAAAGCCGGCAAGACCATCGCGCTTGCCAATAAGGAGACACTCGTGGTCGCAGGCGAAATCATCTGCGAACTTGCCACCAAGCACCATGCACCTATTCTGCCGGTGGATAGCGAGCACAGCGCTATCTTCCAGAGTCTGGTGGGCGAAGACCGCAGCGAGATAGAGAAAATCCTGCTTACCGCCAGCGGCGGACCATTCCGCACATTCACGCTCGAGCAGATGCAATCCGTCACGGCTGCCGATGCACTCAAGCATCCCAACTGGGATATGGGCGCGAAGATAACCATCGACTCCGCCTCGATGATGAACAAAGGATTCGAGGTCATCGAAGCCAAATGGCTATTCGGTGTGCCGGTGGAGAAAGTGCAAGTACTCGTTCATCCGCAGTCCATCGTCCATTCGGCGGTGCAGTTCACCGATGGTGCCATCAAAGCACAGCTCGGAGCACCCGACATGCGCCTGCCTATCCAATATGCGCTCTCTTTCCCTGAACGGCTGGCAAGCGATTTTCCGCGGGCTGACCTCTTTGCGCTCAAGGACCTCACGTTCGAGCAACCGGACATGAAGCGGTTCCCTAATCTCGCACTCGCCTACGAAGCGATGCGACGCGGAGGAAACATACCATGCGTGCTCAATGCGGCGAACGAAGTGGTAAATCTCGCTTTCCGCGAAGGGCGATGCGCTTTCCTGCAGATGAGCGACATCATCGCCGCTACTATGGACAAGACGCCGTTCATCCAAAAACCGACGTACGACAACTACGTCCAGACCGATAAGGAAGCACGGAACATCGCAGAACAAATGATAAATTGTAAATTGTAAATTAACTTTATGGTTCAAGCAATACAACTGATTTTAGCGCTCTCCTTTCTCGTGCTGATTCACGAGTTGGGACATTTCACCTTCGCGAAGATATTTCACGTCCGCGTAGAGAAATTCTATATGTTCTTCAACCCCTGGATTAGTCTCATCCGCTTCAAGAAATTCGACGGCAAATGGCATGTCAAAGTGTTTGCCAAGAATGAAGACGCCGAGTGGGACGCACATCCGGAGAATACCGAATGGGGTATCGGCTGGCTGCCTTTCGGCGGTTACTGCGCCATCGCAGGTATGGTGGACGAGACCCACAAAACCGAAGACCTGGCGTCCAAAGCGCAGGACTGGGAGTTCCGCTCCAAGCCGGCGTGGCAGCGACTGCTTATCATCCTCGGCGGTATCCTTGTTAACTTCATCGGTGCCCTTGTCATCTTCACGATGCTGCTCTGGCATTGGGGACAGGACACGCTGCCGCTGCGTAACGTAACCGACGGACTCTATTACTCCGAGATACTGCAGGGCGAGGGCTTCCAACAGCAGGACCGCATCCTCTCCATCAACGGCGAAGAGCCGGAGTACCTGCAAGACGTCGTCCAAGCGCTCATCATCGAGGGCAAACGCGATGTGCTCGTGCTTCGCGGCACAGACACCGTGTCACTAACGATGAGCGAAGACCTCGGTACGCGTTACCTCGCGCTGCAGAACGAGTTCGCCAAGAACGAACGCGATAAGAAACGCGCGGACAGCAATTATCAGAAACGCAACTATACGCTCATCGCCGAGTGGATTCCGTGCGTAGTGGATACCGTTCTGCCGGACAACGCCGCATACTATGCCGGTATTGAGAAAGGCGACAGTATCGTAGCTGTTGATGGTGTGCCGACACCTTCGTACTACCAGATGACCGCCGAACTGCTGCACCATCCCTGCGACTCCATCGCCATCGATTATTACCGAAACGGCGAACGCCTTACGGCGCAGGCTTTCCTGGGCGACCAGTGCAAGCTCGGTATCGCTGCCCGCATCGATTTCCGCTTTGAGCACACCGACTACACGTTCTGGCAGTCTATTCCCGCCGGCATCAAGTACGGCTGGGACATCCTCGCGATGTACGTCAAGCAGTTCCGCCTCGTGTTTACCAAAGAAGGAGCACAATCGCTCGGCGGCTTCGGAGCCATCGGTTCGATGTTCCCTGCTTCGTGGAGCTGGTATGCGTTCTGGCACATGACGGCATTCTTGAGCATCATCCTTGCCTTCATGAATTTCCTGCCTATCCCTGCTCTGGACGGAGGATATATCCTCTTCCTGCTCGTGGAAATCATCACACGCCGCAAACCGAGTGACAAATTCCTTGAGAAAGCGAACGAGATAGGATTCTGGTTTCTGCTGGCGTTGCTTATCTTTGCGAACTTCAACGACATCCTCAAAATATTCTTTTAAAATATATTGTACATGGTAAATGACCAAATTGTAAATTACTTCGTTCACGAGTCATCGTATGTGGATGACGGTTGCCGCATAGGCAAGGGCACAAAGATTTGGCATTTCTGCCATATCATGCATGACTGTACGATAGGCGAAGAATGCAATATCGGCCAGAACGTCGTTATATCGCCCAACGTGGTGCTTGGACGGAACTGCAAGGTGCAGAACAATGTATCCGTCTATACCGGTGTTCGGTGCGAGGACGATGTGTTCCTCGGTCCCTCGATGGTGTTTACCAATGTGCTCAATCCCCGTGCGGCAGTCAACCGCAAGGATGAGTTCAAGCCGACGCTCATTCGTCGTGGCGCCACCATCGGAGCAAACGCTACCATCGTCTGCGGTCATACGCTCGGCGAGTACTGCATGGTCGGTGCCGGTTCGGTAGTGACCAAAGATGTACCGGCATACGCGCTCATGGTCGGCAATCCCGCCCGTCAAATCGGATGGGTCAACAAGCATGGCGACAGATGTGCTTCGCTCGAGCAAGCCATGCAATAACAATCGTCAAATCGTAAATCGTAAATCGTCAAATCGTAAATACTCTTATGATTCAAAGAATTCAAACATTGTATTTATTGGCCGTCGTCATACTGGGTATCGTACTGATATGGCTGCCGGTCGTACAGTTCGTTTCGCCCGAAGGCGCAGAAACACTGGATATCTACTATCTGAATGCGATATGCCTGCAAAACGCGACCGCCGAACCTTTCGACATCATCTTGCCGGGTTTATGGGGGCTGCTGACAACCACAGCTTTGATACCTCTTTTGGCACTCGTGGATATTTTTCTGTATAAGAAACGTCTTCTACAGGCGCGTCTGAATATCTTCACAGCCCTGCTGTGTCTGGGCTACTACGGAGTGTTGGCTCTGTATATATGGCAGGTCAAGTTGTCTTTTGGTCTGGACTGGCATATCATGCCCTACGCATCCTTCCCCTTGATTTGCTTTGTATTAACCCTCATGGCTACGCGTCGTATCCTCAAGGACGAGGCGCTCGTTCGCGCAGCCGATAGAATTCGATAAGTATGAATACGCTCATGATGATTCTGCTGCAGGCGGCTCCTACGCCGGAGCAGATAGAAGCCAAACGGGACTCTATCCGTGCGGGGGCGAAGATGATGATTGAGACCGCCAAGAGCGACCCTGAGACTTTCTGGCAGGAAGTAGGCACAGCGACCTTGCATTTCGGCATCAAAGTGCTGGTGGCGCTGCTTATCTTCGTCATTGGTATCTTACTCATCCGCTGGATACAGCATCTGCTCAAGAAAGCATTCGAGCGCCGCAAGACGGAGCCGACCATTGCGTCTTTCGTCTCCTCGTTCGTCTCTATCTCGCTGACGGTTCTGATTATCATCATCTCGGTAGGCACATTAGGTGTGAATACCACTTCGCTCGCGGCTCTGCTGGCGGCAGGAGGTATGGCTATCGGTATGGCGCTCTCCGGTACGGTGCAGAATTTCTCCGGCGGACTGATGATTTTGGCGTTCAAGCCCTTCAAAGCCGGCGATCTCATCGAGGCGCAAGGTACGCTCGGAACGGTCATTGAGGTCAATATCACCGCCACCAAAGTGCTCACGCCCGACAACCGCGTGGTCATTCTCCCGAATGGTGCGCTGTCGAACGGCACGATTAACAACTATAACGGACGTCCGTTGCGCCGCATCGAATGGACGGTGAGCGTGTCGTACGGCGTGGATGCCAAGGCATGCAAGGACGCTATTCTCGCGATTGTCAACTCCGACCCCCGCGTGCTGCAGGAGGATACGAATATGACGAAACTCTATAAGGAGTTGCAGATTCAGAACTACCAGCTCTCCACTGTGAATTATAAGATGGATGCCATCCCTGCACCGTTCGTGGCGCTCAAGTCGCTGAATTCCAACGATATCACGTTTGTGGTACGTGCGTGGGTGCGCGCCGCGGACTACTGGGGTGTCTTCTTTGACCTCCAGGAGCGTTTCTATACCGAACTGCCGCCGCAAGGCTTCACCTTCGCTTACCCGCATGTCGATGTCACGATGCTGAACCAATGACCAATGACCAATCACCAATGACCAATGTCTTGCTTGGCAAGACGCTGCCTGAACTGCAAGAGGTGGCATTGAGCGTCGGATTGCCGAAGTTCGCAGGCAAGCAACTTGCCGAATGGCTCTATGTGCGGCAGGTTCGTTCGTTCGACGAGATGACCAATATCTCGCTCAAAGGCCGCGAAGCACTCCGCGAGCGCTATGTTATCGGTCGCCATGCACCGGTCCGCGAAGCCGTCAGCACAGATGGCACCCGCAAATACCTCTTCGAAATCTGTCAGTCCGAAGGACGGTCTAACAGCGAAGCCGGTCATTTCGTAGAAACGGTCTATATCCCTGATGACGACCGCGCTACGCTATGCGTGTCCTCGCAGGCAGGATGCAAGATGGGTTGCCGTTTCTGCATGACAGGTACACTCGGTTTCCACGGCCATCTCTGTGCCGCAGACATTCTCAATCAGATATTCGCTATCGACCAATGGGCAATGACAAATGACCAATTACAAATTACCAATTTGGTCTTCATGGGCGAAGGCGAACCGATGGACAACCTCGACCAGGTCCTTCGGGCGCTGCAGATCATGACGGCTCCGTACGGCTGTGCCTGGTCGCCCAAACGCATCACGGTCTCCACCGTCGGAATACCGGCTATGAAGCGCTTTCTGGACGAAAGCGAATGTCATCTGGCCGTATCGATGCACAACCCCTTCCCAGACGAGCGGGCACAGATGATGCCGGCGGAGAAACTGATGTCCATCACTGATGTGGTGGCGCTCATCAAGCAATACGACTGGTCGCACCAACGCCGTGTCAGCTTCGAATATATCTGCTGGCAGCACAATACCACGCTGCGTCATGCCAAGGAACTGTTGCGACTGCTCAAAGGGCTGAACTGCCGTATCAACCTCATCCGTTTTCATGAAGGCGTGGACCGCGATTTCCCGGCATCGAACGAGCAGCAGATGGCTTTTTTCCGGGATTACCTCACAGAGCATGGCTTGACGACCACCATCCGCCGTTCGCGAGGCGAAGACATCCTTGCCGCCTGCGGCCAACTCGTCAACGCCTTACAATCACGCTAGTCACCACCACCACTCTTTCGAATGACGGTGCAAAGATACTACGATTTATGTCCGTTTCAATGGACAAAATGTCCTGAAAATGTCCACATTTCGCAGTGGCGGTCAGGAACGTAGCATTTTCCAGAGACAAAGAGTCATTATCAGCTCAAACAACGACTACGAAAAATCTAAGGGTTAGAGCATTTTGCTGAGGTGGTCGTAGTATTTGGGAGAGACGGGGACTGGACGATGGGAATCCACGTCCAGTTCGGCTTGGATGAAGCCTTCCTTATCGCGTCTGAGCACTTTGACATGACGGGGATTGACGAAGAAAGAGCGCTGGCAACGGATGATACCATGCTTAGACATGATATCCTCTATGCCCCGCATCGACTGGCGCAACGAGTATTCCTTGAGTGCGTTACCCTCCATATAATGGATAGAGACATAGTTCTCCTCCGCCTCGACATAGAGAAGAACATCATGGGCAATAACCAGTTTAAGGCGACCGGTATTATCCACAAAGCGTATAAGGTCTTCTTCCGCGACTTCATCTTCATCGGGCCGAATATAAGCAAAGAGGATAGCAAAGATGATATAGGGATAGGAGAGCGTAGCGAGGGAAACCTGCATACATTTCGCCAAAGCCGGGAAATAGCCGTAAGTGCCATAGATGAGCGCCATATACAGAGCAGCAAAGCACGAATAGATAAACACCTCTCCGAAAGACCAGAGGGCATACTGCCACCAGCTGATCCGATGATTTCTGCCGACAGCACTCATGGTAATACGCGAAACGGCGATGACACCAATCAGGATACTGGTCAGCATCAGCGTATTGAAAACCTCCATCTCAGGACCGGTATGGAGGAACTCCATTATCCAGCGACTCTCATAAATGAGTATGAAGCCCAGGAAGAACACGGGCATAGCGAACACATGCAGCAAAAGCACGGTCAGCGACACAAGCGAAGAAGGAATTTTATTCATAATTTAGTCTCCTAATTTAGTGTGACGAAATCGGAAATTATCTAATTTCGTCCCTATATATTGATTTTAGTCATCAAAATGGCTATTTTAGTCACATTTTTTAGTCACTCATCACAATTGTTTGTCCACGTCCGTCAAAAGCAGTAATTTTGCACCGAATTTGAAACAACATTGTATCATCTATTAAATAATTATAGATATGAAAACTGTTCAACGTATTGGATTTGACCTGTTGGTCGCACTATATTGTCTTCAATTACCGGCTGTAGTAGCCTATTTGGTAATGAACCTGTAAACAGTAAAAGTTAAATCGTTAAATTGTTAAATTGTTAAATCGTTAATTCGTTATATTATGGACAAGACTGTTATTATTCAACCAGAGAGCGGATTGCAGTACGACTGGAAAGCAATCGCGATGAATCCGAGTGGTCATCATGAGCCTCAACTTGATTTAGTGGCATACAAGGCCCTATATACTAATAAGATTGCGCAAGCGCGCGCGTGTGGACAGGAGCCGGTACTGGTTAGCCTTCCTATCATGGACGAGAATCGCTATTTCGCCCATATCACCCGCGGCCTGAGCATGCAGGAGCGCAAGAACATCCTTTATTGGTTAGGCGGTAAGACGGAGCGTCTGCGCAATATCCACGCGCTGTACAACTTAGCCATCTTCCGTCTCGCGTCCCTGCAATGCGTTCATATCATCGATATCACCAGTCCGATGCTCGCCAACCCTCATTACGACGAGTTGCTCGAGCAGGACGGAGTGACATTGTCTGACGCAGGTCAGCGCATCGTGGACGGCGAGTTAGCGTCTCTTCGCAGCCGCCTTAGCGTTCTCGCGAGCTAAACGCTGCTGTTCACGCTGCATCGCCTCGAGGCGAGCCATGAAGCCGGACTTAGGTTTGCCGGCTTTTTTCTTTTTATTCTCTTCCATCTCACGGAGCATCTTCTCGTCATCCAGCGCCCAACGGAAAATCATGGTCTGGAGGATGGTGATGAACAGCGAGACGAGGTAGTAGTAACTCAGACCGGCCGCGTAATCATTGAAGATAAAGAGGAACATCAGCGGCATGGCGTACATCATATACTTCATGAACTTCATATTCGGGTCGGTAGCCTGCGACTGCATGGTGATATAGGTGTACGCGATATTACAGATGGTCATCAGCAAGCAGAAGAGCGAGAGGTGGTCGCCAAGGAGCGGGATATTGAATCCCCAATGGAAGACGGCATCATAGGTAGAGAGATCGTCCGCCCAGAAGAGCGACTTACCACGAAGCTCGATAGCCGTAGGCAGGAACCAGAACATAGCCATCAGAACGGGGAACTGGAACAACATCGGCAGACAGCCGGACATCGGACTGACACCCGCCTGGTTGTACAACTGCATAGTAGCCTGCTGACGCTCCTGCATCTTCTCCGCAGGATATTTGGCGTTAATCTCGTCAATCTGCGGCTTGAGCGCACGCATCTTCGCGCTCGACTTATAGGAGACGAAGACGAACGGCAGGATGATGAGTTTGATGACGATGGTCATCAGAAGGATGACGATACCGATATGCAGTCCCCAGGACGTGAAGAGGTCAAACATAGGAATGACGAGTGCGGTATTGATCCAGCTGACGATTTTCCAGCCAAGCGGCACAAGTTTATTGAGATAGAGGCGATCCTCTTTCTCCACACCTTCGTCATACGCCTTGAGGGTATGGTAATGGTTCGGTCCGCAATAGAAGCGGAATCCGGTGAGCGAACGTCCATTGAGGTCAAACGGCACCGAGGTATGTGTGCTGTACTCCTTGATATAACCGGAGTGCTTGCCTTGCAGGGTTGATTGGAGCTGCGTGGAAGAGAACGCATCATCGGCGATGAGCACGGTAGAGAAGAACTGGTCTTTGTAGCCAATCCATTTGATACGCGCGGACTCTTTGGCACTATCATCCTTGCTCTCGCTCAGTTTCTCCATATCGCCGCCCACGAGCATGTATTGGAGCTGCGCATAGCGCTCTTCGAACTTACGTCCCTGCTCTTGCTGCGGGATGAGTTGACGCCACTGGAGTTCGAGCGAATTGATATTCTGCGCCAGCTCGGTCTGCATGTTATGCGGTTCGAGCGCGAGATGAACCATATAGTTGTCCGACAACTCATAGACGAAATCGAGCCAAGCGTCCTCGGACGCGGTCGGCAGACGCATGATTACTTTGTTCGGCTGGTCGCTCTCCACGGGCGTGAAATACAGGTTGGAGGTCTGCAGGATACGATTGTTCGCTGTGATGAGCGTGAGAGCGAAGGATGCTTCGTCTGCGCGGAAGAGGCAGAGCGGGTTGACCGAATCACCCGAAGCGTGATACTCCGGCAACTCGGCGCGGACGATACGTCCACCGAGGGTCGAGAGCGTCAGACGCAGTTTGTCGTTCTGCAGCGTGACCCATTGCTCTTCGCCTTGTGCGGCACCGGCAAACGTACCATAGGCAGCCTGCAGACGTTGCTGCTGTTGCTCGGCTGAAACGGTTTCGGGTTGCTGCGCTGCTTCACCGGCTACCAACTGGAGCGAGTCCGACAGACGCTGCGCCTCAGCCTCAGCCAGACGCACCAAACTAATGGAATCCTGGATACGCTGACGCTCCGCAAGTTGCTCTTTCGACGGACGCTGTATCCATGTGAATCCGATAATAATTACGGCTATAATTAAAAAGCCAATCCAAGTGTTTTTATCCATTCTATTTATATTTAGTTTTTCTAATTATTTCTTTTTCAGTTTTCCGAACATGACGCCCACATAGAGTCGCGGTCCGCTCGGAGTGACAAAATGGTCCCATTTGACCTGTTGCCCCACTTCCGACAGTCCTTTGTTATGGATATTGAAAGGCAACATATAATCTATGCGAATAAGCAAAGCGATATGGTTGGTCAGCCCGATCTCCATTCCCACATAGGGGTCGAGGAAGAAGAAAGGCGTTTTCACGAAGGAAGAGTTATAGATAGTTGCGGTACTGTCCGTGGGGTTGGTCGGGTCCGTCGGCTGCACCACTTCGTCTTGCGCCGGCACATAGAGTTTTCTCATCGAACCGCCGCCGACAGTCATACCTATCATCGGACGCACTTTACCCCAGTTGCCATAGAAATCGCACAGCGCACCACCCCATCCTGTCCGCACATTCGAACCGGTACCCATCAGCGGCATGGTGCTCACGAATCCCTCTGCGCCAAGGTGAATATGGTCAATCAGATGCACCCTCAGCGCTCCGCCCAAACCAAAGCACGCACCCGATTTCGGGAGGCCTTTGACATAATCAGAACTACCCAGACCGGTATTGCTGAATACCTTGGTCGGGTCGTCGGAGAAGAGGTATCCGGCGTGCAGCATCATACCACCGGAGAAACCGGTGAACACATGCGACGCGCTGTGCTTCTCCGACTTACCATCGGCCTCCTGCTCTTGAGCCACAAGGCCCAAGGGCAGAAGAACCAATACTATCCACAAAATGTTTCTTCTCATTCAACAGCTATATCAAATGCCACGTCCATCATATTGGTGAACGAGTTCTGGCGTTGCTCGGCGGTCGTTGCCTCGCCGGTCAGAATATGGTCACTAACGGTACAGATGACGAGTGCTTTCTTACCCGCACGCGCCGCATTGAGGTACAGAGCCGGCGCTTCCATCTCATCCGCCAGCACGCCCATCTTCGTCCAGTTCGCTTTACGCGGGTCCTCGGAATAGAAGACATCCGCCGAATAGACATTACCTACATGGTAGCGATAGTGACGTTTCTCGCAGGAATCCACCGCCTTACGCGCCAGTTCGAATGTAGCGATAGGCGCAAAATTACCCTGGAGGTGGAACTGGTCGGCATAGTTACTCTCGGTGCAACTACCCAACGCGATGACGATATCGCCGAGTTGCACATAGTTCTGACGCGCACCGCACGAGCCGACGCGGATGATGGTATCCACATCATAGAAATTATAGAGCTCGTAGGTATAGATACCGATGGACGGAATACCCATTCCGTGGCCCATGACGGTAATTTCTTTACCTTTGTATGTGCCCGTGTAAGCGAACATATTACGCACTTGGTTCACCAGTTTGGCGTTCTCCAGATAGCGCTCCGCCATCAGTTTAGCACGCAGCGGGTCACCCGCCATAATGACTGTTTTTGCAATCTCTCCGTACTGCGCACCATTGTGCGGAGTAGGACAATTTCCTTTTGCCATAATTGTGTTTTTTTGAGGTTAATAAATATACTTGTTATTTCTCATTTCTCATTGGTCAGCCGTTGTACTTATACCATTCGATTGCTTTCTCGAGGTCATCGGGCGTGTCGATGCCGATAGTCAGCTGTTCGGTAACGCCTACGCGGATATGATAGCCGTTCTCCAGCCAGCGCAGCTGCTCCAGCCGCTCCGCCAACTCCAGCGGGCTTTGCTCGAGCTTCGTTATTTGCTCGAGGACATCGGCGCGATAGGCATAAATGCCTATGTGACGATAATGACTGCCGTCGGCGCAGGCAATGACCTTGCGGCTAAACATCTTCGCTTCGCCCGTCGCCTTGTCCCACTCCACTTTCGGCGTGTTGGGATTCTCGAGGTCCGCGGCGCTGTCCTTGTCCGTGAACGGCCGCACGAGCGTCGCTATCTGCGTATCCGGCGCATCAAAACAAGCCATCAGCGCCTCTATCTGCTCCGGCTGGATAAAGGGCTCGTCGCCCTGGATATTGATGATGACGGTGTCGGTGTCGTTCTGCTCGCGCCAGGTGGGCGTCGTGATGGCCATATAGGCCTCCAGACAACGGTCGGTTCCACATTTATGGTCAGGGCGCGTCATGACGACTTTTCCGCCGAAGGCCTCTACGGTATCATAGATGCGGTCGTCATCGGTCGCCACAAGCACGGTGTCCAAGGCTTTGCTCGCCTGCTCATAGACACGACGGATGACCGTCTTTCCGCATATCTCCGCCAGCGGCTTACCCGGGAAGCGGGTCGAACCGTATCGCGCCGGTATGATTCCAATAAATTTCATATTTTACAATTCGTTCTTTTCTATTTTCGAGAGGAGCGTGATGGCTCCGTTAATTGTCTTCACATTCGAGATGGTGACCATCCGTCGGCCGGTCGGTACGCCTTTCTTGTCTTTCTCTTCGTGCAGCAGGCACCGTTCGGGTCGCGTCACAGCGTACTGAACGATATTGCCGAACTGCTCGGACTGCCAGTACGCATCTTTGTGCTGCACGAGATACATGGTCATGCGCTCGCCTTTGAGCAAAATCTTCTCGATGCCCAGCCGGCAGCAGAGCCAGCGCAGGCGCACGACGCTCAGCAGTTCTTCCGCAGGTTCCGGCAGCGCACCGAAGCGGTCTATGAGCCGCCTACGGAAGGCATCCATCTGCTCCTCGCTGCGCAGGCTGTCCAGCTCGCGGTAGAGTGTGATACGCTCGCTGATATTCGCGATATAGTCCGTCGGGAAACAGATTGGCAGGTCGGTCTCTAGCTGCGAATCGCTGCACCAGAGATGCTTGCCATCATTGAGCGAAGCGCTCATTTCATCATTTGCATCATTGAGCGAAGCGCCCATTTCTTCTTTCAATTCCTCGACGGCTTCGTTCAATATCCGCTGGTAGGTCTCGTAGCCCAGGTCGGCAATGAATCCCGACTGCTCGGCGCCTAACATGTTTCCCGCGCCGCGGATGTCGAGGTCCTGCATCGCGAGGTTGAATCCCGCTCCGAGTTCGGCGAAGGTGCTTAAGGCCTCCAACCGTCTCCGGGCATCGTCCGTCAGCAGCTCTTTCTCCGGCGCGATGAGGTAACAGTACGCTTTGCGGTTCGACCGTCCCACGCGTCCGCGCAGCTGATGCAGGTCCGCCAGACCGTACTTGTTGGCGCTGAAGATGAGTATCGTGTTCACATTCGGGATGTCTACGCCGGACTCGATGATGGTCGTCGAGAGCAGGATATCGTAGTCGTAATTGATGAACGCTTCGAGCCGTTCTTCCATCTCGGCAGCCGGCAGCTGGCCGTGGGCGATGACGATACGCGCATCGGGGCAGAGCTTGCGAATCTTGTTCTCGATACGCGGTAACATCTCGATGCGGTTGTTGACGATGAACACCTGTCCGTTGCGCTCCAACTCCAGTTCGATAGCCTCTTTGATGATATCCTCGTCATCGACGGTAATGAGTTCGGTCTGCACGGGATAGCGGTTCGGCGGCGGCGTGGTCATGATACTCAGGTCACGCGCTCCGAGGAGCGAGAACTGAAGGGTTCGCGGGATAGGCGTAGCCGTAAGCGTGAGCACATCGATGTTCGCGCGAAGCGATTTGAGTTTCTCTTTGGCTGCCACGCCGAATTTCTGTTCCTCATCGATGATGAGCAGACCGAGGTCATGCCATTTGACCGTTTTGCCGATCAGTTTGTGCGTACCGATAAGGATGTCTATCTTACCTGCCTCGAGGTCATCGAGGGTCTGTTTGATTTCTTTCGGACTCTTCAACCGGCTGAGGTACTCGATGCGCACAGGCAGGTTCTTCATTCGCTCGGAGAAAGTGTTATAGTGCTGCAGCGCGAGTACGGTGGTCGGTACGAGCACGGCTACCTGTTTGCCGTCCGAGGCAACCTTGAATGCCGCACGCATAGCCACTTCGGTCTTGCCGAATCCCACATCGCCGCAGACGAGTCGGTCCATCGGCATCGGACTCTCGAGGTCGCGCTTCACATCCGCCGTCGCTTTCGCCTGGTCCGGCGTGTCTTCATAGAGGAATGAAGCCTCCAGCTCGTGCTGCATGTATCCGTCCGGCGAATAGGCGAACCCTTTCTGCTGCTTGCGCGTCGCATACAGACGGATGAGGTCACGTGCTATATCCTTCACTTTGTCCTTCGTCCGCTCTTTGAGCCGCTCCCAAGCACCCGAACCCAGCCTTGCGATGGTCGGTTCGGAACCTTCACGGCCTTTGTACTTACTGATACGGTGGAGGTTATGAATAGAGACGAACACGTTAGCTCCGTCGCGGTAGTTGAGTTTGATCATCTCCTGCGGTTTGCCGTTAACCGGTGTAGTGACGAGTCCGCCGAACTTAGCGATACCGTGGTCGGAATGAACCACATAATCGCCTATCTGCAGCTGGTTAATCTCACGCAAGGTGATGATTGCTTTGCCGCGACGCGCGTTCTCGCTACCCATCGACACGCGGTGGTAACGCTCGAAAATCTGATGGTCGGTATAGCAGCAAATCTTCAGTCCCCTGTCCACGAATCCCTCATGCAGCGAGGCGTTGATGCCGGTGAAGGAGACCGCCGCTTCGCTGACAGACTCAAAGATAGCCGAAAGTCGGTCGAGTTGTTTCTGCTGCTCGGCAAGGATATAAATCGTGTAGCCCTCTTCGATATGCTTGCGCAGGTCGTCCGTGAGCAGGTCGAACTGCTTGTGGAACACCGGTTGCGGCATGATATCAAAGGCTATCTTCGTGTGCTCGACAAACGTGCTCTTGTCCGCCATCTCGATGGTCCGTCTGTCCGTCAGAGCGCCGCCTGTGAACTGGAGGCCGTCCCATTTGAAGGATACCAGCGTCCAGTCATTGGACACCCATACCGTGTCTGCCGACAAATAATCGACTATAGACGGTCCTACAGGCGAAGCCGGTCTGTCAGCGCCAGCGGTCTGTGCTCTGTCAGGCGAAGCCGGTCTGTCAGCGTTAGCGGTCTGTGTTCTGTCAGGCGAAGCCGGTCCAACAAGGTCGGCTCGTTCGACCTTGTTCTTCGACAGCTGGTCCTCTATATCGAACTCGCGGATACTCTCTATCTCATCGCCGAAGAAATCCAGACGGAAAGGTATGTCGTGGCCGTAACTGTAGATATCGACAATCGAACCGCGAACGGCATACTGGCCCGGTTGGAACACAAAGTCCACGCGCTCAAAGCCCAAGTCCGAGAGCTGTGCAGCCAGTTCCGACTGCTGAATCTCCTGACCGACAGTCAACTGAAAACTGACCGCCGAGAGCCGTTCTTTCTCCGGCACTTCCTCTGCTACCGCCTCCGGATAGGTCACCACGATGAGCCTTTCCTCCGCCCGTTCACTCGTTAAAGCCGTCAGGCACTCCGTGCGCTGGATAAGCGCCGCATCGTCCGTCGTACGTCTCCGTTTGCTGCTCGGAAAGAAGAAAACTTGGTCCGTCTGCAACGACCCTCTGTCAGGCGTAGCCGGTCTGTCAGCACCAGCGGTCAGCGACCGCAGGTCGCTATACATATACTGCGCAGCCTCCGCATTGTCCATCACTATAAATAAACGCTGCGTGAGCGCGCTGAGCGCGAGCGCGCGTGCGGACGCACGCAAAACCGACACTAACACATGTCTGTCCTGCGTACCGCTCACCATTCGCTGTAAACTCTTCACTTCCGGATGGTGGCCGAACAATATGTTCAAATCTCCGATTTGCATGCGCGTAGTACCGCATATTACAAAAAGTTTGCAAAGGTACGAAAAAAAAATGGAATATGCAATATTTTTAACAAAAAAAATTCAAAATCACGGGATATATACGCAGTATATATAGGGTAAGGTGGGATACGGTATTACCCTTACTTACCTCTTATTCGCCCCTTAGTTGAGTCTTAGTTTAATCTTGCATGAGGAAACAAAAAGCAGACCCGAAGGTCTGCCTTTGTTGTGTTCGAACGGATGTTCTTACTTCACTTCTGCACCAAGAGCGTTGAACAACTTACCCTCGCGCTCGATAACCAACTGACCGTTCACGATGCGCTTAACCGCCTTGGTTGCTGCTTCGGTATTGTCGATAGCGGTAGCCGTCGGATAGGTAACAGACAGTACATTCGATTCATAAGTCCAAGTAAATGTATAGTCACCGGTTTTATCTACTGCTATAGTCAGATTGTCGCTGCCAGCCACTACTTCGTGCGATGCCGAATTACGAGTAAACTCTGCGCCATTCGACACCCACGTACCATCTTTCTTGACGCCAAACTCATAATTACCAGCCTGCAAATCGTACAAGGTCAAAGAAGCGGTTTCATTATTTCCATCGATTTCGAATTCGTAGGTATCTACCCATACACCGGTAAAATTGCCATGAAGTTTAATCGTCGGAACAACAACTACGTCTTCTTTCTTCTCTGCATTTGCCGTAACTTCATATGTATATGGATTGAATGTAATTGTCACATCATATTTGCCATCTTCTGCTATCGATAATGTAGCATTACCCTTCGGCCAAGCGGCATTCCAACCATTATCATGATTAGCAACAATTCTATATTCAATAGATCCAGCTGTGAGAGCAACGCCACTTTTGGTGAATGTATAAACATCATTAGCGTAAATCATGTCATTCTCAGCATGGATGCCCCAGCTATAACCAAATAACGGTTCACTACCACCGGAAACAGTTACATGAGAAAAAGCAAATGTAGAATAAGTACTTGCATTAAAAGTAAACAACACGCTTGATGCTCCATTTGGCATATAACACCATTGGTTTTGAGCAGGATAAGACGGATTCCAGTCATGATTCATGCAAACCTTATATTGAACACTTCATTCAGCGTCCAAAGCAGAAAAATCCTTTACCAGTTTCCAATAATCAGTCTCGCCAATTTGTACCATGTCATTGTCCTCGGCCGTTGTAGACCATTCCACGCCAAGAATAGCAGCATTATTTCCCGCTACAGTCCACGTGTCAGCAAACATACTTACGCTAAAGAGCGCGATTACAAAAAGAGAAAAAATCTTTTTCATAAACATTAGATTTAATAAAATTTTAATTGTTAATTATTTGTTAATTTGTTTGTTTTCACAAAAACGGGTGCAAAGGTACAAAAAATAAACGACATATGCAAAATAAATTGTTCATTTTTTAAAAAAGTAAAAAAAGGCTCTCTTTTGTTTGGTAATTCGAATTTGTTGTTGTACCTTCGACCTCCTCCCCCATATAGATGGGGACCCCTTCGAAGGTACGTCCGCACTTTCGTGCAAACAACAATCTTTTTAGCACAAAACTACGCTTGTGCGGGCACAGACGATATTTTTTTGCTAAAAACCTTGTATATTTGAAAAATTTGTTGTACCTTTGCGCCGGAAATGAGTGAGAAGTATTCAATTAGAGACGTTTTTGCGCCGAAGTTGTTCCAAACGCTGAAGAACTACAGCGGTGCGCAGTTTGGTCAAGACGCGCTGGCGGGCGTGATAGTAGGTATCGTGGCGATACCTCTGGCTATCGCGTTCGGTATCTCTTCGGGCGTAGGCCCAACAGAAGGTTTAGTGACGGCAATCATTGCCGGTTTGTTGATTTCGCTGTTTGGCGGCAGTAAGGTACAGATAGGCGGTCCGACAGGCGCCTTCATCGTCATCATCTACGGCATCATCCAGGAGTTCGGTTTGGCGGGCCTGATGATTGCTACTGTGATGGCTGGTATATTACTGATTATCATGGGTTTCGCCAAACTCGGTTCGGTCATCAAGTTTGTTCCCTACCCCGTCATCGTCGGCTTCACAGCCGGTATAGCGTTGACGATTTTTTCGACGCAGATGAACGATTTCTTCGGCCTCGGACTGAAAGATGTGCCGGCGAACTTCATCGACAAATGGGTGTTCTACGCACAGCATTTCAGCGTCAACTGGTGGGCACTCGGTATCGGTGTGTTCTCGCTGCTGATATGTATCTTCATGCCGAAGATAACCAAGCGCGTACCGGGTTCGTTAGCGGCGATTATCTTAGCGACGCTCGCAGTATGGCTGCTCAAGAGTTATGCTCCGGAGAGCTGGGGTGTAGCGAGTCTGCAGACCATCAGCGACCTGTACGCCTTGCCGCACGGCATCCCTGCGCCGCATGTGCCATCCCTCGATTTGGCGGAAGGCGAGACGATGCTCAGCTTGATTCGCAAGCTCTTCCCTGCGGCATTCACAATAGCGATGTTAGGCGCCATCGAGTCGCTGCTGTCGGCGATGGTGGCGGACGGCGTGATAGGCGACAAGCATAACTCGAACACGGAGCTGATAGCGCAAGGAATAGCGAATGTGGTGGTGCCGTTCTTCGGCGGAATACCTGCTACCGGCGCGATAGCCCGTACGATGACGAACATCAACAACGGCGGTCGCACGCCTGTCGCGGGCGTCGTACACGCGATCGTACTATTATTAGTACTGCTGTTCCTCGGTCAGCTGGTCGGTCTTATCCCGATGGCTTGTCTGGCGGCAGTCCTCATCATGGTGGCGTACTCGATGTCCGGATGGAAGACCATCGTAGGTCTGTTCAAGCATCGTAACCGCGATTTCTGGGTGCTGGTTATCACCTTCCTCCTGACCGTCATCTTCGACCTGACGGTAGCTATCGAAGTGGGTATCCTGTTAGCGCTCGTTCTGTTCCTCATGCGTACGAACGAACAGATACATATCCGTACGCTGCACAATGAGATAGACCCGAACGAAGACACGGATATCCAGTCGAACCTTGAGCACCTGACCATCCCCGAAGGCGTGGAGGTCTATGAGATCGACGGCCCGTATTTCTTCGGCATCGCCAACAAATTTGACGATATCATGACACATGTGCCGAGTGAGAAATACCCGATTCGTATCATCCGAATGCGTAAGGTGCCTTTCGTCGATTCGACCGCTATGCACAACCTGTCCATGCTCATCCAGCGTTCGCACAAAGAGGGCATCACTATCATCCTCTCCGGTGTGAACGACCATGTACACAAACAGCTGCTCATAGGCGGCATCGAGCAACAGATGGACCCGCATAACATCTGCGCGAACATCCACTTTGCCCTCCGACGCGCTCAAGACCTAATGGAAATGAGAGAGAAAGAAATTAAGAATTAAAAATTAAAAATTAATATTTTTATTAACCCCTTAAAAATTTAACACTATGGTAAAGAAATTTATTTGCCCGATTTGCGGCTATGTACACGAAGGTACCGAAGCTCCCGAGCGTTGCCCTCAATGTAAACAAATCGTTGAATGGAAAGTAGCCTCCGACGACAAACTCAATTTCGTTTGCGAACACGTCCTCGGCGTGGCTAAAGACGAGAAAGACCCGATTATCGCTGAAGGTCTGCGTGCGCACTTCATGGGCGAATGTACCGAAGTAGGTCAATACCTCGCTATGGCTCGTCAGGCTGACCGCGAAGGATATCCGGAGATTGCAGAGGCTTTCCGCCGCTATGCATTCGAAGAGGCAGATCACGCTTCGCGTTTCGCTGAACTGCTCGGAGAAATCGTTTGGGACACCAAGACCAACCTCGAGAAACGAATGATGGCTGAAGCCGGCGCTTGTGAAGATAAGTTCAAAATCGCTAAGCGTGCGAAAGAACTGAACCTCGACCCGATTCACGACTCCGTACATGAGATGGCGCGCGACGAAGCACGTCACGGCAAAGGTTTCGAAGGTCTATACAAGCGGTACTTTGGAAAATGATTAATGATTAGTGATTAATGAATATTCCGTAGTTTTGTGAAACCGCTACGAAAAAAGATATTCATTATTAATTGTTAATTATTCACTGAATTATTCCGCCGCCGACTACGAGGTCGTCCTGATAAAGGACAACAGACTGGCCGGGCGTGACACCCCAGACAGGCTCGCTGAACACCAGCGAGCCTGTTTGTGTCCGGTCATCGATGCTATGTGATTTCACCTCGACCGCCTGACTGCGGTAACGAACTTTAGCGAAAAGAGGCTGTTGGCTGTTGGCTATTAGCCGCCGGTTTTTGAACTTCAGTTCCGAAGCATACATATCTTCGTTCGTACCGAGGGTTATGCGGTTGGTAGCGGCATTGATATGCGTGATATACGCCGGCTGACCAAGCGCGATACCCAGCCCTTTGCGCTGACCGATGGTATAGTTGACGTAGCCTTGGTGATAACCCAATACTTTTCCGTCCTTGTCAATATACTCACCCGCGCGTACGCGTTCGTTATAATCGGGCACATTCGCGCGCAAGAAAGAGCGGTAGTCATCGTTCGGAATGAAACAAATCTCCTGGCTTTCCCGCTTAACGGCCAATTTCTCATAACCGTGCTCACGCGCTATCGCGCGCACCTCGTCTTTGGTCAAGTCTCCCAGCGGGAAAATAGTGCGCTTGAGTTGCTCCTCCGTCAGCATCCAGAGGAAATAAGTCTGGTCCTTTTTCGTATCCACCGCCGTACGGAGGAACAGGTGTCCGTCGCGCTCGGCGATGCGGGCATAGTGACCCGTCGCGATATAATCACAGCCGTACTCGTCCGCCACACGCATCAGTTCGCCCCACTTGATATGGCTGTTGCATAGCACGCAGGGATTAGGCGTTCGACCCGCCATATACTCATCGATGAAGTTCTGTATGACGCATTGACGGAACGTGTCCCGGAAATCAACGATATGATGCTCAAATCCCATCTTCTCCGCGTTATGCTTTGCCTCCATGATAGACTCAACGGAACAGCAGCCTTTCTCCTTGGCGAGGCAGGACTCTTTGATGCTGTCGAACGTGCGGAACGTGACACCCACGACTTCATAGCCCTGCTCCAACAGAAGCATTGCGCTGACGGTGGAGTCGATACCACCGGACATACCGAGCATAACACGTTTTTTCATTTAGGATTGCATTTGTACGAGTTTGGTGTAATAACCGCCGAGGGCGAGCAGCTCGTCATGCGTACCGCGCTCGACAATGCGTCCTTCGTGTACGACGCAGATGAGGTCAGCATGCTTGATAGTAGAGAGCCGGTGCGCCACAACGAGTGTCGTTCGCTCGGACATCAGATGTCCAAGGGCTTCCTGTACCAGTTTCTCGGATTCGCTGTCGAGCGCCGAGGTGGCTTCGTCCAAAATGAGAATCGGCGGGTTCTTGAGTATCGCCCGTGCTATGCTGAGTCGCTGGCGCTGACCGCCGGAGAGACGCGAACCGCGGTCGCCGATGATGGTGTTATAACCGTCCGGCATAGCCTCGATGAACTCATGGGCATTGGCGATACGCGCTGCCTGCTCCGCTGCCTGCTGCCATGTCAGTCCGTTCGGAGCCGGCTGAGTGGTATCAACGCCAAACGTGATATTGTTAAACACCGTATCGTTGAACAGAACCGGTTCCTGACAGACGATGCCCATGAGAGCACGCAGGTCATGCGTAGCGAAACGGCGAATATCGTTTCCGTCAATAGTGATAGTGCCCTGCGTCGGGTCGTAGAAACGCGGCAAGAGGTCCGTGATAGTGGTCTTTCCTCCACCCGACTGTCCCACCAAAGCGACGGTCTTTCCTTTGGGCAAGGAGAACGAGATATCCGTCAGCACTTCGCGGTCCGGCTGGTACGAGAAATGAACATGGTGGAAAGAGATATCGCTCTCAAAGGAGGAGAGGTTCAAAGGTTGTGCCGGTTCGAGGATATTCGACGGGGTCTGAAGCACCGCATCGATACGCTCGAGCGACGCCTGACCTTTGCGGATACCGTACGCCGCACGGCTGAGGTCCTTGGACGGGTTGATAATCGAATAGAAAATCACCAGATAATAGATGAACGTGGATGCATCGATGGTAGCATGGTCGGAGAGAATCAGCAGACCGCCGAACCAGAGGATAAGCGCAATGAGCATCGTTCCGAGAAATTCGGACAAAGGGTGCGCAAGGTAATAGCGGCGGTTGATGCGATTGAAAGTAGCACGCGTGGCATTGATAAGCGCATCAAAGCGCTCACGCAGTTTATGCTGGGCATTGAAGCCTTTAACCACACGCAGACCTAATAACGTCTCATCGATGGACGAAAGGATTTCTGCGTTCTGCTCCTGTCCTCTGGTGGACGCTTTCTTGAGCGTACGTCCGAGACGACCGATGAAGAAAACCGCTATCGGCATCAGCAGAAGCACAAAGAGCGTCAGTTGCCACGAGATGACAAAGAGCGTGACGAGATAGACAAGAATCATCACCGGGTCCTTGAACAATATATCCAGCGCCGACATGATAGACGCTTCCACTTCGCCGACATCGTTCGTCATTCGCGAGATGATATCGCCGCGGCGCGCCTCCGTGAAATAGCCCATCGGAAGCGAGAGAATCTTATCGTACAACTGGCGGCGGAGATCACGCAACACACCCGTCCGGATAGGAACCATGAAATAGTTCGCTAACCACGACGAACCGCATTTGAGTCCGGTCATGAACACCAAAAACGCACCCAGCCACATCAGCACATAACTCGAGCCATGCAACGCTATCTGCTCGTTGAGCAGGCAGTACATATTCGTTCGCAGCGCCGCTATAGTCTCCTGCAAACCGCTCACGGCACCGAGATCCACACGCTGCACATCCAGAGAGGTCAAACCGAACAGGATACGCAGCACAGGAATGATAGCCGCGAACGAGAAAAGCGAGAGAATCGTCGAGAGGAGATTGAAGAAGATATTCAATCCCATCTGCGCCTTATAAGGCGGCACAAACCGACGAAGGATATTATTTGTGGCAGTTTTCATGAACGTAACTGAGTATTTGGCGGTCGAAAGTCTCTTTAGGCGAATAAAACTTAACGCGTATCGGCAGCGCAATGAGGCGTTTGTTAACCGCCGTCAATCGCTCCACAAGCGTAGTCGTGCGAAGACGCTGGATATCTTTCTCCGTCGTGAGCACAAAATCAAAATGCCGCGAGCGCTCCATAATCGCATCGATATCCTTCGGCGTATAGTGATGATGGTCAGGGTAAGCCATCAGTTCTGCCTTCGGGTACCGCTTCGTCACATAATCCATCATATACTGCGGTTGGGCTATTCCGCAGAGCACCAGCGGCGTACCGTCCTGCTCCATCGGCGCATAGTCGATACCCGCGAAATGGAGCAGCTGGAATGTAGGCAGATGCAAGCGGTTGTCCACCACACGCATGTCGATAGGCCGGATAGACTCCGGACACTTGGTTACCACTACTGCGTCCGCTTCCAACGCACGCGAAGGCAGGTCGCGGAGTGTGCCCCAGGGCAACATGTGGTCATCGATATACAGATGGTCATAGGGCGTAAGCAAGATAGTAAAGCCGCAGCGCAAAGAGCGGTGCTGCATCGCATCATCAAGCACAATCACATCGAGATTCTCCACCTGACGCTGTAACTGCCGTGCGCCACGCACCCTACTCTCGCACACCGCGATAGGCACTTCGGGAAAAGCACGATGAAGCTGCATCATCTCATCGCCGATAGTATCCACCGTCGAAGTGCTGTCCGCCATCACAAAACCATGCGTCAGACGCTTGTAGCCACGCGAGAGGATAGCCGGATGATAACCGTGGTCCAGCAGCAAACGGACGATATACGCCGTCATGGGCGTCTTGCCTGTTCCTCCTACCGCGAGATTACCCACACAGATAGTGGGTGTCTCGACGGAGAAAGAGAGCAACAGACGCTGGTTATACAGCGTGTGCCGGATGGCTACACCGAGCGTGTAGAGCCAGCTGAGAGGAACATAGAAAATGCTGCGCATTTAGATTGACGATTGGACGATTATTGAATCGTTACTTCGGGCATGAGGGCGAGGACACGCGGCTTGGAGCATAGTTGACGCACCTTGAGCATCAGTTTCTCTTCGTCGGTGGTATTGTCAAACGACTTGAGAATCTCGCTCCACGGGTCCACTACATCGGGGTAATAAGCAACCTGATAAACATCGAGTTGGGCGAGTTCGACTGCCTTGTTGACAGCGTCATCGAGAGTACCCATTTCATCCACGATACCTATCTCTTTACCCTTGAAGCCCAGCCATACACGTCCTTCGCCGATGGACTTGATATAATCCTGGCTGACATGACGGCCTTCGGCACAACGGGAGGTGAAGAGGTCATAACCGCGCTCAATCATCGCTTGCATCATCGCGTGCTCTTCGGGGTTCATGCCCTTGAAGATGAGATTATTCTCGAGCGCCGAGTGCTTGTTGGTCGAGACGCCATCCAAATCCAGACCCACTTTGTCACGCAGTTTGGCTACATTCGGAATGGTACCGAAAATACCGATAGAACCGGTGATAGTGGTCGGTTGGGCATAGATATAATCCGCTCCGCAGGAGATATAATAACCGCCCGAAGCCGCGTAGTCACCCATCGAAACAACAACCGGAATGCTGTCTGCTTTGATTTTCTGTACGGCATGCCAGATTTGTTCGCTGGCGTCCGCCGAACCACCAGGGCTGTTGACGCGAAGTACAAGAGCCTTGACTTCGTCGTCTTTTTGGATTTTCTTGAGCGTCTTAACAACCTCTTTGCCGACAATACCTTCTCCATCCTCGTCGGTTATCTCACCTTCGAGATAGAGCACAGCCACTTTGTCTTTGGCTTTGGATTTAGGACGCTCTACAGCTGCCAACTTGGAAGTCGTGAGCACGTTGTAATCCTTCGTGCCGGTATAGATGCGAAGCAACGAATCCATATCCTGCGTATAGACAAGCGTATCTACCAGACCGGCTTTGACTTGCTCTTGAGCGCTCTGGATACCCATATAGCGGTCAGCGATTGCATCGAGTTGCACAGGAGCTATATGACGGGATGTACCCACCGCATCTTTGTACTCCGACCAGATGCCGTCGAGGTACTGCT
The DNA here is from genome assembly GCA_902778935.1 of uncultured Bacteroidales bacterium. Classification (GTDB taxonomy): domain Bacteria; phylum Bacteroidota; class Bacteroidia; order Bacteroidales; family Paludibacteraceae; genus Colicola. The sequence goes on from CACYZT010000002.1 coordinate 294,749, forward strand.
CTATCTGCAAACGGTCTGCATCGGACATCGAAGTGCGGAAGAACGGCTCAACGGCGGACTTGAATGTACCTACCTTGAGTATCTGCATCTCCACGCCTATCTTATCCAGCAGTCGCTTGTAGTACAACCGCTGTGCGGAAAGTCCGTTCCAGTTGACAGCGCCTGTCGGGTCCAGACAGATGAGGTCCGCTACGGAAGCCACATAGTAATTGGTAGCGCTGTACGACTTCGCCGAAGCGATAATCCATTTGCCGCTTTGCTTGAAGTCGAGCAGTGCGTCACGGATAGTTTTCGCGTTCGCAGGGCCCATAGCCATCGTGGCATCATCGAGCCAAATACCGAGAACACGGTCATCGGTCTTCGCCAAACGGATGTTACTCAGGATATTGTCCAGACCGACATTGTCCTGCTTGGTGTACGAGCTGTACGGCAACGAGCTCATGACCGAAGCAAAGGGGTCTTCCGCCTGTCCCTGCTCTACGAGCGTTCCTTTGAGTTGAAGGCGGTAAACGGTTTGGTCTTTGAGTTCCACTTTGGAGGACGAGGAGAACATATCTCCCATCAACCAACCCAAGATAGCGCTGCACAGGAAATAGACAGCGAAGAAAATGAGGCAGCCTCCCAGGCAACCTACTCTGCGGCGCGGACGCTCCTGTCCGTCAGCCGACACGGTGTTTCTGTAGAAAAAAGCCATAACGATTTACGATTTGACGATTTACGATTTAACGATTTATTATTTATTATTTTCTGTTAGTTTCAAATTAAATGTCATCCGGTGGTAGGGCGTAGGGCCGTATTGACGGAGTGCTGCATAGTGCTCTGCGGTCGGATAACCCTTGTTGGTGTCCCATCCGTACTGCGGGTATTCGGCGTGGAGGCGGAGCATATAATCGTCCCGATAGGTCTTCGCCAGCACACTTGCCGCAGCGATGGACATATAGGTTGCATCTCCATGAACGACCGTGTGAGCCGGTATCTCCAGCAGTTCGCCTTCGGGCACATAGGGTTTCCATTTATTCCCGTCCACGAGGATGTGTTGCGGACGAACGGATAACTTGTCCAGCGCACGCTGCATGCCCAAAATGGAGCATTGTAATATATTGCGTTCGTCTATCTCTTTCGCCGTCACTTCGACCACCGCCCAACTGATGGCTTCTCGTTCGATAACCGGCCTCAGGGCGTACCGCTGTTTGTCGGTCAACTGTTTGGAGTCGTTGAGCCACTCAAACTCAGGTATGCTGTTCACCCGCTCGGGGTTGAGGATGACTGCTGCGCAGAACACACTTCCCGCCAGCGGTCCCCGTCCCGCCTCGTCGCAACCGGCTTCGATAATATTTGCCACCATAAACGGCTTAAGCATACAAGTCCTTCGTACATTTAAAATGGGTATCCTATTGCGAAATGGAACGTCATGTCATCTTTCCAGCCTAAGCCGTTAGCGGCGGTGCGCCATTGTTTGCCTTCGTCTATACGGCTCGGGTCATGCAGTTTCACGCCGAAGTCCACACGGAAGATGAACAGCGACAGGTCAAAACGCACACCCACACCATAACTCCACGCTATCTGCTTGTAGAACTCATTGAAGAGGAACACACCGCCCGGTTGGTCGGGGTATTCGCGTATCGTCCATATATTTCCTGCATCAACGAAAGCCGCCAGTTCGAGGAATGAGAGCACCTTGAAACGGTACTCGAGGTTCAAATCGAGTTTGATGTCACCCACCTGCAAATCATAGAACTTAGCGCCGTTAATACCGCTGAAAGTACCCGGTCCCAGCGTACGAGCCTGCCATCCGCGGATACTATTCGCACCACCGGAGAAATACCTTTTCTCAAACGGCAGCACATTGGAGTTGAGATACGGCACCGCGACGCCTAAGCCAAGATGGGCAACCAAATGATGCTTGGGTGTGATGATACCATGATAGGTGAAGTTGACATCACCTTTGACGTATTGCGCAAACGGTATTCGCCACAACATATAGCGTCCATATTTGTCCTTTTGCAATTTAGCCGCCAAACTAAGCGCATACAGGGCGTTACCTGCTGTCTCTGCACGCATTCCCAGCTGCACATAAGAGCGGTTCGGGAAACGCGGGTCGAAGGTCGTGAACGAAGCCATGTAACTCCAGTCCAGGATGAAATGGTTGTCGTAGCTGGTCTTTAGAATGCTCGATTTTTTCGAAATACGCTCCAGGAAGAGACTGTCCATCCACGGCACATAGATATAGTTGATATCCAGGCAGTTAAACTGGTGTGTCCATTTGCCGCCCGGGTTATGAAGGAAATAGCCCAGCGTAGCCGTCGCCATGGAGCGTTCGTACTCTTTGGGTCGGTACTGGTAGCTGTAACCGATTTTGACATTCACATTCGAAGCGAACCGCAGTCCGGCTTCGGCACGCGCCTCGATAGCCCTACCGCCGTCGGCACGCCATTCGTACGAACCGCGTCCTCCGATAGTCAGCACTTCGGCTCCGCGGAAGAGGTTCTTGTTCGTATAGTTGAGCCCTGCGGCTATACCCCAGTCGCCGGCACTATAGGTTCCTTCGAGTTCCGCAGCCACGGAGTTAAGACGTCCGCGCGAGATAGTGATATTACAATCCAGAGTGGAGTCTCCGGCAGGCACAAATGCGATATCCACATATTTAACAGGCGCGAGTGCGTTCATGCGCGCGTACGTACGCTCCACACGCCACTCCGCAAACCGGTCGCCATCCTTCAGACGGCTCGTCCGTCTCAGCATATTCTGCCGCAGGAAAGGTTTGTCCAGTTTGTACTCCACATGGCCGATGTAATAGCGCTTGTGCAGCTGAGCCAGCGCAGCCGAATCGAGTTGGAGCACATAAGGCGCGAAATGCAGACGAACATCCACCTCATGCGAGTTGAGCGAACTGTCCGCCGTAAACTCTAACATCGATTTCTCGAAATAATAGTATCCCCGGTTACGCAGCGCAGTAGAAATACGTTCGCGCTCCTCATCGAGCGTAGCGGTAGAGAACTGCTCGCCGGAATGCACTTTGCAGCGGCTGTCGGTCGCTATCTCGCGTACATAGTCCTCAGGGATGTCCACTTCGTAATTGCGAATCTTGTACGGCTGGTTCGCCGTAATGAGATAGGTAAGGTTCACTTTTCGGTCTTTGATGACCTTCTGCGTATCGACATGAGCATGGAAATAGCCCAAGTTGTTCATCTGCTGGGTGAGTTGCTGCATACTTGCGCGCGTCAGTTCCTCATCATAGATAACCGGCGCCTCGCCCATCTTGTGTGCGTTGCGAGCAAGGCGTTTCTTGGACTTCGTCGTCGTGTCCGCCGGAGCAGTGTTATAGACATGGAGCTGCAGTTTCCAGAAACCGAAAACCTCCGTGTTCTGTTTCTGTCGCAGGTAACTGCGCAGGTCCGGAACGGTCTTGTCATCTACACACTGGACCTTCGCCTTATTGAGCAGATATTGGTCTTGCGGCACGAACTTGGTGGTGTTACATGCCGAAAAAGCCAGCAGCAAAACGCCCATGACCAGCCCTTGGAAACCATATGTCCGTAATACCCGTAACATAATTAGCGTGCAAAATTACAAAATTATTTGCATATATGCAAATTTTTTACTACTTTTGCAGCATATTTCGAACAATTATGGATAAAATCAGCAAAGCACAGGTCAAAATAGTGCGGAGTTTGCAGCAAAAGAAATTCCGCGACGAGTTAGGACTTTTCATAGCAGAAGGCGACAAATGCGTCTCGGAACTGAGCAAAAGCTTCGAGTTGGTACATTTGTTTCGCGAAGGAGAAAACGCTACGCGGACGGAGATTGAACAGATGTCGGGTTTGCGTACTCCTCAAGGCGTCATCGGCGTGTTCAAAAAGTCTGTCAGTCCGAAGGACGGTCTGTCAGGCGTAGCCGGTCTGGGCTCTGTCAGTCCGAAGGACGGTCTTGTTCTCGCCCTGGACGGCATACAAGATCCGGGCAATTTAGGCACGATTATCCGAACCTGCGACTGGTTCGGCGTACACGATATCGTCTGTTCGCTTGACACGGCTGATTGCTATAATCCGAAAGTGGTACAAGCTACGATGGGTGCGCTGGCCCGAGTGCGCGTTCACTATACCGACCTCCCCAAATGGCTGGAAGAAATCAAGAACCGGGAGTCCGATATCAGGATTTACGGTACCCTTCTTGAAGGAAAAGACATGTACGAAGTCCTTCAGTCTGTCAGTCCGAAGGACGATCTTACAGCAACGCGGTCTTACAGCAACGCGGTCTTACAGCAACGCGGTCACGAAGTAATCATCATGGGCAACGAAGGAAACGGTATCTCGCATAGAGTGAGAACGTTAGTCACTCATCCTATCCGTATCCCGTCCTATCCAAAAAACGCTGAGACTTCGGAAAGCCTCAACGTTTCTATTGCTACCGCCATCGTTCTGGCGGAATTCAGACGAACAGCCAAAAACTAACAGCTAACGGCTATTTGTACGCGTTCATCTGGTCCTTTACGGTCTGGTTGATGAAGTCCGCAAACTGCTGAATGGTCATCGAGCCGTTCGCTTCTCCGCCGCCTTGCTGACGAACGGAAACCAGTCCTTCTTCCGCTTCTTTCTCACCCACGATGAGCATGTACGGAATACGCTTCAGTTCGTTATCGCGAATCTTACGTCCCAGTTTCTCGTTACGGTCATCTACGATGACACGTACGTCCTGCGCTTCGAGCAGCTCTTTCACTTTGTGCGCATACTCGTTCGATTTCTCGGAAATCGGCAGGATAACAGCCTGGTCAGGCGTGAGCCAGAGCGGGAACTTACCGGCTGTATGCTCAATCAGCACAGCTACGAAACGCTCCATCGAACCGAACGGCGCACGGTGAATCATCACCGGACGGTGTTTCTGGTTGTCCTCACCCGTGTATTCGAGTTCGAAGCGCTCCGGCAGGTTGTAGTCCACCTGGATAGTACCCAGCTGCCAACGACGGCCGAGCGCATCCTTAACCATAAAGTCAAGTTTCGGGCCATAGAAAGCCGCTTCGCCTGTCTCTTCGCGTGCCGGCAGGTTCATCTCCTTGCATGCCTCGCGGATAGCGTTCTCTGCGTGCTCCCATATCTCGTCCGAACCCACATATTTCTCGTGATTGTTCGGGTCGCGAAGCGAAATCTGCGCTTCGTAATTATCGAAATTAAGCGCCTTGAAGATGATGTTGATAATCTCCATAACGCGGATGAACTCCTGCTTCACCTGGTCCTGACGGCAGAAGATATGGGCATCGTCCTGCGTGAACGAACGCACACGTGTCAAGCCGTGCAGCTCACCCGATTGTTCATAACGATAGACGGTACCGAACTCCGCGCAGCGGAAAGGCAGATCCTTGTAGCTCTTGGGGCTGTTCTTGTAAATCGCACAGTGGTGCGGGCAGTTCATCGGCTTGAGCATATATACCTCGCCTTCCTCCGGCGTGGTAATCGGCTGGAAGGAGTCCTTGCCGTAGTGATCCCAGTGACCGGAAGTCATATACAACTGTTTGGAGCCGATATGCGGGGTGATGACCTGCTGGTAACCGTAACGTTTCTGGATAGCCTTGAGGAAATCCTCCAGACGCAGACGCAGAGCTGTTCCCTTCGGCAGCCAGATAGGCAGACCTTTGCCGACCATGTCCGAGAACATGAACAGCTCGAGCTCCTTACCGATGCGACGGTGGTCACGTTTCTTCGCCTCTTCGAGCAGCGCGAGGTACTCGTCCAGCATCGAGCGCTTCGGGAACGAGATACCGTAGATACGCGTCATCATCGGTCGTTTCTCGTCGCCACGCCAGTAAGCGGCAGCACACGACAGCACTTTGACCGCCTTGATATCGCTCGTGCTCAGCAAGTGCGGACCTTTACACAGGTCGGTGAAATTGCCCTGCGTATAAGTCGTGATAGTGCCGTCCTCCAGTTCGGAAATCAGCTCACATTTGTAGGTCTGACCTTTGTCGCCGAAGGCTTTGAGCGCATCAGCTTTGGTTATCTCCGAGCGCACGATAGACTCCTTGCGCTTTTGTATCTCGGCAATCTTTGCCTCGATAGCCGGAAAATCGGACTCCTTAATCACCTGTCCTTCGGCAGGCATCACATCATAGTAGAAACCATTCTCGATGGCGGGACCGATACCGAACTGAATGCCCGGATAGAGCTCCTGCAGAGCCTCCGCCATAAGGTGCGACGACGAGTGCCAGAAGGCGTGTTTCGCCTGTTCATCTTCCCATTCGAACGCCTGTACACTCCCGTCTTGATACTGTACTTTTATCATCTCTTTTGTTATAAATTAGTCAATTTGGCTGCAAAGGTACTGCTTTTTTTGCAAATATGCAAATTTTTTATAGAAAAACTTAGAATAACTTGCCATCCCAAAGTTGTTTTAGAAAATCGTACACATACATAATCTCTATAGAATCATCGGTTGTACGCGATATGCGATCAAGTGAAACGATAATCTTTCGGCACTCCGGGTATTCTTCGCCAAAAGCTCGCAGGCCTTTGAGATGTTTGTTCTGCACATCTTCAGTGGATTTGATTTCGATAGCCATCTTAGCATTGCCGATAACAGCATCGACTTCTATGCCGGTATATGTGCGCCAATAACTTAATGTATTCTCATTCCGGGTATAACCGATGTATGCTATCAGTTCCTGCATAATCAAATGCTCAAAGGCATGACCGTATTCTTTGGTGCCACGCTCCAGATGTCCGCGATGAAGCAGATGATTAACTAATCCGACGTCGAACAGATAGAACTTCGGAGCCTGTACAACTCGGCGTTTGACGGTGCGAGCGTAAGAAGGAATATAATACCCGACAAGCGTATCCTCGAGAATCGAGAAATACTCTTTTACGGTATTGGCACTCACCATGCAGTCTGAGGCGATGTTGTTATAATTAACCATCTCACCATCCGTCATAGCGGCAATAGACAGAAAGCGGTTAAAAGAAGCTTGATTCCTAACCAGAGCTTCTGCTTTTATCTCTTCATTCAGATATACATCCAAATAAGCGGACATCAGCAAAGACGGGTTCTCGGCATCGTAATGCGGCGGAAGTAATCCATGATTGATGGCGCGGTCTATATCAAAATTAGGAATCTCAGCACTAACCAAAGGATACATATAGTTCGGTATAGCTCTTCCTCCTAATGTATTATAACCTTTGCGCCTCAGTTTACGAGCGCTGGAACCGCACAACACAAAGCGCAGATGTTTCTGAAAAATAAGCCTGTGTACTTCATTGAGCAATTCCGGAACCTGCTGAATCTCGTCAATGATTATCTGTGTGCCTTCCGGTTCGTTTTGTAACGCCGAAAAGAGCAACCAAGGCCGCTGCTCAAAGCGGCTTTTGATTTCCATATCCAACAAATCAAACTCCTTGGCATCCGGAAAGAGCGTTTTTAACAACGTGGATTTGCCGGTTTGACGGGCTCCAAATAGAAATACGCTGTGCTCTTTAGCGGCTTCTAATAATTGTTTGCGTTGATATAACATAGGCATAAATGGCAGTAATTATCCTTAAATATCTATAGTATATTTGCGTATTTTAATTAAAATTCCGCAGTAGCATTGAGGATATTCAATCAAAATCCGCTGCAAAGGTACTGCTTTTTTTTGACATACACAAGCATTTTTCTAAGAAAAATATCAAACAAAAAGTATATATATACGATGTATATATATAGAAAAGGTGGGCTAAAAAAGGCTGATTGGGGGCAAAAAAGAGGTTTTATAGAGGCTTGACGTTGGCTGAATAACCCGCTAATCACCCGCTAATCACCCGCTAATCACCCGCTTTTGTGTCGTGTTGGGGCGGTGAAAGAACGGAAATGGTTAATGGTTAATGGTTAATATACAAGTCTAAAGAAGATGAGGCACAAAAAACTCCCGCGACTTTCACAAGCGGCGGGAGCACAAAACTTTTTACTTAACTTAAATTCCCTCGAAGAGGGTTATAGTGTGTGTCTTACTTTACGCAAGCACCGAAGACATTGTAAACATGTCCGTTCTTCTCGATGAAGAGTTGACCGTCTTTGAAGTACTTAACGGCTTTTACTTCGTCAGTTGTGTTGTCAAGAGAGGTTTCGGGGTCTTTAGTAAAGACAATCTTTGAAATACGCCCCATCGCGTAACCTACATTATCACCACTTCTTTCTTGGGGTTTTGTTGCATCCGGAATATAGAATTTGATAATTACATCACCGGCTGTAACTGCGAACTCTTCGGTGTCTTTCATATCTTGGTTAGCCGAACCTTCTTCGGATAAAGTGCCATTTACTTCAACATGGCGGTATGGTCTACTGCCACCGGTGTTGGAATAGGTGACCACTACTTTTCCGGGCTTGGTTGTGTTAAATTTAATTTGAGTTCCTTGGAAATAAGTACCACGATTAGCAAATTGTGCAATACCAGAAAGAGCAGCCGCATTGAATGTATTAGCTGGACTAATCAATACATCTGCAAAGTTGAACTCTTCTGCGTTTGTCGGAAGAGTAGTCGCTGTTTGCTCACCAGTAGCGCTACCTGCATTTGTCCAGTCCCAAGTAGTGCTTTCGCTGATAGAAACTAATTCTGTTGCTGCAGGAGTGGAAACAGTAATGGTATAAGTTTTTGGTGTACCATCTTCAGCTTCGCACGCGATAGTAATTACATTACCTTCAATTGTTACCACTGGATCTTCAGCAAAAGCATCATTCTTGGTTGCTGTCACATCACCTACTACAGGCATTGCAGTATAACATGTCGCTAATGTAATGGTATAATCTTCAACGTCAGGGTCAAATGTCTCATTCAAAGTACAACCTTCAACGCTCAAAGCACTCAACGTTGCGTCAGAACTTTCACTGGTTTTCACAGTAAAGTTAAGAGTGTATGTTATCTCAGTTTGCTCATCATACGAAGTACAAACGACGCTCGCCGTTCCTGGGAGTTCTGTTGCTTGGGTAATAACTACCGTAGCGTCATCGCCTGTGGTTGCTGCTACTGTTGGGATATCAACCGTTCCGATTGCAAGTTCTACATTATAATTTTGCGTTTCTGGGTCAAATCCAGCCAAATCTTCTCCATTAACGGTAATATTAGTAACCGTTGCTTTGGTGTGATCAGCTTCTGGTGTGAAAAATTCTACAGCATAAAAATCGTTGTCCTTAGAATCAGCATAGAATGAAATAATATATTCCTTCGTTGCGTCTAAACCGGAATGTGCTACGAGATATGAACCGCCACTTCCAGAACGATTAATTGATGCGACTTGTGTAGGTGTGGTCAAACTATTAGTAAATACGTCGCATCCAACAATCATTCCTCTACCAGAATTCCCAGTGTAACCATGTGCAATCAGTCCGACAATTCCTTTAACATGCATAATAACTACACGTTTATCCGACGTATATGTGTTACCATCTGCTTTAATTTTAATCATGGTTTGACTACTTTGGGTTGAAAGATTGTCTGTGATACCCGTTGGATTACCCTTGGTATCGCTCGTTACATTGGTGTAAGTTTTAGATTCTGTTCCATACGTTGGAACTACAACCCAGTCAGTAGCAGGTGTTCCTGCTGCGGTAATACCACTCGCATACACAATGGTGTCTTTTGTGATGTTTTTCACACCAAGCGGTACATAAGAATCTGCCCAAAGGCTAAAGGAGGCCATGAGGGCCAAGGTTAAAGTAAAAACTTTTTTCATAATAATGAAATTTTTAAATGGTTAAATAAGTTAAATTAGTTGTTAAAGTATATCACGTATTTATTCCGTGTTTAGTCGCTGTTGACTCCGTGTTTACCCTTACTGAAGAACGCACAAAAAATATGGACGTTCCTTATCCATTTCGAGGCTGTAGGAATGCCCATGCACCGATAAGTCACGTCCATATACAACATGGACGTTTGCTGACTTATTATTGGTACATTTTCAAAACTTCCTACATTCCGAAATGTCAATAAATCGCAAACGCGAAAAATTATCCGTTAGCGCACGCTTGCGCCTGTACTTACTTTTTTACGTTGTTAAGCCCAACGGCATTTTGTCTCGTCCAAAGGACTGAACGAGCCTTTGCGACTGCAAAGGTACAACTTTTATTTGAATTGTGCAAATATTTGAGGCATTTTTTTAGTTTTTACACAAAAACAAACAAAAAGTACACGTTATAGCGCTGCGCGCTGAGCGCCTACGGCTGTAAGATATGAGAGAGAAAACTTTTTATTTAAAAAATTTGCATATTCCATTTTTTTGTTGTACCTTTGCAGCGAAATTAGATAAATCCTATGAAACGCATCATTTCTCTTCTTTTTGTCTTTGCTTTGACGGGCATGTACTGTCTGCCGGCATTCGGTTGGGGACAGGAAGGTCACCGCATCATAGCCAAGATCGCGTACGATAACCTTAATAAACGCGCGCGCAAGGCAGTGGACAAGACTTTGGGCGACCACGGGATGATTTATTGGGCAAACTGGCCGGACGAAATCAAGAGCGATACCATCTATGCGCAAAGCATCAAAGACGGTTGGCACTATCAGGATTTGAACGGCGGGATGAGTGATAGCGCTGTAGTAGCTACGCTGACCGACTATCCGAAAGAAGGAGGAAACCTCTTCCGCGCCTTAGACAGCCTTATAACCGTCATGAAGGACAAAAAAGGCAATGTTCATACCTTGCGTTTCGTGGTGCACATAGCAAGCGACAAATACTGCCCGATGCACCTTGCGCACATGGATGACAAAGGCGGTAACACGGTTAAGATGGCATGGTTCAGCCGGAACACCAACACCAACCTGCATGCCGTTTGGGATACGAAACTGATTGAGTCGCAGGGCTATTCGTACAGCGAATATGCGGATAAGTTAGAGCGTGAGTACAAATGGATGAAACGCGACATCGAGGCGATGAGCGAAGAGGAGTTACTGCTGCACAACTACCATTTCACGGAAGCTATCTACGCCTACCAGCAGACCTGGGACGGCAACACGTACCACTATATCTACCGCTGGCGTGCACCGATGGAGGAACAGCTGTATATCGCAGGAATACGGCTGGCGAAACTGCTGAACGAAATATATAAATAACAAACAATCTAAATATGCGAAGAATCATTACTTTTTTCATGTGCTTGGCGGCAACGACGGTTGCTTTTGCGCAGGCACAGAAAGTGTCAGGTTGCGTGATTGATTCGAAAACGAACGAGCCGCTCATCGGTGTGTCGATTCTCGAAGAAGGCACTACCAACGGTAACATCACCGACCTGGACGGTAACTTCACTATCTCGGTAAACAGCGGAGCGACCTTGCAGTTATCGTACGTGGGTTATCAGACGATGACCATCAAAGCCCGCAAAGGCGACTTGGGTGTTCTCCGTCTCGAACCGGAAGCTATCGCGCTGGAAGATGTGACCATCACCGGACAGATGGCTCGTACCCAACAGACACCTGTTGCCGTGAGTCAAGTGACGGCGCTGGAAATCGAAGAGCGTCTGGCTGGTCAGGAGTTTCCGGAAGTGCTGAAAAACACACCGGGTGTGCATGCCAACGGTCAAGGTGGCGGCTGGGGCGACTCGGAAATCTGGATGCGCGGATTCGACAACACGAACGTGGCTACGATGATCAACGGTGTGCCGATGAACGACATGGAAGGCGGTACCGTCTATTGGTCCAACTGGCAAGGTCTGAGCGACGTGACGAGTGTCATCCAGACGCAACGCGGTATGGGCGCAGCCAAACTATCCGCTCCGACGGTCGGCGGTACGATTAATATCGTGACACGCGGTATTGACGCGAAGAAAGGTGGTATGGTGATGTACTCGATGGGTAATGACAACGCGAACAAGATTGCCTTCTCCGTCAGCACCGGTCTGATGAAAAGCGGTTGGGCCATCACCGTTCTCGGTTCGAAGACATGGGGCGATGGATATATTCAGGGAACGAGTTACAGCGGTTACAGCTATTTCGCGAATATCTCCAAACGTATCAACGACCATCATCAGTTGTCGTTAACCGGTTTCGGTGCTCCTCAATGGCACTGGCAGCGTCCTTCGGGTTCATCGGGCGCGCTGACCTTGGCGGAGTGGAACAACGTTCGCAAATACATGAAGGACAACATGGATTTCCGCCGCTACAACCCGTCGTACGGTTACACGGGTGACCGCAAGCAGAAAGGAACCAACTACAACAATTACCACAAGCCGCATATCTCTCTGAACCACGTATGGCAGATAGATTACAAATCATCGCTGTCCACGGCTGCGTACGTATCTATCGGTCGCGGTTACGGCAACACCGCCGAGGCGAGTCCGTATTCGCAATATGCCTATTCGGACCTGACGCGCGGTGCGTACAACGGCGTGGTAACCACTACTTTCCGTCGCGAAGACGGTTCATTCGACTACGAAGCCGTGGAGGCTATCAACGCTGCTTCGCAGAACGGTTCAGAACTGGTTATTGCCAAGAACCGCAACGACCATAACTGGTACGGTCTGGTATCGACCTATAACAACAAATTCCTGAATGAGACGCTGGAGTTGACCGCCGGTATTGACCTTCGTTACTACCAGGGTATTCACAGCGCGGTTATATCTGACCTGCTGAACGGCGAGTATTTCATTGACGCTACGCGCGCTAACTCCGTGAAGCCGGAGAACAACGCTCATCGTCTCGACCCCAACTGGACGTACCAGAAGCAGAACGTGGGTGACATCGTCTATCGCGATTACACCGGTCACGTCATGCAGGAAGGCGGTTTTGCGACGCTCGAGTACGTGCACAAAGGTCTGTCGGCGTTCGTAACGGGTTCGCTCTGCTACACCCATTACTGGCGTGTGGACCGCTTCTACTACGATGAGGCGCACCAGAAATCCGATGTCATCGGTTTCTTCGGCGGAACCATCAAAGGCGGTATAAACTACAACTTCAACCCTCATCATAACGTATTTATCAACGGCGGTTTCATCAGCCGTGCGCCGAAATTCAACGGAGCATTCATGTCTTCGAACGTGTCGCACGCCTTCAACCGCAACGCGAAGAACGAGAAGATAGCGTCGGTGGAAGTCGGTTACGGATTCCACAATCAGTATGTGAACATCGCCCTCAACGGCTACTACACACGCTGGATGGACAAGACCATGAGCCGCTCAACGACTCTGGCGGACCAGTCCAACGGCTATATCAACATGAACGGCGTAGGCGCACAGCACATGGGACTGGAGCTCGAACTCAAATCCCGTCCGACCAAATGGCTGGAGATAAGTGCGATGGTTTCGCTGGGCGACTGGCGCTGGAAAGGTAAAGACGTCATCGGATACATGTTCGACGAACGCGGAAACGCAGTTACGGCGGATGGCAAGCAAACCACACCTTATTGCACCGACGAAGGAATGGAACATGCGTGGGCAAAGATTGACGTGGAGAACATCCGCGTAGGCGGTCAAGCCCAGACGACAGCAAACTTAGGCGTGCTGTTCAAGCCGTTCAAAGGATTCCGTATCGGCGGCGAATATACGCTGTACGACCGCAACTACAGTTACTACTCGTTCTCGGGAAGCAACCTCGTAACGGGTAAGACCGTTCATATCGTGGAGCCGTACCGCTGTCCGTTAGGCGGAAGCATGGATTTGCGCGCAAGCTATTCATTTGACTTCGGTACGATTCGCGCTACCTTGGCTGCCAACATCACCAACGTGCTTGACCAGCACTATATGGAGAAAGCGTGGTCCGCCAACACCGTTTCGCAAACCGTTACAGAGAACACAAAGGACAATGTCTATTTCTTCTACAACAAAGGAAGACAATGGAACATCCGATTGAAATTGCAATTTTAACCATTATGAAAACGAAATATATTCTTAGTATCGCTATCCTGGCATTGAGCCTCGGCGCATGTACCAATTACTTCGACGAGAAAGTGATGAACGACGGTTCAATCCCTGCTGTCACGGACGTGCGGACGGGTATGATGTACCAGTTAACCGATGACGACTACAAGCAGATAGCTACCTATCCGGAGAATATCGAGAAAGCACTGGCTTTAGACCCCGTGGACTCCACCGGTCTGGCTGAGCTGCAGAACATCGCCAAGGAGAAATCGTTCACCGAGACCGCCTCGGCAGATATGTATATGCCTGCTTTTCTGGCAGACAAATTCCCGTATCTGGACAACGGGACAACGCTCGATGCGCTCTACACGATGCGCGAAGGCAAGTCAAGCCGCGTATCGGAGTTCGTTGGCGCACAGGGATTTACTTTGACCAGAGACGACTACGAAGCTATCTGGCAGAAACGCGGCGCCGACTATCTGACGCCTTCCGTTATGGCTAATGTGCCTGCATACCTGGCATCCAAGATACCCGCTGCGCTCGTTGGACAAATTGCGCTGATTACCTACGAGTACACGGAGGACGAACCGGACTCGACCGAGCTGTCGGACTTCCTGCCCTATTCGCTGCGTCTGAGCGAATTGTTAGTTTTCCCCGATTACAAACGTCATGAGATAACAGGTTTTGTAGGCGAAGTGAAATCCTCCATCTCCGGCCGTTTCTATATGACCGACGGCGATGCCAGCATCTATGTCTATGGTCTGACGGACGAGGACGGCAATAAAGTGTGGAAGGAAAAAGGAATCAAGACGGGCGATGAGATTACGCTCGTAGGCCGCTACTCCGAAGATAACGGCGAGCCGCAGATAGTGGATGCCGTCTATGTAAGCCATCATACACCAGTGGGCGCTCCGAAGAAAATCATTCCTGCCCGTCGCTTCGAGACCGTCAATGCGCTCTACCAACTGACGGCTGAGGGTTGGGCTCCATACGCGAACGAACAACTGAAAGTGGGCGAAGCGCTGCCGCAACATATCTACGAGAAAGCGGGCGTAACGCAGATAACCGACATGGACATCATCCTCAAATATCTGCAAGCCACCTATCCCTACGCAGCGGAGAAAGAGATTTATCTCATCGCGTATATGGGTAAGAACGGCGCTACGGCAGACGAATGGGTATTCGACGGCACCGAGTTTGTGCTCAGCACCGGTTATGTCACCGAAACGATGTCGTTTGAGGTAAAGAACAACAAATGGGTAGCCAATATCTCAACCTATCTGCAGACGAAGTTCGTAGGTGAAGGTCTCGGCAAATTCACGATTCACCATGTCTCGCTGGACGGTCTGAACTATATCTGGCGTTTCCAGGCCGCTTACGGTGCTACGGCGTCCGCGTATGTGAGCGGTACGAACCACCGCGTGGAAGACTGGCTCGTTTCGCCGAACATCCGTCTGAAGAAGAGTATTCAGCCACGGCTGACCTTCGACCAGGCTGTGCGTTACGGCAACGTGACCGACAACCCGAAATGGCTGAATGTGATGGTAACCAATAACTTCACCGGCGATGTACAGACCACCGAATGGAAACAACTCGAATGGCCGGCTGAACTGCCGGACGGAAGCAACTGGGTATTCCAGACATCGGGTGTCTTTGACCTGAGCGAATACAACGGTCAGACTATCGTGCTCGGTTTCCGCTATAAGACCGATATCGAGGGAGTGGATGTACCGTCCGCACCGACATGGGAAATTCAAAATCTCCTTGTGGCTGAGCCGCAAGAAGAAGAGGAACAACAATAAATACAAATAATTCATCAAACAATTAAACAAACTATTAGAAGTATGAAGAAAATCTTTTCCTTCGCAGCGATGTTGTTCGCTGCCATGACTATCAACGCACAGTCACCCATTGCGGCTACTTGTGCAGAAGCAGCTGCCGCTATGCCGGCACAAAGCGGTAGTGAAACTGAGGATGTGTACGCCGTTACCGGCTATGTAACCAACACCAACGGTGCCATCAGTCCGTCTCGTACAGATCCCACTATCGACCAACAGACGTTCTATATCGACGATGTAAAGGGTTCGCAGAAGACCGTTCAAGGTTACTGGTGCAACCTGCCGGGCCACGAAGCGCTGAACGTAGGTGACAAAATTACCGTAACCGGTAAAATCATCAACTACAACAACACCCCGGAAATCAAGAATGGCGATGTAGTTATTCTGGAGCGCGCTACCGTAGTTATCGACACCATTGACGCCTCTGTATGCGAGGCTCTCGAAGAGGGAAGTTCGCTCAATGCCGGCGACTACTCGGCTGATGTATTCCGCGTATATGGCCGCCTGAAAGGTCAAGACCAAGTGAACAACAACGGTCAGCACACCTTCGAGATGGCTTGCGGCGAAAATATTTTCAAGCCCTACAACTGTAGCGGTGCGGAAGGTCTCGAACTAGGTAAGGGCGACTCCGTAGTCGTTATCGGCAAGCTGTACAACTACAGCGGTACAATCGAGATTTCCAACGGTAAAGTGGAGCTGATTGAGAAGAGCGGTCAAGAGGAAATCATCATCGAGGCAAATGTAGCTGAAGCTACTGCAGCCGCTATGGCTCTCGCAAACGGTGC
The DNA here is from genome assembly GCA_902778935.1 of uncultured Bacteroidales bacterium. Taxonomy (GTDB): domain Bacteria; phylum Bacteroidota; class Bacteroidia; order Bacteroidales; family Paludibacteraceae; genus Colicola. The sequence continues at coordinate 311,178 of CACYZT010000002.1, forward strand.
CAGCTCGGAAGACCGCTATGCTATTACCGGTTATGTAGATTCGATTGCTATTGTTTACAGCGATCAATACAACAACATCTCGTTCTTCATGACCGATGACATGGCTCAGCCTACCTATACTTTCGAGGCTTACCGCGTAAAATGCACCGCTGATCAGGCGGCTCAACTCGGTCTGGGAGCTAAGGTTAAAGTGACCGCTGCTATCAAGCACTACTACAAGGCTGCAACCGAAACATTACCGGAGATTAACCTTGCAGAGACCGCTGAGGGTGGCGAACTGGATATTATCGAGCCGGTTCAGGGTATCGAGAATATCGTTCTGACCGAGAAGGCACAGAAAGTGGTTGTGGACGGTGTGGTTTATATCATCCGTGACAACAAGCTGTTCAATGCGCTTGGTACACAAGTAAAGTAAGGTGTTGAACCGCATAAAAAATAGTATCCTGTGGGTGATGTGTCTGTGCTCGCTTAGCGCGAGTGCAGGCACAAACCTGCAGCTTTTCTACGACTTCGGCAGCGCGGGTACCGCCTGTGCCAACCAGCGTACCAACCGCGTGACCACGACGCTGGAGTTGTTCTACCCCGATCCCTGGGGTAATACGTTTGCCTTCGTCGATTTGGATTATAACATCAACCCGATAGACCCGAAGAACACGCCATTCATGGCTTACGCGGAGATAGCGCGATGTCTGAACTTCTGGGGTAAGACGAAAGCAAAAGATTTGAGTATCCAAGTGGAGTACAACGGCGGTATGGGATTGTATAACGACAGCACCGGTCTGCGCGGCTATGCTATCAATCATGCAGCGCTGGTAGGTCTGAACTATTGTCTGCACACGCCGGACTACAAGAATATATTCAATATCGAACTGCTGTACAAATATATTGTGGATGACTACAACAAGCTGGCGAACCAAATACCGCTTCAGTTCACGTTCGTATGGGGATGCGATGATTTCTGCACCGCGCCGGGACTGCGTTTCTCGGGATTTCTGGATATATGGGGACAGCGCTATTCTGGCGGACAGTCGTTCGTCATGATTAGCGAGCCGCAGTTATGGTACAATGTAGGGCGGTGGTTCAAATGTCCGAACCTGCATATCGGCACGGAGATAGAATTCAGTTATAATTTCGTCAGCGGCTATCCGGGACTCGGCTTCATGTGCAATCCGTGCTTAGGTATCAAATGGTGTTTTGACTAATATGAAGAAAGGTTTGTTTACGCTCTCTCCCATCGTGACGATGGTTGCGCTATTGATTTTGTTTTCTGTGTTTTACGGCGGAGTGAGCAATGCGCCCTTGCTCTTCATTTTTGTCATCACAGCCATTGTGTCCGTGGCGATGACGCCGGGCATTGCGCTCAAAGAGCGCGTCTCCCTTTTCTCCCAAGGAGCAGGCAGTCCGAACCTGTTGCTGATGGTATGGATATTCATGCTCGCCGGTGCGTTTGCGGCGAGTGCCAAAGCGATGGGAGCCGCCGAAGCGATGGTGGATCTCACGCTTCATTTTCTCCCTGCCCGTTTTGCCCTCACGGGCCTCTTCCTTGCCGCCTGTGTCACTTCCCTTTGTATGGGTACGTCCGTCGGCACTATCGTAGCGCTGATGCCTATTGCCGCCGGCTTGGCGGACAAGACAGGCATGGTTCTGCCGCTCGTGGCAGCCGCAGTCGTAGGAGGTGCCTTTTTCGGAGACAATCTCTCCTTCATCAGCGACACTACCATTGTCTCCACGCAGTCGCAAGGATGCCAGCTCCGCGATAAATTCATCTTCAATATACGAATGGTCATTCCCGTTGCGCTGATAGTAGCCGTGATTTATGTGTTCATGGGCTCCGGCGCTACAGAGGTCACATCGGTGGAGCATATCCACTGGTGGAAAGTGATGCCCTATCTCTCCGTGTTGGTCTGCGCCGCAGTAGGTATTGACGTGCTCGTGGTGCTCGCTCTGGGTAATATACTCACCTGTATCACCGGTGTGCTGGACGGCAGTTATAACCTCATGGGATGGGTTACTTCTGCCCTTGGCGGAGTAATGGGAATGAGCGAACTCATCCTCATCTCCATGCTCGCGGGAGGCATTTTCGCCCTTATCCGCTATAACGGAGGACTGGATTTTATGATTAATCTTATCATGCGCCGCGTCAAGTCCCGCGCCGGTGCAGAATGGAGTATATGCGGTCTGGTAGCTTTTGCCAATATCTGTACCGCCAATAACACCATAGCCATCCTCTCGGTAGGCGATATCTCCAAACATATAGCAGAGCAGTTCGAGATTGACCCTCGCCGCTCTGCCAGTCTGTTAGACACAACATCGTGTTGTGTGCAGGGACTTCTGCCCTATGGCGCACAATTGCTCATGGCCAGTGGCCTTGCCGGCATCTCTGCCCTTAGTATTGTGCCTTATCTATTCTACCCTGCCCTCCTGGGCCTCGCCGTTATCGTGACGATTCTCATCCGTCAACGGAAGTAACATCACTGGTGTTGCTCGCGTAGCAGGTCGTTGACCGTCTTAACGGGATTGAAAGTCGATACGGGCACCTCTACGAAGATGGTGTTCCATTTCGCCATAGCTCCGTTCCAGAGGCCCGGTAACTCGAGTGCCAGCAGTTCCTTACCGTCTTTGGACTTATTGGAGATAAAGCCCGTCTTCGGGTCCACGTACTTCGGCAGGTCGAACGGCTTGCCCTCATAGTCACGGATAGCGCAGACGAGGTCCACGGGATTGAAGTGGGTCGATTGAGCCATCAGAGCCGGGTCGCTAATCTGCGTGGACTCCAATATCTGGCAACTGATAGAGCCGTCTTCGTCGCGAACGAGGAACGGACCACCACCGGGTTCGCCCGTATTCTTCACCACGCCGCATACACGGATAGGACGATTCAGCTTAGCGCGTTCTTCATCCGACAGGTTCGGGTCCTTCAGGGCCTCAAACACACGTTTCTGCTCGGTCACGAGTACACCGGCAAGAATCTGCTTGTAGCGGATAGTGTCTTTCTTCAGACGGTCCGGCACCACATTGTCGATATTTTTGATAAATACGATATCGGCATCCTGCTGATTGAGGTTCTCGATGAGCGCTCCGTGTCCGCCCGGACGGAAGAGCAACTTGCCTTCTTTCGTGCGGAAAGGTGTGCCGTCGGGGTTAGCCGCGATAGTGTCTGTGGACGGGAGTTGCTCCGAGAAGGTCACATCGTATTTGACGCCGAATTTCTCTTCGAACTTAGCCAGGTTGTCAGCTATATGCTGGCGGAACAACGGCAGGTGGTCATGGCTCACCGTGAAATGGAGATAGACGGTCGGCTTCTCGCCGTTCTTGGCCGGAGCTACGCAGTATTGCGCTCCCTCTACAAGGTGCTCCAACGCGGGCGTACGCGCACCATCGCGATATTTATGGAAGAGGAGCAAACCCTTCGGAAGCTCACCGTACTTCATATCTTTGAGCAAGTACCTAACGGCTTCCTGTCCTTCCTTGCCCGCCAACTGGGGACCGAAAGCAAAGCAATCTTTATGCGCCAGAAAATCCTGAATGAACGGCGTCTCGATACCATCCTCCAGATACTGGAACAGATTCTTGAACATGCGGCTGGCAGCACCGGAAGCGGGTACGAACTTCAGTATTTTGTGTCCCTCCTCGAGGTAACTCTGCCATGCAGCGATATACTGCTCTTGCTCTGCTTTCTTCGGAGCCAAGATTCCTTTTTTCGTCGAAGCGGGCGCCACGATGTCTAACTGAGGAAAACCGGTACGGAAACATTCCAATTGTGCCTCCGCTTTCTCTACGGAGATGCCTCGAGCTTGTAATTGCTCTAAGTCTTTTGCGCTAAATTCATTCATGGTTATACAGATTAATTATTATTTGCGGTGCAAAGATACAACTTTTTTTTGAATCGTGCAAATAAAAAGAGACATGAAAATGAAAAAAACACTCAAAAACTTGCATATTTCGCAAAAAAGCAGTACTTTTGCACTCACAAAAGTTCAGAGATATGAAGCTATCGGAAATCAGAAAGGTTATCGGCAACCGGTTACGAGTGGTTGGCAATGAGGATTTGGACATCCGTCATTTGCTGATTGACAGCAGGGAATTAAAGAGCGAATGGCGACCGGACGAAGTGTTGTTCTTCGCTATCAAGACCGCCAAGAACGACGGAGCGAAGTATATCCCTGAGTTGGAAGCGAAAGGCGTGAAGGCGTTTGTGACGGAGGATGCGATAGGAGCCCTGCAAGACCTTGCGGCGTACGTGCGTACGCAGTTCAACGGTACCGTCATCGGTATAACGGGTTCGAACGGCAAGACGGTTGTCAAAGAATGGCTGTACCAGTTGCTCAAAGACGACTACACCGTTATCCGTTCGCCGAAATCGTATAACTCGCAGATAGGCGTGCCGCTGAGCGTGTGGCAGTTGGCGGGGATCAAGAATCAGGAATCAGGAATCAAGACTATAGCCATTTTCGAGGCAGGTATCAGTCAGCCCGGAGAGATGGAGAAACTGGAGCGGATTATCCGTCCGACGATAGGCGTGATAACCTATATCGGTCATGAGCACGATGAGAATTTCCCCTCGCTGGAAGCCAAACGGGCGGAGAAGATGAAACTGTTCGTTCACTCGGAGCGCGTGATAGAAGACCCGACGCACCAGAATGTCCGCACGTGTGCGGCAGTCATGCGGGCTCTTGGTTACGATGAAGAGACGATTGCCTCGCGCATCCTACAGCAGACACACGAAACGGTACTCAAAGTGAACCTCTCCGCGCTCGTGGATAACGTACGCTATTTCCGTTCGCTGCTCAAACCCGAGACCAAGCTGACGTGTATGGTCAAAGCGTTTGCCTACGGCGCAGGCAGCGTGGAAGTGAGCAAAGCGCTTCAAGCCAGCGGGCTGGTGGATTATCTGGCGGTCGCGGTGGCAGACGAGGGTGTTGAGTTGCGCCGCGCCGGTATCACCTTGCCGATTATTATTATGGACCCGGAAGTGGCAGCCATGGATTTGATTCTCGAGAACAACCTGGAGCCGAATGTCTATTCGCATCAGTCGCTCAAGACCGTTATTGCAGCCGCGGACGCTAAGGGTCTGGAGCACGTACCTATTCATATCAAGATAGACTCCGGCATGCACCGTTTGGGCTTTTACAAAGAGGACATACCGTGGTTGGTGGACCGTCTGACGCACCAGAATGCCGTACAGGTTCGTTCCGTCTTTTCGCACCTCGCAGGTTCGGACGAAGCGCAGTTCGACGATTTCACACTTCAGCAAATCCAATATTTCGATGCCTGTGCCGAAGAATTGAAAAAAGGATTAGGGGATGAGAGGAGTAAGGGATTAGGAATCCTTAAACATATCTGCAACACCGCCGGCATAGAGCGATTCAGCCAATATCAGTTCGATATGTGCCGTCTGGGTATCGGTTTGTACGGTTTCTCGTTCGTGGGAGCCAAGTTGCGCAATGTATGCACGTTAGAGACCACTATCCTCTCCGTCAAGACCGTCAAAGCGGGCGAGACGATCGGTTACGGTCGTCATACACGGCTGAACGAAGACCGCGTCATAGCCGTCATTCCTATCGGTTACGCCGATGGTTTCGACCGTCGTTTCTCGAACTACGGCGGTGAGGTATGGGTGCGCGGCAAGCGCTGCCCGGTGGTCGGAAACGTGTGCATGGACCAAGCGATGGTGGATGTGACCGGTGCCGACGCACGTCCGGGTGACATCGTGGAGGTGTTCGGCGACCGTTTGCCGCTTGAGGAACTGGCTAACAAACTCGGAACGATAACATACGAAATTCTAACCTCCGTTTCCCGCCGTGTCCAGCGTATCTATTTCTACGAATAAACTGTGTATCGGTTACGGCGAAGCCGTCATCCAGCGCGATTTGACGTTCTCGCTTCACAAGGGCGAGATGGTGTGTATGCTGGGTGCTAACGGTTGCGGTAAATCAACCTTATTAAGAACGCTGGCGGGTTTGCAGCCTGCCCTCTCGGGCGAATACACCCGTTCGGACGCCAAGCATATCGCGCTGGTTCTGACGGAACGGCTGTCGATGGAAAACACCACGGTTCACGATGTGGTAGCGATGGGACGATACCCTTATACGTCCTTTTTAGGCGGTTTGAGCACCGAGGACGAAGCGATTATCGCACAGGCGTTGACACAAGTGGGATTTGCCGATACGAAGGTCGGGGAAACGATGTTCAATGCTCACTCGGACGGAGAGAAACAACGTATTCTGATAGCCAAGGCGATCGCCCAGCAGACACCTATTATACTGCTTGACGAACCGACGGCACACTTGGATTTACCGCACCGCATACTCATTTTGCGGCTGTTACGCCGGTTAGCGCACGAACAAGGCAAGACGGTACTCATCTCCACGCATGAACTGGACTTGGCGCTCGCCTTGAGCGACCGAATACTGCTGATGACGCCTCAGAAAGGCATTCTACTGGACACGGCAGCAAATCTAAAGAAGACCGATGCGTTCACTTCGGCTTTCGGAATGGACATCTTCCATCCTTTGGCTTAGACGCGTTCCGCATAAAAGAGCGTCGGTTTGCCCGCTACTCGGCAACCGATTACATAAGCTGTACCTCCGTCACGAAGGTGCAGTTTTTTCTTGAGTTGGTCCGGCGTGAGCGGATAGTTGCGGCAGATAATATTGGCGGTGGCATTGGCGTTGGCATCGGTTACTCTCCAAACACGACCGGGGAAGTGAGGAACCAATTGGCATGAAGCATACAGATGGGTGTTAACGTCCAGTTTGTGCAATCCGAAACGCTGTGCAATAAGTTTGTATGCGCCGGCTTTGAGAATAGCGGCATTGGGTTCGTAGAGAAAGACCGGCTTCGCCTGACTGAACACAGACTGTCCTTCGGGCTGACAGACCGCTTCGCTGTTAGACTCTTCTTCGCGGGTGAAGGAGAACGCTTGCTCGGGTTTGTCTAAATCGATTGCTGTTATCTGCCCTTCTCCTCCGCTTAATAATAACAGTTCCTTGACCTCGTTCTTTACCGCTATGACATAGACATCCCATAACAAAAGGGAGAGTTCTTTCGTCGCTTGTGTGATATCCAGCATCGGCGACAGTTTGAGCATAATCCGTCCGTTCTCCGTCAGATGGGCACACAACTCCGGCAACAGTTCCACCACATTCGGCGTACAATCGGCAAGGCGAAAGACCTTTCCTCCGTGATGGTCGCGCCGCGCGGGGTCCAGGAAAAGGAGGTCATATTTCCCTGCTGTCTTTAGGAAATCCTCGGCGGACGCGTTATGAACAGATATCGACCGGCGTTTGTCGAAGAGGGGGAAGTTATGTCCGGCTATGCGGCATAGTTCGTCGTTCTGCTCCACATAGTCCGTGCGGTCAAACGCTTCGCTCAGAAAGAGCGTATCGACACCGTAACCGCCGGTCAGATCTAAAAGCGACCGGTCTGCTGACAAACCGCTACGCTGACAGATTTGCGCTTTGTAACGGGCTGTAGCCTCCGATGAACATTGTTCGCAACTCAGGCGCACGGGATACCACCAGTCCTCGATGGCAGCGAAGGCAGGCAGCTTGTCGGCGGTTCGTTCGCGCCCGTCCACCTGCTGCAGGAACCATCGCCACTCGTCGTCGGACAGGTGTTTGTATTTAGAGCGCTGGAGCGCTAAGTTGGCTACCGACATAGTAATAACGTAAAATATCCTCGTATTTTTTGCCTTCCGATGCCATGACGGCTGAACCTATCTGGCACAAGCCTGCTCCGTGTCCCCAGCCGTGACCGGCAAGCGTCCAAACTCCGTTTTCATGATGTACTTCAAACCATGAACTATAGAGACAGCTCTTCGACAGCCAGAGACGGATTTTGAGCTCTTTCCCTATGACTTCGGTATGCTTGGTGCCTACTATTTGAAGTTCGTAAATGCGACCGGACGCACCGCGTTTGAGCGGAACGAGGTCAATTATCTCGCCGAAGTCAATGCCGGACTTGGTACGAATAATCTCGCTCAGTTCGTCCGCCGTATAACGGACTGTCCAATCGCGAAAATCCTTGGTCTCCTGGTCATAATCATTAAGTACCAACCGCAAAATAGCCGGCGAAGGTTGCTTGCAGTAATCGCATTGCACGGATTGGATATACGGCACATCGATGTCCTCCCAGCAGGTTCGCCACACTTCGGTTCGTCCGCCGCAACACTTGTAGTAGCGGCAGTCGCATATCTCGCCATCATACGTGAGCACTTGTCCGGCCGTCGCACGCACGGCTTCCACGGCTCGTTCGTTCATCCGGCGCAGTCCTTCGTAGCGCTGGCAATGGTCGTCGGCGCAGACATCGAAACCTTCATGGTTGGGCTTCATCATTGCCCGCATCGCCCACGAGCGGCTGATGACGGCGTGCGCTTTGAGCAGTTCCGTCGGGCTGTTGGCACTCATCTCCGAAGAGATGACGGAGCAGAGGTAGTCTTCGAGTTCGATGGTATTGATAGCTGTCTGTGTGCCGTCAGGGTTATCGCGTATCTCCAGTGTGCCGGCGAACTCCTGGTCCTCATGGCGGTCCCAATGAAAACCGATACCTATCCGCACGTTCTTGAGAACGAACGAGTGCTCGCGCAACTCATACTCGATATGCGGCGCGGTTAATATCCCTACGCGAATATTCACTTTTTGAGTCTCGCTTGCAGCTCCCATGTGCGCAAGCGGTCTTTGTACCAGTTGTTACGGTTCATGGCGACGATGTCGCAATTGGCATCGGAGTTGTCTTCCCACCGACGGCAGTTATAAAGCACGTCGTAGATACGTCCGATGGGATAATCGCGCGAAATGCGCAGTCCCACGGCATAGTCTTCGCCGTACTTGGTGGTCGGATAATTAATCGTGCGGAGCAGCGGCACATAGAAACCGCGCGGAGCACCCAAACCGTTGATTCTCAGAGCGTTGTTTCGTCCGTTCTCATCCGTCCATTCGCGGTGGTCTATCACGCCCGGAGGCAAGATATTACCTTGAATATCGGTCAACTGATAGGTACCGATAACCATACCGTAATGAGGAGCCGCAAGGCTGTCTTGCTCCGGTTCTAAACCGGCGAAGGTGTCGATGAATTTCTGAACCGTGTTCTCGTCGAAATAGGTATCGTCGGAGTCCAGCTGGATAGCGTATTTACCGCAACGCGGGTCGTGAATAGCCACATTCCAGTTACCGCCTATCGCATGCCAGGTCTTGTCCTGCGCGATATAAATCAATTGGCTGTTCGTTATTTCTTGGATTTTCTCTTTGGTGCCGTCGGTAGAGTTGTCATCGACGACGAAGACGTTGAACGAATAGCCCGGTCGCACTTTCTGGCTGAGCGCACTCTGGATAGCGTCGGCTATCGTGCGTACGCGGTTCTTGCAAGGAATGATGACGCTGGCAGTAACGGGGTACGAGTTGTCAGCCGTCGGCAGCGGCTTGTACACGCCGGGCTTGAGGTAAGCGCCGATGCGCTTGAGGTGCTCCGTCACGCACGCCTCCATCTCCACTTGCACGGCACGGTTACGCGGGTCCACGTAGTCGAAGAGTTTCTCGCCGGACTTGCGGGTATCGGTCTCCACCTCGTAATAGAGGTACTCAGGGATGTGAACGAGCGGCTCGCCACCCGTTTGAGCCATTCGGTCAGTTGCACGAAGTCGCAAGTCATACAGGCCTGCGAACTCATAGTCGGTATCCATCTGCGCCACAAGGGCTTTGAGCTTAGCCGTGTTCCACAGCAGGACGGCGCCGAAATCAAAATCGTCACGCAGCGCACCGGCCTGATAGTCAATCACCGGCGCCTCAGAGATAAGCCACGCCTCCTCCTTGGGACCCTGTTCTTTGTCACATTGTACTTTGTTAAAATGGTCGGCATAGACCATCGTGGCGCCGGTCATCTCCATCACCTGTATCATTCGTTCCTGCCCCAGATAAACCCATTCGATGTCGGGTTTGAGACAAATCAGGGTGTAAGGACTGTTAGCTTTTTCCGCAATCTCACGAATAGCTTTGCTTGGGCACACGCGCCCCGGAAGAAAAAAAGTAGTGATATTCATGTTTAATACTATAAAATTCAAAATCAATGGATAATATACATAGTATATTATAGGTATGGGTGGGATACGGTATTACCACGGGAAGACCACGGTTTTACTCCGTAGTAGGCACAATGGCGTCTTTATGGTATTCTTTGAGTCCTTCGATGGGGTCTTGGAGCACTGTGCCCATGGGTAGCCCTTCGGCTTGCATCGCCTCTTCGAGAATCGGACGATAGTAGTAGGCTATCGAACCGACGAAGCCTACGCCTGCGGCGTTAGCATTGGCGTTGGCGTTGGTATTTTGGAAATACTGAACCAGATTGCGACGGATGAATTGGACGAAATGGTCATAGACGAGATTGCGGATACGCGGGTCGTCGATATGGTCAGCACAGAAACGCGACAACTTCGCAAGATACCGGTTCGGGAACGGCTGACGATAGACATTCTCGATGATATCCGCCATGGAAGTGTTGTACTCTTTGAAAAACAAGTTTTTCAGATCGACTTCGTCTGACAGACCGCTAACGCTGTAAGATAACTGATTTTTGAGCAGGTCGCCGACGAGGCGTTTACCAAGCACAGCAGCCGAACCTTCATCGCCAAGGATGTAACCAAGCGAAGGCACGCACCACTCTATCGTTTCGCCGTTATAGAAACAACTGCCGCTACCTGTTCCGAGGATACAGGCTACGCCTGCATTGCATCCGAGCAATCCTCGTGCAGCTCCGAGCATATCGGACTCCACCTGCACTTCGGCTTTCTTGAAGACCGCTTCGAGAGCCTTTTGCACGAACACTTTTTTCTCGGGAGTACAGCCTGCGCCATAGAAGAAAACATGGGTGAGCGTACCGGCCCAGAGGAGCGGAGCTATCTTCGGCAAGAGTTGGTTACAGATGCTGTTACGCATCGCATCGGTGGTCTGAAAAAGCGGGTTGATACCATCGGTGAACACATCCGAACACTGTCCGCTGGCTGTCACCAGACACCAATGGACCTTGGTACTTCCGCTGTCTGCTATTAAAACCATAGTTATTGACAATTTAACGATTTGGCTGCAAAGGTACAAAAAATTTACGATTTAACGATTTACGATTTACTATTTTTCACTTTTTTAGGCAAAAAAGGCACATTTTCGTTAAAAATACACACGCGCGCTTGCATATATAAAAAAAAAGCAGTACTTTTGTATGCTTTTTGCGGCGCTATGCCCCGACCGCTGCGCTGACAAAAGACAGATTAAACGAAGAAGAAACAGTGGAATACCAATATATCAACCATATCGATTCTCCGGCTGACCTAAAGAAGCTGAGTGTAGAAGAGTTACCGGCTGTGTGCGCGGAGTTGCGCAATTTCATCATTGAGGCGCTTAGCAAGAACCCCGGTCACCTTGCCTCATCGTTAGGCACGATCGAACTGACGGTAGCGCTTCACTATGTATTCGACACGCCGAACGACAAGCTCGTTTGGGATGTGGGTCATCAGGCCTACGCGCATAAGATTTTGACCGGCCGTCGCGACCGCTTCCATACCAACCGTCAGTTCAAAGGCCTGTCTCCGTTTACCAACCCTGCGGAGAGCGAATACGATGCGTTCATTGCGGGACACGCGAGCAACAGCATATCTGCTGCCCTGGGCCTTGATATAGCAGACCGGCTTCTCCGGACAGAACACAGACCGGCTACGCCTGACAGAACACAGACCAAAACACCCACCCTTCATAATACGGTTGCTATCATAGGTGACGGAGCGATGACAGGCGGACTGGCTTTCGAGGGCGTGAACAACACCTCGATGGACAAGAACAACCTGCTTATCGTGCTGAACGACAACCATATGGCCATCGACCCGCTCAAAGGCGGTTTCACGCAGTACCTGGTCGATTTGACCACCAGCGCGACGTACAACAAATGGCGTTGGCGGTTCTACCGTCTGGCGGTGAAGTTGCATCTTGTGGATGAACGGAGGAAACAGGCTATCTTGCGCCGCAACAACAACCTGAAGGCGATGCTCAGCAAACAGCCGAACAATATCTTCACGGGTTTGAACATCCGCTATTTCGGCCCGACCGACGGTCATGACGTAGAAGGACTCGTTCGTATCTTAAGCGAGATAAAGAACCACCGCGGTCCGAAAGTGCTGCATATCATCACCAAGAAAGGCAAGGGATACGCTCCGGCGGAGAACGACCAGACCGTTTGGCATGCCCCTGGAGAGTTCAATGTGGAATCAGGAATCAGGAATCAGGAATCAGGAGCAAACACACCGCCGTTATGGCAGGAGGTGTTCGGAGAGACGCTGCTGGAGTTGGCGAAAAAGAACGAGAAGATAGTGGGTATCACGCCGGCTATGCCGTCCGGGTGCTCCATGAGTATCATGCAGAAAGAGTTGCCAGACCGCGTGTTCGACGTTGGTATAGCGGAAGGTCATGCCGTGACATTCAGTGCCGGCTTGGCGAAAGCAGGTATGCTACCCTACTGCAATATCTACTCCACTTTCCTGCAACGCGCGTACGACAACATCGTTCATGACGTAGCGCTGCAGAACCTGCATGTAGTGCTGTGTATCGACCGCGCAGGCATCGTAGGCAACGACGGAGCGACACACCACGGTTTGCTCGACCTGGCTTATCTGCGTCCTATTCCGAACATGCAGATCTGTGCGCCACGTACGGCGGAGGACCTGCGTCAGATGATGCAACTGGCAGAGACGATGGACGGACCGGTGGCGATTCGGTATCCGAGAGGAAGAACAAACCTCTCCCCGACCCTCCCCTCAAGGGAGGGAGTTAGGTACGGCAAGGGCGTGAAACTGCGGGACGGAGACGATATCGCCGTACTGACCATCGGCGCGATAGGAAACACGATGAGCGAAGCCATCGAATCTGTCAGTAAAACGGTCAGTCAGTCCGAAGGACGGTCTGTCAGCTATGCTCACTACGACATGAGGTGGTTGAAGCCGATGGACGAGGAGATATTGCATGAAGTGGGTAAGAAATTCAAGACCATCGTGACCGCCGAAGACGGAATGATTGCCGGCGGACTGGGTAGCGCTGTATTGGAATGGATGGCGGAACACGGCTACACCCCGCACGTCATCCGACTGGGAATAAACGACCAATTTGTAGAACACGGTTCTACGAAAGAACTATATCATATGCTTAAATTAGACAAGGAGGGCTTATGCGAATCGTTATTGCAGGCGCAGGAGAAGTAGGAACACACTTGGCAAAACTGCTGAGCCGTGAAGATATGGAGATAAGCCTCTTGGATGAGAACCAAGAGCGATTGGGTGACCTGAGTGCCAACTATGACATGTTGACCAAAGTAGGAAACCCGACATCCATTCATGACTTGCGCGAGATAGGTGTTTCCGGTTGTGACCTGTTCATATCCGTTACGCCTCACGAGACGGAGAACATGACGGCGTGTCTGATAGCCAACGCGTTAGGAGCCAAACGTACCCTAGCGCGTATCGACAACTACGAGTACCTGTTGCCGGAGAACAAGAAATTCTTTGAGGACATGGGTCTAAACCACCTCATCTATCCGGAAGTGCTCGCCGCCAACGAGATAGAAGAAGGTCTGCGTACCAACTGGATGCGCTACCATCTGCATCTGTGCCAAGGTGCATTAGAGCTATGTATCATCAAAGTGCGCGGCAATGCGCCTATCCTGGGCAAACTGTTCTCTTCGGGCGTCTATAACCACGGCAAGTACCGCATTGTAGCCATCAAACGCGACCAAGAGACCATCATCCCGCGTGGAAGCGACTGTGTGATAGAGAACGACATGGTCTATTGTGTGTGCCCGAAAGAGCACATGGAGTTCATGCGCGAAGAGTTAGGCAAGTCCAAACGCGAGATAAAGAATGTCATCTTCTTCGGCGGCGACCGTATAACCCGAAAAGCGGCTACGGGACTCGTCAAAGGCAAGAATATCAAGATTATCGAGAAAGACCGCGAGTTGTGCAATATCCTGAGTGAGAAAGTACCCAAGGCGCTGATTATCAATGCCGACGGTTCCGACATGGATGTGCTCAAAGAAGAAGGTATCCAAGACGCGGACGCTTTCGTAGCCGTTACCGACAGCAGCGAAGCGAACATCTTTGCCTGCCTGGCAGCCAAGCGTTTTGGCGTACGCAAGACCATCGCCGAGGTGGAGAACCTCGATTATATCCCGATGGCGGAAGGACTGGATATAGGCGCCGTGCTCAATAAGAAAACCATCGCCGCCAGTTACATCTACCAGATGCTGCTGGATGCGACCGTTCGCGGCGTTCACAACCTGACGAGTGCCGATGCCGAGATCGTAGAGTTCTATGCGAAAGAAGGCAGTCTGGTCACCCGATACAAAGTAAAAACTCTCGACCTGCCGGACGAAGCCAACATAGGCGGTATCGTTCGTGCCGGCGAAGGAATATTGGTGAACGGCGATACGCAGATTATCCCGGGTGACCTGGTGGTGGTATTCTGCAAGAGCCATGTAATACGTAACTTAGAGCGTTTCTTCAAATGACACGAACATTCAACTGGCGGCTGGTCTTCAAGACATGGGGCGTGCTAACGACCATCGAGGCCCTCGTTATGCTCATTCCGACCTTCGCAGCTTGGTGGTACCATGAGGCCGATTTGGGCGCATGGGTGGTGTCCAGTGCCATCACATGGCTGAGCAGCTGGTGGATGTTACTTGCCGGACGAAAAGCCGAGAAGCGCGTTGGCGAACGCGAAGGTTACGTCATCGTTGCCACGATATGGCTTGTCTATTCTATGTTCGGTATGCTGCCATTCTGGCTGAGCGGTGCGCTGCCGAGTATCACCGACGCCTGGTACGAGACAATGGCCGGTTTCACGACGACGGGTTCGACCGTATTCACCGATGTGGCCGCACAGACCCACTCCATCCTACTCTGGCGATCGCTGATGCAATGGATAGGAGGTATGGGTATTATCGTGCTGAGTGTCGCTATTCTGCCTATGTTCGGCTTAGGCGGTATGCAGCTCTATAGTGCCGAAGTGACGGGCGTCAGTTACGAGAAACTGAGTCCGCGAATCGCCGATACCGCCAAGCACATGTGGCTGACCTATATCGTGCTGACCATTGGTGAGGGTGTACTGCTTTGGTTGTTCGGAATGGGCGGGTTTGATGCCGTGTGTCATTCGATGGCGACTATCTCGACCGGCGGTTTCGCAACCCATAACGACAGCGTGATAGGTTATACGCCGGCTATTCAGTGGATTATTATGCTGTTCATGCTGCTGTCGGGTATCAACTTTACACAACTCATCTATGCCTTCCGCGGTAAGCCTCAGCGATTGTTCCAAGATGAAGAGACACGGTGGTACATTTGTGCATGCTTTGTGGCCGGACTTATCCTGATGGGCGGTCTGCTGTCTGTCACGCATGGTCATCTTTCCAGTATCCGTATCGGTTTCTTTACCGCTGTCGCGACTATCACGAGTACCGGCTTTGTGGCTGCGGATTATATGATTTGGCCGCCGATACTATGGGTGATTGTGTTCTTTTTAATGTTCACCGGCGGTGCATCTGGTTCGACTGCCGGCGGTATGAAATGGGTTCGTTTGGCTATCTTCGCCAAGTCCGCCGTTGCGGAAATCAAACGCCGTATACATCCAAACGCTGTGATACCCGTTCGATTCAACGGGCATACGCTCCGCGAGCAGACAACGAGTAATATCATGGCATTCATGTTCTTCTATATCCTCATTATCGTGCTGGCTACGCTGATGTTCTGCGGTTGCGGCGTCGGCTTCGATGAGTCGTTAGGCATCGCAGTCTCGATGATCGGCAATGTGGGCGTTTCGATTGGTCAGTGGGGTTCGAGCGGTTGTTATGAAGCCTTGCCGGCCGTCGCCAAATGGGGTGCGACCTTAGTGATGCTGATTGGTCGTCTTGAGATATTTACGGTGTTGTTGCTCTTCAGCAGGGCTCTTTGGAAGAAATAATCGTTTCGTATGCGGCCCTATAAAGTTCTTTTGTTCATCGCAGCTGTAATGGCATGTCTGGCGGCACTATGCGAAGTGCTACCGGGGCGTGTTGCGTGGGGAGAGAAAGAACTGCGATGGCCGACATTAGCGGACGTGATAGAGACAAAAGACAATGGACAAGGGACGATGGACAATCTTGTGGACACGATTATCGAACCGATTGACACCATCGTCGAACTGACAGACACTATTGCAGCAAAGGATACCATTGTTCCCGAGAAGCCGAAACCTGTGATACCGAAAGTGGCGGTCGATTCGGTCACGGACAGCCGTCTGTTCTTAGCGGCTTTCTATGAAGCGCTGGACCACGCCGACGGACAGATGATTCGCGTGTTGCACTACGGCGACAGCCAGATTGAAGAAGACCGGATGAGTCAGCAGATTCGCGAGAAGCTGCAAGCTCAATACGGCGGTAGAGGAGCAGGTTTGCTGCCTCTGGCACAGACCATACCGAGTCGGACGGTTCGTCAGGAACTATGGATGAACGATCGTAAGATTACTCCTGCTCAAGGTCCGCGCAGATATCTGGTTTACGGTCCCAAACGCGACCAACGCACCGATGGTATGTACGGTGTGATGGGACAAGTGGCGATGATGAACGACAGTCTGGTCAAAGGCAGCGAGGCGATAACTGCCGCTTGTACGCCGTTGGACGGCAGACCGCGCTACACGCAATGGAAAGTGTTTGCCGACACCTCCATTCATTATTCGTTTGCCGGCGATACCGTTTATCTAAGCGGAAAAGGAAAGGTGTACGGCCTTTCGCAACAGAGTTCTACCGGTGTGATTGTTGATAACATCCCTATGCGCGGCTGTTTGGGATTGGTCTTCACGAAGATGGACCGAGAACTGCTGACGCGCTTCTACCGCGAGCAGAATGTGCGGTTGATTATCATGCAGTTCGGCGGAAACGCCATTCCTTCGAACCAAAACCCGGGCACTATACAAGGTATCGTCAAAGGGCTTCGCGAACAAGTGCGTTACATCCGCGAATGTGCGCCGGACGCTTCTATCCTGTTCATCGGTCCGAGCGATATGCTCACGCAGACCGACGGCGAATGGCATACCTATCCGATGGTACCCTATATGGACAGACTACTGCGCAAGATGGCACTGGAAGAGAATATCGCCTATTTCAGTCTCTATCGATGGATGGGCGGAGCAGGTAGTATGGCTCGTTGGCAAGAAATCGGTTTAGCCGGTTCGGACGGCGTCCATTTCATGCGCAGCGGAGCCCGTAAGGCGGGAAATGCCGTGGCTGATTGGATACTTAGCGGACGAACGGCGAAAGGCGAACAGACGGATGAAGTTAATAGCGAAAGCGAGGTGGTGGAATGAGTTTCTGGGAACACATATTCGCCTTTAACGAGGAATCACCGCTGCTATTCACACAGTTCTATTTCTGGGCATTCTTTGCGTTGGTCTATGCGCTGTTTGCGCTTATCATGGCGAAAAGCGAAGGGAGCAAAGCAAAGGTTGACGGGCAAGTATCCAATGGGCGTTTGCACCTACGGAATGTGTATCTGCTGTTCGTCAGTTGGTTCTTCTACTACAAGACAAGCGGTTTGTTTCTGCTCATACTGGCGTTTATCACGATAAGCGATTGGTTGATTGCGGGGCGGATAAAAGCGAGCGGCGAAGGGCGCAAGGCGAAAGCATGGCTCTGTCTGTCGGTCGTGATTGACCTCGGTTTGCTGGCTTATTTCAAGTACGCCTATTTCTTCACGAATATGGTAAACGACCTGTTCGGAACGGGTTTTCGGGTGTTTGATATTTTTGCGTATGTGGGTAACGGATTTGCGGGGGCAGGCCGTTTCAGCGTAGATACGATTATTCTGCCGGTAGGTATATCGTTCTATATCTTCCAGGTCATTTCCTATACTGCCGATGTATTCCATAGGCGCATACAACCGGTAAAGAACATCCTTGATTTCGGATTCTATGTATCGTTCTTTCCGCAATTAGTGGCCGGTCCTATCGTGCGTGCCGAGGAGTTCATTCCGCAGCTCTACAAACCATTCCGCCTGAGCCGCAGAGCGTTCGGCATAGCGGTATTTTGGATACTAAACGGATTGGCGAAGAAGATTATCATGTCCGATTATCTGGCGGTTAATCTCATCGACCGCGTGTTTGACAACCCGCTGTTGTTCTCCGGTTTTGAGAACCTGTTTGCCCTCTTTGCCTATTCGCTACAGGTGTATGCCGATTTCTCGGGGTATACGGACATCGCTATCGGCGTGGCAATGCTGATGGGGTTCTATCTGCCGATGAACTTCAACAGTCCTTACAAATCGCAAAGTCCGCAGGAGTTCTGGCGTCGCTGGCATATGTCGTTAGGCCGATGGCTGAAGACCTATCTGTATATCCCGTTAGGCGGTAACCGTCAGATCGGGTTCGGCACGTATTTCTGGTTAAGTCTTATAGCGTTCGTGTCCGCCGCTCTGACCGGCTGGTGGGTGTGGATATTGGTGCCCTTCGGCGTATTTATGGCGGGCGTGTTTGTCTGGAACAAATGGATGAGCCGAAAAGGGGATGCGTCTATCGAGAGCCGAAAACTGCTTTACGCGAACTTAAACTCGTTCATCACACAGGTGTTAGGCGGTTTATGGCACGGCGCCAGTTGGAACTTCATCATCTGGGGCGGTATCAACGGTATCGGTATGATTGTGGAGAAGATATGGCGTAAGATGGGTTGGCATGTCCGCTTTGCGTCCATAACCATACTGACAGCAGGTCTGTGCGTGGCGGATTATACAACCAACCTGCCGGCATGGCGTCTGTTTGCCGTTTGGGCTGCGATTATATGGGTGGGAACCGCTATACGCTATGTCTATTGGTTATGCGAAGGCTCAGACAACCGTTTCACAAAAGCGATGGGTACAGCTTGGGCGATTGTGCAGACGTTTACGTTTATTACGTTCACCCGTTTGTTTTTCCGCTCGAGTAGTAATCTCGATCCGGAGACGGCGAATGAAGTAGCGTGGGCGACGGCGAAGAATATGGTTAATCAGATTGGCGGCGCATGGAGTAACGCCATCATTCCTGATTTCCTATGGGAATACCGATGGGTGGTAGCTATGTTCGTTGCCGGTATGGTCATCCATTGGTTACCGACCAATTGGAAACGGCGTTACCGTCTGGCGTTTAGTGCCATGCCGCTATGGTTGATGGTAATAGCCGTGTGCGTGGCGATTGTAGTTATATACCAATTCGTGACGGCCGATATGCAACCGTTTATCTATTTTCAGTTCTAACCGGTTTAGAACCGGAGCAAGTTATCTATGCAGACAGTTGGCATCACAGGAGGGATAGGAAGCGGGAAGAGCCGGATAGCTCAAGAGCTGGCGAAGCGAGGTTTCGTTGTCTATGATTGCGACCGCGAGGCGAAGCGGATTATCGAGGAGAACGAGGATGTGCAGAAAGCCATTATTGCGTTGCTGGGAGAGGAAGCCTTTATTCATTTACCATTGGGGCAGGTACCATGTACTATATACAATACCGAATATGTAGCCAAGCGCGTTTTCTCGGAGCCGGAACTGTTAGAGCGTCTGAATGCCATCGTTCATCCGGCTGTTGGGGAAGATATCAAGAGGAAGATATCCGAAGGAAGAACGCTTTTGATTGAGTCGGCTATTTTGTACGAAGCGGGACTGGACCGGTTGTGCAACAGGATTATTGTGGTGGATGCGCCGGAAGATGTTCGTATCGCGCGTGTGATTGAACGCGATTATCACGGAGAAGCGACCGGCGACAATATAAACAAGGTACGCGCTCGCATGCGCACGCAAGGAGTAAAGGCGAAAGAACTAAGGGCGAAAGGAAAAGTGTTGTTGGTTAATAATGACGGAAGAAGGACTATTGAACAATTAGCGACTGAGATAGAGGAGCAGATAACTCCCAAACAGGATAGTTCAAACAGATGATTCATAGAAGCCGATACATATTGATTTTTCTGCTTAGCGGACTAAGTATCTGTGCGTTTGGCGAGCAGCCGAAGAAGAGTATCTCGTCCACTATGCGCACATCGTTTATGCTGAACGCCTGCGTATCGAATTACAAACAGCCAGCGTTGGGTTTCACGATTGCCCGTAGCGGAGCATTCGGATACTATGCCAATTTCATGATTGGTATGAACAGCATGCACATGGGTTACTCTTACCTCGCGGATGAAGACAACCGATTGCTGGACGGCGAGTACAAAGGACAGATTCCATTCTACACAGGTAAACGCGCTTATAACCGTCTCTCTGCGACCGCCGGCGCGATGGTTCGTATGAAAATTCCGCTTTATCTGTATGTAGGAGCCGGATACGGATACAAGACCGAGACGCGCGAATTGCTCAACAAGCAATGGGTACAAGCAGCTACGAGTTTGGGCCATAGCGCGGTGGTAGAAGGCGGTCTTTTTGCCCGCTGGGACAATGTGACTCTGCTTGCGGGTTATTCCCTTTTCATCGGTCAGCAGAACCATTTCTATCACGAAGCCAAGGTGGGTTTAGGTTATACATTTAAGAAATAAAACTATGCGGAAATAAAACTATGCGCAAACAATTATACTATATCGTTCTCGTTTTGCTGGTTAGCGTTCATCTGTCTTCCTGTAAGGAAGATCCTATTCCGACGGTAAGTTTGGAGATGCTTCCTACGGAACTGGTTGGTTTGGGTGAGACGATGCTATTTGATACGCTTCCGTACACTATTACGGAGTATATATCCGATACGATTACGCCCGATTCGATAGTGGTGGACACGCTGGTGATCGATACGTTCAGTATTGACACATTCTGGATGGATACGATTTGTCTGTTGGGTGCTATTTCGTATGCGGGCGATGCGTTAACAGGTCCGGCTCTGCATGAGGTCGGTTTTTGCATCAACGATTATATCTGCTATCCTGTTTATGAGTCATTAGAACCGGAGACGCCGGCATTTGTCTATGATACGTTTGCGTACATCCTTCCGGTTCGTTATGACGAGAAGATGTATGTTCATTCCTACGCCATCAACCCGTTCGGTACCGTGCGGAGTAAGACGATTCACGTGCGGATGTCGGACTTCGACGAGCGTTAATATGTGGAAAAATTGACGGATTTTGCATAAAAGGGGCAATAAATTGCTCCTTTTTTCATATATGCTTGCATATATGGATAATTTTTACTATCTTTGCACGATTTTTGTGTGTGCGTGTAAGGCGCGTACGTGTATGTAAGGAGAAAGAATATGAGAATCGCTATTATCGGATATGGAAAAATGGGGCACATGATAGAGGATGTAGCCATTGAACGCGGACATGAGATTGTTGCGCGGATAGATGCCGGCGATGTATTTGATTTGAGAGACGCAGATGTGGCGATTGAGTTCACTACACCTGCTACCGCCAAGGATAATATTTTACGCGCGTGGGCGCAAGGAGTGCCGGTTATTTCCGGCTCTACGGGTTGGAAGCCGGAGGAATTGAAGATTGAAGATTTGAGATTGAAGATTGAGGGCAACAAGACCATCATCTCTAATGAGGCGGGTAAGGTGATGCTGGTATGGAGCAGTAACTATTCGGTGGGCGTGAATATCACATTTGAGTTGAATAAAATACTGGCACAAATGATGAGCACACAGCCGCAATACACTCCGAGCATCAAAGAGATTCACCATATTCATAAGCTGGATAAACCGAGCGGAACGGCAAAGACGCTGGCGGAACAGATTCAAGATGCCGACCTATCGAAATATCGAAGTATCGAAGATATTCAGATCGAATCTATTCGCGAGGGCGAAGTGCCGGGTACGCATATTGTGACATGGGACAGCGAAGAAGATACGATTGTGCTGACGCATATTGCTAAAGGCCGCAGAGGCTTTGCGCTGGGCGCCGTTTTGGCTGCGGAGTCGTTAGCTCGACAGCAGCACGAGATTGGATAAATCACTCGACAATCACCCGTGAATCACCCGACAATCACCCGCGAATCACCCGTGTTTGAGTAGAAAAAGTATCGAGATAAATAAGGAAGAGTATTTGAACTATAATGGAAAGTTTTCAAGACAGAATAAAGAATGTGCCGCGTGGCGGATGGATACGCGCGGGTATTTGGAGCGCGCTGTATATTGCATTCGTGATTTGGGTTGCATGGGGCGATTGGGCTTCACTGGGTTGGTTGGCGTTACTGCCGCTGATTGTGGATGCATTCACTACGAAATATATCAACTACGGCTGGTGGAAGAAATACAGGCCAAATAACCCCTCCCCGACCCTCCCCTCAAGGGAGGGAGAGAACGAGGCAACACAAAACCCCAAGGGGAATGCGTTTCTTTATACCTTGTTTAGTTGGTTAGACGCGATTGTGTTTGCGTTAGTGGCGGTATATTTTATTAATTTGTACATTTTCCAGAACTATCAGATACCGAGTTCGAGTTTGGAGAAGAGCTTGCGTGTGGGTGATTTTCTGTATGTGAGCAAGATGGCTTATGGAGCGCGTGTGCCGCAGACGCCGTTGAGTATGCCGCTCGTGCAGCACACGATGCCGAAATGGTTAGGCGGCGGTAAGAGTTACTGCGATTGGCCTCATTGGGAATACAAGCGTCTGGCGGGTTGGACAAGTCCGCAGAAAGGCGATATCGTAGTGTTCAATTTTCCTGCCGGCGACACGGTATGTCTGAATATGCAAAATCCGGATTACTACACGCTGAAGTATTACTACGGCGAGAATGTAGTTCGTACGCGGACAGATGTGTTTGGCGAGATAGTGACACGTCCGGTGGATAGACGGGAGAACTATGTGAAGCGCTGTGTGGGAACACCCGGCGATTCGTTGAAAATCGTGGATAATACGATTTGGACAAAGGACAATGGACAAAGGACGAAGGAATCAGGAGTCAGGAACCAGGACTCGAATGTTTTGGGAGAGTGGATTCGTGAGCCGGAGAGAGAGGGTGTGCAGTTGAATTACTATGTACAAACAGACGGACATGTGTTTGGCGCTAAATACTTAGAGAAGCTTGGCGTGAGTGTAGCCGACCGCGTGCAGATAGATGCACAGACCTGGCATTTCCCGTTGACAGAGGCGATGCGTGAGGAGTTGGCGAAGAATCCTCATGTGCTGAATATGTTCGTTGAGCCGGAAGAGCGCGGTGGAGAAGTGTATCCGCTGGGCCACAACGAATGGACGCGCGATAACTACGGTCCGATTTATATTCCGCGGAAGGGCGACAAAATCATGATTACGGAGGAGAACTACTGGGTATATAAGCGGATTGCGGACGCCTATGAGTTCAAACCGATGTGTATCGGCGAGGAGTACGAGTTTTCGATGGACTACTACTGGATGATGGGCGACAACCGGCATAATTCGGCGGACAGCCGTTATTGGGGTTTTGTGCCTGAAGACCATATTGTCGGTAGGCCGGTATTCATCTGGCTCTCTATCGACAAAGACAAGCACAGTATCCGTTGGAACAGGATTGGCAGAGGAGCGAAGAGATAGTGCTGTGGTTTTAGAGTAAAAGCATTTTAAAGACATAAACACAAAAAATATTGTTGAATTGATACTACCGACTGCATATTTGCCGCCCTTGTCGTACATGGAAGCGCTGATGCGCGAACCGGCGACAATCGAACAGATGGAGACGTTTGAGAAACAGACGTTCCGCAACAGGGCGATTATAAGAGACGCCAAAGACGAGTTGGTGCGGCTGACGATACCGGTGAAGAAAGTGGAGCATAAACAGCTCACGCGTGACATCGAGATCAGTTACCAGACGCGATGGCAACACCAACACTGGATTACGCTCGTAAGTGCCTACCAACACACGCCGTATTTCATGTATTTCGCGGACTACCTGAAGCCGTTCTACGAACGCGAGTACAAATGGCTGATAGACCTGAATGACGAGCTGAACGCGACGATTGTGAGTTTGCTGAAAAAAGAAAGACCGGCTTTAGTCGAAAGTCAAAAGTCGAAAGTCGAAAGACGCACAACGGATTGGAGCGGACAGATCTGGACAGACAAACATCCGTGGCAAACGGAGATAAGTATATTTGATAGATTGTTTGATGAAAGAGATTGATTGGAGTACATTAGGTTTTCATTATACCGAGCCGGATTATATCGTTCGGTCGGCATATCACAATGGTGTATGGGAAGAGCCGTACGCTACGAAGGACAAGTATCTGCACCTGCATGTGTCAGCCACTTGTCTGCAATACGGGCAAGAGGCATTTGAGGGGTTGAAAGCTTTTCGCGGTGTGGACGGAAAGATTCGTATCTTCCGCTGGCGCGAGAATGCGAAACGAATGGCACGTAGTGCGGAAGGCTTGTACATGGCGCCTGTGCCGGAGGAGTTGTTAGGCAAGGCTATCCGTTTGGCGCTGGAGAAGAATATGGATTTTGTACCGCCTTATGGAACGGGTGCAACACTTTATTTCCGTCCGTTGCTGATTGGTACGACGCCCCGTCTGGGGGTGGGACCGGGACGTGACTTCGAGTTCATCGTCATCCCTTCACCGATCGGACCGTACTATCCGGGTAAGTTCCACTGCACGTCTTTTATCGTGAACCGGCATGTGGACAGAGCCGCACCATATGGAACGGGAACCTTCAAAGTCGGCGGTAACTATGCTTCCTCGTTCCGTGCGACGGAAGCAGCACATGCGCAAGGTTACGACTGTTTGTTTTTGGACTCCAAGTACCACCGGTATATTGACGAGTGCTCGGCAGCGAATTTCATCGGTATCCGGCGCGTCGCCGGAGACAGCCAGCCTTGCGGAGGGTACGAATACTTGACGCCGAGGAGTAGTGCTATATTGCCGAGTATCACGAATGACAGCCTGATGACGCTGGCGCGCGAGAAAGGGATGAAAGTGACGCGTCGGCATATACGTCTGGAGGAGTTAGCGGAGATGAGTGAAGCCGCAGCGTGCGGAACGGCTTGCGTCATTTCTCCGATAGACCAAGTGCTGGACCCGGAACGCAACAAAGTCTATCGTTTCGGCACCGAACCCGGTCCTGTGTTGACAGAATTGTATCACGCGCTGAGGGATATTCAGTTCGGACGGGCGGAAGACAGACACGGATGGACGGAGGTATTTGAGAATTGAGAATTGAAAATTGAAAATTAAGAATTACTCAAAATTATAGTTTATGTTTAAGAATCAACCCAAAGGATTGTTCGCGTTGGCTCTTGCCAACACAGGCGAGCGTTTCGGCTACTACACGATGTTAGCCGTGTTTGCGCTATTCTTGCGCGCTAATTTCGGATTGTCGGCAGATGCCGCGAGCCGTATTTACGCCGGTTTTCTGGCATTCGTATATTTCTTGCCGCTCATCGGCGGTTGGATAGCAGACAAGATCGGTTACGGCAAGTGCGTAACGATAGGTATCTTTGTGATGTTCCTTGGTTATGTCTGTCTGGCGTTGCCGTTAGGCGGTAACGGTTTTGCGATGGGTGTGATGCTGTTTGCGTTATTGCTCATTTCGTTCGGAACAGGTCTGTTCAAGGGCAACCTGCAAGTGATGGTAGGAAATCTGTATGACGATCCGCAGTATGCCGACCGTCGTGACGCTGCCTTCTCGTTATTCTACATGGCGATTAATATCGGTGCTATGTTCGCTCCGACCGCTGCTGTGAAAATCATGGCATGGGCACAAGAGAGCTTAGGTTACAGCGTGAATGACAGTTATCACTTCGCTTTCATGGTTGCGTGCGCTTCGCTGATATTGAGTATCGCTATTTACTACGCTTGCCGTCCGTGGTTCAAGCATGTGGAGTACTCGGTTAAACAAGTAGCGACACAGAAGAACGAGGCGGTGGAGGAGTTGACGCCGGAACAGACGAAGAAACGTATCGTGGCGCTGTGCCTGGTGTTCACGGTTGTGCTGTTCTTCTGGATGGCGTTCCATCAGAACGGTCTGACGCTTACTTTCTTCGCGGATGAGTTCGTGAACCCGATTGTGAGCGGCGCTCAGACGATGGCATTCGATATCTGGAATCTTGTGCTTGTAGCTATACTGGTGTACGCGTTGTTCGGTTTGTTCGGCGATGGTTCGCGTCAAGCCAAAACGGCGTGGGGTTTAGTTGGTCTGGTATCGGTAGGTGCGCTGATTTACAAGTTCCTCAGCCATCCGGCCGACCTGCATATCGCAGCTCCTATTTTCCAACAGTTCAACCCGTTCTATGTAGTGGCATTGACGCCGGTTAGTATGGCTATCTTCGGTGCGCTCGCCAAACGCGGTAAAGAGCCGAGTGCTCCGCGTAAGATTGCGTACGGAATGTTAGTTGCAGCTGGCGCGTACGTGCTGATGGCCGTTTGCTCGATTGGTTTGCTGACGCCGGCGCAACAGGAGTTGGCGCGAGTAAGCGGAGACGCCACATTCGTGAACGCGAACGTGCTCATTTATACCTATCTGATTTTGACCTTCGGTGAGTTGCTTCTCAGCCCGATGGGTATCTCGTTCGTCAGCAAAGTGGCTCCTCCGAAATACAAAGGTCTGATGATGGGCGGTTGGTTCGTAGCTACGGCTATTGGAAACTACCTCGTTCGTATCGGTGGCAAACTATGGGGCGACATACCTTTGTGGATTGTATGGAGCGTATTCATCGGCGTTTGCCTCGTAGCGGCTATCTTTATGTTCTCCATTATGAAGAAACTGGAGGAAGCAACAAAATAAGATTATGGAAGAAGTAATTAAATATTTTGAGGGTCTTGAGGAACGTATCGCCACTCTGGAAGCAGAGTTGGCGAGCCTCGAGTCCGAGTTAGAAGAGCTCAAGAACCGTCCTCTGCCTGAGCCGCAGGTGGTGGAGAAGATCGTGGAGAAACCGGTGGAAGTCATCAAAGAGGTGATTGTAGAGAAACCGGTAGAAGTGAAGGTTCCGGAAACTCCAGAGAGTCCGGAAACTCCGGAAGTTCCAGAGATTCAAGAGGTTCCAGAAGTTCAAGAGGAGGCGGTTGACCATAAGGCAGCGATTTACGGCAAAGCTGTGGATGATATCCGTCAGGCTATCTCGCTGGGCGACCGTTTTTTGTACCAGCGTGAGTTGTTCGGCCAGAACGCGGAACTGATGCAACGTACCCTAACGGAACTCAATGCGCTGCATTCGTTCGACGAAGCTGTGACATATATCTCCGCCCATTTCCATTGGGATACGGAGAGCAACACCTACCAGCAGTTCCTCGTAACACTTCACAGACGCTTTGGATAAATGCTGTATATCGTTCCGACACCAGTAGGCAATTTGCAGGACATGACGTTCCGCGCGATAGAGACGCTGAAGTCCGTGGATTTGATTCTTGCAGAAGACACCCGCACGAGCGGTGTGTTGCTGCAGCATTTTGACATCCACACGCCGCTCAAGAGCCATCATAAGTTCAACGAGCATGAGACGAGTGCGGACATCGTGGAGCGACTGAAAGCAGGTGCAAACATCGCCTTGATAAGCGATGCAGGCACTCCGGCAATCAGCGACCCCGGGTTCTTCCTCGTCAGAGCCGCAGCGGAGGCAGAAATAGAGATTCAATGTCTGCCGGGCGCAACGGCGTTTGTACCTGCGCTGGTGGATAGCGGTCTGCCGAACAACCATTTCTATTTCGAAGGCTTCCTGCCGCAGAAGAAAGGTCGTCAGACGCGTCTGCAATACTTGGCGCAACTGGACCAGACGTTCATCGTCTACGAATCGCCTTTCCGATTGGTGAAGACGCTTGAGCAACTGGCTGCCGTTTGCGGCGAAGAACGCAAAGCGAGCGTGACGCGGGAGATCAGCAAAGTGCATGAAGAGACCCTACGCGGGACACTCGCGGAACTGAGAAACCATTTTCAACAAACGCCGCCAAAAGGCGAGATTGTAATTTGTGTAGCAGGCAATGAGTGAGATGAAATCCTTGGCGAAGGACACCGCCATCTATGGTTTGAGCAGCATAATAGGTAAGTTCCTGAACTACCTGTTGGTGCCGCTATATACGTACGTGCTGGCTCGCACGGATGACTACGGCATCGTGACAAACCTGTACGCATGGACGGCGTTGCTGCTGGTTATCCTCACGTACGGCATGGAGACGGGTTTCTTCCGTTTCGCCAACCGCGAGGACTACGATGCCAAGAGCGTCTATAAGACGGCTTATATCACGCTCTTCAGCACAAGCGCGTTGTTTGCGCTACTGGTGGTTCTATTTCAAAAGCCGATAGCCACCGCAATGGGCTATGCCGGCCATTCGGAGTTCATTGCTATGATGGCTGTGACGGTTGCGATTGACGCGTTTGCCTGTATCCCGTTTGCGTACCTGCGTTACCAGAAACGACCGATGGTGTTTGCGGCACTCAAGCTGCTGTTTGTGGTTCTCAATATCGCTTTTAACCTACTCTTCCTGGTTGTGCTGGGCAAGAATGATGTATTCTACGTCTTCTTGAGCAATATCCTTGCGACGAGCATCCAGACGCTGTGTCTGTTACCTTGCTGTTTGCCGAAAGGCGGACGATTTGACGTACAGACGCTCAAAGAGATGTTACGCTATTCGCTGCCTCTGTTAGTGCTTGGCGTAGCAGGTATCATGAACCAGACGCTGGACCGCATCCTCTTCCCGTATCTCTATACCGGCGCGGACGCGCAAGCGCAACTTGGTATCTATGGTGCGTGTTTCAAAGTGGCGATGGTAATGATGATGTTTACGCAGGCTTTCCGCTATGCGTACGAGCCTTTCGTGTTCGCCAAGCATAAAGACCGCAACTCGGTGGAGGCGTACGCCGACGCAATGAAGTACTATATCATCTTCTCGTATCTGATTTTATTAGGCGTCATCTTCTATCTCGACATCTTCCGTTACATCGTTTCCAGCGCATATTGGGACGGTTTGAAGATTGTGCCGGTTGTGCTGTGGACGTACGTGTTCCAGGGCATCTATTTCAACCTCAGTTTCTGGTACAAGCTGACGGACGAGACCAAATGGGGAGCGTATTTCTCGCTGATTGGTCTGGTTATCACGCTTGTGCTGCAGATAGTGGGCGTGCCGCGTATCGGCTATTGGGCAAGTTGCGGAAGTAGTCTGGTATGCTATTTCACCATTATGCTGCTATCCTATTTCATCGGTCAGAAGAAAGCGCCCATCCCATACGACCTGAAGAGCATCGGCGGCTATACAGCTCTGACGCTCGGGTTGCTGGGTGTCTATTACGCCTTCCGGCTTTATTATGTACAGAACATGTGGGCGCTGATGGGTATCGGAACAGTACTGATTGGCATCTATCTATTAATATTAACCCGTAAAGATTTTCCTATTCAAAATGTTTTCAGGAATCGTAGAAACCATGGCTCAGGTCGTGAAGATTGAGACTGAGCAAACGAATAAACATTTCACGCTTCGCAATCCATTTGGCGAACCGCTGACGATCGACCAGTCGATAGCGCATAACGGCGTCTGTCTGACCGTGGTGAAGATAGAGGGTGATCTCTATACCGTCACTGCCATGCAGGAGACGCTGCGTCTGACCAACCTCGATGTGCTCAAAGAGGGCGATTGGGTAAATGTGGAGCGCTCCATGCTCATGGGCGGACGTTTGGACGGACATATTGTGCAAGGCCATGTGGACCAGAAAGCCCGTTGTATTGAGGCCAAAGAGACCGACGGCAGTTGGTACTACCGCTTCGAGTATGACACGACACCGGAGATGATAGAGCGAGGCTATTTCTGCGTGGACAAGGGTTCTGTCACCATCAACGGCGTCAGCCTCACGGTCTGCGAACCCGACATAAAGGGAAACAAAGGATACGTTTCCGTTTGCATCATCCCATACACAGAGGAGAACACTAATTTCAAATATATTGAAGTCGGCACGATTGTCAATATCGAGTTTGACATCCTGGGCAAGTACATAGCAGCCTATGCCAAGTACCTTACAAAATAAGTCCAAAAGCATAACATAAGCATAACATAAGCATAACACAAGTATTACGTTATTATAACATGAAAGAAAGTTTATCGTATCAATTAGGAACGTCCGTAGCTCAATATCTGATGCAATACGGACAGAAGGAACTCAATTATGAGGAGTTCAAAGCCGGCATCGACTTTGTGATGAACATGTCGGCGAAAGCCAAAGAGGAAGGCGAGAAATTCCTTGCCGAGAATGCCAAGCGTGAAGGCGTGAAGACGACTGCCAGCGGGCTTCAATACGAAGTGCTGGAGGCTACCATCGGTCAGAAACCGAAGGCAACCGACACCGTCAAGGTTCACTATGAAGGTACGCTCATCGATGGCACGGTCTTCGACAGCAGTTACAAACGCGGCGAGTCTATCTCGTTCCCGCTCAACGGCGTCATCAAAGGTTGGACGGAAGGTCTGCAGCTGATGTCAGTAGGTTCGAAGTACAAATTCTTCATCCCGTATCAGTTAGCGTACGGCGAGACAGGCGCAGGTGGTTCCATTCCTCCGTACGCTGCACTCATTTTCACCGTAGAACTTTTAGGAATTCAATAAATCCAAATGTATATTATATGAAGGTTCGTGCAAATCGAGTGTAAGCTTGCTTACGCAACTCGATGCAGCCGAAGCTCCAGAATTTTAATTTATTAAAATTATGAAAAAATTAAGTATTTTCATGCTTGCCGCGATGGCTATGATTTCCTGCGGCAACAGTTACAAAGCGCAAGACGCAGTGATGACCAACGCTACTGATTCCGTTAACCACGCACTCGGTGTGCTCAATGGTCTGCAAATCAAGATGTATTACCTGGCAAAGGACAGTAGCGACGAGGCAGTGGCTGAGTTCATCGATGCTCTCGAAGAGGCTTATCTGGGCAAAGAGGAGCAGTTAAGCGAGATCGCACAAGCCGGCCGTCAGTTTGGTTCGTCGGTTAAGGGCTTTGAGAAAAAAGGTCTGGCAGACAACGAAAAATGGCCGCTCAACGAGAAGATTTTCTTCCAGGGATTCGTAAACGCATTGTGCGAAGACACGACCGTGCTGAAAGCTGACGATGCAGAGACTTTCCTCATGGAGAGCTATCAGAGCCAGAAAGAGGAGCAAGGCAAAACGGTTACTGCCAAGTGCCCGAAGAAAGCCAAAACGATTACACTGGCTTCCAACCTCGACTCGCTCAACTACGCTTTCGGTTTCATGAACGGCTCGCAGGTTAAGAGTTACCTCCTTGCGAACGACTCCACCGGTGATGACTTTGACGAGTTCATCGACAACGTCAACAAAGCGCTCAAACAGAACGTTCACAACCCGCAGATGGTTTCGATCGGTAAGAATATCGGTAAGGCTATTCGCGAGCAAGAGCCTGTTGGTCTGCTTGGTATCGAAGGCTTGGAGACCAATTACGACCTGATCAAACAAGGATTCATCAATGGTCTGTACAACTACACCGAGCAGTTTGACATGCAATCAGCGAACACTTACGTTGAGGAAACAATCAACAATATCAAGTACGGCAACACCAAGGAAGAAGGTGAGAAATTTCTGCAGGAGAACGCTCTGCGCGATGAGGTAAAGACGACAGAGTCCGGTTTGCAGTACGAAGTATTGGTTCAAGGTAAGGGTAAGAAACCGACCGCAGAGCAAACCGTAAAAGTTCACTACGAGGGTACGCTCATCGATGGTACGGTATTCGACAGCAGTTACCAACGCGGCGAGCCGATTGAGTTCCCGCTCAACGGCGTTATCAAAGGTTGGACGGAAGGTCTGCAACTGATGCCTGTTGGTTCGAAATACAAACTCTACATCCCATACGAGTTAGGTTATGGCGAGCGTGGCGCAGGCCAATCGATTCCTCCGTACGCAACCCTTATCTTCACGGTTGAACTGCTGGAGATTAAGTAATCATGGGCGTCATCG
This sequence comes from uncultured Bacteroidales bacterium, assembly GCA_902778935.1. GTDB lineage: Bacteria > Bacteroidota > Bacteroidia > Bacteroidales > Paludibacteraceae > Colicola. Next base: position 343,018 of record CACYZT010000002.1, read on the forward strand.
CTAAGCAATCGATACGTGGTACGATAGTTACCTATTTAGGCATCGCCGTAGGCGTTGTCACCACGTTCTTCGTGTTAACCCGTTTCCTCACGACCGAGGAAATCGGGTTGACGCGAGTGCTTATCGATGCAGCGGTGCTGTTTATCGGTCTTGCCCAACTGGGTACGAACACCAGCATCATCCGTTTCTATCCGTATTTCCAGGACGACAAGAACGACCACGGTTTCTTCTTTTGGGCGTTGGTGGTTCCGTTCGTCGGGTTCTGTATTTTTGCCGTCATCTATTGGGCATGCCGCGTTCCGCTGGGTGCATGGTTCGGAGACAAGTCGCCGCTTTTCGTTGAGTACTATTATTTCGTACTCCCGTTGGCGTTCTTCATGTTGTACCAGACGATATTTGAGACGACGTGCAATGTGCTGATGAATATCGTGCTGCCTCGTGCGGTACGTGAACTGATTATCCGAATCGGTCTGCTGATTATCTATCTGCTGTACGCTTTCCGTTGGCTATCGATGGACGGACTCGTCATCGCTATTTGTCTTAACTATGCCGTTGCAGCCCTCATCAACCTATGTTACTTTTTCTCGCTCAAGCATATCCGTTTGCGTCCTGATTGGCAGTTCCTGCGGGAGAACAAACCGCTCGTTCGCCGATACCTGCTCTACACCGGTTTTCTCTTCCTATCCGCCATCACTTCGGTCCTGGCACCTACCCTCTCTTCGTTTTTCGTGACCGCCAAGATGGGATTGGACAGCACGGGTGTCTTTGCCATCGCCACGTACATGGCTGTTCTGGTATCTATTCCGAACCGCTCAGTAGCAGCCATAGCTTCGCCTCAGATGGCACGGGCTATCAAAGAGCAGAACCACGAAGAGTGCTCGTATCTCACGCAACAAGTGACGCGTAACATGTTGCTCATCTGCGGATTCATCCTCCTTGCCATCTGGATTAACATTGACCTCATTTTCCATATTCTGCCGAATGGCGCTACATTTGCCGTGGCGAAAAATGTAGTGCTCATCCTGGGCGTCAGCCAATTGATTTCGGCTACGTTCGCTATTTGCTTTACCGCGCTTAACTACTCGCGGTTCTATGCCTTCAGCCTCTTGCTGTCGCTTATACTGACCGCCAGCGCGCTATGGCTCAATAATTATCTTGTGCCGCTTTTCGGTATTGACGGAGCAGCACTCAGTAACCTGTTCTCGTACGGGTTGTACTACCTGTTGGTTCTGCTGACCGTACTGCCGTTGTGCCGTATTCGTGTGGTGGACAAACGATGGTGGCTGATATTGGCACTTTTGGCACTTCTGTTTGCGCTCAACTGGCTTTGGCAGACTTACCTGCCGGCAAAGAACATCTGGTTCGACAGCATTGCCCGCAGTATAGTCTTCCTCGGCCTCGGAGCTCTCATCGCCTACAAAGCGGAACTCTCTCCTGAAATAAACAATCAAATAGTACATCGTAAATCGTCCAATCGTCAATAGCAATGCGTTATTTCATCACCTTTGCATATCGCGGCACGGATTTCCACGGTTCGCAGACACAACCGAACGGGAACACGGTTCAAGCAGAAATGGAAGCAGCTTTCGCTACTATTCTGCGAGAACCCGTATCGCTGACTTTCGCCGGCAGAACCGATGCGGGCGTGCATGCCGATATGATGGTGGCGCATTTCGATTGGTATCAACCTTTGCCCGCTAATTTAGCAGGGCGACTGAATAACTTACTACCCGCCTCCATTGCCGTCCGCGATATCCGACAGGTGATAGACGTTGCCCATGCGCGCTTCGATGCTCTGGCACGTACGTACCGATATCGTATCACGATGCGCAAAGATCCGTTCCTCTGTTTCAACCATACACGGGTGGCGGAGGGCCTTGACTTCGATGCGATGAATGAAGCGGCATTGTATCTGTTAGGCAGACAGGACTTTGCTTCTTTCTGCCGCGCACATACTGATGCCAAGACCACTATCTGCAACGTGAAAGAGGCGTACTGGACGCAAGAGAACGAGACGGAGGCTACATTTGTCATTACTGCCGACCGCTTCCTGCGCAATATGGTTCGTGCAATAGTGGGAACGTTGTTTGAAGTAGGACGCGGCAAGATGATGCCCGAAGAGATGGAAAGCATTCTCGCAGCCCGTAACCGCTGTAGCGCCGGCCATTCATCACCGGCGGAAGGACTATCATTAGTAGAAATCATTTATCCTAATAATATATACGTATGAAAAAAATCACTCTTTTGCTGCTGGCTGCAGCACTGATGGGCGCCTGTACAGCGACCGAGTATCAAACAACCACGCAACGCGAGATTAACGCGCTGACCAAGTCCGCATCGTTCCAGATGCCGAAAGTACCTGTTCCTTCGTTCCCGTCCGGCACATACAACGTGCTTGATTACGGAGCAGACAAAACGGGTGTAGCACTCTCCACCGAGGCTATCCAAGGCGCTATAGACGCTTGTACCAATGCCGGCGGTGGAACGGTTATCATCCCTGAAGGAATCTATTTCACAGGCCCGCTGACCTTGAAATCCAATGTGCGTCTATATACGGAGAAGAACTGCTTCGTAGTCTTCTCGCACGATTTGGACTTATATGAGATATACGACGAGTGGTTCGAGGGTATTCCGACAAAACGCTGCACGAGTCCGCTCAACGCACGCGATGCAGAAAATATCGCTATCACCGGACATGGTACATTCAACGGCAACGGTGACTGGTGGCGTCCGCTCAAGAAGAGCAAGATGGCTCCGGGACAATGGAAGAAACATCTCAAAGAGAAAGGCGGCATTGTGGTGAACGATATCTGGTATCCGGATAGTGCCTCGTTGCTTGCGCAGAGTTACTGCCTGGACCAGAACGTGCCTGTTATTACCGATGACAGCCTGTGGCAAGTAGTGAAATCATTCCTTCGTCCGGTAATGTTGCATTTCGTAGGCTGCAAGAATATTTTGCTTGAAGGCGTAACCTTTGAGAACAGCCCGGCGTGGAATCTCCACCCGATGTGCTGCGAGAATATGATATTGAACAACCTCTATGTCCGCAACCCATGGTACAGCCAGAACGGCGACGGAGTGGACGTAGAGAGCTGCAAGAACGTCGTTATAGCTCATTGCTCGTTTGACGTAGGCGACGATGCTATCTGCATGAAGTCCGGCAAAGACAAACCAGGTCGCGACAGAGGCATCCCGACAGAGAACGTAGTGGTCGATGACTGCGTCGTTTATCACGGTCACGGCGGTTTCGTTTGCGGCAGTGAGATGTCCGGTGGCATCAAGAATGTGGAAGTTCGCAACAACCTCTATATCGGTACAGACGTAGGTCTGCGCTTCAAGAGTACACGCGGTCGCGGCGGTGTGGTAGAGAATATCTACATCAACGGCGTGAACATGGTCAATATTCCGAATGAAGGCTTGCTGTTTGACCTCTTCTACGGCGGTAAAGGAGCAGGCGAAGAGAGCGAAGAGGAACTCGCAGCTCGTATGAACGCAGAGGCGCCGGCGGTAAGCGAAGAGACGCCGGCATTCAAGAATATCGTCATTGAGAACGTCAAAGGCGCCAACCTCAAACGCGCTATCTATTTCAACGGCCTGCCGGAGATGAAGATTCAAAACGTGACATTGCGCAACATCCAGATGAGCGCTACCGAAGGAGCCCTTTTCCGTCAGACGAACGGCCTTGTCATCGACAATGTGGACATCAAAGCCGAGAAAGGCGAAGCGTTCTCGCTCGCTCCGACCGTAGAGAATGTCACGATCAATAAATAAACAGGTTTGTATCCCGTCAGCTAAAGCGGTCTGTATTCTGTCAGCCGCTTTAGCGGCGGTCTTACTCACGGGTTGCGCCCCGCGGGTAGCTACCTCTTTCTGGCGGATCGGTACTCCGGCTGATTCAACCAGAGAGGGTTATACCGTCATTCACGCCGAAGGCAAAACGCGGCACTGCTACCCTATTACAGAATGGTCAGATATGCCTGAGGTGGATACCTATCATCAGCTCCATCACCATGGTGTAGCCGTTGAGTCTGAACTCATGGCGTACCGCATTTATTTCGACAAGAAACAGACCATCGATCCTTACTGCAAACGCAAGCCTCAGCTGGAACTCGCGCAGAGTCATTGGTATCCGAACGACAGCTTGCTGGCAGCGGGTTACGGCGATGATATTCTCCGCGTGAGTGGCACGGTAGGCGTTGGTTCCGTGAAATATTGGAACGGCAAGAAGATGGTTCATATTGAGCCGGTGGCAGAGAGAAGTCAGCGGATTGTGCAATCCAAAAGGGACCAAGCTACGATAGAAGTGGCTGTCAAAGGATGGCAAATAGAGGACAAAATGGTCAATATGGTCACGCAATATACGATGCTTGCCGGCCATAGAGATTTGCGTTGCGATGTTTCTGTAAGCGAACCCGTAGAAGGTCTCTGCACCGGCGTGCAGACTATTCCGGCCAAAGGAGGAAAAGACACTATAACCATTGTTTTGCCTAATGGGATTCTTCTCGCATCTTGGGGCACGGATTGGCCTGTAAACGACTCAGCCAAGTATGCCAAAGAGACTGTTGGTTTAGGTGTGTTCATCCCGAAAGCGTTTGCCGGAGAATGTGTCCATGACAAGCAGAATAACATGTGCTTGCTACATCTTACAGCGAAGACATCTTACAGCAAAGCGGTCTTACAGTCCGAAGGACGGTCCTACAGTCCAAAGGACGGTCTTACAGCGAAGCGGTCAGAAATGTGCCGCGCACATTTCTATCTCACTTGCTGTGGAGCGACCAAAGAAAACCACCCCGTGGCAACAAGTGCCGAGGAGTGGTTTGCATATCTCCGCCGCTGGGCTTCCCGATTGAAATAATCAGAAGACGGGTGACTTATGAGGCATTCCATATGGAGGCGGACTACCCGGAGCCAACTGCATCAAGTCGTTGGACTGTAAGATGATTATCTCTGTTAAGGGGCGTATATATTCTTTCTTCATCTCTTATCGAATCAGTTTACCATTTACGTCATACATTGCGCCATCCGGTGTGATGACATAAATCGTATTATCAATGAGCACTTTGCGAACAGAGTGATTGTCCTCGTCGATATTGTCAACGCCTTCTGCGATTTCCGGAGCATTATGCAACTTGAGTATCAAGCCGAAATCATTCTTAACACCAGCATTCAGAACTATCTCTGCCGGACTGGAAGTCAAATTCCAGATGACTTTACCATAATAGGTTAAGAATAACTCTGCATCTTCCGGTGCTTGCTCTACAACCAATGTATAAGTAGCCTGCTTAGGAGCATATATATTCAAAGGACAGCTCGCCTCACCATATACAAGCGGCATTTCTACATCGCACAAATTATAATTACTCTTACTCTTTCTCGTCCACATCTGTGCGACATTAGCTTCCGTCGGATTACCCATCTTCATTAGGTCATGACCAATTACGTAAGAAGATTTAGCATCTTCGCTTGCGGAGAAGAACAAGACATCCTCATTTTCCTCCGAACCATCCATACGCAAAGCTATGCGGAACTCTTCGGTTTCCTCTACATCGCGTTTGGGGGCATAGTAAATAGGATGCTCATTGGATGCTTCCGAAGCAGTCCATGAAATGCTACTTACGTTCTCAGGCACCTGGATAAAGAATGCCGTTCCGACAGCAAAGGTGTAGTTTTCAATACTATCAATAGCGACATAATTATTGCCCTTATGACTGAAGATTTGTGCCTTATACCCAGTATTCAAATGTCCATGACTTAACATACCATTACCGATACCATTCCAGCCGCGTAATTCCTCCACATCACCTTCAGAGCATTGCGTCTGCTGCGAATAGCCATTTTTCCGCGAACCTTCTTTATTCCATACAAAGCGGAACTTATTCTGATCAAGGTCTGCCCGATAATTTAATGTAATGCTATATAGTTTGCCCGGCTTCAGAACGTCAACATTCGACATTTTATGCCATCCGTTTCCTCCATGGGCTCGATTGTACTCATCTGCTTCATAGATAATGAAGTCTGTTCCGTTAAGCATTAAACGATCTTCTATACTTTCTATACGATATATGCCATTTAGAACATTAACATTAAACGGCACGGTAAAGTTATACCATCCATAACTAATTTTACCACTAGGATCAAACGAGATGTCAAAATAAGTGTTACCGTTTATATTCATCAAATCGCTCTCGTCTAAAATTTGACCGGAAGTTCCTCCTTGCTGGCCTTTTACATTATCTTTTTCCGTGCTTCCCAATTTTGATTCTATAGAGATGTTGTTGACTTTCAGTTCTCCATTGAGTATTATCTTACCGCCGTTCTCAACATATAAGTTACCTGCTGTTTCCTTAAGCGAATAAGAGTCAACACTTAGAGTTGCTCCACTCTTAACTGTTACAGTCACACCAGGATTGATAGTCAAACTTCTTGCCGATATATTTGAATTTGAAACCACATCCATATTGTGCTTAACAACTACATCTTTATAATCATCATACCAATCATTATCCCAGTTAGGAACAAGGTCTGAGGAAGTGCCTTGTTTTCCCGTAAACTTGCATATATTCGGGTCCTCAAGCAAAGGATAAACCGTTCCTTCTACATCAACCAAATAGCATTTTCCGTATCCAGAAGCTGGTAATTCCCCTATTGTCTTAGTCAAGCGAGCCAATAAGTCGCCAGCAGTATTCAAAGGCGGGAACGCACGTCCCTTAGCATCATATACTTTCACCGTTCCATCATTGAATGTACCACCATCAATGATGGTATGGCGCGGCATACCAAGAATAGAAGCACCGGTAATTGTACCATCCTTAATTGCGACAGAGCCTGTAGTTTTATCTGCTCCGCTCATGTTTGCGATAGCCATATTGACATTATGACCGCTTATGGTCATGGCTGCATTATGCAACTCTACTTGTGAGCCTTTAATCTCCACACTACCATTAGCACTACCTAAATCAATAGATGGTTTGTTGGAAGAAGGTATAATAGCTAATTTACCCAAGCCTTCTGCAATAACAAGTTTGGATGCATTAGAAGAAAGCTGAATAGCAGCATTGGAATTAGCAATGAACTTATTGTTCAGTCCGTTGATAATAAGTTTTGCCACATAGGGATTTGCATTGCTCGAACTATTAACTTCAAGAACAGCATCCTTCGCCATTATTTCACTATTATGCAGATAGAGTTCCGTTTGCTCGCCTACATTACCATTCAACTGAATAGCAGGTACAGAGGTTTTCAAACTTGCCGGTTTATAGCCCATAAAGGCAATTTTCTTCTTATCTGCTACTGAGATATTCAGCGTTGTAGTAGCAGCATCAAACGTACGCGTATGCACGTACCTATTATTATCTTTCGCATATACGAAGCACGGCGTGTGAACATTGCCTTCTGCTAAATTGATGGCAGGCAGCAAACCCGACCAGCTTGAGGTCGAATCTCTCTTATCAACCGCTGATGCACTAACTCCGTATATATATAAGGTGTCAAAACGCGGAGTTCCGGCATTGAAACAAGTCGAGAAATTGTAGGTTGTTATTCCGCGATAAGGAGAATTCTCCGATGCAGGCTGTTCAGTACCGGTTCTGAAAATAAGGGTACTTGAATTAGCGGATGTTAACTCAGGTGTGGCAGACTGTACCAAAACACTCTCCATAACTACGTTCCCAACCTTGAAATTCAAAACACCGCTTTTACCGACATCCGTACAACGAACGCGCACCTCATAGCTTCCCATTTCGTCAATACCTACGGATTTCGTATGAATATCCACATAGAAAGCATCATTAGTAGATTCAACTTCAATAGCTTCAGGTGAATCACAGGAACCAATCGAAGAGTAATTCAATGTTACTATTTGAGGCTCCTGCAACGGACGTTCATCCGCATCACCAAAGGTTAAAGAAGATTTATCCGCTTCAAGATATCTTTTCCTGGTAATTTGCAAGTTTTGTACAAATCCTGTAAAGTTTCCCGTATATGTAATCCGAACATAACGGGTACTCGAGTTCAGATTTCTTTGGATATGAGTACCTTCTGTACCTCCGGAAGGACTTTCGAAGCCTTCTCCTACCTGTGAGAAATGAACACCATCAGCACTTTCCTCTAAGGTCCAATTACGTAACGTCGCGTCATAGTTTCCAGTTGCACCAGTTACATTACCAACCGACCGCAAATGTTGAGAATAAACATCAAATTTAATATCGTCAGGAACACCTGTGAAAGAAAGTACGACTGATTTAGTAGAATAACTAAAATTTTCGAAATTGAATCCAGACAAACCATCTTTCCAAGAACCCAATGCTATACCTTTACGTTGTGTATAATAAACCGTGTATAGTTTTCCAACGTACTGACCGCTCCCTTGGTTGTTTGTTCCACACCATTCAACGCTACTCTCGCTTTTCGTTGTCATATCTTTGAGAATATCGTTGTTCATCTCTGTCAATGGCAAACAAACATTCCCACGCGGAGAGAGAGTTATTGTTATAGTCTGAGGCTCAACTGCGTTGTAGTTCTCAGTTCCGTCTTGAGAAACGGTAATTGTCAGTCCTGTTACAGGTTCGGCATCTTTATCCAAATTTCCCGTTGTGAGCACATATACACCATTAACACATGTTACAGTTAACAGTCCGTTATTATCATTGGATATTGCTATATTCAGCCCCACTTCTTTGTTAGTAGATGTAACAAAATTGGTATAGGTAGTATTAGCGCGGAGGCTTTCAGTAATATTCCATATCAACACCGGATCTCTCTGGCTGAGTGTAGTAGCGGTAACAGGAACAAGTATACTTTCGCGCAAATTATTGCTAACCTCTATATTGCCATCGTGCTTACCATCCGCGTCTGCCAAATATTTGACATACACCGTGAACTCTCCCATGATATCGCCACCGGTACGTTTGGTTTCATTTGTGCTATACACTACCAACTCCGAGAAAGAAGAATTATCTAATGAAACTCGATAATGCTCAGGAGCCGTTACTGTTGTCTGATAACCCGCGTTTGCATGTTTCACTACAAATGATTGGGAAGACGGCTCCACGTTCAACTGATTTCTATCACCGAAATCCAAAGACTCGGTTGCAGTCTTGAAATGCTGAAGTTCTGTAATTGTTAAGTCCTTGACATATCCAGCAAAGTTACCGGAATAGCACAAACGGATGTATCGTGTAGTCGAAGACAAAGGCACAGCGAAAGAAGCATAACTCTCTCCTTCGTGCTCAGAGTGCCATATTTCATCCGACCAAGCACTTCCATTTGAGCTCTCTTTTACGTACCAATACTCTCCTGTAGCAGCATTGTTATTGGTAGCGATATCAAATGTTACTTTCTCCGGTATACCTTCGAAAGCGACATCTATATACTTGTCTTCCCAATCGTACGCAGGAGAGCCTATAACTATGTCTGTTCTGCTTCCACCTAACCGGATTCCATTATCTGTATAGGATACATCGCCCTGTGTTGCTCCCTTTACTGCATTATATACATCTGAACTATTAACGGTCAACGTTACATGGTTATTTTTCTTAACCGGGGTAATGACATAGTCCTGCGATTTAGCACTATATTTATAATTTTCTTTTTGCTTAACGGTGATGGTTGCTGATTTATTTACGTTATAAATAATAAGTGTATCTATAGTACCTTTTACAGCAACTGCCGATGCCGGATTCTTAGAATCGAAACTATACTCGTTCGGGCTACTCGTTGAGAATATATCATAAATCTTTGAATTATAGTAATAGGGAGTACCTTTCGTTGTTTCTTCATCATTCCAGTGGAATACAGGCTCATGCTTGCTGACCGTAATTTCTATGGCCTTATTCGCACTTGAATACATATATGTCTCTTTTTGATAGAAGGTGATAGTAGCCGTACCGGCATTCTTACCATATACTTTGTTGTCGGAAAAAGTCAAAATAGAACCCTGAGTGTCACTGCCTTCTACATTTCCTGTCGGTGTATTATTCGTAAATACATAATAGAAATTATCGGCATCCTTTGCAGATGGTGTAGTTGCACTAGTATTATTGTATGTACACGACAAGTTTTGGTCCACTTTCATTGAAGTTCCACAAGAGAAGGACGGCTCCTTTTTTGCAACTTTCACCACAAAACTTACTTCTTTATATTGATGTGTAGTTGTCGACTTATTTATAAATTTGATAGTTGCCTTGCCCGCATTAAGTGCCAGAATAGCACCCGTCGAAGGATCGTACGAAATAACATTCGTTCCGTTATTCACAGAAGTACTCAACTCGTGAGTAATAGTATAATAGAAATCGGCAGTATTTGAAGAAGACGGTGTTGCAGAACTCGTATTTGTAAATGTAAAATCAGCCCTATACGAATCACCTACCTTTTTATCCACAGACGCAGTTCCGGTAATCTGCGGAGCAAATCTCTCTCCAAAGATAGCATAGTATTGAATAGTTGCAGGACTTTCACTATTCTTGCTCGAACTTGTTAAATCATACGTTATGGATGTAGCGGTATTAAAAATATTAGCTTCTGTATTGTCCGTTGACCAGCCTTTGAATACATATCCGGTTTTAGGAGCGGCACGAAAATATGCAGTCTTTGTCATAGAAGCCGTATTATAGTGCGTTCCATAACAATTAGTTGTTGACTCAGACGTTGTTGCTGACGATTTGTTCGTTTCTGTAAAAGTCACATATGCATTTCCATATGTCGGATTATTCGTCGTTGCTGTTGCCTTGAAATAAAATATAGGTTTGGCTTTAAATATAGCATAGCGCGTTATTGTAGCTGGCTTGCTGGACTTGTTATTTCCATTTTTTGTCTTTGCCGTTATTTCCTGAGTAATGTTTAAATTGGAGGAAATTACATTTCCTGTACCAGCAGCATTGTCATACCAGCCATAAAATTCATATGCATCATTAGATTGACTAGCTTGGAAAGCCATAGTGAAAGTCCAAGAAGAGTTCCACCAATTACCTCCTGAACCCGAATTATTTGTAGTAGTTGTACTCCATCCTGTAAAAGAAGAGTTATTGTACGACACACGCACACTACCGGCATTAGAAGGTGAAACAACTCCTACAGCCTTACCATACAACTGACCCCACACTTCAGTGGTAAAGCCACCAAAGACAAGGAGGAAGAGGAGCGTAAAGAGGGTAAATATTTTATTTTTAATAATTTGCATTGTTTTTGCTGTACCTTATAAACTAACTAACACCTGTTTTGCTAAGTTGAGTTGGCAAAATGTACGATTATTAAGATTGTTCACACATTTTGTATGGCTCTACCTGCGAAATCGGGTGCAAAATTAATATTTTTCTTCGAAACATGCAAATAATTAGGGCTCGTACGCATACGAATAGTAACAAAATATAGCCTTTTCTTAAGAAAAAGCATGTTTAGGACACAAAAAAACGAAAAGTGTAGTCGGTAGAGTATCGAAAGAGTATCGGTTTTGGTTCGGTTATGAGTCGGCGGGAGTCTTACTTTACTCTTCCAGCACGCCGGCGTCGCGCCACTCGGAGACGGTTTGGGAGACGTCAGTCATGGCTTTATCGGGGGCGACGTCGTACTCGTCGCACAGGGCTTTGCAGAGGGCTGAGACATCAAAAGAGCCTTTTTCGCGGGATAAGCGCTCTGCCTGTTGCCAGAGAAAGGCTGCGGTCTCGTTGAAGGTAATCATCTTATTGAAATTGATGAGTTCCATTGTTTCGCCAACGAGTATGTATTCGATGCCTAATTTGCGTAATTTGAAGCCTTCTATTGTTTTCATTTTCAAAAAAAAGTACTAAATCAACAAGCAGTATTTATCATTTTTTATTTACTAACCAAGAGATGTCGATAGAGTTTGAGGAGGTGTTGACGGGCGGGTTTGAGTAAACGCCACAAATAGCCGTGTGTCAGGAGTTTAGGACGACCGGAAGGCGATTCAATTCGTCGCACAAAGCCATAGATATTGGAACGACGGCAATACTCTTCACCGGTTAGATTACCGTCTCCTTGGAGACGAAAAAGACCGTCTCGGGTGACGCCTATTATCCGATGCAAAACATAGACAGAATTGTTCGACTTTTCGGTTTTCGCCAGTACTATTTGTCCTATTTGGGGGGCTTGCCGGTTTGCAAAAGGTGCTACTATGACGGAGTCACGGTCGCCTTCAATGAACGGTCGCATACTGACGCCGGAAGGGGTAAAGCGCACTTCTTTTCCTTCGCTCAAGAGGCGTGCCATTTCTGGAATCAATATATCGTTCTCAATCTTCATTAAGGCGTGTAAACGAAGCAATTACAGTCCTCCGGCTCGGTAACAAAACGAAGTTCGGTAATATAAATCCGAGAACTGGGCGAAGTGCTATTATACAACTTTACATAGTAATCACCTTTAGGGAAAGTAGCTCCGCAGGTCTTCTTACCTTGGGTAAACAAAATAGCATCGCCCCAAGTAGAGCCATCTGTTGACAGCTTAAGTTTAATATCCGTAGTCAGCAGACCCGAAGATGACACATTAATCATCTTTATCTCTTTCAAATTGGCAATACGGGTTGTCGTTACAGAATCCATCCTTGATCCGAGATTAAGCGCAAACTCACCCACACTTGGCGAAAAGAACTTGGCGTTGTTACTTCCTTTACAGGTATAAACAATGCCGTCATCAACCGTTCCGACAGCGTTTGCTACGCCTAAACGCGCAGAAAAGGCAATCTTACTCTCCGATACCAACGAAGTAAAATTATGCACTATCGTGTCATTCTCGGCCATGCATGGAGCAGAGCCGAGAATGAGTAAGAGAGCTAATAATCGAAAAAACTGTTTCATAAATGGATTCTATTTCCGGTTATTGAATAGTAGACACCTTCCCGTACAATAATGAGTTGCCCGTTGCGGATTAACTTGAGCGACACCGGCTTAACATCCAGAGGTTCAATACTTTGCTCCTGACAGTCATACTCCGTGGTATAGTCGCTATAGATGATGCTCTGTCCATTCCAAAGGATAGAAACGGAGTTCATATAAAGCGCACTACTCCTTGAGCGAAGACCGATGAAGGTATAGTCGCCGTTGATGGTCAGTTCGGTAGAGGTGCCTTTCTTAATCGAGCCGAGCAAGTCACCTTTCGCACTCGCGTCGTACAGGTCGGAAGCCGATGTATAAGCCGTGTTTTTGCCATAGACATCAACAACACGTTCGTTGACGGTATTGGCGCTCCAGTCGATGGTGATTTTCTTTGCCTTACCGCCGGTCGAAGTCGTAACGATACCGGAATTGCTATTCGCCGAACGCATCTGAATAGCCTCATGTCCGCCGGCTGTGTTACCGGCATAGACAGCGATGGACGAAACGGTCAAGCCGTGCCATTCTTCATAATTACTGGACATTACGCCCGTTACGTCACGATTGAGCACATCGGTCACGTCGCCATAGCCGGACCTCGTGATAGTAGCGAAGAGGGCATAACAGGTATCTGCACCGAGTTCCGTCATCGCTGTAACGAGTTCAGGAATAGAATCCGCGCTATAGTAGTCAGCCTGCGTACACCAGCCGATGAACTTTCTATCCTGGCATGTCTGCGGTTCGCTGCCCGGAAGGACATAGTTACCGTAACAACAATCGGTGGTAGCGAACACTTCGTCGTTGACCATCCAAGTGACCACCACCGTGTCCAGCGGTGCTGCGGGTTGAATACCTACAATCACACAATGTTCGTAGTTATAATCGCCGTTACCGCCACCCGAACCGGGCTCCGTAGGCGAAAGGGCGTCAAGCTCATAGTAACCGTTGCAGGAACCGCTCCAACCCCAGTTGAAATGGAAATAGTCGTTCGTGTCATAACCATCGCAGATGAAGCTATGGCCGTAGCATGTTTCGTAATCCTCCGGGTCGTCGCAACCGATACCATCGTACATGATCGGTCGCTCTGCATCCAGTTCCTCCTTGAGCATCGCAATCCATTCATCTTTGGTCCACGAGCGCATACCATCCGACTCAGAGCCATCGCGGGCATAACCTTTGATGGTCGAAGCATCATAGCCGAAGAACTCAGGCAGCGCAGTCTCCGAGCACATGTAGCCATGTTTCGAGTACATGCCATTCCAATCGATGGTATAGGCACCACTACCGCCTTCCGAGTAGGTGCCGTACTGCATATCAACCGCCACGCCGCAGTGGTACATCAGCGTAGCGACAGCAGTCTTCTGCGCCGAGGTAGAACTACCCAAATAGCTGTTTGTCATGTTCTCCCAATCGTAGGTCGTAGCCCCGAAATCAACGGTATATTTGGTGGTGCCGACATAGACGGAATGGGAACCGACACCTTGCTTGGGCCACTCCCAGTATTTCATAACCTGCGCCATGGACGTAGCCACACAGCCGACGTAGGTATTCTTGCCGCCTTTTTTCGGGCAGAGGTTCCAATAGGGGTTGTCCTGGTCCCAGGTAGTCTGGATAAGGGGTGACACAACGGGCGTAGCCGTCAAGCGATGGGCACCCGAACGGAGACGTCTCCATTCGCTTTTCACTTCCTCGGTAGCCGCTGTGTTCTGCGCTGCATGGGCGATCTGCTTGTTATAACCGCGCAACCAATGCTGCAGGTTAACCGGCATGTCATCGGTATTGAAAGAACCCGTCTCGGAGTACGCGAGGACAGGACGCACCACATCGTCCGCCGCAATCATCACCCATCCTTCGCCGTTCGCGTTCTCATAGATGTAGAAATTGTTCTCCGAAGCGTTGCCGCTCGCCTTTAGCACCATTCCCTTAGCGGGCACTTTGAGGGCACCGGGCGTAGCGGTAGCCACATTCATAAAATTACTTGCCACCAAAGCGGCATCCTCTTCACTCACGCGTTCAGCCCAAGTCAAGTTTACTGCGACGATACACGCAGCAACAGTCATCAAAATCTTTTTCATAATATGTTATTGTATTCTTTCTCCGGTTATGGTATAAACCGCCTCTCCGCGGATAATCACTAACTGTCCGTTTCGCAACAATTTCTGTGCCATAGGCACAATGGCCGTATTCTCTATCTCCGTTGTACTGCTGCAGCCCTCGGAGGAGTAATAGGCGGTACTATTTGTTCCTTGCTTATACAACTTAATGGTCGTCGTTGAAGACGGTTTCGCAGCAAACTCATATGTAGTCGATTTGCCGGAATAGATGAAATAGACCATGTACTGCCCCGCATAATCGCTGGCCTCGAACGACCAGTTGTCATTCGTGACGCTCACATTGAACCAATAGACCTCGTCCCGCAGGCCCACATCGTAGTACGAACCCGACTTATACAAATAAGCATATTTGTCCACCGCCGCATTGTAGAACGAAATGGTATTGTCCAAACGGGTAAGCTGCCAAATAATAGCTGCACCCGGATTCGTAATCGCATTGTTAGACGGAGAAACGGACTGCGTGCTCAGATAATAGTTGTTGTAAACCGTGTTTTTGAGCGCATAAGCACCATCGCCGGCAACGACATAATTACCGTCGGTCAGCTCATTGAGCAGGCTTATCTTCTCGTATTTGTTACTCAATCCGCTTTCTTCCGTCCGGCTGTAGATCGCATAGTACGTAGTGTCGCGAGTAGCTTTAAAATCGGTCGTCCAGGTATGCGCCGTAGTGTTATCCTCCGGCAAGGTAGCGCCCCACCAACCGACGAACGTATAGCCGTCGCAGGCCTCAGGGTCTGACGGAACTTCAGGCTGCGAATTTTTCAGCACGCTCTGCGTCTCGCCTACCTGCACACCTTTGTCAAAGAAACGGATGGTATAATATACCGGTTCCGGCGGTTCCGGAGTCGTGCAAGTCGTAGAATAATCGCTATAGGAAGAACCTCCATTGGATTTGCGATATAATTGCGGGAGAAGCATAGCCGCTGTTACATCAGATGTATAGGTAGTGAATCGAGGATTCGTTTTATTGTACAAGAATCGCCCATAACTATCGGTACCATTTTGGATGGTAGCATCTCCGTCGGAAATACTGATACTCCATGTGGTTGTTCCGCCGTCCCATGCCAATTTCTTAACGGCAGTTGCTCCCAGCAACCCATTATTCGCCGTGCTCAATGTCCATGCGCCCGAAGTACCTCCTAAGGTGAACTCAAGCGTACCGACACCAAGCGAACTAATCTGGCTGTTGCTAAAGGTCGAAGAAACGGCTCCTAATATCTGGCTACTAAGGGCACCGGCAGTGACCTCATTAGCCGCATTGGCAATAACAAGCACATCGCCAGCCTTGAGAGTAGCAGCATTGGTTACCAAGTTCCATGTTGCTATTCCGCCTTCTCCCGGCGTAGCGTAAACGGCATAATAGGTATCGACGGTATAGGTGTCGCCGTCTTCTGCAAAGGTCGGCGCGACTGTTGCACTCTCGTAATTCTCGGTAGCGGTCCAACCGACAAACTCCTTGTCCACACAAGCGACAGGCTCGTTCTCCGGCAACCGGATTATATTGCTAAACGCCAAATTGGTCTCGAACACTTCTCCGTTTGACATCCAAGTGACCGATTTGCCGCCGTACACAAAAATTAGCACATCGCCCGTTACGCTCGCAATGCTAAAGGCACCTGTTGATGCGTCATAAGTGAAATCCGTTCCGTAAACGAGAGTTTCATCTCCCATTTCAACATCCCAGCAAGAGGCATCAGCGAGCGTATAGCCCTCGTCCGGCAGAATCGTCAGTTCCAATGCTACGCCGCTCATAGCCAGCGTTCCGCTCAGGTCATCCGGCGTACAATTTTCGCCCAACAGCGCATATAGATAGCGGCTTTTCGTCCACACGGCAGTAATCGTCAAGTCATTGTTCTCATCGCCGGAAATAGCGGAAGCATTGATGGTCAGCGTCTGATGGTCCGCGCTGAGCGTGTAATCCGTGTTCAGCGTCAGCGTTGCAGAACCCAACTGAACCGTCAGACTCGTGAAGTCATAGGTCTCATCCGTCGGAGTAATCGTTGCTGCAAAATCCTCGCCGTTCTTGGCGTAGTTCGTACAACTAATCGTACAACCCGTAGCATTCTTAACGACCTCATGACCTGTCTCAGGCGGCTGAATACCGATAATGATATCCTGGGAATCATTATAACTACCATTGCCCGCTCCGGAACCACCGATACCGGGAACCAGATTGTCAACATCATAATATCCGTCGCAATAACCCGACCAGCCAAAATTGAAATGGTATTTGCGTGTGGGCGTCGTATTGTCATAGCCATCGCATATAAAACTATGACCACCCTCGTCGTCTGCACCGGCGTACATAACCGGTCGAGCCGCATCAAGTTCGGTTTTGAGGTAATTATGCCAATCGGCATCCGAAACTTGGCTATAACCATAACCGCCTTCGCGATTATAGCCCTTGATAGTGGATGAATTATATCCAAAATTCTGATAAAGGGCATTCAAAGCGCATTTTGCAGTTGTTAGAGACGCATTCGGTCTAATCGTGTATGCGCCACTACCGCCTGCAGATGAAATATTATAGTCCATTGCCACAGCCACACCGCAATGGTACATCAGCGTAGCAATGGCATTCTTTTGAGCCGTAGTCGGAGTCGGTACTCCTGAAGTAGTCCAGTTACTACTTCCTTCCGGGAAATAGCCGTTGTAAATTAGCAGCATATTATCCCAATCGTATGTAGTATTAGCAAAATCAGCAGAGCAAGAAAGACCAAGCGACTCTGTGGAATAGGAATGAGAACCTGTGCCTTGTTTCGGCCATTTCCAATAGTACATCACCTGCGCCATCGCAGTAGCCACACAACCGACTAATGTATGGTTGCTTCCGCTCATTGGACATAAGTTCCAATAGGGATCATCTTGATCCCATTTGGTTTGGATGAGCGGAGAAACAACCGGGGTCGCATTTCTGGGGGACAGCCCTCTGCGAAGTCGTCTCCATTCGCGCCCGACTTCTTCAGTTGCCTGCACATTATTTTCCTCCGCCTGCTTAATCTGCCGGCTATATCTACCCAGCCAGCTCTTGACATTAGCAGGCATGTTGTCCGTGCGGAAGTAACCCTCGTTGGAGTACGCCAAAATCGGTCGCACCACATCGTTTGCCGCCACCATTACCCATCCTTCGCCATTCGCATTCTCATAGATATAATACTGCGGCTCCTCTGCCTGTGTCGCAGCTGCAGCCTTTAGCACCATTCGTTTCGCCGGAGCACGATGAACACCCGAAGCCGGCTGAGCTACGTTCATAAAATTGTTCGCAACAACCGCCGCATCTTCTACACTCACGCGCTCCGCCCACATATTCAGCGCCATGACGCACGCGAAACCAATAATCAAAACCTTTTTCATCTAATATCGGATATTTATATGTCCTATTTTTCAAATAGCCTGCAAAGTTACAACATTTTTCTCAAATACACAAGGATTTGTCCATAAAAAACGAATTTATTTTCATTTTGCAGCGGGAAACCTCTATTATTCGCGCGATAGTGAAAACAAGCACAATCGTTGAGGCAACAAAGGGTAAAGTAAGAGGCAAGTAAGGGTAAAACCGTATCCCACCCTACCCTATATATACTATGTATATATCCCGTGATTTTGAATATATAGGCCTAATTGTGTAAAAATTGACACTTTTTGCGAAAAATTCGATTTTTCTCCTTTTTTATTTGCGTATGTGCGCGAAAAACAGTATATTTGCACCCGATTTGCAAAGTATAATTAGCAAAAGCTATTATAAAACCCAAAATTTTCGTTTAACTAAAACACAAAAACATGAAAAAATTATTTACTTTTGCAGCTGCCTTATTGGCTTCGTTGACAATGATGGCGCAGAGCTACACTACGCTCTTCTCGACGGATTTCAGCGATGCAAGTTGGGCAGGACACGACACCATTTGTAAGGGTGCCACAGCGGAAGAAACCATCAATGGTATTTTCTTCAGAAGCGCGAACAACTCAAAGTATTACACCATCGCTGATGGCGCTTTGACGTTCTGCGACAACAACTCCGGTAACGCTTATTTTATGGCTATTCCTGTTCAAAACGTAAACGACTCTGTTATCGTTACCATCGGAACTGTTGACAACAGTCAACGCGTTAACTATTTGTTCCGCGAGACGAATGTTATCAGCACCAGTAGTGTCAGTATGACTTCTACCGCTGCCAGCATCAACACCAACAAATCGATTACTATCAAGTATGCAATGAAGACGGATAGTACCGTAGCATTGGTAATGTTGGGTCGTCAAGGTTCCGGACAAAAGACGGTTATCAAATCCATCACTGTATCCACACTGAGCGGCGGTGAACCTCCGGTTCCTTCTACCGATTCCGTTGCTGCTGCAACTATTTCCGGTGCAGACTCATGCTACGTAGGCAAATCTGTTACGCTGACTTGTACCGCAGAGCACGCTACCACGTATCAATGGTACAACACCGATGGTATTATTGAAGGTGCAACGGCAAAAACATACGTATTTACTCCGGCAGCAGAAGGCATTTACGGTTTCTACTGCATGGCTTCCAACCAATACAACACGAACCCTGTTCGTTCGAACTCTCTTATCGTTACTGCAACCATCAAACCTGCTGCTGTTCCATGTGCAAATATTATTCCTGCTTCTTCCGGAACAGTTCCTACAGAAGTAGGTGCCGAAATAGATTTGGATTTAATGTCCGATGGTGGTAAGTTGATTGTTGCAGGTATGAAAACCCCGGGTGAGAGTTTTGTTTACAGCCAATATGGTCTTGGTTTCATGAAAGGTGGTGCTGATTCCATCCGCGTTGAATTCAACAATTATATTGCCGAAGGTTCCGTTATCAAACTTGTGATAGTTTCCAATGGAACCGGCGATCGCGGTCTTAAACTTCAGACACTTGCCAAAAGCGTGCTTTTGAATGCCTCCTGGAATGCTGCTGCAGCTGCCGAAGTAAAAGAATTCGAGTACGAAGTTCCGGCTGGTAGCGCACTTATCGGCACAAATAAGATCCTGCTCCAACGCAACAACTCCGTATATCTGCAGAGCGTTTCTATGGCAGACTGCGGCGATCCTGTTCCGGGAACTGGAACTGACTACACTCCGATTCTGAATGTAAACAAGTCTTCTGTTGATTTGGATGTAACTGCTGCTGTTGCAGAACCGACGGCTTCGGTAGTTTACACCGGTAAGCATCTTGTTCCTGGCGAGTATGCACTGACCGTTCCTGATTTGGCAGGTCTGACCGTTAATCCGGTTGCAGTAACTGTTGGCGCTGATAGTCTTCTTAACGCAACTATTAATCTTTCTTTCACCAGTGATGTTGAAATAGCTGCAGCTAGTTCCTCTATTAGCCTTACGATTGGCGACCTTACCAAGAGCGTAACTATCAACTATTCGGCAACATTGGCGAAAGCGTATATGAGTTCTCTGAATATTGAGCAATTTGTTCTTGATAATGGCAAATCGGGTGACATCGCTTCCGCTCTGACCGCTGCACATATCGATTTCGCGAACATCAACGACCTCGATTCGCTCAATGACCTTGAGAACAAGGCCAACCGCAACTACGCTTATCTTGGTTTGAAATTGAAGACCAGCGGTGCTTTCATTGCAGGTTGGATACACACAGGCGATACAATTAATGTGAAATTCGGTGCTGTTGGTGGCGACATCAAAGTGCGCATCAATGGTGCAGAGCAGACCTTTGCAAAGGCTGACTTAGAAAACAATGTACTCGGCCGTCGTGCAGCTACTGAAGAGTACCTCGAGCTTATCACTACTTCAGGAAGCACCGTTGTTCTCAAGCAAATTATAATCAACGAGAATACCGCAGAAGTAGAACTCCCTGCTCCGAGCGCATATCTTATTACCTGTGCAGAGGCAGAACACGGTTCTGTAACAGTAAATTGGGAGGACAAGAAATATCGTACTCCGGTTGGCGCAACCGTTACCGTTACTCCGACTCCGGCAGAGGGATACCATGTAGCTTCCGTAACTGCCGGTGATGCTGTTCTTGTTCCGGTAGAGGGTGTTTATTCCTTCGTAATGATTGCTCAAGATATCACCGTTAGCGCTACTTTCGCAGCGGACGAGCCTGTCGTACCGACGCTCTATGCTGTTACGTGTGATGGTGATACCGAGAACGGAGCTGTGGGCATTGAAGGTGGTTTGTTGAACTTCGAGGCAGGCGTTGAGATTACCCTCACAAATATACCTGAAGAAGGTTACGAACTCGATGAGTACATCGTTTACAAGACCGGCGAACCGACTACGCTTGTTACCGTAACAGATGGCAAGTTCATCATGCCGGCTTATGACGTAACCGTTTCTGCTACATTCAAACTCATCCCTGTTGTCGAGATGTTCACCGTTACTCTCGGCACATACGAGCACGGAAACGTAGCATTCATCGAGCCGAACGAGGGCAACAAGTACGAGGCTGGCGCAGAAGTACGTCTGAGCGTTACTCCGGCTGAGGGTTACGAACTCGAGGCTATCAGTCTGGAAGGCATCGACTTGGCTATCCCGGTTGTTGACGGCGTTGCTTCGTTCAACATGCCGGCTCAGAATGTAACCGTACTGGCTACCTTCATACTGTCAAGCGGCCAAGGCTTCGACAATATCGACGCTTCCATGAAGGCTACCAAGCGCATCATCAACGGCAAGCTGTTCATCGAGAAGAACGGCAAGCTCTACGATGCACAGGGCGCAATGGTTAAGTAACAAGACCTCTCTCGACTCATTCTCGGCTCATTCTCGGCTCATTCTCGAGTCAATACCGAGTCAATACCGAGTCAATACCGAGAGATAAATTTCAACAGCTCGCCTCCGCGGGCTGTTGATTTTTTGTACAAAATGCATTTTTTCTCCTTATTTATTTGCGTATGTGCGCGAAAAGTAGTATCTTCGACCTTCTTCCCCAAAGGGGGCCCCTTCGAAGCTATGTTCGCACTTTCGTGCAAACAACAATCTTTTTAGCACAAAACTACGCTTGTGCAAGCACAGACGATATTTTTTTGCTAAAAACCTTGTACATTTGAAAATTTTGTTGTATCTTTGCACCGAAATTCGAAAAAGGAGGTAATTATGTGCATTTTGGAAAGAAATACAAGAAGTATTACTGTTAGAATGTCACCCAAACGCTGGGAGAGACTAATGGTATTAGAACGCCAGGCTAAAGAATTAGAAAAGATTGCACGCGCAGCAGCTATGCCAGCCGTGCAAATAGATCCGGATTTTAAGAGTAAACCAACATACACTGTTGACGAATTTATAGATACATTAGCCAAAGACCTTGGCCAACATTATGGTGTAGACGATATTCGTAATGTAAGATGAAAACGTACGACATTCGGTTTACGGAACAAGGTATGCAGGATGAAAAGATACTTTTCTATCACATATGCGAAAAAGTGCATGCCCCTTTGACAGCCCAAAGATATATATCCGGCCTAAGAAAAGCCATTCTCCAGTTGGAATACTCCGCAGGAGTTCATCCCATAGACGAAGATTTGTCCAAAGTGTTGGGATTAAAAGTTTACCGTATTTATTATAAACAAGTGGCTATTATCTACACCATAGAAGAAAATTTAGTATATATACATCACATTATTCCTCAAAAGATGGTGATTTTCTAAATCTTTCTCTCCTAACATCCTCCTGCCAAGATTGTAGAAAAATAGCGACAAATTAACGAAAAAGGGTAAAAAATCAACTTTTTACCTTTTTTTCTTGCATATATGCAAAATTAGTTGTACCTTTGCACAGATTTTGCAAAACAGACATAGCAAAATGAGTACTGAAATCACCAATATGATACCAAAGATGAAGCGCTTTTTCGCCACTCAACCGGTTAAGAGAGCTTATTTATTTGGGTCCTTTTCGCGCGGAGAAGAAATGCCGGATAGCGATGTGGACATATTGGTTGATTTGGATAAAACCAAGCCTGTAGGTTTGTTCCAATATGTGAATATGAAGCTTGATTTGCAAGACCTGCTGAACCGAGAGGTGGACTTGGTAGAGAACGGAGAATTGCTGCCTTTCGCACAAGAATCCGCCGACAGAGACAAACTGCTGATTTATGAGAGAGCATAAGCGCGACAAGGAACGGCTGGAGCACATCTTGGATGCGATAAAAGTCATCGAGAACGGGCTTGCAACATACTCCAAGGAGGAACTGTTAGATACTCCGTTGTTCTACTATGGATTAGTCAAGCAGGTAGAAATCATTGGAGAGGCAGCAAACTTGTTAACAATAGAGTTCCGCGAATCGCACAGCGAAGTTGACTGGCGTCCTATTGTAAACATGCGCAATGTACTGGTACATGACTACATTCATATCAGCAAGGACATTTTGTGGGTAACCTTAACGCAGGACATTCCTGAGTTAAAGAAGCACATTGAGCGGTATTATGACAAAATGAATTCTTGACTATCAGGACATTTGCCACAGCAATAAGCATTCCGAAGCGTCGGAATGACACTATAGAAAAACAACTTTTTACAACTTTTTATTAATAAACTTTTTTATTTAACTTATTAAAATTTATTGTATTATGCGAAAACTTTTTACATTAACTTTGGCCTTATTGGCCTCCTTTAGCCTGTGGGCAGCGTTGCCGACATTACCAACGAGCACACTTACAATTCCTAATTTCCCAGCATCAGGATGGAAGGGGATAATGCTTCCTAGTGTTATCGACACGACTGACAATTGGTACATTGTTAGTCCATATGAGATTTATCAAAGTGCCTTTTCGTGGTCTAACACCGCTGGAGGAGGATCTTCAGATGGAACTTGGGCTGCTACTGGGATTTTCCCTGCAAACACCAGGTATACAACAACAGATTCGAAAGGAAAGTTTAAATTTGCCACATTAAAAGAGTTTGATAGCAAAAAGCATTATTATGGCTATCGAGTAACTAATTGCGAAGCTGTTGCTTTAATTGGTGCTTCTGGCTCCAATAAAAAGCGCACCATTTATCTTGCGGCTTACGAGATAACTAATAGTACATTACCAGACTCTGCTAATGCAACAAAAACAGCTTCTTTTGAATCTTCTAACTTAACTCAAATTATGATTGAAGATTTGGATGCGACAAAAGAGTATTATATTTACGTTACTCAAAAGGGTACTGGTTCTGGAGGTTCAAGCGAAGGCAATAGTAACTTCTATTCAATTGCATTTAAGTCCGCACCTTCATGCGAAGATTCAGAATCCACAATTAAAGGAGATACCACTCTATATGTAAACAATGGTTACAACATTGGCTTTAATTCGATTAACACGAATGGCTGCACTATTGATGTAAAGAAAAACGGTGCAGCTGCAGTTGATGATGTTGATTATTCAAAAACAAATATCAACAACTATACTTTCCTAAAAGCAGGTGAATTTGTTATCACAATTAGTCAAGCAAAAGATGCTAACAATCACTGTGCCGTTGAAGAAAGCGTTACTGTAACTGTTTTAGATGCTACTCCTGTTGCTGCTGTAACTGTAGCAGGTGAAACAAACGCATATGTAGGCGCAGAACTTACTTACACTGCAACTGCCGCAAATGCAACTGCTTATGAATGGTATTTGGATGATGTAAAGCAAGGAAGCGACTCTGCTAAATTTATTTACACCGCTGTTAAGGGAAGCCACACTATCGTCTGCAAAGCGCGTAACGAGTTCAATGTTGATCCATACCCCGAATGGATTGCTTCTGTAGCGAAAGAAGTTACCATTACTAACCCGAGTGGCACACTGATTACGTATACTCTTACAGGAGGTACTGTAAATAACGCAAATATACCCGTTGGAGCAAATAATATTGTAGGTGGTACAGCAAATGCTCAAACAGAAGCTGCTCAAAAAGGTCCAGAGGGCGACAAAGGCTACAAACTTGGAAGTGCTGGCCATTTTATCCAACTAACATTAGCAAGCGGTTCTTTCCTTGCTGGAGACACCGTATGTGTATACGCAGTACCAGAAGATAAAGATGTATTATCCACACTGACAATATCAAGTGATAAAGATAAAACTGACGTTATTGGCTCTGCAACTGGTTTAACAAATGAGACCTCCAAACCAGCCAAGATTGTACTTACAAAAGGTGCAACTGATGTGTATTTATCTCGTCCTACTAAAGGAGACCAAAACCCTGTAGTAAAATATATGTCGGTTATCCGTCCGAAAGAGATTAAATCAGTAACTGAGAATTTGTCAAATGTTAAGATTGACGGAGAGGCTATTTCATCTGATAACTTGACAACATTGTTGGCCGATGAGAGCCTTGATATCGCAGAAAGTTATCTTAATGCTCCGGAAGTAAAGTTCTACAAAAACATCCGAACTACCTATGAAGATGACACCTACTCTGATAAGCTTGACTCTATCGTTGTAACTTCTACAACAGAAGCCGGAAAATGGCAGGCACAAGCGACCATCAACGAAGTAGAATATACTATCACAATGGCTAAGACTCCGTCGTATTCTGTAACCTACAAACTCGGTTCTAGGACTCTTGGCTCGGAATTGGTCATCGCAAATGGCAATCCTGCCGATTATGAGGATTATCAAACTATAGATAATAATGGTTTGTCCACATTCGTGAACTGGTATAGTAGATCTGACTTGTCTGGCGATGCTGTAACCATGGCAAGTGCTACTATAACTAAAGACACAACGTTTTATGCAAAATTCAACATCAAATATGCTTCTTCTATCAACATGGAGCAGTGGATTTTGGATAACGGTGCAGGCAAAGGTTCAAGCACGAAAACCGATGCATTGATTGCCGAGATGAATAGCCGCAATTATTCAACCAATATTGCATGGTCGAATGACTCTAAAGAAGAAATAGAACTTGACTCTCTTGATGATGGCAAAACTAGCCGAAACGAGCCTTACCTTGGACTCAAGGTTAAAAAGTCGGGTAAGTTAATTAACTTCCGCTTGAAAGAAGGTGAGTATGTTAAGGTAAAATTCGGTCAAGTAAATACAACCCCGAAAGTTGCAATTAACGGAGGTGACTATACGGCTATGACTATTACTGACGATGTATATACCTACAACGCCACTGGCGAAGATTTGGTAAGCATCTATATCGATGTTGCTAAACAAGCGGTAGTTTACAAACAAATCATGATTAATGAGGAGATTCAGGATGTAACACTTCCTGACACTCCTACCGCTATCGACAACACCGCTGATGAAATCAAGGCTGTGAAGTTCATTGAGAACGGACAGTTGTTCATCCGCCGTGGTGAGAAGGTTTATACCATCACCGGCGAAGAGGTTAAGTAATCGTGCCGCAAGGTAAGAAATAACAAAACTTTTTACTTTAACTTCAACCAAGGGCAGCTCAAAAGGCTGCCTTTGGTGCGTTATGCCCCGCACTGATGATATATATGTAAATAAAACAAAATAAACACTGCTGAATTATTTTAGTACTGCGTACAACGAGGCTTATTTAGCTAATATGTTCTCACAAGTAAACTTGCAGCCCATAATATCCAAACAACCCTCATCTCTAACGAGATTAAAATAATTCATCAGCCATAAACCAAGATAAAATTATATATAGCGCTTAGCGCTGACCGCTTACGCTGTAGGACCACTACGTTGTAAGACCGGCTACGCCTGTAGGATATGAGAGAGAAAATTTTTATTTATGTTTATTGCCGACAGTGGTTGTTATCTCGTAGAGATGTAGGTTAGGATGATTGAGCGGCTTGGAAGCTCGCTTACGAAGACGGACAAGCATACGAAGATACACAGCCCAAAGGGCAACAACCAATGGAGGGGTTTATCTTGGTTTATTTACTTTCTATAGTGCGTTTGGGGTGCAAAATAAAGAAAAATTGCATTTTTTTGCAAAAATATTTGGTTTGTAACTAAAAAATAGTTACCTTTGCACAAAATTTGTTATATGAGTTCAAAAGACAAACTAATTACACGCTTTTTAGCCCTGCCGTCTGACTTTACTTTCGACGAGCTGGAGCGCTTGCTTAATTTGCTTGGCTACACCAAATCGAACAAAGGAAAAACATCCGGTTCGCGAGTGGTGTTCAAAGATAAAAACGGGCATCCAATAATGCTTCACAAGCCTCATCCGGGAAATATTGTAAAACATTATGCGTTGCGACAAGTATTAGAAGAATTACAATCAAAAGGATATATAAAATAAACGACTATGAATACTATCAGTTACAAGGGATACCTCGGTACAGTGAATTTTTCCGAGAAAGATGCTTGCTTCTACGGCAAAATAGAAGGCATTGACGGCTTGGTCAATTTTGAGGGAGAAAGTGTTCAGGAATTAACCGAAGCCTTTCATGAGGCGGTGGATGACTACGTAGCCTATTGTCACGCCGAAGGCATCGAGCCTCACAAGAGTTATTCGGGACAACTGAACATCCGTATCAAGCCCGAGACGCACAGCCGTATTGCCGCCTTGGCTAAACAAGCCGGCGAGTCAATTAACGCATTTATCAGTCAAGCACTCGACTCACGAGTTGCAGCGATGTTATAAACAAAGCGTTTGTCAAAAGAGTGCCGCGGCACTCTTTTTTTTGCTCTATTGACAAGCACTTGATAAGCATTCGATAAGCACTTGATACCGATTTAAGTGCGTAAAAAAGCAAAAAACAGCCCCAAAATTTGCATATATGCAAAAAAAGCAGTACCTTTGTGCCCTGAATAATTTGGAGTAGTATGCATTTGTTACAACATACAGGAGAATATTTCCTGCTCATGGGCAGAGTTTTGCGGTTGCCGGACAGGCAACGGATGTTCTGGCGGCAGTACAGCAAAGAGTTAGAGAAACAGGGCTTGCAGTCACTGCCGATAGTGCTGTTGATTTCGGTTTTCATCGGTGCCATCCTCACCATCCAGGCGAAGACGAACACCGAGAACCCGTTGTTGCCAACCTATATAACCGGTCTGCTAACTCGCGACACGCTGTTGTTGGAGTTCTCCAGTACTATCTTGTGTCTGATATTGGCAGGTAAAGTAGGTTCGAACATCGCCTCGGAGATTGGTACGATGCGTATCACGGAGCAGATTGACGCCATGGAGATAATGGGCGTGAACAGCGCTAATTATCTTATCTTGCCGAAAATCGTCGCCTTCATGAGTATGATGCCCTTCCTGTTTATTATCTCGACTGCCGCAGGACTGATTGGCGGTTACGGCGTAGGTGCGTTCACAGACATCATTACTATTCATGATTACCTGCTCGGCGTGCAGTACGCGTTCAACCCCTATTTTGTATGGTACGCCATCATCAAAGCGCTGGTGTTCGCCTTTGTGATAACGAGCATGGCGAGTTACTACGGCTATTACGCCCGAGGCGGAGCCCTCGATGTCGGACGAGCTTCGACCAACGCGGTGGTCAATAGCAATATTATGATTTTGTTTCTTGATTTGATATTGAGTAAATTGCTGCTATGATACAGGTTCAAGATATTGTTAAGTCTTTCGATGGGAACATCGTCCTTAACCATGTCTCCACGGAGATGCGGGACGGAGAGGTGAACATGATCATCGGTCAGTCGGGTTCGGGTAAGACCGTGCTGATGAAATCGCTTATCGGCCTTCATCCGCTGGATAGCGGAAAGATTCTCTATGACGGGCGCGACCTGGCGGAGATGCGCAGCAATGATATCCGTTTGCTGCACCGCGAAGTAGGAATGCTGTTCCAGGGTAGCGCGCTGTTTGACTCCATGACCGTCATGGAGAACGTGCTGTTCCCGATGGAGATGTTCTCCACCAAGAGTCGCGCAGAGATGAAAGAGCGTGCAGAGTTCTGTCTGCGCCGTGTGGAGATGCCCGAACGCGTATGGAACCTCATGCCGAGTGAGATCTCCGGCGGGCAGCAGAAACGTGTGGCTATCGCCCGTGCGATTGTGCTGGAACCGAAATACCTGTTCTGCGACGAACCGAACTCAGGTCTGGACCCCAAGACCAGTCTCGTCATCGACGCACTGATACAAGACATCACACGGGAGTACAACATCTGCACGATTGTCAATAGCCACGACATGAACTCTATCATGGAAATAGGCGATAACATCGTATTCCTCAAGAACGGCAAGAAAGAATGGCAGGGTTCGCGGCACGAAATCATGACCAGCGACAACGAAGCGCTGAACGACTTCGTGTTCGCATCAGAACTGTTCAAGAGAATAAAGACCGCTGCGCTGACAGAAGAAAGACAAAAATGAAAAAGATAATAACCATACTATTTGCCGCCATACTGGCAATGGGTTTGCAGGCTCAAGCACCGGCGAGAGTGCCTGCTTATCAGGGTTTGATAGAACGCGTGCAGCCGAACGGTGACACCCTGCGGACTTACCTGCGCGGCGATGAGCGTTCGCACTATATGATGACCGAAGACGGATGGCAGATTAGCGAAGACGCGAAAGGATGGCTCCGATACACCAAGCGAAACCGCAAAGGCGAGTTGGTTACCGGTTGCCGCAAAGCGCACAACGCCGAAAACCGCAGCCAATGCGAGAAAAGATGGCTGAAGAGACACGGAGTGATGATGGTTCAGGGTTAATGGTTAATGGTTAACGGTTAACGGTTTATGGTTAAAGATGAAAGGATGACAATATGAGAAAGATTTTAGGAATAGTGATTGTATGTGCTGTCGCAGTGAGTGCGATGGCAATGCCGGCACGCCGTGGGGGCGTAGTCCGCACAGCAGAGGACGGAACCGAGAAAATCGTGTTCCTTAACGGCGATGAGACATTCCATTACCTTACCGACCAAGAAGGTAACTGGTTAGACGAGGCAACCCTTATGCCGATGAGCGAAGAGACAAAGACCGGTACGGAGAAACAGGGCATGGCACGTATGCAAGCCCGCCGCTCGGCTATGAAGCAACCCGGACAAAAACTGTTAAGTCCCCGCGGTGCCATTATTTTAGTTAGTTTTCAGGATAAGGCTTTCAAGAGTTCGAATGCAGACATGACCGAATGGGCGATGGGCGAGAACTATACATACAACGGTGCTACCGGTTCGGTACGTCAGTATTTCCTTGACCAGAGTTGGGGACAATACGACATGCAGATTGATGTGTTCGGACCTGTTTTAGTCAGCAATAACGCCTCTTATTACGGCGAGAACGACCGTCAGGGTAATGACAAACATGTAGCGGATTTGATTGTAGAAGCATGCCGATTGGCGCACGACAGTCTTGGTGCTGATTTCAGTCAATATGACTTCGACGGCGACGACTATGTCGATTGGGTAGTCATCCTCTATGCCGGTTACGGCGAAGCGGATGGAGGTTCTTCCTCTACTATTTGGCCACACCAATATGACTTGCATTATTACAATAAGCAATTCCCGCTGGACGGGGATACCATTGACCACTACTGCTGTCTGAACGAAATAGACTTCGATACCAAAGCCCGTTGCGGCATCGGTACGTTCTGCCACGAGTTCAGTCATGTCTTAGGTTTGCCGGATTTCTATTCGACCAACTACTCCACCCATCGCACCTTATTCGACTGGGATGTGATGGATTATGGCGGTTATAACAATAACGGCAACACTCCTCCGGACTATTCGGCGTACGAGCGTTGGTTCATGGGTTGGATGACGCCTACATTGCTCAACTCGGCTTGCACCGTTTCTCTACCGCCGTTGTGCGACTCTCATTCAGCATGCCTGCTTACCGAAGACGGCTCGAACGTAACGGATATCCTCGACCCCAATCCGAATATTTTCTATCTCTTGGAGAACCGCAAGAAAGAAGGATGGGACGCACCCCTCGCTGGCGAAGGACTGATGGTTACCAGAGTGAAGTACAACGCCGGACGATGGGAGTACAACACGGTTAACAATAATGCCAACGACATGGGTATTGACATCATCGAGGCCAAACCGAACACCAAAAACCGTAAGAGTTTCGACACCGACCTCTACCCTGCCGGTTCCGGTCAATTCACTCAAATAACGAACTATCAAGTAACCCATATTCAACTGGACAACCATATCATCACTTTTGACCTCAACGGCGGTGGACAACATATCACGCTCGACCTGGACAGCATCATCGTGGACGACAAACCTGCCACCAAGGAATTCGTCAACGGCACCATTGTCATCAAACGGTATGGCAAGAGTTACGACATCACCGGTAAATTGTTATGAAAATAATCAGCTATAATCTCAATGGAATCCGCTCCGCTATCGGCAAAGGTCTGCTCGATTGGTTAGCAACGGAAAATCCCGATGTCTTCTGCATTCAGGAGAGCAAGGCGCAACCCGAACAAATCGACGTCATGGCGATGAGTGAATTAGGTTATCACAGTTATATCCACTCGGCAGAGAAGAAAGGCTACTCGGGCGTTTGTATATTCTCCAAACGCGAACCGGACAAAGTGGTGGTAGGAATGGGTATACCCAAATACGACCGCGAGGGACGTGTGCTGCGTGCCGATTTTGGCGACATTACCATCGTGGATGCGTATATACCCAGCGGCACAACAGGGGACGTACGGCAGGACTTCAAGATGGAGTTTCTGGAGGATTTTCTCCCATGGGTGACGGAACTACGCAAAGAGCGTCCGAACGTTGTTGTATGCGGCGATTATAACATCTGCCACAAGCCCATTGATATCAACCATCCCGAACGACAGATTGGTGTGTCAGGATTTCTGCCCGAAGAGCGCGAATGGATGGACCGATGGGAAGCAAGCGGAATGGTGGACTCGTTCCGCGTGTTTGACCAGAGTGCCGAGCGGTACAGCTGGTGGAGTTGGCGTGCCGGCGCAAGAGCACGTAACGTAGGCTGGCGCATCGACTACCTGTGGGTTAGCGAGAGTCTGAGAAACCGACTCCGGGACGGAAAGATATTAACAGAGGCCGTTCATTCGGACCATTGCCCCGTAGCATTATGGATAAATTAAGAACAGAACATTTGGTAAAACGATACGGGAAACGAACCGTTGTCGATAACGTGTCGATTGAGCTGGAGCAAGGCGAGATAGTAGGTCTGCTTGGTCCTAACGGAGCCGGCAAGACCACCACTTTCTATATGACCACCGGTCTGGTGGCTGCCAACAACGGAAAGATTTTTCTCAATGACCAGGATATCACCAACTTCCCGATGTACAAACGGGCGAAGATGGGTATCGGTTACCTGCCGCAAGAAGCGAGTGTATTCCGCAAAATGACCGTAGAGGACAATATCCGTTCGGTACTCGAACTGACGGATTTCTCCAAAGAATACCAAGCCGAGAAATTGGAGCAGCTCATTAAGGAATTCAATCTGGCGCACGTTCGCAAGAACTTAGGCGACCGCCTGAGCGGCGGCGAGCGCAGACGTACAGAGATTGCACGGTGCTTGGCTATCGAGCCGAAATTCGTTATGCTGGACGAGCCCTTCGCGGGAGTCGATCCGATTGCCGTACAGGAGATTCAAGACGTCGTTTGGCGGCTGAAGGACAAGAATATCGGCATTCTCATTACTGACCATAATGTCGATGAGACGCTGATGATTACCGACCGCGCGTACCTGCTATTCGAAGGCAGGATTCTTTTCCACGGCACGCCGGAAGAGTTGGCTGCCAACCCTGTGGTGCGGCAGAACTATTTAGGTCGTGACTTTGAGTTAAAGCGCAAGACGAGAGTGGATTAAAGGCAAATGGCGAACGGGCGAAAGGTTATAGGATGGTTGTTAGCTGTCGTTTTGACGGCTTGCACAAATGTGCCTGAAGTGAAGATAGCGGTACATGAATGTGCCTCTATGCCCAAAGGCAGAGCGAGTGCGTGTGCCTGCACGCTGGACGGCAAAGCATACATCTTCGCCGGACGAGAAGCCGGCAATGTCTATAAAGCAGATCTATGGGAATATAACCCTCAGACGGACCAATGGACAAGCCTTGGTAACGCTCCTATGAAAAAGCGTGTGAACGCCACCATCGCTGCCACGAACGGAAAGATTTATGCCGGTTTGGGTTACGCCGGTTTAGGAGCGTACCGCGACAGCACGTATCTGCAGGACTGGTGGGAATACACGCCGGCAACAAACGAATGGCGCCGTTTGGCGGACTATCCTTCGCGTAACACCGTTGCCGCTTGTTCGGTCGCTTTAGACGGATATATCTATGCTATCTATGGTTTCGGTTGGGGCTGGACGCGCGATATTTGGCGGTACAGCATAGCAGACAACAAATGGGAGATGCTTCCCGACAATGCCCACCGCGCGGAGGCCGTAGGCGGTGGTCGAGGAGCGATGCTGAACGGCGTTTACTATTTCGGAACAGGTTATCGCACGAATAATGAGAAACAATGGTTCGCAGCGGACATCTCTGCGGACCGATGGACACGCTGCGCGTCCATTCCCGGCAAAGGAAGAGAAGTGTGCGCTTGCGCAGCCGGCAAAGAATATGTGTATCTGTTCGGCGGTCGTCATTTCGCAGGAGACATGACCGGCGGTGAGATTTTCGACACCTATATGCGCTATTCGCCGTCCAAAGACCAATGGGAATGGTGCGGCACGATGCCTTTCGGACGGGCGGAGAACTTGATTGCATTCTCTATTGATGGGAAAGTATATTTCGGTTTAGGCGAGAACGAGAAAGCCGAGCCGAACGCAAAACTGTATTGTATTGAAGAGTAAGTTTGTTCATATTATTCTACTGCTATTCGTTGCGATACAAGCACAGGCGTGGGACTGGTGGCCGCTTCCTATGGCGGAACCGGACACCCATCGCGACACGCTGTTCTATGTAGGCGGCGTTAGTGCGCTAAGTTCATCGGGTACGCAAGCTCCTTCGCTGCTGTGGCATAATTCGGACGGCGAGATTTCCGACTTACCGCACAGCGGAAACATCAGTCTGGGCATCATCAAACCCGCTACCCGTCCGAACCGATGGTTCGACTATGATTTCGGCGTAGTGCTGAGCGGACGCATCGCCGGCAGTCACCTGTCCGCTGAACCGAGAACGATACAAGGAACGGGTTATTTCAGCCGTCTCTACGCTCATGTACGCTTGTATGTAGTGGACATCACTGCCGGCATTCAGCCGATGACTTTTGATGCCGGAGATAGCGAGCTGACGAGCGGAGGTTTGCTCTTTTCCCGCAATGCCCACCCTATCCCGCGTGTGACGATTGGTCTGGACCATTGGACGCCTATTCCGGGTTTGTTCGGTTATCTGTCGCTCCGCGGAGGCTTGACTCATGCGTGGGCGGACGACAACTCGCCGGTAGTAAAAGGAACGCTCATCCATTATAAACATCTGGGCCTCAAAGCCGGAGGTAAGTTACCGGTGAATATCAGTTATGAGTTTCATCACGTAGCGCAGTGGGGCGGATACTCGACGGTCTATGGCGATTTAGGCAACAACTGGCAGGCATTCTGGAATGCGGTGATGGTTCGTTCCGGCGGTTCGATGGCCAATGACCAGATCAATGCGCAAGGTAATCATATCGGTTTTCAGCAGTTAGCGCTGGATGTGAAAGGCGAAGGATGGAAAGTGAGTGCGTACTGGCAGACGATGAGCGAAGACGGTCCTATATGGTTTCTATGGAATTCGATGGATGCGAAAGACGGCTTATGGGGAATCAGCGCCACGCAGAACAAATGGCCGTTCATCAGCGGCGTGACCTATGAGATTTTGCACACGACGGACCAGCACGGACCGTTCCACGACCGTGACGGTCTCATCTACGGCGGAGCGGACGGATACTACGGGAATAGTATCTATAGGCAGGGCTGGAGTTATTTCGGTCGGGTAATCGGTTCTCCATTATTGCAAATCGGCACGAATAACCGCGTGATGGCTCATCACGTAGGCATCAAAGGCGATATTTTCGGTTTCCGTTACCGCGCAATGGTTAACCATGCAGACAATTACGGAACCTATAGTACGCCGAAACGAACGCATAATACGGCCTTTTTGCTGGAAGTAAAGAAAGTGGTGCCGCAAGCATGGAACTTAGAGTTCGGCATATCGTTAGCCGGCGATTTCGGAGACCAGTACGGTAACTGTTTCGGCGCGATGGTGACCATTCGTAAACAAGGAATTATTACATCATGGTAAATATGAATTTTGTAGCTCAGTGTAATCGTATTTTTACGCAATGCGTGGCGGATTATCACCGCACGGACGATGTGGATGCACCTATTTGCAATCCTTACGCAGAAGGTACGATTGAATATGACTTGTATCTCAAGAACTGGATTGACACCGTTCAATGGCATTTGGAGGATATTATCCGCGACCCGCAAATCGAACCAAAAGAGGCATTGGTTATCAAGCGTCGCATAGACAAGAGTAATCAGGACCGCACGGACTTGGTGGAGCGGATTGACAGTTATTTTCTGACGCTTTACCAAGGTGTTCAGCCGAAAGCCAACGCACGTATCAACACCGAGAGTCCGGCGTGGGCGGTGGACAGACTGAGCATTTTGCATGTCAAGATATGGCACATGAACGAACAGGTGGAGCGCAAGGATGTGAGCGAAGAGCAGCACAACAAGTGCGTGGCAAAATTAGCTGTGCTCAACGAGCAGTTAAGCGATTTGACCACCTCTATCGGACAGCTGTTAGACGACTATGCAAGCGGCGAGCGGATTATGAAGGTCTATCGCCAAATGAAGATGTACAACGATCCGTCGCTTAATCCTGTGCTTTATGGGAAGAAAGGATTAGGGGATTAGAGGTTAGAGGTTTGAAACGATTACTGATCATACGATTTT
Source organism: uncultured Bacteroidales bacterium (assembly GCA_902778935.1). Classification (GTDB taxonomy): domain Bacteria; phylum Bacteroidota; class Bacteroidia; order Bacteroidales; family Paludibacteraceae; genus Colicola. The sequence goes on from CACYZT010000002.1 coordinate 378,653, forward strand.
CAGCACTGGGCGACGTAGCCATGTTAGTGCCCGTAGTGCGAGAGGCAGCAGAGCAACTTCCGGAGACGGAGATTACGGTGCTCTCGCAGCAACGTATGTCAGATTTGTTTCGCTCCATGCCTGCGAACGTTCGGTTCTACGGTGTCGATTGGCAGCAACAGTCGTTGCGAGAGGTTGTGAAGGATTTGGGTTCTTTCGACTATGTAGCCGATGTGCATGGCGTTTGGCGGTCATGGTACATCGACCTGCGTATGTGGCTACGAGGCGCAAGAGTGAGAACGATTTGGAAAGGACGTTTTGCCAAATGGTTGCTTACCCACGGGTTGCTTCACCGACCGCTGAAACACAGTTCGGAACGATACTCCGACGTAATCCACATAAGCAAACAATATCGGAAAAAGGTCGGTTTAACTACGAAACAACCCTTACCGAGTGTCCAAAAAAGCGGTATAGGCATTGCGCCCTTTGCAGCACATAAAGGTAAGTTGTATCCTTTGGCGCGAATGGAACGCGTAGTGGCTATGCTGAGTGAACGAGGGGAGAAGATTGTGCTGTTCGGCAGTAAGGATGAGCGTGAGGCATTGGATAAGTGGGCAGCGAAATACCCTAATGTGGTGTGCATAGCCGGACAAAAGAGTTTGGCGGAGGAGTTGGATATGATACGCGGACTAAGGGTGATGGTGAGCATGGATAGCGCGAATATGCATTTAGCTTCGCTGGTCGGAACACGGGTTGTTTCTATATGGGGTGCCACACACCCGCATGCCGGTTTCTTAGGTGTCGGGCAGAGCGAGAGCGACTGCGTACAAAGAGACTTGAAATGCCGTCCATGCTCCGTGTATGGCAATAAACAATGCAAGTATGGCGATTACCGCTGTCTGGATATAGAGCCGGAAGAGATTGTAGCGAGAATATGAGGATTGTTATCCATCCGAAATATGAGTTTCTGCGCGCATGGTTGGAGCAGTTACCGGCGACGTTTGAGCAACAAGGCGAAGTGATTTACGAGGAACGTAATCAGATTCGAAGGATTGTTGCAGAGGGCGTTGCGGTGGTTGCCAAGCGGTTTCATACACCAAGCCTTATTAACCGGATTGCTTATACCCTATTTCGTAAGCCGAAGACTGTACGGGCATACGAGAACGCTGCAGAACTAATCCAACGAGGTTTTGCCACGCCGGAACCTATCGCCTATATCCTTTGCGGGAACGGGTTGTTGAAAGAGTCCTATCTGGTCACATTGCAGAGTTCGCTTACGCACACTTTCTATGATTTCCGTGACGGGAAGATAGCCGGCAAAGAGGATTTGATTGAGGCTTTTGCGCTATATGCCGCTTCGCTGCACAACAAGGGCGTGCTGCATAAGGATTTCTCACCGGGGAATATCCTATACGGGCAAAGAGAAGGCAAATGGCAATTTGAGTTGGTGGACATCAATCGTATGCGGTTCGGGTCTATTTCACCGAAAGAAGGGTGTTACAATCTTTGCCGGTTGTGGGGAAAGAGTGATTTCTTTGAAACACTGTGTCCTGTATATGCCAAGGCAAGAGGCATCGATGAGGGGCAGTGCCTGACATGGATACAAGCGGGTCGTAAACGATTTTGGACACACCACGCGCATGAGCATTTCGTTACTGATGACACTTTCTCTGTCGGGATTATCATCTCTGCTTACAATCAACCGAAATGGTTGGAAAAGGTACTCTGGGGTTTGATGGTACAAACGCACCCTGCGGATGAGATTATTGTGGCAGATGACGGTTCAGACGAGCGGACAGCGGCGCTGGTAAAACGCTATGCAGACAAGTTGCCGCTACGACATGTATGGCAGGAAGATAGGGGTTTTCGCAAGACGGAGATTTTGAACAAAGCGGTATTGGAAGCGAAAAGCGAGTATCTGATTTTCATGGACCAGGACGTAGTGCCCCGTCAAGACTTTATTAGTCAGCACTACCGTCATGCAGCAAAAGGACGTTTTATCTCCGGCGGAGCAGTCATGTTACCTAAAGCGCTGAGCGAAGTACTGACAAAAGAAGATATTCAATCGGGCAAAGCATTTGATATAACGTGGCTGACGCAACATGGGATGGCTTGGAACTGGAAGATGAGCAAACTATGGCGCAATGCGTTCGTATGCCGACTGATGAACCGACTCACCCCGACTAAGGCTTCATGGAACGGAGGCAATGCTTCTACATGGCGTGAGTATATCATTCGTGCTAACGGATTTGACACGCGTATGCGTTACGGGGCAGAAGACAGAGAGTTCGGTCAACGACTGGAGAACGCAGGAATACGCGGTATTCAGTTACGTTACGGCACGCCGTTACTGCACTTATATCACGAGCGGCCTTACCGCAACGAAGAAGAGTGGAACAAGAACCAAGCTATTTGGCGCGAGACGAGACAAGAGAAACTAACGAAGACATCGTACGGCATCCAATGAAAGCAACACTCATCATATCAGTCTATAAAGACACGCGCGCGTTGAGAGCCGTGTTAGACAGCCTCAAACGGCAAACGGAGCAGGACATCGAGCTTATCATTTCCGAAGACGGCGAAGATGCGCAGATGGCTACGCTGATGGATTCGTATGATTTCCCATGGCCTACGCAACACCTGACGCAACCCGATGAGGGTTGGCGCAAAGAGCGTGCGTTAAACCGCGCCGTCATGGCGGCGAAGAATGATTGGTTGATTTTCATCGACGGCGATTGTGTCCTTCATCCGCGGTTCATCGAATATCACGTGAAGTATGCGCAACGCGGAGTGATATTAGCCGGAAAGCGCGTAAAGTTAAATCCTGCGTTGAGCGAACGATGCATGCAAGGCGAGCGCTTATGCTTGTTCCCATACTTATTCCGGCGTCGCGGCTGCCGCTATGTAGAAGAAGCGTTCTATTGCGGACTGGCAAAGCAGTTCAGACGACCGGTCAAACATCTGTTGGGAAGCAACATGTCGATGAGCCGCAGCGATCTGATGGCCATCAACGGATTTGACGAGAACTATACCTTGCCGGCAACGGGAGAAGACTATGACATCGAATGGCGTATGCAGGCGAACGGATGTACGATGGTCAGTCTGCGCAATTTAGCAGTGCAGTACCATTTGCACCACAAGGAAAACTGGCAAGACCATGTGCAGAACATGATTTACTGCCGTGAGCAACAAGCGAAGAAGGAATATATCTGCAAGAATGGAATTCGGAAGATTTAACCATATTATCGGAGTGGTCGTTTGGTTTCGTCCGGGCAAGAAAGAGGTGGATGCGCTCAACCTATACAGGAACGACTTACCGCAAGTCATCATCGTCGATAACAGCGAGACGAGCAACGAGACCTTGGTGGCTTCGTTGACGAACGTACGCTATATACCGCTTTGCGAGAACAGAGGTATCGCAGCGGCACTGAATATAGGCTGTCAGGAGGCACTGAACATGGGCGCAGAATGGGTACTGACGATGGACCAGGATTCGCAATGGAACCAGCACTCACTACAGCAGTACATCGATGAAGCGGGACAGTACAACCTATTTGAAAAAGTAGGTATTTTTGCGCCGTTCCACGACTGCGACGGTCATCCACAGACGCATAAACGGCCGGGACGATTCCAGCTATTACGTATTATCATGTGCTCGGGCAACTTGCTTCGATTGCAGGCATGGCAAGAAGCGGGTGGATTTCGTGAGGACTTTTTCATCGACAGCGTGGACGACGAGATATGCTGCCATTTACGCCAATTAGGTTGGCTCATCGTACGTACGAATGATATACTGCTGACGCACCATTTAGGTAACGGCGTACAGATTGTCAAAATCATCCGTCATCCCTATACATCGCACGCTGCATGGCGGTACTACTATATCGCCCGTAATATGCGATGGATGAAGCAGATGTATCCGGAGATGGCACCATACTACAAGAAATATCTGCGCAAAGAGCTCAAACGTCTGGTTCTCTACGACTGGGACGACAAGCGCAACAAAATCAAGAATTATCTGCGGGGACTTCGCGACGGACGGATTTCTCCCAAGCAAACAACATCAAGGCGATGAACTGCGGGTGTAGATGAGGTCCGACGGGTTCGGTCATGCACTGCAGGAACAGCGCAAGCAGGAACATCCAAAGGAAAAGACGGTTATCGCCCACCGGTAATCGTGCTGCGAGCACAAAGAGCGCGAGCAAAAGAACCACTCCTATTATTCCCACCGACAACCAATACATGAGAAATGCATTGTGCGGATGATGCGTCATCATGGTCTTTCCCTGCTCGGCAAACTTAGGGATATTATAGATGATCGGTTGTATGAAGCCGGCGCACATCGCGGAGTCGGAATAGGCCTGCTCAACGTACTGCTCGCTGAGCGTGGACAGACCATAGCCGCATATCGGTTTCTGCTCCGCCATGCGTACCGAATAGTCCCAGACGGCAAACCGCGGTTCGTACACGAAGTCATAATAGGTCATCTTACCACGTTGCATCATCACCACGGCAGACAAAACCACCAAGAGGACAGCACATAGCCAACCGGCAATCTTACTATAGCGATAGAGATAATAGGTCACACAGACACTGATGATAATAAGGGAAGTAAACATACCTATTCTGCCTTCCGGCAAAAAGAACTCGACACCCCAGGATAGTATCATCGCGAGTATCATCAACCCTTTCTGCCACCATCGCGGTAAGGAAGAAAGCGTAGCAAAGCCGAAGAGGAGTGTCGCATTGACATACAGATTGACCACCATGTGCGAATTGATGTAAATGCCGCAGAGCGTTTGCACCAACATGACCAACGAGGTTGCCAGCATTGTACAGGTTACGTGCCACAACCGCAACTTGGGCGTGGAGCCCACGATGCCTACCATTCCCACGAACGCGAACCAGTGATGGCAGTTCATCTGCGTGCGGTAATAATCCGTCGGCGGAGTAGCATCAAACAACTGTCGCAATGGAATCATCGCCCAAAGGGCTATCATCACCACGTACATCCATTTATCGGTATTCCACTTCCACACTTTCCATTGTTGATTGAAAAGGATATTAAGGAAATAGCCGGTCAGCATCACGATGCAGGCTATGCGCTGGTATCCCGTCCAACCATAGGGAATAGAACTGATAACCATCAAGAATCCGATGATGGAAATCCATTGAAATATTTCGTTTAATCGTTTCATTCGTTATGTGATTGAAGTCCAACAGACAGGGTTAACAATAGGCCGCGCGGGGTGCAGAGACTGAGTGGATAGCGGTGACCGAGCACATCTGTTCCGGTGGTACCGTCGTACATGAAGCAGTACTCATTCAGCTCGGTTGCAAAGTCCCAGATATTATAGCAAACGGCTTGCACGGAGAAGGGAACACCGCGAATGAGTCCACGGTATTTGAGACGCAGGTCGAAGTTAAAGAACGAGTCCGTACGTTTTCCGAAATTACCGTCCACCACATTGATGCCTCGGCTGTGTCCATTCCAGATAATCGCCTGCGAATGACCTTCGCCATCCGTGTCTATCATTGTGCGATAGGAAGTGAACGGCGTACCATCGCGGAACTTACCGCTGAGACTAAGTTGCCAGTTCTCGGTGATATTCACGCCCAATTGCAAGCGGGCAATGTAGGCGCGGTCCTGGTTAAGGCGTCCAAGCGAACGAATGCCGTCATTCGTTTCTCCTTTATTGGTCTCCACCAGTGGCATATTGGGGCTTGCCTGCGACTCCGAAAGGACGTTAATATCCTCCGTTTGCACGCCGTTACCCAAGGTTGAAGGACCGGATAGGCACTCGCTCTGCCAGCTGAAGGAAACGAACACTTTCTTACCGTGGTACGCATACTTGACCACATTGGAGGCGAAGACGGGCGAGTTGAACACACCCGTACCGGTAGGTGCAGCAGGCACCACGTCGTAATAACGCTCTTGCGGCTGCATGCGCCACACTTCTCCGACGGCTTCGTAACTGCCGGCACACTCGTCTGCCAAACGCACCGACCATGTGTTATAGTATTTCTTGAAACTTGATAGGATGCTTATCTCATGCCGTCCGATGGTAAAGACTATCGGCACATCGACTGCCACGTACTGTGGTTGCCAAAGTCCTTTGCCGAGCCGGTGGTAACGCCCGCCGGTGGTGGTCAGCAGGGTGTTGGTACCCGCATAATACACTTCTCCGCTCATATAATCATCACTCAGGAACCGAAGCTGCTCGTAGGTATAAGGGATACGATAGTTGGCGACAATGATGTCGGCTCTAAACCAGCGCGTGGGCTCGAAATGGATGTCCAGTTTCGCCTCCCATGAGGGTGTCACGAGAGACTTGCCGCGTACTAACATACCGTCCAGCGTAGCTGCTATCGAACCGCTCAACCTCATCCACGGCAACACCGGATAGTCCGCTTCGAGCGAGAGCGTATTCTCTAACATCCCTGCGCTGAACGACCGTGCCGACCAACTATAGTCATACAAAGGTATCGCCGCCATGTGATGTCCCTGGAAATAAGCGGAGTTCGTCCATTCGTTCTGCGAGGGGTTAAAATGCAGGAACGAGTTATAGCTGTCCAGATGAACTTTCAGCCAAGGAAGGATCGCATAGCGATAATCGACCGCCCAGTTCAGTTCATGCGTTTGTCCGTCCGGATACCAGGGTTCGAAGGCTTCTCCGTCCACGTCCAGCACATTGCGCGAGAACTGCAAGTCACGATGCCGGTCACGCCGCAGAGCATAAGTCAGACCTGTCGTGAACTCTCCGTTCCTGCCGAAATCTTTATTACCATATACGGAGAAAGAATGGTTGATTTGTCGCGCCGCCTCGTTCTCATTATAACCGAATTCGCTATACCCGTCAGCCCGAAAACCCGCTCGGAGAATATAGTGCAACGCATCAAAAACTGCGTTGGTTGCAACAGGTAGTTGACCGTCCAGTTGCACTTGATAATAGTCGGCATCGTAGGTGCCGCAGATACCATTGTAGTCGTATCTCAACTGCCGGCGCACGCCATAACCGGCATGAATATGCTGCGTATAAATACGCCCTTCGGCAGGAATGCCGTAGGTCACATCTGCATGTCCGGCACCAACGACATGCTTGCGCGAATTTAGCGGCACATCATTATAGAGCCGCTTGATGGCTGAGTTGCCTTCCTGCAGCTCCTGCAGCCACTTGGCGGTAATACTATATCCGCCCACATTACCTCCTTGCCCCGACACGCTCACCTGCCACGGGCGCAGGCTGTCTGCCGTCCAATATACCGCACCGCGGTTATAGTCTATCGCCATGGAGTGAACAAACATATCCGGCGTATAGAGCGCGTCACCGGCATCGGTGCGGCTGTCCACGCGGAAGTTATTGAGGTAGTATTTATTCCAACGATAGGAGTTTCCGTTAATGGAGAATATCAGCGGTTCTGGCGTTGCCCATTCGCCTGTCGTCTCCACCTGATAGACCGACACATCGCTGTTGTTGTCCAGATAGTGACGCAGTTCGCCCCATTGGTACCACTCGCGGAACCACTCACTCTTTATCGAGTCCATGCCCCTATTCGTCACCGCCAAGAGCGGCCACGGGAGGCAAAAGACCAATATGGCGAGTAGAGAGCGTTTCACGGACGGGATTTGAGGATAGGAAGACGATAGGCAAGGCCAACCCTAATCTGATGGAAGGGATAATCCTTAATGCCGTACTGGTATTGGGCGAAGGGTTCGAAGCCCTTGATATGTCCGGCAGCCCGCACTTTGATGGACATCGGAGCATCTCCGTAACGCTCCCAGCCGACGTATCCGCCCCACTCTGCCTGAAGGGAAAAATACTCATGGTTCAGCTGCGCCTGCAGGCCATACATGACCGCATCGTTCTGCCGCGCCTCGGTCGTTTGCCAGCAGAGGAAACCTACCGAACCGGCAAAGCGCAAGTTGATGCTTCGGATAGGTATTGTCTGTCCTATCGCGAGGTCGAAGAAATAGCCCGGGCTGTCGAAATGGCGTTTGAGTTGGAACTGCTCACCGCTGGCGGTCTTGACACCTACGCGCACCGTCATCTGCGGGATATAGCGGGCTTTCTCGGTCTTGAGCCAATCGTTATGCAACACTTGGATATTCGTTGCAATATACACATCGCCTGCCCCGCTTCCTATACCGTCCGCCTGGCTGTACCACTCGTACACCGGCATCCAAAGCGCGATGGTCGCCCAGCGCGTGAACAGAGGGACACTCACACGCGCGAAGAGGTCTGCCGTCTTGTCGCCGTTAAAACCAAAATAACCGTCACCCGCCAGTTCCAGCTTCAGCTGTTCGTCCACGCGTCCGTCCGACATATCGGGTATCGGCAGCGCGTTCGGACCGAAGAAAGCGGGTGCTACACCGGTAGGCGTGAAAGCGAACGAGGGACAAAAGACCGCTGTGACCAACGACCAAAGACAGAAGGCAACGAGATATTTACGCACGGAAGGTAAAGACATAATTCATCGAGAAATTCCAGAGGGTTACACATCCTACGGCAATCAGTTTGCTCAGATAGAAATGAAGATGGAGCCGTTCGTGCAGCAGATAGACGATGAGGTTATTGAGCGCCAGTCCGATTGTGGCTATCACAACGAAGGACAGATATTCCCGTACCACGGCTTCGCTCTCGCTCTCAAACGTCCAGAGACGATTCCAGACATAGTTATTCGTGGCAGCGAGGACGAACCCAAGCGAGTTACTGAGATATTTGTTCCACCGCAGTTTCTCCTTGCAGAGCCATGTAACGCCGAAATCAACTATCATTCCGCTGCAGCCGACGATGCCGAAGCGAATGAAACGCATCAATATGGTCATCCAAGTGCTATTCACGCAAGTCCTCCTCTGTCAAATGGTCCGTTAAATATACCTGTCCTTTACGCCGTACGCAAGCCGGTTTTCCTAACAGTTCTCGCTCCAGATGCAAAAGGTCATATTGTGTATAGCGGTCACCGGCATTGCGCACCAGCACCGCCCGGTCATCATAGAAGAACCGGTACAGGGACGGGGCCTGGAACGAGCCATCGAAGACCACAGGCTTGCCCTGCGCCTCTGCATGGATGGTTTCGAGGGTTTGCTGTTTGTGTGCCAAGCCCGTTCTCGCAGGAAGGACATTCGCCATGAGCACGACGCGCGCAATGAGGACGAGTCCTACACACACGCCTAAGGCTATCTTCAGGCCTTTGCGCTCCATAAGCGGTTCGTCCATTAAAAGAATGATAGCCGGAATGGCGGTCACGATGGTCCAATGCGGCTCCACATGCCCGCGGAAGGACATCAGCAGGAAGAAGAGCTGTGTGCCGATGAGCGTCACGCCCAACGAACGTTTGAACGCATCGTCGGTCCGTAACTGCTTCGCACCCGCCCAGAGCATCAATGCCCATACGAAGGGATTGAACACCGCCCATTGGTTCGGGATGAACTCCAAGGTATAGAGCGGTTGGTACGCCGTGGCACGGGAGACCAGATGATAGGTGAACGAAGGGAAGTTATTGGTATATTGCCACCATAGGTGAGGCATCATCAGCACGGCTGCTATACCGACTGCCGTCCAAGCTTTGCCACTCTTGAGCAAACGCCAGTTACCGAGCAGCGCAAAGGCTATGACGAGCACACCGATATATTTGCTATACAACATTCCCGCCATGCTCACGCCTAACAACAGAACTGTTGACCATTGGCTGTTGGCTATTAGTTTTTGGTACGCATAATAGAACAGTGCGGCGAAGAAAAGGAGCGGTGCGTCCGGCGTAGTCATGAAGCCGTAGGCACAGAACATCGGAATGGAAGCCGAGAGCAAAATGAATTTTGCTATTTGAGATTTGGGATTTGAGATTTGAGAATTGGGAATGGTCTTCCAAATCACATAGACAGTCGCGACATGCATTAAAACGGTAACAAGCCTGACACTCAGGTTTTTGAGTATCAAGCTTGTAGCAGGTATGAGGGTTGCGCTCAAGGCGGTCATCAGTCCCACCATAGGCGGGTGGTCGAAATAGCCCCAATCGAGGAACTGTCCGTAGAGCCGGTAATAGGCTTCGTCAGCGTGTATCTCGCAAAACATAGCGCACAGCAAATCCAGCAATCCCCATCCGAGGAGCCACCATCCTATGCCATTCCTTTTGCCCATCGTCCTTGCTTTAGCTTTTCGCCATTCGCCTTATATACCGAACAGGTTCTTAAAGAAGTTCTTTTTGTCGGCCGAGCCCGGAGCTATATTCGGGCTGTTCTGGAGTTGCTCGATGAGTGCGCGTTCCTCTTTGTTCAGTTTCTCGGGGATATACACGCCTACGTTGATGAGCAGGTCTCCGGTGCCGTAGTTACGTCCGTACTGGTCGATGCGCGGCAGACCTTTGCCTCTCATGCGCAGCACCTTACCGGGTTGCGTACCCGGTGTGACGGTTATCTTCACATCGCCGGTGAGCGTAGGAATCTGCACTTGACCGCCGAGGACCGCCGTAGGCATATCGAGCAGGAGGTTATAGATCAGGTCGCTGTCCTGACGGATGAAATCCTTGTGCTCTTCCTCTTCGATGAGGACGAGCAGGTCTCCGTTGACGCCACCTCGCGGAGCTGCGTTACCCTTACCGGGCACGGTAAGTTGCATACCTCCGGCTACGCCGGCAGGGATGGTGATAGTGATGATCTCGTCGTCACGGACGATACCTTCGCCACCGCATTTCGGGCATTGGTTTTTGATGATGCGTCCTTCGCCGTGACAGGTGTCGCACTCTGCCTGCACTTGCATCATACCGAAGATGCCACGTTGCTGCCGGATGACGCGTCCGGAGCCCTTACAGGTCGGACAGGTCTCGGTGGAGCCATCTTTGCTGCCAGAGCCGTTGCAGTCCTTACACTGAACGAGTTTGCGCACTTTGATTTTCTTCTCGCATCCTTTGGCTATCTCTTCGAGCGTCAGACGCACTTTGACGCGCATGTCGGAACCTCTGCGAACGCGCGGACCGCGACTTCTGCCGCCTCGTCCGCCCATGAACATCTCGCCGATGTCGCCCAGGTCGAAACCTGCGCCTTCGAAGATGTCGCCGAAATGCGAGAAGATATCTTCCATGGACATACCTCCGCCGGAGAAGCCACCCATACCGTTCATGCCTGCATGGCCGAACTGGTCGTACCGCTGTCTTTTCTGCGGGTCGGACAGCACCTCGTAGGCTTCAGCTGCTTCCTTGAATTTCTCTTCGGCTTCCTTGTCGCCCGGGTTCTTATCCGGGTGGTATTGTATCGCTTTCTTGCGGTACGCTTTTTTTATTTCTTCCGCGCTGGCGGTCTTTTCTACGCCAAGCACTTCATAGTAATCTCTTTTCTCTGCCATAAAGTTATTCTCCCACTACTACTTTGGCGAAACGGATGACCTTTTCGCCGAGTTTATATCCTTTCTGCGTACAATCGATGACTTTGCCTTTTTGTTCCTCGCCGGCAGCGAAAGTAGTCACTGCTTCGTGTTCGTCGGTGTTGAAGTCCGCACCTTCGGTCTCGATAGGATGCACATCGTTCTTGTCGAGGAAAGAGAGGAACTTCTGCTGGATGAGGCGTATTCCTTGGCGCACAGCGTCAATATCGTCGGTCTTATCCATAGCTTCAACGGCTCGCTCGAAATCATCGATGAGCGGTAACATCTCCTTGAAGATACGTTCGCCGGCAGTGTCCATCAGCTCGAGTTTCTCCTTGTTGGTACGGCGACGGAAGTTATCAAACTCCGCCATCATACGCAGGTTCTTGTCCTCGAGTTCAGCGATTTTCTCTTCGAGTTCGGTTTTCGCTTGCTCCAGTTCTGCCACTTTGGCTTCCAGCTCTTGCAAGCCTTCGTTCTTCACTTCGTTTTTCTGTTCTTTTTTATCTTTCTTACTCATAATCATACATAATTATCCGTTTTGGCAACGTCAAATACCGTGCCAAGGGTTCGTTCTCTGCCAAAATGGCAGTTAAAACATCGTTTGCTGTCCGTCAGCCGAGACCGGTGTCTTGCCGAGGTGGCGGTATGCGAGTTCGGTAGCTTCTCGTCCGCGTGGCGTGCGCTTGATAAACCCTTCTTTAATCAGATAGGGTTCGTACACATCTTCTATCGTGCCGGCATCTTCGCCCATGGCAGTAGCGATAGTATTGAGGCCCACAGGTCCTCCGCGGAACTTATCGATGATGGTTGTCAGCAGTTTGTTGTCTATCTGGTCGAGACCGAAGGTGTCGATATTGAGTGCCTCGAGCGCATATTGCGCCATCTCGAGGTCTATCCGTCCGTCGCCTTTGACCTGGGCGAAATCGCGAACGCGTCGTAGCAGCGCGTTGGCTATACGGGGCGTTCCACGGCTGCGACGGGCAATCTCGCACGCTGCCTCTTCGTTAATCTCCACGTTCAGTAGCCGTGCCGACCGCTTGACGATACCCGCAAGGATGTCCGCATCGTAGTACTCGAGATGGCAGTTGATGCCGAAACGCGCACGGAGCGGAGAGGTCAGCAGGCCCGAACGGGTCGTTGCTCCGATGAGCGTGAAAGGATTGAGGTCTATCTGGATGGTACGAGCCGACGGCCCTTTGTCAATCATGATGTCAATGCGGTAGTCCTCCATCGCCGAATAGAGGTACTCCTCCACGATGGGGCTGAGACGGTGTATCTCATCGATGAACAGCACATCGTTCGGTTCGAGGCTCGTGAGCAGCCCTGCCAGGTCACCGGGTTTGTCCAGCACCGGACCGCTGGTTACCTTGAATCCCACGCCAAGCTCATTGGCGATGATATTACTCAGGGTCGTCTTCCCCAAGCCCGGAGGGCCGAAGAGCAAGACATGGTCCAGACTCTCGTGACGAAGCTTCGCTGCTTCTACGAATATCTTCAGATTGGATGTCACCTTACTCTGCCCTGCGAAGTCGGCAAAGCACAAAGGACGCAGCGCACTGTCCTGCTCCTTCTCGTTCATCTGTTGTCGTATATCAAAATCTGCCATAAGGCAATTATATTTTACAATTTACAATTTACAATTTACAATTTAACGGTTTAAGGTCGAAGACCTAAATAATGTCTCGAGGTCTTTGACCTCATCCACCATTTTGTCGGCTTTTATCTGTCCGTGGTCGAGGATGACGACTCGGTCGCACATCTCGCGCACTTCCTGCATGATATGGGTAGAGAGGATGATGCTTGGCTTTTGGCTATTCGCTGTTAGCTGTTGGTTCGCTAAGCCGCGTATAAGGGCTCGTATCTCCACGAGCTGATTGGGGTCAAGTCCTGTTGTCGGTTCGTCGAGTATCAGTAATTGCGGGTCGCCAATCAGCGCTTGCGCCAAGCCTACGCGCTGGCGGTATCCCTTGCTCAGTTCGCGTATATGCTTGTGGCGCTCGGGTGTGAGGCCGACGCGTTCGATGAGGTCGGAGACCGTTTTACTGACAGATGTCAGCCCCGCCATGAACTGCAGGTATTCGGTCACATACATCTCTTCGTACAGCGGGTTGTTCTCCGGCAGATACCCGATACGAGGGGGCACGGTTACCGAACCGCTATCGGCACGCCATAGTCCGACAAGTATCTTCATCAGTGTGGACTTGCCGGCACCGTTGGGTCCGAGCAGTCCGAGCACTTGTCCTTCGGGAATGGTCAGCGTCACATCCTTGAGCACCTGCTGCGCACCGAAGGATTTGCTTATATTTTCAATTTTTATGCTCATCTTCATCAACTTTGCGGGTGCAAATTTACTGCTTTTTTTTGAGATATGCAAATAAAAACAGAAAAAGCGCAATTTTCGTGCGCTTTTTCCTTTACTACAGGCGGAGACGGTTAGTCTTGCGACTCATCATATTCGCGTCCGCAGACGAGCCAGAGGTAGGCGTTCATGGTCTTCTTGCCGTTGGCGAGGTCGCGTTGTGCGAGGAAGTCGATCTGGTCCTGGGTGACCTTGGTCAAGTCTTCCTTACGTGCCGCTACCATCGCACGGACGGCTTGGAAACGCTGACGGATGGATACCTCTTTCGGTTTGAGCGGAGACGTGCGTTTGTAGCGGTCTGCGTCAAACGAATACACGCGCTGGCAGTTCTCGTTGGAGCTG
>CACYZT010000003.1 GCA_902778935.1 uncultured Bacteroidales bacterium
GATTTATGATTGATGATTCTTCTGATTTTGACTGCAAAAATACTGCTTTTTTTTGAACTATGCAAATATATTTACAAAAAAATGGATAAAAGCCTGGTTAACGAGGTAGTTGCCTCCTGAAGTAGGATAATTGCCGGAGAAATACCAGTCGCCGGGATGGTTTGGGCACGCAGCGTGGAGGCCGTCAAGGGTCTGGAATACAAACTCTACAGGTGCTTGCATGCCTGATGGGCGTAGCATGAGCGCCATCTGGCGGTTGATATCCTCTACCGACAAAGGCTCATAAATGGCAAGCACACAGTTCCTTTGCTCCTGTTTGGGTTTACGAATCTCCGCCAAACAGGCATTATACGTCTCCTGAATAATATATGTCAATCCGCGCTCCTCAAGCAACGCAATTGCAGCACGGAAGGCGCAAAACTCCTCAAGCCTGGCCATGTCGATGCCATAATAATCAGGGTAACGAATCTGCGGAGCACTGGAGGCCATCACAATCTTCTTGGGGTGCAAACGGTCTAGGATCTTAAAGATACTCTCACTAAGGGTTGTTCCGCGCACCACGGAATCATCAATAATGACGAGGTTATCTTCATAAGGCTGCAGAGAACCGAACGTAATGTCATAGACATGCGATGCCAAATCATTGCGAGAACTGGCTTCTGTGATAAACGTGCGGAGTTTAATATCTTTCCACGCCACTTTCTCACAGCGGATGGTAAGCCCTCTGCCGCGCAAGCCCTCTACCATACCGTAGAAAGCCACCTCTGCAGTGTTGGGGATAAAGGAGAAAACAGAATGATCGGTGTCATAATCTATTGCTTTGAGTATCGTGTCTGCCAGTTGAACGCCTAATTGTTTGCGCTCTTGGTAGATGTCTCTGTCAGAGCCACGACTGAAATAGATACGCTCGAAAGAGCATGGAGCGGGCTGTTGTGCCGTCAGGATTTGTTCCAAAGAGGACATACCGTTCTTATGAATGATCAGTGCTTGCCCTGCTGGCAGTTCATGCACTTGTTCACAAACGAGATCAAAGGTCGTTTGCAGTACCGAACGCTCGCTCGCTAACGCGATGACTTCATCATCTTGATAATAAAACGCCGGACGAATTGCCCACGGATCACGCACGGCAAACATCTCTCCTGAGCCCGTCATACCGCATATGACATAACCTCCGTCGTAATCTGCCATCGTTGTTTGAAGGACGTTCTTCATCTGTACATGCTCCTCGATGTAACGAGTGATATCGGTATTCTCCAAGCCTTGCTCTTTAGCCTCTACGAAACAACGCTCTACCTCGCGGTCAAGGCGATGTCCCATCCATTCGAGGGTAATATACGAGTCGCTATAAATACGCGGGGATTGACCTTGACGAACGATTATATCAAATATCTCGTCGATATTGGTCATATTGAAATTGCCGCAGAGACAGAGGTTCTTAGCCCGCCAGTTATTTCGGCGCAGGAACGGGTGAACATATTGGAGTCCGCTCTTGCCGGTCGTCGAATAGCGCAAGTGCCCCATATACAACTGCGCCTCGGTCCATTCGGGCGTGATACGAGAAAAAATCTTTGCGATTGCATCTTTACCAAGATCTTTTTCACGGAGCATATACTCTGTTCCTACAGGCGAGTTCATGTTCACGCACGCTATACCTGCTCCCTCTTGACCCCGGTTATGCTGTTTCTCCATCATCAGATAGAGTTTATTAAGGCCGTACGAGGAAGTACCGTATTTTTGCTGATAATACTGCTGCGGTTTGAGTAATCTCACTAACGCCACACCGCATTCATGTTTCAGTTGCTCCATGGAATATAAAGATGCTTTACATAACTTTACCGTCACCGACTTAGATTTGGACGCACACAAAGGGTTTCGCGAAATCCATTTTTTATCCGTAGTAATGCCTCTTCACTGTCTTCTCTTTGTGAGAAAGCAGAGAACCGCACGAATCCTTCACCGGAAGGACCGAAGCCCACACCGGGCGTACACAGGACTTGACATTCATTCAAGAGGAAATCAAAGAAATCCCATGAAGTCATATTATCCGGGGTTTTACACCATATATACGGAGCGTTTTCTCCGCCATACACCTCATACCCCAATGCTGTTAGCCCGCCGGCAATGATTAGCGCTGTACGTTTATAATATGCCAAATTCGCATTGATGCCTCTTTTTCCTGCTGGTGTAAAGGTCGCCATAGCTGCACGTTGTGCCACATAAGAAGTACCATTGTATTTTGTGCATTGCCTGCGCATCCACATAGCTTGCAGCCCTGTCTCTTTGGGAACGACTGTATAACCGCATCTCACCGCCGTAAAGCCTGCTGATTTACTGAAACTGCGCACTTCGATGGCCACTTTTTGGGCGCCATCCAGTTCGTATATACTATGCGGCACATCGTCTTCTTCGATGTACGCCTCATAGGCAGCGTCGAAGATAATAATACTATGATTATCTATTGCGTAATCCACCCATCTCTGTAACTCAGCCCGGCGGAGTACCGTTCCGGTAGGATTATTGGGCAGGCATAAATAAATAATATCGGCTTTTTGTCTCGGTAAATCCGGCACAAATCCGTTCTCGATAGTACAGGGAAGCGGAATAATTTTTCTTCCCGCCATCATACTACTATCCATATATGCCGGATAAGAGGGATCCAATATGGCTACGCTGTTCTTACTATCAAATAGTTCGCTCAGGTTTCCCAAATCACTACCCGCACCTTCGCTGATAAACACTTCATCAATATCCAGGCTTATTCCTAATGGCGTGTATTCATTATCTATCACGGCTTGTCGGAGCCATTCGTATCCCTCTTCAGGTCCGTATCCTCGAAAAGTGTTACTATACGCCAAATCTTCCACAGCCCGATGCATAGCTTCAATAATCGCCGGAGGCAAAGGCAGCGACACATCACCCACTCCCATACGCAAAAGGCGTTGGTCAGGATGTTGTTCCTTATACAAGGAAGCCCGAATAGCAATCTCTTTGAATAGATATCGGTCGGGTAAGATATCAAAATTCGTATTTCTATTCATGTTAGTAAGTATAATTGCCCCGGAACACTTCTTCCGCTGTGCCTGTCATGAAAACGGGATATAAGATATCCTTCCATTGCACGGTCAAGTCTCCTCCGGGCAGATGAACGGTCACATTGCGCTCTGTCAGACCATGATAAATAGCAGCCACAGCCGAAGCACAGGCGCCTGTTCCGCAAGCCAGCGTCTCGCCGGAACCGCGTTCAATCACGCGCACGCTCAATTCCTTATTGTTAATCACGCGCACGAATTCCACATTCGTATCAGCGGGTAACTGTTGGATTTTTTCGCTAAAGAACACAGCGTGCGGATTACCCATATTAACAAAGGTGTAACCTATTGGATTGTTCGCGCACAACAGAGTGCGGGATTCGATAACCGGTACCCCCATATTCACCGTGACTTGCTGAACCACCCCGTTCATCGCTTGTACTTTCAGCGGTCGGATACCTGCGAGCGTCTCGATTTCCATTTGCTGAGAAGTACACAATTGGCTCTCATAGAGATATTTGGCCACACAGCGAATGGCATTTCCGCACATCTCTGCTTCACTGCCGTCGGCATTGAAAATCAGCATCTTAGCGTCCGCTATTTTGGAAGGCATCATTAGAACCAAGCCATCTGAGCCGACACCGAAATGACGGTCAGAAACACGACGCGCCAAGTCAGACAAATCTATGCGGGCAATAATATCCTTCGTCTCCTTACGGAAACAATCAACATACACATAGTCATTTCCAAGACCATGCATTTTGATGAACGGAAGAGTTATCATAATGTCTCTGTTGTTTGGATGCAAGTAGCGATAAAATCAAGGAATAAGGGATGAGGATTCAACACCGTGGAACTATACTCCGGATGAAACTGCGTACCTATATACCATCGAAGTGCAGGAATCTCCACAATCTCAACTAATCCTGTGTTGGGGTTGGTTCCCACACATTTCATTCCGTGACGCTCAAACTCTTCTTTATAGGAGTTATTGAACTCATATCGATGGCGATGTCTCTCTTTGATAGCCGTTTTTCCTTGATAGGCCTGAGCCGTTCGGCTACCTTGAGTCAAAGCACATTCGTAAGCACCTAATCGCATTGTACCACCGAGGCGCGTAATAGTTTTCTGCTCCTCCATCATATCAATGACATTATGCGGAGTCGATTCATCCATTTCGCTGCTATTGGCGTCCTTGTAGCCTATCACATTGCGCGCGAACTCAATGACCATCATTTGCATGCCTAAACAAATGCCAAAAGTAGGAATATCGTGCGTGCGGGCATATTCAGCAGCGATAAGCTTTCCTTCTATACCGCGTTGCCCGAATCCGGGACAGATGACGATACCTGCCAAGCCGGACAAAGACTGCTCAATTGTATCACGGGTGATATGCTCACTATTGATGAAATGGATTTGAACCTTATAGCCTTTGTATGTTCCGGCGTGGTCCAAACTCTCACGGATACTCTTATAGGCATCCTGCAAATCATATTTGCCCACTAATCCGATATGAAGCACGGCGTTTGCTCTCTTTCGGCAGTCCAGAAAATGCAACCATGAAGTTAAGTCGGGACTTTCAATTTTCCCTGCTTTGACGCCCATTTTACGCAGAATAACCTCATCGAGTTTTTGGGCATGCATATTCACAGGCACTTCATATATACTTGGCAAATCCTGACTTTGAATGACCGCATCTGTCTCCACATTACAGAAATGGGCAACCTTTGTTCGGAGATCATCGCTCAGATGATGTTCCGTGCGCAAGATCAGCACATCGGGCTGAATACCAAAACCCTGTAACTGTTTGACGCTGGTTTGTGTCGGTTTGGTTTTCAGTTCATCCGCGGCAGCCAAATACGGCACATAGGTCAAGTGCACATTGAGTGCCCTGTGCGCGCCCAGTTCCCATCGTAACTGACGAATAGCTTCCAAAAACGGCTGGCTCTCTATATCACCGATAGTTCCGCCTATCTCCGTTATGACAAAATCCAAGGGTTGCTTCGTGGCATTGAGCATGATACGACGCTTGATCTCGTCTGTGATGTGCGGTACTACCTGAATCGTTTTGCCCAGATAGTCCCCTCGCCGTTCTTTCTCAATAACACTTAAATAGATACGGCCCGTGGTCACACTATTATCGCGCGTCATCTCAATACCGGTAAAGCGCTCATAATGACCGAGATCCAAGTCTGTCTCTGTTCCATCAGCCGTCACGTAACACTCTCCATGTTCGTATGGATTGAGTGTTCCGGGGTCGATGTTGATATAAGGATCGAATTTCTGGATGGTAATCCGATACCCCATCGCCTGAAGCAGTTTGCCCAGGGAAGCAGAGATAATACCCTTACCCAAAGACGAGGCAACCCCACCGGTGATAAAGATAAATTTTGTTTTCATTAATGTATAAACATCAATTCGCGATACTTAGGCAGCGTCCATAGCTCGTCATCGACGATGAGTTCGAGTGCGTCAGCGTGGTCACGGATGTCCGCCATGTAAGGAAGGACGGTGTCATGGTACGCCAGTGCCTTTGAGCGCTCATCCGGTTGACGGTTGGCTTTGTGCCGTGCTTCGGTCATGAGTTCCACTCCTTTGAGGATAGAACCCGAATGATGCTCGATCTGCTTGATGATGCTGTAGTCCATTTCGTTAAGACTTGCCGACTCGGCTTCACTGAAGACTTGTTTGACCGTCAGCACATTTTTCAGCAACATCGTCTGGTAGCGCTTGGCTGCAGGGAGAACATGATTGACCACCAGGTCACCCATCATTCGACTCTCGATTTGCAGCTTCTTGACATAGGTTTCCCATTTGACCTCACAACGGCTGTGAAGTTCGGATTCATTGAGGACGCTTGTGTGCTCGAACATTTGTATAGTGTCTGGGAGTAAGTAGTTATCAATGATTTTCGGCACAGAGGTCTCGCAATCCAAGCCGCGTTTAGCAGCTTCTTTCTTCCATTCGTCGCTATAGCCGTTACCGTCAAAACGAATAGCTTTGCATGCAACGATATATTTCTTAATGATGTCAAACAGGACAAGCTCTTTGGCTTCGCCTTTCTCAATACGCGCATCTACTTCTTCTTTGAAGAGAATGAGTTGTTCTGCGACAGCGGCGTTAAGCGCCAGCATGGCGGCTCCGCAGTTAGCGGAAGAACCGACCGCACGGAACTCGAAACGGTTACCGGTAAAGGCAAAGGGCGAAGTACGATTTCGGTCGGTATTATCCAGCAAAATCTCCGGGATATTCCCCACTCCTAACTTCATCTCTTTCTTCGCATTGATGATAATCGCCTCTTCGGCAGACGCGTGCTCGAGTTTGTCAAGCACTTCGCTGATTTGTTTTCCGAGGAAGACGGAGATGATAGCCGGCGGTGCTTCGTTGGCGCCAAGACGATGCTCGTTGGTAGCACTGACGATAGAGGCTTTGAGTAAGCCGTTATGGCGATGAACAGCCATGAGCACATTCACAAGGAAGGTAATGAACTGGAGGTTCTGATACGGGTTTTTACCCGGTGCGAGCAGGTTAACGCCTGTGTTCGTCTCCATGGACCAGTTACAGTGCTTACCACTTCCGTTAACACCTGCGTACGGTTTCTCATGCAGCAGTACGCGGAAATGATGTTTCGCAGCCACGCGCTCCATGATACTCATTACCAGTAGGTTATGGTCGTTGGAAAGGTTCATCTCTTCATAGATAGGCGCCATCTCAAACTGGTTCGGTGCCACCTCATTATGACGCGTACGCACAGGGATTCCGGCTTTGAGCGCTTCGTACTCCAGCTCCTGCATAAATGCCAGCACACGCGCGGGAATGGCTCCGAAATAATGGTCTTCGAGCTGTTGGCTCTTGGCGCTGTTATGTCCCATCAGCGTACGGCCCGTCAGCATCAAATCCGGACGGGCGTTATACAATGCTTCGTCCACCAGGAAATACTCCTGCTCCCAGCCGAGGTTCGAATGAACATGCTTGACCTGCTTGTCGAAATAACTGCATACTTCACGTGCGGCGTGGCAAAGAGCGGCCGTTGAACGGATAAGCGGCGTCTTGTAGTCCAGCGCTTCGCCCGTATAAGCCACAAACACCGTCGGAATACATAGCGTGTCACTGATGAGGAAGACCGGACTGGACGGATCCCAAGCAGAGTAACCGCGCGCTTCGAATGTATTACGGATGCCGCCAGAAGGGAACGAGGACGCGTCCGGTTCCTGTTGATAGAGGCTGTCGCCGCTGAATTCCTCAATAAGCGTGCCGTTCTTAAGCGTGAAGAAAGCGTCATGTTTCTCCGCTGTACCACCTGTCAGCGGCTGGAACCAGTGTGTGAAATGCGTAGCACCCTTTTCTATAGCCCATTTGCGGATACCAATGGCTACAGCGCCGGCGATGTCACGATGAATGGTGCGTCCGTTATCCACATCATCGAACAACTGGTCTAACACCTCCTGCGCGATATATTCCTTCATTTTATCGCGCGTGAACACGTCGCACGCAAAATAGTCCTTTACACGCTCATTGCTGATTTTTTGATTTTCGACATCGGGCACTTTATGCCCAAAAGCAATTTTTAATGCATCAAAACGAATGTTGCTCATATTTTTGACGTTGTTTTTTGTTTTTAATCGGATTAAAATTCAAAATCGACCGCAAAAGTACTATATTTTTTTGATATATGCAAATAAATGAATAAAAAAATGCAAAATATTTCGTTTTTGACAACAAAATTCCACAAAAAAGCCATTTATACGGCAAAAACACGCATTTTTTACTCTCTTGCTTACGCCATGTATATTACTGAATATCAGCCGATTACAAGCATGTTGAAATTTGTAAAGTCTAGGACACTCTAACGAAGCCTTACTTCCGCCTCAACGATTAGTCTTTTTTTAGGCTTATTTGCGGGTGCAAAGGTACAATATTTTGCATTCCTGCAAATAAAATGCAGAAAAACTTGCATATATGGCATAATTTTTGTACCTTTGCAGCCGAAATGACAAGAAAAGTATGAAAAGAGTATTCATTTGTTTATTGGCAGCCCTGTGCGGGCTGGGTGTTTCGGCGGCTGTACTGCCGGATATTGTTCTGCAAGATGTGGACGGAAAGAACGTTAACGTAGCTAACTTAGGCAAGACCAGCAAGCCGGTAATCATCTCGTTTTTCGCCACTTGGTGCAAACCGTGTATGCGTGAGCTGAAAGCGGTGCACGAGATTTATCCGGATCTACAAGAAGAAACGGGCGTGGAAATGTACATTGTGTCAGTTGACAAAGGTCAGGACTCGCAGAAAGTGAAGCCGTTAGTGGATGGCAACGGCTGGGAATACCATGTGCTACTCGACCCTAACGGTACTTTTGCCCGTGCCATGAATGTGCAACCTATCCCGCATATGTTCATTCTGGACAGCAAAGGTAAAATCGTCTATAACCACATAGGCTACAACGACGGTGACGAAACGGAGATTCGGAAGTACTTGAAGTAAGACCGCTACGCTGACAGACCACTGCGTTGACAGACCGTTGCACTGACAGACCACTGCGTTGACAGACCGTTACACTGACAGACTGAATTAGTTTTGAAAGATGAAAGAAACCATATAAGCAGATTGTTAGGGCTGATTGTCCTTTCATTTTTCGTTTGCCATTTTGTCATGGCCAATGACACGGTGTATGTGAGTGGCGGATTGCAGCACGACGGATTGATGGAGTTCAAGCCTGTAAGGTATTTGAGTAACAGTTATTTCGATTTGGACGTTCATTACGTGAACGATTCGAACAATGCTCACTTCCGCAGTCTGTATGCCCGTACTCGTCTGGAGTTGACTCAATGGCCACTACCGGGTTACGAAGCAGATTTTAACGGATATGGCATGAGTCATCTGAGTGTTGAATCGGCTTTCGATTGGGGTGAGATTACCATAGGCGATGTGTATGGTCAGTTTGGTTCCGGCTTGATATTAAATCTGTACGAAGACCGTGCGATGGGTATTGACGGAGCTCTTCGTGGTGCTAAATTTACGCTTATGCCCTATAAGGGCATTCAATTGACGATGCTCGGAGGCAAGCAAAGACGGTATTGGAACTGCTATAAAGACCATGCTTTCGGATGGAACTACAAGCGCGATGCCATGATGGGAGCGGACCTCGAACTATATATTGACCAATGGAGCACAAAGATGCAGGAAAAGGACGTGAGGCTGATGATTGGTGGCAGTTACGTCAGCAAATATGAAGCCTTTGACACTATCCTGACATACGTGGATGAGCAGTTGTTTATGTACAATCTGCCTCTATGGGTGGGTGCCGGCGATGTACGGGCAAAAGTGATGGTAAAAGGTTTTGAAGCGCTATTCGAGTATGCCACCAAAGCGCCAGATCCTTGCTTGGAGAACACCTACAGTTATCGTTGGGGCAATGCTTATTTGGCGAGTTTGGGTTATTCGCAGAAAGGCTTGTCCGTACTGGTGCAAGCTAAGCTGACAGATAATATGGCCTTCCGCTCCGAGCGCCAACGAATAGGCATCGCGGGACGGCTCAACCACTTACCGGCTTTTGCCCAACAACATACTTATGCCTTAGCCTCACTCTACCCTTACGCCACGCAGTATAGCGACAAAGAGTTGGCTGTGCAAGGCGAGATACGCTATACCGCTCCGCGTAAGACCAAGTTCGGAGGCAAGTACGGCACAACGCTTAAGTTATCCGGCAGTCATATCCGCGTGCTGAAGGAACAGGAAGGCACAGAGGCATATACGGATGTTAATATAGAGTTGAACAAACGGATCAGCAAAAACTGGTGGTTGAACGCGATGCTGATGTATCAGGCGTATAACCGCACAATCGCAGAAGGTCACGGAGGACTGATGCGTTCCGGCATAGCGGTGGTTGATGCGCGCGTGCGTATAAATGATAATGTGTCCATGCGAGGAGAGTTGCAATACCTCTATACGCCGCATTACGAAGGACAATGGGTGTTTGCGCTATACGAATTGACTTTGTATCGTCACTGGACACTAAGCGGACAGTGGTTATACAACATCGGTTATGCGCCCGAAGCAACGAACAAACATTACTACACGGCAGGACTGACCTTCACCTATGGTGCCCACCGAGCCAACCTCGGCTACACCAAGACCCGTGAAGGCTTCAACTGCTCCGGCGGTATATGCCGATATGTACCACAAATGGAAGGAATATGCGTGAACTATTCGTTTACATTTTGATGGCTTTGATGCTTGCGGGATGTGAGGTGATATCGCCGGACAACAAGCTGATTCCCGTCACTCCGAAAGAGCATGGCGGCGCACGCAATCATGTGCTGCTGGAGTTCACGGGCTTCCGCTGTGTCAACTGTCCGACTGCAGCTGAGTTGGCGCAGGACTTGGAAAAGACATACGAGGGACGGCTGATTCTCGTCTCACTCCACCCTGCTTCGAACCCCTTTACGCAAGGCCTGTACGACTATACCTGCCCTGCTGCGGACAGTGTTTACAAGTTCCTTGGCGGCACAGCGTCCACGCCTTTTCCTGCCGGTAACCTCAATATTCGCTCCTACGAAGGTGATAACTTCGTCAACATGAGCGAATGGCCCACAATGGTTTATAACGCGATGCAAGATACCTTGGTGCCGGCGCTGGACCAAGCAGAAGTGAGTTATTGGTTAGTAGAAGACAGCGTTTTGGGCGTTCAGGCAATGCCGGACGGAACAATCGACATGGCGTATTACCATCGTCACGTGTTGCGCGATATACAAGCCGACAAAGCGGATTTAACGATTCCCGAAGGCTCTAACCCCGCCCAACTCTATTTGATAACGGTTTATTCTGATTCTAAAGACAAACATATTATACAAGCAAATGAAGAAAAATATCTTATTGGCGATTAGTTGCCTATTGTGCCTTAACGCCAACGCGCTGATTATCAGTGTAGAAGGTTACGACGAAGTCCCTGAAGAAGGACTGGAGATAACCATTACCGAAGCACCTATCAATCCGCTGAGCGGTCTTCCACAAGTGGAACTGAAAGGCGGCATTGTGTGTGTTGCTCCGTTGACGGTGAATATCACCCGTTCGTCTGCCGGTCTGAGTGATGAGTTCTGTTTAGGACAATGTATTCCAGGTAATGGTCAGACAACAGAAACTCTGCAGTTTACGCCAAGCGGAATGGAAAGCTGGTATGCCCATTACTCGCCCGTTCCGAATAGTCATGAGACCATCGTTTATACCTTTACGGATGCCAACGAGAGTCTGACTATCACCGTGCATTATTTCCTGGGAACGGAAGGTATGGAAGAGGTTGACGGCGAACAGAAGAGCAGCACCGGCAAAAAAGTGCTGCGCGATGGTATTCTGTATATTGAGAAAAACAATAAAACATATACAATATTATGAAACGATTTATGATTGTAGCAGCCTTTGCTGCATTGTGCTTAACAGCCTGTAATGAACCAAGCGGTCCGATTCCCGAGTCGTTCCCCAAAAAACAACTCATTGAGGAGTTCACCGGACAATCGTGCGGTTATTGCCCGAACGGAATGGAATATATTCGTGAGTTTGTCGCGAATGACCCCAACTGGGTGTTGGTGCTGCACCACTACGGTTTTGCACAGGATAACTTTACTGTAGCAGGAAGCAAGACCATCACGGATGCCCTGAACGTAGATGGTGCACCGCAAATGACCGTTAACCGCGCTGTTACCAAGACAGCTGATGGCAATGCGACCGTATTCCATCCGGCATACCTGGAGTATATGAGCAAGACGCAGTTTGACGCAACCACCTATGCTTCGGTGGTGCTGGAGAACAGTTACGATGCCTCCACCCGTCAACTGAAGGTACATGTGAGTGGTGCGTTGGCGAAAGACGACTACCCTGCCCTCAAACTAACCGTGCTTGTCAAGGAGTCCGGCATGATTGATTATCAAGAAGACAAAATTTACTCATTCGCCGGTTGGAAAGAGTTCCGTCATGCGAATGCTGTTCGTGCGTTCCTGACCGACGCCAAGGGCGATGTGGTGACAGTCAAGAAGAACCGTTATTCGGCGGATTATACGCTCACTCTGAACAACAAATGGGTGGCGGAGAACTGCATGGTAGTAGCGTTCCTGAGCGAAGAGTTCAAACCGGTGGTTCAAGCCGAAGAAGCGCCTGTTGTAGCAGGTAGCAAAGGTGGAGCCGACCTTGAGGCTAAAGGTATCACTCCTGTGCCTGTTTCCGACTATTTCCCTGAACCATCCGCCACGGCTGCCCCCAGTGATTACAGCGGCGCAGAGGCCGATACGCTGACCTTTGCCACTTCCGGATATCAATACCTGCCGGAAAACGGATTTAACTATTGGACCATCATGGCCTATAATGCCAAAAAAACGGTCAAAGTAGGTAGCACCAAATGTGTGCCATTCGTTTATCTGTACTTGTTTACCGACCTCAATGCGGATACTATTCCTGCCGGCACCTATCCGCTCAATCAAACTGAGACTGTCGGCACGGCGTTGGCGGGTAACAGAAATGACGAGAAGCAGCAGATTGACGGATGTCAATTCTACTACACCAGCCAATCGTATTTCAAGCAAGGTTATCTCCAACCGTTAGCTGAATGGTTGATTGCAGACGGCACATTGACCGTCCGCACGGATGGATGGGAACTCATCGGTCATGCCCGTAACGGCGCAGATATTCATCTGGTGGGTACTGCCGCTATTCCGTCAGAAGGGAGGTTGAACGCTCCGAGAAAAGCACCGAAAGACTACCAAAAACCTCCGTTTGCAATAGTCGAATATGACAAATAAATTCAAAAAGTGGCATACGCTCTTGCGTATGTCATTTTTTTTTTGTAATTTTGCAGCCAAATTGTAAAAAACAAAAAGAATGAATATTTCCTATAATTGGTTAAAGCGCTATATCGCGCTGCAGGACGATGCAGAAACGGTAGCGAAAATTCTAACCTCTATCGGCCTCGAAGTAGGCACCGTAGAGACAGTTGAGACGATTCGTGGCGGATTGAGAGGTTTGGTTGTTGGCGAAGTACTAAGTTGCGAACCGCACCCGAATTCAGACCATTTGCACATCACCAAAGTCAATATCGGCGAGGGCGAACCCTTGCCTATCGTGTGCGGTGCGCCGAACGTAGCTGCGGGACAAAAGGTTATTGTAGCGACTATCGGCACGGTGCTTTATGACGGAGACCAGAGTTTTACGATCAAGAAAGGTAAACTGCGCGGCGAGGATTCGTTCGGTATGATTTGCGCAGAGGATGAGATAGGTGTGGGAACCGACCACGCCGGTATTATCGTACTGCCTGCAGACACACCGGTAGGTATGAAAGCGGCTGATTACTACCATGTAGAGAACGATACCATCATTGAGGTGGATATTACTCCGAACCGCTCAGATGCCGCTTCGCATTTTGGTGTAGCGCGTGATCTGTATGCATACTATCAGGCTCACGGACAGAACGTGAAACTGACCAAACCGAGCGTAGAGGCTTTTGCGATAAACAGCCATGATTTGCCCATCTGTGTGCATGTGGATGCACCGGAGGCATGTCCTCGTTACACGGGTGTGAGCATCCAGGGAGTGACTATCAAGGAATCGCCCGAGTGGTTGAAGAACAGTTTGTTGGCGATAGGACTAAGGCCGATTAACAATGTGGTGGATGTGACGAACTTTGTGCTCCATGAGTGCGGTCAAGCATTGCACGCTTTTGATGCCGATAAGATTAAGGGCAACGAGATACATGTGCGCATGGCTAAGCAGGGTGAGAAATTCGTTACGTTGGACGGCGTAGAGCGCGAGATGAACGAACGCGACTTGATGATAGCCAACGCAGAGGAAGCGATGTGTATTGCCGGCGTGTTCGGAGGTCTTGACAGTGGTGTGACGGACAAAACGAAGAATGTGTTCCTTGAGAGCGCGTATTTCGACCCTGTGACCATTCGAAAAACCAGTCGTCGTCACCAATTACAGACCGATGCTTCGTTCCGATACGAGCGCGGTTGTGACCCCAATAATACATTATATGTGCTCAAACGTGCAGCACTGCTCATCCAAGAGGTAGCCGGCGGCAAGGTAGCTATGGAGATTACGGACAACGGGCAGAAGGTCTTCGAACCATGGCCGGTAACCATTGATATAGTTCGTGTTAATTCCTTAATAGGAAAGGCTATTGGAGAAGATACGATTGAGACCATTCTCAAGGCGCTGGAGATAGAGATAGAGAGCAAAAATGGATCTGTTTGGCAACTCTGTGTTCCTCGGTACCGCGTAGATGTACAACGTGAATGCGATGTAGTCGAAGATATCTTGCGTCTATACGGATATGACAATGTTGAGTTCCCTGACAAACTGAATACCAGTTTGGCTTATGGCATCAAACCTGATCCGGAAAGACTGCGTCGTAAGATATCCGAGCAACTGACTGCACAAGGATTTAACGAGATTCTCAATAACTCGCTGACCAAAGTATCGTACTACGAACCACTGGAACAAATGCCATTGGCTCAGTGCGTGAAGATCATGAATCCGCTTAGTTCTGACCTCGGAGTGATGCGTCAAACCCTACTCTTTGGCGGACTCGAGTCTATTGCCCGTAATGCGAACCGCAAGAATAGCGACCTTAAGTTCTACGAGTTCGGTAACTGCTACCATTATAACGGGGAATTAAAGATTAAAAATGAAGAACTCATTAAGAATGACCCGTTAAAAGCATATAGCGAGGAAGCGCACCTCGGCTTATGGTTGACAGGAAACAAGACCGCCCTCAGTTGGGTTCGTAAGGAGGAGAAGACAACGTTCTATCAGCTCCATGCTTACGTAAACAATATTCTCACGCGTTTGGGCGTAGAGGTGGCCAAGATGACTATCGAGCGTCTGGAGAACGAACTGTTCTCGGATGGTTTGGTTCTTAAAGCCGCTAACGGCAAAGCATTAGGTTATATTGGTATCGTTGGTCGCAAGCAACTCAAAGCCTTCGATATTGACCAAGAGGTCTATTATGCTGACCTCGACTGGAATGCATTGCTTAAGCAAAACAAGCAATACAAGGCTGTTATTACCGACCTGCCGAAATATCCGGAAGTGAAGCGCGATTTCGCATTGTTGGTTGACCGCTCTGTTGAATTCGCAGACCTTGCGCGCGCTGCTTTCAGCGTAGAAAAGAAACTGCTGAAGAATGTGTTCCTGTTTGATGTCTATGAAGGAAAAAACCTCGAGGCGGGCAAGAAATCGTATGCTCTCTCGTTCATCCTTCAAGACCCGAACAACACGCTCAAAGACACACAGATTGAAGCAGTGATGGAACGACTTAAGAAAACCTTTGAAACCCAATTCAATGCTACCCTCCGCTGATCAACAGGAAATACTCCGACGCCGCACTTTTGCGATTATCTCTCACCCGGATGCCGGTAAGACGACGCTGACTGAGAAACTGCTGCTCTACGGCGGTGCCATTCATGTGGCCGGCGCGGTTAAAAGTAATAAGATTCGCAAGACCGCTACTTCCGACTGGATGGAGATAGAGAAACAGCGCGGTATTTCTGTCGCTACTTCCGTCATGGGCTTTGACTACCGGCGCGTTGCCGGAGACAGCCATGCGCAGCAAGATAACACTATTTATCATATCAATATTCTTGACACTCCGGGTCACCAGGACTTTGCGGAAGACACATTTCGTACGCTGACAGCCGTAGATAGTGCCATTGTTGTTATCGACTCAGCCAAAGGTGTTGAGACGCAGACACGCCGACTGATGGAAGTATGCCGAATGCGCAAGACACCCGTGATGGTATTCATGAACAAGATGGACCGCGAGGGTAAAGACCCCTTCGATTTGATGGATGAAGCGGAGAAAGAATTAGGTATTCACTGTACGCCTGTTACGTGGGCGAACGGACAGGGATTGAAGTTCGAATCTGTCTTCGCATTAAACAATAGACCCAAAGATTTAAGCGCCAAGCTTCAGGAAGACCTTGAGATTATCGACGAAGTGTACCCTGCATTTGACCGTGAAGCATATCTACGCGGCGACTTGGCACCTGTATTCTTCGGCTCGGCATATAAGACGGTCGGAGTGCAGGAGTTGCTGGATTTCTTAGTAGCTAATGCTCCTTCGCCTCTTCCAGTTACCGCCGAAGAGCGCAACGTAGAACCGATGGAAGACAAGTTCACGGCGTTCTGTTTTAAGATTCACGCAAACATGGACCCGAACCATCGTTCCTGTATCGCGTTCTTCAAGATTTGTAGTGGTAAGTTCCTGCGTAACACCTATTATTATCATGTGCGTAAGGACCAACAAATGCGTTTTGCGGCACCTACGTGCTTTATGGCGCAGAAGAAAGAAACCGTGGATGAAGCTTTTGCAGGCGATGTAGTGGGTCTGCCTGATACAGGAAACTTCAAAATAGGAGACACACTGACCGCCGGAGAAAAATTACATTTCAAAGGACTTCCGTCTTTCTCTCCGGAGATGTTCAAATATATCGACAATGCGGACCCGATGAAGCAGAAACAGCTTGACAAGGGTGTCAACCAACTGATGGACGAAGGTGTGGCTCAGCTATTTGTGAGTCAACTTAACGGCCGTAAGATTATCGGAACGGTAGGACAACTGCAGTTTGAGGTCATTCAATACCGTTTGGAGCACGAATATCAAGCCAAATGCAAATGGCAACCATTACAGATGTATAAAGCTTGCTGGATTGAGTCCAATGATGCCGCAGAGCTGGATACCTTCAAGAAACGCAAGGCACAGTATATGGCGACGGATAAAGAAGGCCGGGATGTGTTTATGGCTGACAGCGCATACGTACTCAGTATGGCGCAGCAGGACTACAAGCACATCACATTCCACTTTACGAGCGAGTTTTGATGCTTAATAACGGACAAATATAATTCTATACTGATATGAAAAACAAATCACTTTTACAATTCCGCCTCATTGTGATGAACTTCTTGGAGTTCGCCGTTTGGGGTGCGTATTTAACATCCATGGGCACATACCTTTTCAAGCAAGGTATGGGTCAACACATCGGATGGTTCTACTCTATCCAGGGTATTGTCAGCCTCTTTATGCCAGCATTAATGGGTATCGTAGCGGACCGTTGGATTCAAGCACAGAAAACATTGAGTCTATGCCATGCCTTGGCTGGTATCTTTATGTGCGCCGCAGGCATCTACGCTTATACGGCTGCGGATGTGCAGTTTGCAACGCTCTTCTCGCTTTACACGATTTCCGTTGCGTTCTTTATGCCGACTATCGCTTTGACGAACTCTGTTGCTTTTAATGCCTTAGTCAAGGCGGACATGGATACCGTCAAGGACTTCCCTCCCATTCGTGTGTTTGGTACTGTGGGTTTCATCGCCACCATGTGGTGTATAGACTTGCTGGGTTTCCAGGCTACACCGTGGCAGTTTGTGGTAAGTGGTAGTTTGAGTCTCGTATTAGCAGCATACGCTTTGACTTTACCGTCATGCGAGATTAAGAAATCGGAAGGTTCTGTGGACCTTGTAGAGGCTCTCGGATTAAAAGCCTTTGCGCTATTCAAACAAAAGAAAATGGCCCTCTTCTTCATCTTCTCGATGCTGTTAGGTATGTGTTTGCAAGTGACCAATAGTTATGCCAATCCGTTCATCACATCCTTTGGAGCGATAGAAGAGTTCGCCAACACGTTCGGTGTGCAGCATGCCAATATCCTAATCTCTATTAGCCAGATATGTGAGGCGCTCTGTATTCTCGCCATTCCATTCTTCCTCAAGCGATTTGGTATCAAGAACGTCATGCTTATGGCGATGTTCGCCTGGGTATTCCGCTTTGGTTTCTTCGGAGCCGGAAATCCGGGTATGCCGGGAGTTATTCTCTTTATCCTTAGTTGTATCGTTTATGGCTTCGCCTTTGACTTCTTTAATATCTCCGGTGCTCTGTACGTTGATCAGGAGACCGAAGAAGCGCAACGTTCCTCTGCTCAAGGCCTCTTTATGATGATGACCAACGGCTTCGGAGCTACTATCGGTACGCTCTCTGCGCAAGCCATCATCAATAAACTTGTCATGGCGGAAGAAGTAACCGCACAAGGTCCCTTGGCTGTTTGGGATGGATGGAAAGAAGCATGGTACATTTTCGCAGGCTTCGCACTATTCATAGCCATTGCCTTCTGGATTTTCTTCCCCAAGACACCGGCGAACAAAGAGATCGAAGTTAAGCATTAATAGCCAACTGGTAAATGTATAAGAAGGAGCTTCGATATTATTTCTCCACCCCTATTGCGTACATCGTGATAGGTTTGTACCAATTGGCGGTCAGTCTTTTCCTATGGGTTATTCCGGGTCAGTGGAATATCATTGACTCGGGATATGCTCAAGTGGATGGACTCTTCCAACTCAGCCCGTGGCTTTTTATGTTACTCTGCCCGGCTTTGACGATGCGTCTTCTGTCGGAGGAACGCCAATCGGGGATATGGGATTTGATTCGAACCAAACCGGTTTCGCTAACTCGCATTATGTTCGGTAAATACTTTGCCGCCTGGACACTTGTGTTAATCGGTTTACTGCCTTGCTTCGTCCATTATTTCGTAGTAGCGTACATGGCAGAGCCGATGGGCAATCTGGACAGCGGTGCGTTTATCGGTTCGTTCATCGGACTTATTTTGCTTAGCGGTACCTTCTTGGCGATTGGTCTTCTCTGCGCCACGTTCAGTAAGAGTCAGATAGTGTGCTTCATTAGTGGCGCACTTGGTTGTTTTATCCTCTACTGGGTACTGTTGCAGGACCACTACTCCGCCCTTTCGCGTGGTGTGATTGATTTGCGCGACCTCATCATTTTCGCGACCGTCTCGGTGCTGGCTATCCTCGCTTCTATTTTTACGATTGACAAACTGACCCGCAAATGACACGTATAGGCGTTCTAAGCGACACACATGGATTATTAGACAAGCGCATCTTTGAGCATTTCAAGGATGTCGATGAAATATGGCATGCAGGAGATATAGGCAGCGAGGAAGTGCTGCAAAAACTCCGAGAGTTCAAACCTACGCGCGCCGTATTTGGAAATATGGACAGCGGAGACGTGCGTTATACACTTAGCGAGTTCTATCGATTCAAAGTGGAAGATGTGAATGTGCTGATGACCCATATTGGTGGTTATCCCGGTCACTACAATCCATGGTTAATCCCTATGTTTCGTAAAGCGCTGGAGAACTACGATGATCCTAATCAACGCATTGACCTGTTTGTGTGCGGCCATAGCCATATTCTCAAGGTTCAATACGATTCGCTCTATAAATTTCTTACTATGAACCCCGGTGCAGCAGGCAAACAAGGATGGCAACCATGCCAAACTTTACTGCGATTTTCTATCGATGGAAGTAAGATTGACAACCTCGAAGTGATTGAATTGGAGCGTCTATAGCATTTTGCAAAGTGAAGTTTACAAAATATGTTGTAAAACATACAAAAAAATTTGGTCAATTCAGAAAAAAGCAGTACCTTTGCACCAGTTTTGAAGACCAATCTTTTTTGTACCTTAAATAAACAGACTAATACCTTAGAAAAACAGTCGTCGCGAGGACGCCTGTTTTCATTTTTAAGGCCAACTTAACTATATTAAATCCCGCCTACTCTTTCGAGTGGCGGGATTTGTTTTGTGCCTTAGATAGCAGTCGTTATTTTATCTCTTGGGCCTTGATGCCATCGCGCTCAAGTAAAGCATTGATGGTAGGTTCTCCGCCACGGAAACGGATATACAAATCCATCGCTTTCTCCGTACTACCCTTCTCAAGGATATTCTCACGGAAACGCTTGGCGGCTTTCTTATCGAAGATAGAACCATTTTTCTTCTGCGCCTCTTTGAATACCGAGAATGCGTCAGCGTCCAAGAGTTCAGACCACTTATAGCTATAATAACCGGCTGCGTAACCACCGGAGAAGATATGCGTGAAGGCACAGCACATTTGCGTACCCGGTACATTAGGTAATACGCGAACCTGCTCCATAGCATTATCGCTGAAACGGGTAACGGACTCTATCGTTCCGATGGCGTTGTTGACCTCAAACGGTTTCTCCAAAGTATGCCAAGCCATGTCGAGATAACCGAAACTAAGCTGGCGCACGCATGCATAAGCAGCGTGGTAGGTCTGCGAAGCGTGCATCTTGTCCAACAGTTCCTGCGGCAGAGACGCTCCGGTCTTGTAGTGTTTGGCGAAAGTATCAAGGAATTCTTTCTCGTCGATGAAGTTCTCGTTGAACTGACTCGGCAGTTCCACAAAGTCACGCGGTACGTTTGTACCACTTTGAGCTGCATACTGGCAGCGCGTAAGCATGCCATGCAGACCATGACCAAACTCATGAAGGAACGTACGAACCTCATCATAGGTGAAGAGCGCCGGTTTGTCTGCCGTTGGACGAGTGAAGTTCATCACATTCACGATATGCGGACGATGGTCTTTCTTGCCATCCATATACTGCGGTTGGAAATCATTCATCCATGCTCCGCCCCGCTTGCCGTCACGCGGATGGAAGTCTGCGTAATAGACGGCGAGGAATTTACCCTTCTCGTCATATACTTCGTAAGCGGTTACTTCGGGGTTATAGACTTGAATATTCTTGTTCTCTTTGAATTTCAAGCCATACAATTTCTCCGCCAAGCCGAATACACCTTTCTTGACGTTCTCGAGCTCGAAATACGGGCGAAGGTCATCATCGGAAATGGCATATTTCTCTTGTTTGAGTTTCTTTGAGTAATAACTGAAGTCCCAAGGCTGTATATGAGCAGCATAGAAACCATGAGCATGTGCATAATCCTCCAGTTCTTTCACTTCCTCGCGTGCAGCAGGCATATAGGCATCGCGGAGTTGGTCCAGCAGACTGAATACCTTCTCCGGAGTCTCTGCCATGGTCTTGTAGAGCGATTTCTCTGCGTAGGTCTTCTTGTCGAACAAGTTCGCGAGCGCCAGACGGGTATTCACTATCTCCACAATAATACCGGTGTTGTCGAATTCTCCGCCCACACATTTGCCTACATTCGCCATATAGAGCTCGCGGCGGATATCGCGGTTATCCAAGTCCTGCATTACAGGAATGGTGGTTGTCGGTTTGAGGTTCAGCAGATAGCCTTCCAAGCCTTTCTTCTCTGCGTTGGAGCGAAGCATCGCCTTGGTGTCATCGTTAAGACCGGCGAGAAGAGCCTCGTCCGTAATGAGCATAGTCCAGGCGTTGGTTGCCTTGAGAACATTTTGGCCGTATTGGAGCGTCAGTTTGCTCAGCTTGGCTGTCAGTTCGCGGTAGGTCTGCTTGTCTTCCGGCGAGAGATTGGCACCGTTATTGGCAAACGACTCATAGATATCTTCCAGCAGTTTATACTGTGCTTTGTTCAGTTTCAGTTTGCCGCGTTGGTCATAGACGGCTTTGATACGCTGGAACAATCCTTCGTTCAGACGGATGGCTGACGAATATTCAGACATCTTGGGGCTTAACTCCATTTCAATCTGCTGAAGTGTATCGTTGGTCTCCGCGCTGGTGAGGTTATAGAAACAGCCGGCTACGATGGTCAGCATCTCACCTGATTTCTCGTAAGCCTCAATAGTGTTGGCGAAGGTAGGTGCAGCGGGGTTGTTGACGATATCGTCAATATCCTTCAGACCTTGTTTGAATGCTTCCTCAAAAGCCGGCATATAATGCTCCGCGTGAATCTCATTGAACGGATAGGTGCCGTGCGGTGTCTTCCAGTTCTTATAATCAAAGAACGGATTCGTAGCAGCAGTCGCTGCCAATACGGTAGTGGCTAAAGCCATAGTAAGAATAGTTTTTTTCATAAATTATCGTAATAAATTAATATCTCCTGAGAGTTGATAAACGCCTAAAGCTGCTTTGTCGGCATTTAATTTCATTTTTTTATAAACTGCTTTGAGTCCGATGTAGGACGCATTCTTGGCGGCATCGGTTCCCAGTGCACGGATGACATAGAAATAGGCTCCTTCCGCAGCAGGGCGACCATTGATAGTGCCGTCCCATCCTTTGGCTGGGTCATCCCACTCATAGACCAGCTTACCCCACCGGTTATATACCCAGCAGTGGAACTCACGCAAGGAACGATAGGATACACGGAACTCGTCGTTCTTGCCGTCTCCGTTAGGCGTGAACACATTGGGCACGGCGAGATAAGACTCCGCGACAGCAACAGCTACTTCCGTCGAATCGGAGGTACATTGATTGTTGTTAACGGAGCACACCACCCTATACGTGCCCGGTTCGTTGAACACATAACGGATGTCTTTGTCATTTCGCGTCACGATGAGGTCCGTAGATTTGTAGATAGACCATTTGT
This sequence comes from uncultured Bacteroidales bacterium, assembly GCA_902778935.1. GTDB lineage: Bacteria > Bacteroidota > Bacteroidia > Bacteroidales > Paludibacteraceae > Colicola. Next base: position 22,336 of record CACYZT010000003.1, read on the forward strand.
AGAACTGCGCCGCAGGAGTCGGGTTCGAATAGAAAGCCACCTCCAGCGGTCCGCTGTACTCGGAGCCAACAATAAGTGTCTGACTGGTAGGCCGGTTACGCTCGTTGCTCCGCTCGCCCTCCTCGCCTCTCGTAGTAGCCAAACTGGTTATCTCATGCTTCACAGCAATCACCGAGTCGGCTGGGAAATCCACTTCCACACACGCCGAGTCCAAGCCTAACGCATGGCGTAGTTCCGAGTCATAGCACAACCGGATAGGAGTGGCACCATAGAGAGCAGGCATCAAAATATAGCTGCCCAGGTCTCCGCTCATCTCTGCCGCAGAGTCCACCCATGCCTCGGTATTCCATGCCAAAGCATTATAAGATAAGGAATACGTGTGCGCGCGTGAGTATATATCGCCCGTCAGATGAAGGATGGTATTGTCGCAAGTAGGTTCTATCGTGAAATCCAAGTCATCGATTCCTTTGTATAACTCCACGCAGAAACGACAACCATTCACGCGGTAACAGCCGGCGTCAGGATATACCTCGTCAATATTCGAAGCATAGATCGTCCCGTCTCCGTTGTACCAATCTACGTCACCCACCTTGGAGCGCATGTGAATCTCGTCTCGGAATATAAACAGCGTATCGTGGCCGTCAATCACTTGTGTCGCGACGCCCACGCACTCCACATCAAGCGCATAAGCACTCGCGACAACAAGCGATAACAAAACTATGTTAATGAGTCTTCTCATTTATTTACTTGGAAGCGTGTGTTGCCGTTTTGGATGAAGTCCACAATCTGCTTGGCAGCCGCGATACCGGCGTTGATATTTGCCTCCGCCGTCTGTGCGCCCATCTTCTTTGGGGTCGCGAAGTACCTTCCTTCGAATAAAGTACGGAACTTCGCATCTGCCACCGGCATAATATCGGTCATGTACTTCAAGTCCGGACGCTCTTGCAGCAATGCAATCAGACCTTCTTCGTCAATCACCTCTTTGCGGGCGGTATTAACGAGCACACCGCCTTTGGGCATGAGGTTTACGAGGTCGTGATTGATGCTGTTCTTGGTCTCCGCTGTCGCAGGGATATGCAGGCTGACGATGTCGCAAGTTTTATACAGTTCCTCAGCGCTGTGCAATGGTTTCACGTTGGCAGCCGTCATGGCCTCGTCCGGGCAATAGGCATCGTATGCATATACCTCCATACCGAAACCCTGCGCGATACGCGCTACATTACGACCGACGTTACCGAAGGCGTGAATACCGAGTTTCTTGCCTTTGAGCTCCGTGCCGCTGGTGCCGTTATAGAGATTACGAACTGCATAAACCATCAGACCAAGCGCCAACTCTGCTACGGCATTGCTGTTCTGGCCCGGAGTATTCATTGCCACTACTTTGTGCGCTGTGGCAGCATCGAGGTCGATGTTGTCATAACCTGCTCCGGCGCGAACCACGATCTTCAACTGCTTGGCAGCATCCAGCACAGCTGCATCCACAATGTCCGAACGGATGATGAGTGCGTCAGCGTCAGCCACAGCGTCCAATAACTGCTGTTTTTCCGTATATTTCTCGAGCAGCGCCAGTTCATAGCCTGCGCCCTCTACCACCTCGCGAATACCGTCCACGGCTACTTTCGCAAAGGGTTTCTCTGTTGCTACAAGTACCTTCATAAGATTTGACAATTTGAAGATTTGACAATTTGAAGATTAATGCATCGCTTCGTATTCTTTGATGCAATCCACGAGGGCTTGTACGCCTTCGAGGTCCATCGCGTTGTAGCAGGAAGCACGGAAACCGCCTACGAGACGGTGACCCTTGATACCTACCATGCCTTTTGCTGTAGCAAACTTGAAGAAGTCGTCCTGCAATTCCTCATAGCCGGGTTTGAAGACGAAGCAGATATTCATCCGACTGCGGTCCTCTTTCTTGCTGATGGTGGGCATAAAGAGTTTGGAGTTGTCGAGGCAGTTATAGAGCAATTCGGCTTTAGCTTTATTGCGCTCCTCAATCCATTTCACACCGCCATTTTTCTTGAGCCAGCGGAGCGTCAGCACAGCCGTATAAACGGGCAGTACAGGAGGCGTGTTGAACATAGAGCCGTTCTCGATATGCGTCTGATAATTCAGCATCGTCGGGATATAACGGCTTACCTTCCCCAGACAGCTCTCTTTAATGATGACGAAGGTCACACCCGCCGGAGCAAGGTTTTTCTGTGCACCGCCGTAGATGATGTCGTATTGGCTAACATCGATAGGACGGCTCAAGATATCCGAACTCATATCGGCTACCAAAGGCACATTGCCTTTTTTCTTGTATATCTCCGCCAATTTGGCATCGTTGATTTCGGTACCGAAGATGGTATTATTGGTCGTGATATGGAAATAATCAGCGTCTTGCGGGATTTCGTAATCTGTCGGGATTGAATCCGTGCTGGCTGCTACTTCGACTGCTTCACCGAAACCTTTGGCTTCTTTCAGTGCCTTCTTGCTCCATACACCGGTGTTGAGGTATGCGGCTTTCTTCTCCAGCATATTGAACGGCACCATGCAGAACTGCAACGATGCACCGCCGCCGAGGAAGAGCACACGATAACCTTCCGGCACGTTGAGTAATTCTTTAACCAGTGCCTCGGCTTCGTCCATCACAGGTTGGAAGTATTTAGCACGGTGGCTAATCTCCAGAACGGACAGTCCTTGACCCTCAAACTCCAATACGGCTTCTGCCGTTTGTTTGATGACTTCTTGCGGGAGAATCGAAGGCCCCGCATTGAAATTGTACTTTTTCATGTTACTTAAGTGTATAATGTTTATGATTCCATGCAGTTGGTTTGATGCGCGGCAAGGTGATGATGCCCTCTTTGGGTTTCTTGCCCGCGAGATACAGTGCGTAAGCCACAGCGGCCAACTCGTCTTGATTCTTGGCTCCAGACTCTTGACTCTTGGCTTCCGGAGCAGCCGGCATATACTGACGGAGGTTCTCCGGTACGGGTTTGCCAGCCTTAAGCATACGCTCCACGAGGTCTTTGTTGAACTGCTCTTTAGCGATACCGGACTTATATTCGCGGTATTGCTTGTCGTGCATAGCGAATTCGAACAGCTCTTCGTCGTCCTGACCGCGGTCCCAGCCAAGTTCTTTCATCTCCTTGATATACTGAGGCAGCACATCCGGATAGAGTTTCTGCGGGTCGTCGGTATAGAACTCGAATCCTTTCTCTTTGGCCAGTTCGATAATCTCCGGTGCCAGTTCGCCGGGCAGTTTGCCGGACTTGCCGAGTATCATGCCCCACATAGCGGGGTCCATGCGCGTGAAGTCTTTCTCGCCCATCGAGCGGCTGAAGAGGTTCATCAGCGCAGCGTTCTTGACGTACTGGCTGAACGGCGTCACGAGACACGGCGTACCGAGCATAGGCCATATACGCTGTACCTCATCGAAGAGCTGAACGAGCAGCTCGTCTTCCGATAACTGCGGTTCACCTTTCTTCTTGAGGTTGGCGTTGATGGCAGCGTGCATGCCTTTGAGGTCCGCCATGAGCGACCCCATCATACCACCCGGCAGACCGCAACCAACGAGCAGAGACGTCATCAGCGCGTTCTTCGGGTCTATCCAGTAGCCCAGGAAGTCATCGATGAACTCCTGCGTCAGACTGCGTGCCTCCATATAGGCCTTCATATTAATGTCCTTCACGAGGAAACCGGCATCTTTGAGCATTGCCTGAATAGTAATCACATCCGGATGAACCTTACCCCAACTGAGCGGTTCCATCGCTACGTCCAGCACGTCGCAGCCAGCTTTGGCTACTTCGAGCATCGATGCCACCGAGAAACCGGGACCTGTATGACCGTGGTATTGGATGATGATATCGGGGTGTTTCTCTTTGATGGCTGCCACAATGACACCTAACATGTGCGGACGACCGATACCTGCCATATCCTTGAGACAAAGCTCCTGTGCGCCACCAGCGATGAGTTGCTCAGCGAGGTTGATATAATACTCGGCGTTGTGTACTTTCGAATAGGTGATACACATCGTTGCCTGTGCGGTCATGCCTGCTTCTTTCGCCCATTTGATGGACGGGATGATATTACGCGGGTCGTTCAGACCGCAGAAGATACGAGTGATGTTTGTGCCCTGTGCGTGCTTCACTTTGTACATCAACTTACGCACATCTGCCGGCACGGGGTTCATCCGCAGCGCGTTCAGTCCTCGGTCGAGCATGTGGGTCTTGATACCTGCCTCATTGAATGGTTTGCAGAACGTACGAACGGCTGCGTTCGGGTTCTCGCCGTAGAGGAGGTTCACTTGTTCGCTTGCGCCACCGTTGGTCTCCACGCGGTCAAAACAGCCCATGTCAATAATCACCGGTGCGATGCGTGCCAATTGGTCTTTACGCGGCACGTACCGTCCACTACTCTGCCACATGTCGCGATAGACAAGGGAAAATTGAATTTCTTTTTTCATATATTACGATTTACTTTTTAACAATTTAACGATTTAACGTCGCGTCAGCGACCGTCAGAACCCGAAATGCATGCCGCAGGAAAAAGTCACTTTCCGGCCTTGCAGATAAACGGGTGTGTACCGGTTGAGGTCTTCGTCTTTTTCTGCTCTCGCATGGTTGTAAGCGAGTTCCAGATGGGCGTAGCAGTTGTTGAACACCTCATAAACGGCTTTGAGTTGCACAATATCGTTTCGCCAAATCACCTCGTCAAACGGTTTTTGGGAGATGATATACTTGACATCCTCACGCGTATAGTCGTACGCGGTATATTTGGTATTGTTGGTATAATCGAGCGTCAGCCGCAGGCTTCGTGTCGGCCGGTAACTGAGTTGCACAAAGATATTCTGCGCATTGTCGCCCATATAATGGCCCATGTTGTAACTGTTGGACGTGTAGTATAGCAGGTCCACCGAATTGGTGTAACAAGCTATGTTCGTCCGTGCGAACTCTCCGCGAAGCGCCAGACCTTTGACTGGCCAACCGCTCCAATTGAAGCCCACCACATACGAGAACGGGTTGTGTTGCGGGTTCGAGGGACTGAGACGTGCGAACTTGAAGTCATCGAGATAAAACGACCCGTACAGGCGCAGATGGTCGGTTGGTCGGACAGAGACGGAAGCGAACATCTGCGAGTTCTGGTTCTGCGTCGCCAGACCTTTTGTCAACAGGTGGTCCAGAGATTTGAAGAACGCGATCGGGATGAAATACGCAGCCTGCACATTGCGCTCCGCATAAACAATCGAGTTACCCACGCTGAACTGCACATACTTGCAGGGCATAAACGTCAGCATGTTCGCCGCCATGTATTTACCGGCAGGACGATAACGTTTCGCGGTCTGTCCTTCTTTCTCTACCTCGACATAGTAATAGGTCGAGTCGAGCACATTACTGATGAGCCAGGCATGGAAATAATCGAACTGGAACCATTTACAGGGCGTCAACTGTAGTGTGAGCATCGGCACGGCGGGATTATGCGCCGAAAGGATGTTCGAACAATGCTGTGCGTCACCCCATTGGATGCGTTCGCGCTGAATACCGATACTTCCCCACCATGCGTAGAGCGATAGGCCGCCACGCGAATCCGAGAAATCGCCGCCGTAATTAGCCTCTTTGTACTCCACTCCGGCCAGGTTCTGCAGGTATTGCGGACGGGTGATTTTCGAGTTGTCTATACCCTGCCCGCTCCAACTGTTATCGCGCAGCGAACCCCAGATAGAGACATGTTTGGCGATGTCCATCTGGATCTCTGCGCCCCATACACGATGGAAGAGCGCTCCGTTGCGGTTATAACTGATGTCCATGCCCAAAATCGGACGAATACGCATCTTGAATATCTTGTCTTTAGTCAAGATATGCAGACTCGGGTCCGCCAGCGATAGGTTCGACACATTCGTAATCCACTGCGTCACGTGCATGTGTCCGTAACTCTTGTAAACGGGCAACGCATCGCACTCCAGCGCATAGTCTTGAAGATAGAAATTCAGGTCGTCGCGTTGACGCTGATTAAGCAAGGTGTCCTTATTCTGCGCCTCGCTCAACCGCGCCGCGATATAATCGCGTGTGTACGGTTTGATGGCGGCATTCGATTGTATCACGCCGTCTGACGTTAATTCCTCGATGAAATCGTATATTTCCGTATATTCGATAGCCTCGGGAATACGCTGAGCACGCATAGCCAAAGGACAAAGGACAAAGGACAATAGACATATTACTATTCGTCGGTTCATTTTGGTCTTTTGTCTGTCAGCGTAGCGGTCTTATTTTGCGTAACGAGCGTTGAGCGCCTCGATCACCTCATCGGTAATATCATAACCGGCTACTTTGTTCATTAGCACGGCGTCGTTCAAAATCAGGTGCAAGTGTCCGTCTGCATTCATCTCACGCAGGTAAGCCTGAACCGAGTCCTGAAGCTGTTGAGTCAGTTCGCTCTGCTGTGCCATAAAATCGGCACTCAGTTTCTGACGCAGGTTCTCCAACTCCTGCTGCTTAGCCATCAACTGCTGCTCTTTTTTCTGCAAACGAGCCTGCTCACTCTCGGCGCGCTCACGGCTGAGGAAAGCGTTAGCTTCTACTTTCTTCTGGAAATTGAGCACATCCTGCTGGAAGGTCTCATATTCTTTCTGGAATGCTTTTGCTTTCGTGTCGAGCTTAACCATCGACTCCTCATACTGCGCCTGCAGTTTGTCCGATGCCTCTACGGCGAGGGTGTAGTGCAAGAGGATGGAATCGGTGTTCACCACAGCGATTGGCAACAACTCGCCTTGTGCCTCTACCTCGTTGTTCGAGGACTTCTTGGCCCAAGGGTTAACGGTGAAAAACAGAATAAACAGAGCAACCACAGCCGCTCCCAAAATCGATTCTACAATAATACTTGTCTTGTTCATAATTTATAAATGTTTAATTTTTAATCTATGTTTATTTTCTTTGCCTGTTTGGCTTGTGCTTCTTTATCGAGGCTTGTAGCGCAATGTATCTTGTCTTTTTTCATTCGCTCGTTCTGATGGATATGTTGCGACCGAAAGGTATGGTCCTTGCGAAAAATCACACCCACGCTAAGCAGCAAAACTGCCACCAACACAAGCCCTATTGCCATCAATATCTCCATGACTTTTCCTTTTTAACACGCGCGTCACATACATGTACGCACAAAATATGGTGCAAAGATACAAAAAAATTCTAGAATATACAAGTTTTATTGAAAAATATTGCTTTTTTTACCAAAATTTGCAACAAAATTTGCATATTTCAAAAAAAAGTAGTAAATTTGCAGAAAATTTAGGAAAGAGGATTGTGCCGTGAAGGAGTTTGCGGCGGAAGAATAGGTTTTGAGAAGGGTGACAAAGGCATAAGCAACCTTTGAGCACCCTTTCATCATCCTTTGAGCACCCTTTGGGACCTGCTGGAGAGAACGCGGAAAAGAGGGGAAAGAGGCGGAGAGGATGCAGACGCGAAGAAATGCACTAAAATCACTCAAAAATTTGCATATATCAAAAAAAAGCAGTACTTTTGCACTCGCAAAAGTTTTTGAATATGACAGAATTGGTCAAGCGCACCCTTAGCGGGGCGGTATTTGTAGGCTGCGTTGTGGGCAGTATATTATGGAGTCCGTATGTTTTCAGCGGCTTGTTTTTGGTGTTCTGTGTATTGGCGGTGGATGAGTTTCACCGGTTGGTACAATCGCCTCGTGCGCTACGAGTCTATTCGTTCGTACTGACGCTGGTGCTATGGGCAACGGTGGAGTGTCTGGCATGGCGTGTAGAGGGCAGCGATGCCCATCTGCGCGTGTTCGGTTTTTCGCTCTCTTTCGCTTACCTGCTGTTACTTATCTTTGCGCTGCTGGACGAGATTTGGAATGAGTCAGGCCAGCCGTTGAAGAACTGGGGCCATCTGCTCATCTCCCAGACGATGATAGCATTGCCGTTAGCGACCTTGCTTTTCCTTGCCTATCTCGACAAATGGGTGTTGCTGGCGCTGTTTGTGCTGATATGGATAAACGACACAGGCGCTTATTGCGTGGGTTCGCTGACCGCCAAGCTACCGAAAGGCAACCATAAGATGACGCCGACCATCAGTCCCAAGAAGAGTTGGGAAGGCCTCATAGGCGGATTTGTGTTTGCGCTCGCAGGCGCACTCATCCTATGGAAATGCGGTTGGTTCGATGCGATTATCCAGACCGGTCTGGGCTTGCGTACCACGATTATCTTCGCCTGTCTGGTAAGTACCTTCGGCACGATGGGCGATCTGATGGAGAGCTTGCTCAAACGCTCCGTAGGCGTCAAAGACTCCGGTAAATTCATGCCCGGTCACGGCGGTGTGTTAGACCGTTTTGACAGCGTACTGCTGGCGGGACCTGTTATAACTGCTTTTTGCTGGATATGTTATCTGCTTGCGCCTCTCTTCTAAGCCGTCTGCCGCTCGCTGTCCATTACGGCATAGCCGACGGGGTGCTCTATCCGCTGATGTACCATGTGGTACGTTACCGGAGGCGCATGGTAGCGACGAACCTACGGAACGCTTTTCCGGACAAGACGGAGGAGGAACGGAGCCAGATAGCACGCGATTTCTACCATCAGTTCTGCTATACGATGGTCGAGAGCGTCTATGGTTACCGCTGTCCGGACGAGGAAATGCGTCAGCGCGTCGTATTCGAGAATATGGACGAAGTGAACCGGCTCATCGATGCCGCAGGAGGCGGAATTTTCATGCTCGGCCACATGGGTAACTGGGAGTGGCTGGCGTCCATCCAACAATGGGTAAGTCCCGGCGTGACGGAACTGAACGTCTATCGGCGTCTGAAGAGCGCAGCGATGGACAAACTGATGCTCATGCTTCGCTCCAAACGCGGCGGAGCGTGCGTGGAGAAACAACGTATCTTACGTGAGATGGTGCGCTATCGCGCTGAGAAACAGCCGGTTACAGTCGGTCTGCTGAGTGACCAGAAACCGCGACCCGAAGTGACACGTACCTGGCTCACGTTCCTCAACCAGGACACGGGATTCCTCGACGGAGGAGAAGTGCTGGGCAAGAAATTCGGCTATCCGGTGTTCTACCTCCACGTGCTCCGCGAGCACAGAGGCTATTACCGCGTGCAGATGAAAACACTATGCGCAGAACCCAAGACATCGGCTGAAGGCGAGATAACCACCGCCTATGCCCGCCAATTGGAAAAAAATATTAACGAACAGCCCTTCTTATGGCTATGGTCACACGATAGATGGAAGTGGAAACGAGCGTAATCATATTAAACTGGAACGGCGCAGCCATGTTGCGCCAATACTTGCCGTCCGTCTTGGCATACACGCCTGACGCGGATATCATCGTCGCGGACAATGGTAGTACGGACGATAGTCTGGAGGTGCTCAAGAATGAGTTTCCGAGCGTTAAGACCATCGTGCTGGACCGCAACTACGGCTTTGCGGAAGGGTACAACCGCGCTATCGAGCAAGTGGACAGCGATTATGTAGTACTGCTGAACTCGGACGTGGAGGTGACGGACAACTGGCTCGCTCCCCTACTCGATTATCTGCAGAACCATCCGGAGACGGCCGCTGTGCAACCGAAAATACGTAGTTGGCGCAAACGCGACTATTTCGAGCACGCCGGCGCTGCCGGCGGTTTCGTCAACTGGCTGGGCTATCCCTATTGCCGCGGACGGGTGTTGTTTCACGTCGAGCAGGACAAAGGTCAATACGACACGACAGCAGAGATAGATTGGACCACGGGCGCATGCATGTGCGTGCGAACACGCGTCTATAAGGAGTCCGGCGGACTCGATGCGGCGTTCTTTGCCCACATGGAGGAGATAGACCTGTGCTGGCGTATGCGCAACAAAGGATGGAAACTGGCATGCGTGCCGCAGAGCGTCGTATATCATCTTGGCGGAGGTTCGCTCGCGTATGACAACCCGCGCAAGACCTATCTCAATTTCCGCAACAACCTGCTGATGATATACAAAAATCATCCTTGCCGCAGAACGGTACTCACGCTGCGCTTCTTCCTCGATTATATCGCAGCGCTGATGTTCCTGCTCATCGGTCGGCACGGCAGTGCCAAAGCTATCTGCTCCGCTCGTCGAGACTACAAACAAATGCGTTCCGCATATAAATCGTAAATCGTCAAATCGTAAATAACATGGGTTTTTTCGGATTATTCAATAGAGAGAAAAAAGAGACGCTGGACAAAGGTCTGGCGAAAAGTAAAGAGTCAGTACTCAGTAAAATCGGTCACGCCATCGCCGGTAAGTCCACTATCGATGATGATGTGCTGGACAACCTCGAAGAGGCGCTTATCACCTCGGATGTAGGCGTAGAGACCACGCTGCGTATCATCGAACGCGTGCAGGAACGCGTCAAACGCGATAAATATGTCGGAACAGACGAACTGAACCGACTGCTCGTGGATGAGATTTCATCGCTTCTTCAGGAGAACAACGTAGAAGATGTGCTGGATTTCTCTGCTCCGCTGCCCGCCAAGCCATACGTCATCATGGTTGTCGGTGTGAACGGCGTGGGCAAAACCACGACTATCGGCAAACTTGCTTACCAATACAAAGAAGCAGGCAAGAAAGTATATCTCGGTGCCGCCGATACTTTCCGTGCAGCAGCCGTAGAACAGTTATGCATCTGGGGCGAACGCGTAGGCGTGCCTGTCATCAAACAGCAACAGGGTTCCGACCCCGCGTCCGTGGCATTCGACACCCTGCAATCCGCAAAAGCGAACGATGCGGATGTAGTCATCATCGACACCGCCGGACGTCTGCATAACAAAATCAACCTGATGAACGAATTGACGAAAATCAAAAACGTCATGCAGAAAGTGGTTCCCGATGCGCCACACGATGTGATGCTCGTTTTGGACGGTTCCACCGGACAAAATGCCTTCGAGCAAGCCAAACAATTCACAGCTGCCACACAAGTGAGTTCCCTTGCCATCACCAAACTGGACGGAACCGCTAAAGGGGGCGTAGTCATCGGCATAAGCGACCAATTCAAAATACCCGTCAAATACATCGGCCTGGGCGAACAGATGACTGACCTTCAATGCTTCAATCGCGAAGAGTTCGTCAAATCGCTCATTCTCTAATACATACCAAAACAGGTGACCGAGCGGTCACCTGTTTTGGTTTACTTTAGCCTTTAGCCTTTATCGGCGTGTTCTGCCGCCTCCGCCACCGGAAGATACTCCACCTCCGCGGCTGCCACCGCCTGAGTAACCTCCGCCGGATGAACGGCTTCCACCATAACTGCCGCCTCCGTAACTGCCACTGCTGCGCGTGCTGGCTCCGCTGCCGGAACCGGAGCGCGAGCTGCTGTAGGTCGAACTACTGCTGCGAGCCGGCGCACTGGTGCTGCGGGATGTAGAACTGGTGCTGCGCGTAGCCGTGCTCGTGGAGCGTGTGGTCGCGGTTGAGCCCGTAGAACGCGTAGCGGTCGAACGGGTTGCCGTCGCGCTTGTGGTACGCGTCGATGCAGAACTGCTGCTCGTTGATGCACTCGTCGAACGAGTGGAGGCTGTGTTGCCTGTCGAGCGCGTAGTCGTAACGCTGGTACTACGAGACGCTGCTTCGGAACGGGAAGCTGTGGCAGTTGTTCCTTGCGAACGTGAAACAGAGCTTTGCGTACGAGCGGTAGCTTCGCCGCGACCGGCATCGGAACGTGCTGCTCCCTGGGTACGAGTAGTGCTCTGCGAGCGGGCAACAGCTGTGTGGGTACTTCCGTAGGTGCGGCTGGATGCATCGGTACGCTGACCTACGCCACTGCCTAATTCTGTACGCTGACCGGTACTTGCCGAGCGTGCTGCTCCGCCGCCTCCAACGGCTGCTGACGATTGACGAGCTCGAACACCGGTTGTATTCCGTATCTCGCGTGCATTGCTCATACCTGCGTTGCGCTGACTGAACGAACGCTCCGGATTAGCCATCGCATACTCTCTTCGTGTCACTCCGCTGTGCAACTCATGATAACCACTATGAATTACGCGACCTGAGCGGAACGAGCAATAGTGATGGCAGTGATGGTATGCATAGCAGTGACGCCAATACCAGTCATGTGCCCAGCAGCGGTGTACATACCACCAACCCGGGTAATATCCCCAATACCAAGGACTCTCCCATGCGTACCAGTACGGACCCCAAAACCAGTCGTAGATAACAGGTCTATAGACATATACAGGTTCGATGATATAGTTCGCTCCATATACATATTCATCGCCGATAACCTGAACAGACACATTGTCGGCTGCGTCTTTCTCTACGTATATAGAGGCAACGTCCTGATAGATATCCTTGGCGAGGATAGCCTGCAAAACGATGAGTCGTTTGTTACCCTCACCCGTCTCTACTACGCGCAAGTAATCCACTTGACCGTCTCCGTTGAGGTCGAGATTGCAGAACGCGCTATCGGGGTTGTTGAGCATCGTCTCGAACTCCTCCAGGTTCTTAGCGTCCGCAAAAAGCTTAGCTACAACCTTCAAATCGAGTCCTTCCGAGATGTCAGAACTGTTGGCAGAAACCGTGATTGTTTCATCCGCCCATAACGCCGTACACATCAGCATAAGCGTCATCAGAAGTGTAGTTAATTTTTTCATAATCGTAATATTTTAATTGTTTGTCGGTATCCCGATATTTCGATATATCGATATCCCGACACTTTCATCTATCAAATACCGTGCCAAACGCTCACACCATCTTCAGATCATGGTGCATTTTTTCTTTTTTGGTACGCATGTAACGCTCGTTCCAACGGTTCGGAGCAATCTCAATCGGCACATTTTCAACGATTTCAATGCCGTAACTCTCAAGCCCCACACGTTTGACGGGATTATTGGTCATCAATCGCAGTTTCATGGCTTTCATCTCGCGCAAGATTTGCGCACCCACGCCGTAATCGCGTTCATCGGGACGGAAACCGAGATGCACATTGGCCTCTACGGTGTCTTCTCCCTCTTCCTGCAGTTTATAGGCGCGAATCTTGTTCATCAGACCTATTCCGCGACCTTCCTGGTTCATATAAACGATGATACCTCGTCCTTCCGCCTCAATCATCTGCATGGCTTTTGTCAACTGCTCTCCGCACTCGCAGCGCTGCGAGCCGAACACATCGCCGGTCATGCAACTTGAGTGAACGCGGCAAAGAATAGCCTCATCTTCGCGCCACGTTCCTTTGGTGAGCACTACGTGCTCCAAACCCGTTGTCAAGTCCCGAAACGGCGTGAGCATGAACTCTCCGTTCCGCGTCGGAAGGAAGACCGTTTCGCCGCGCTCAATCAGACCGGCCTCGCCGGACAGACCGCTGGCGCTGACGGAAGACATACCATCCTTCGGACTGACAGAGTCGTGCGCCAACCGATAGGCGATGAGGTCTTTGATGGTGATGATTTTGAGGTCAAACTCACGTGCCACTTCTTGTAGTTGCGGCATACGCGCCATCGTTCCGTCCTCGTTCATAATCTCAATCAGTGCCGCGGCAGGATAAAAACCTGCTAACCGCGCCAAATCAACGCCGGCTTCGGTATGTCCTGCCCGTTGCAGTACTCCACCCGTTCGTGCATAAAGCGGATTGATATGCCCCGGACGACCGAAAGTCTCCGGTTTGCTGTTCGGGTCTGCCAACGCCAGAATAGTAGCTGCTCTGTCTGCCGCAGAGACACCTGTCGTGCATCCTTCGAGTTTATCCACCGTCACCGTGAACGGCGTACCGAGCATCGAGGTGTTGTTAGCTACCTGGTGCATCAAATCCAGCTCTGCACAACGTCGCTCCGTGATGGGACAGCACAGCACACCACGACCGTGTTGTAGCATAAAATTAACCTTTTCAGGCGTAATCATCTGCGCGGCGATAATAAAATCGCCTTCGTTCTCGCGGTCTTCGTCATCGACCACAATCACAAACTTACCTTGACGCAATTCGTCTAAAGCTTCTTCTATAGTATTTAGTTTCATATTCTTTGGTTTTCGCAATCAGTTTCTTGAAAGTATTTGCCCACGCCTCGGGGTTAAAGAGCGGCGAATCGGTAGCTGCTTTATAGGTCAGGAAAATGCCGGTGGGCAGAAGGATGAACGAACTGAGCCACATTCCCGCCCAGCATGGCCATAACGCCTCGCGTGCCATCTTATATCCCGTATTGTCAATAATATAATAGATGATGAACAGGATGACCGAAATAACTACCGGCGCGCCCAAGCCTCCTTTGCGGATGATGGCACCCAGCGGCGCACCGATGAAGAAGAATATCAGGCATGCGAACGCTAATGTGAACTTACGGTAGAGTTCTATCTCGTGCTTGCGTATATAGCGGTCGGCATCCTCGAGCATGATAGCGTTGTACTCCACCTGGTCGCGGTACATACGCGCTTTCTCTTGCGCCGTCTGCAATACACTACGCTGTTTCTGTACGGGCAGCACAGCCCATAACGAATCAAGATTGTGTGTCGCTTTCTCTTCTTTGGTCAACTTAACGGGCATCGGAACTTCGTATTTGGTGTTCTCACGACTGAAATAGCGTTCACTCAGCATTTTACTGCTCTGCTCCGAACAGCGTTCGCGCGACACACCGCGCACCGAGTCTATCGATTGTGTCAACTGTGCCACATTCTTGCTCACATGTTGGTCCTCCAGCATTGACTCATCGTAGCGATTGAAATCTGTCGCAAAATCGATGATGATGCGCTTATGGGTGAAGGTCTCACGGCGATAGGGAATACTCTTGGTCGTTCCCGTTGCTCGTTGCTGTTTCTTCTCGAGGTTCTCAAACGACTCTCCGTTGACGAGGTCCAGGATGAGGTATCGCTTGTCTTCACTTGCCGCCAGACGACCGGTGTCCGCAACCATCACTTTCGCATTCTCAAAACCCGCAGAGTAGTCATAAATCATGATATTGAGCAACTCTCCGTTACGCGTTTTGTCATGTACATAAATGTGATAACCGCTGATTTCATCGTAGAATTCGCCCACCGGTATCTGCAATTCGGGACTCTTCTGACGCAATGAAAAAATAAGCGCCCAGAGTTTCATCTGCGACTTCGGTAGCACATTATTGCTGAAATAGAAGGCACCCACACTCAGGAACGCGACGGCTATCGCCAAGGGGCGAAGAATACGAAAAAGCGATATTCCTGCCGCTTTCATCGCTGTCAGTTCGGATTTCTCTGCAAGGTTACCGAACGAAATGAGCGAACTGAGCAAAATAGCCAATGGCAACGCCAACGGCACTACCGATGCAGCTGCATATAGGAAGAACTCCGACAGCACGGACAATCCTATTCCTTTGCCCACCAGGTCGTTCACATGCAACCACATGAACTGCATCAACAGGATAAAGATAGCAATAAAGAAAGTAGCCAAAAACAAGCCCAAGAAGTTCTTGAGCAAATAAATGTCTATTTTCTTTATAATTCTCATTTATCCTTTTAAGTTTTCCTTTACAAAGATCAGAGGCAGCAAATCTGCTGCGGAGTCAAATACATAAGTCTCTTCCTCGCCATACAGCAGTACTTCCATTTTACCGCCGTAACGGTGCTCTGTTTCCAACATCACCTGTCGGCAAGCCCCGCAAGGCGACCCCGGTTCTTTCGTATAATGACCACCAGTGAAACAAGCGATGGCCAGTTTGTTCACCGGTTCAGCCGGGTATTGGGCACCCGCTGCAAATAACGCACTGCGCTCCGCGCACAAGCCACTCGGATAAGCGGCATTCTCCTGATTACAACCACGGATAATCACACCGTTAGCCAGTTTAGCCGCCGCGCCCACATGAAAATGGCTGTACGGGCAATAACTATGCTTCGTCTGTTCCTTGGCGATAGTTAAAATCTCACGTTGTTCCTCCGTCAACTCGTCCCATTTATAGGCACGCATTTTCGCTGTCAAATTGATCTCTTTCATTGTATTTTGAGGTTAAATAATTTACTGTATTTTTACCTGTTATTACGTCGTTTTTTCGTTTAAGTGCACAACTTTGCGCTGCAAAGTTACTGCTTTTTTTCCATATATGCAAATAAAAAAGGAAAAATGTAGATTTTCCAAGAAAAATACTTGTGTATGTCATATTTTTTTAGTACCTTTGCACACAAATTATAAAACATCACATTATGGTAAAGCATATTATCCTATGGAAATTGCGCTCCGAGTTGAGCAAAGAGCAGAAAAAAGAAGTCGCGCTGGCCATCAAAGCCGGTTTGGAGGGATTGAAAGGTCAAGTCCCCGGTTTGCTGGACATCCATGTTCAGGCTACCAGACAATTACCCAGCAGCAATGCTGACATCATGCTGGACAGCACTTTGGAGTCCCCGGAGGCGTTGCAGAATTATGCGGTTCATCCTGCTCATGTGGCGGTCGCCAATGGTATCGTTCGCCCTAATACAGAGCTCCGCACATGTCTTGATTTCGAAGTATGACGGTTTCCTTTACCACATTAGGTTGTAAGCTCAATTTTGCTGAGTCAAGTGCGCTGGGAAAGGCGTTGCTTGAACGCGGTCATACGCGCGCCAAGCAGGGAGAACAGGCTGATATTTGCATCATCAACACCTGTACTGTCACCGACACGGCTGACCATAAGGACCGGCAGATTATTCATCGTATCCGTCGGCAGAACCCTAATGCCATCCTTATCGTCACGGGCTGCTATGCGCAGTTAAAACCCGATGAAATCGCGCATATCGAGGGTGTGGATTATGTCCTTGGCCAGAACGAGAAATTCAACATCCCTTCGTTCATCGAAACGCTCGAACACTCATCCGTTCATCCTTCCGCTATTTGCCACTCATCCATCCGAGAGATAGACGAATTCTACGGCGCATATAGCAAGGATGACCGCACACGATGCTTTATCAAAGTGCAAGACGGATGTAACTATTTCTGCTCCTACTGCACGATACCTTTGGCACGCGGAAAGAGTCGCAATCCATCGATTTCATCGCTGGTGGAGCAAGCAAAGGAAGCCATCCGCGGAGGAGCGAAAGAGCTTATTCTGTCGGGTGTAAACATTGGTGATTTCGGACGCAGCACCAATGAGCGGTTTATTGATTTGCTGCGAGCATTGGATGAACTGCAAGACGATTTTCGTGTGCGGATATCGAGTTGCGAACCCAACCTGCTGTCGGATGAAATCATCGATTTTGTAGCGCATAGCCGTCATTTTGCGCCGCATTTTCATATTCCTTTACAGAGCGGAAGTAACACTGTTCTCAAAATTATGGGACGCCGTTACACGCGTGAACTATTCGCCGAACGCTTAGCGCATATCAAGTCCGTGATGCCCCACGCCTTCATCGGCGTTGATTGCATGGTGGGCGTTCGAGGTGAGACAGAAGAGTGCTGGGATGAATATGTTGATTTCATCGACTCTCTGCCCGTCTCACAACTGCATGTATTCACCTATTCGGAGCGCGCCAACACGCGTATGCTGGAGATGGATTTATATGTCGTGCCGCAGAAAGAACGCGAACGACGCAGCCAGCTGCTTCATACCATCAGTGCCCGTAAGACCGAAACTTTCTACCGCGAGCATGAAGGATATGAAGCCACCGTTCTCTGGGAAGCAGGGAATGGACGAAAAGCCAATGGCGAGAGGCTGATGTACGGTTTTACCGAGAATTATATCAAAGTATCCTGCCCGTTCGACAAGGCTAAGATAAACACGTTTGAGCGCATAGTTGTGCCGCCTCAATCGTAGGCAAGCACTCCAGTTCATAGACCGGAACCAATTCCAATAATTGTGCGATGGATTCGTACAAACGGTTCATTATATCGGGTTGTAGTTTAAGTCCACTGACCGATGCTAAGATGTAGGGATAGGCCTGCGTCATTTTCAGAAGAATCATCTCATTATAAGGCGCCTGCTTCAACTGTACCATCGCAGCCACCGCTGCATTTTCATTACGATAACAGGGCGTCTTACCGCTCCATGGAGAACCGAACACACGCACAGAGCCATCAGACATAATGCGCACCACAGGATTATCATCATTGAGCAAACGGGCATCGTCAAACGCCTGTAACCACTGCCGGGAATGGGTACTTTTTCCCGTTCCTGACCGACCGAGAAACAGATAACCCTTACCTTCCCGCACCACGACCGATGCATGGAACAGCAATGTTCGTGCCTCTACCGTACAAAGCGCATACGAAAGCATAGCAGCCGTATCTACATAGGCGCGCACCTCGTTTGACGGAATATCTTGCACCCGAATTATGAACATGTAAGTTCCGGCCTTTTCATCGATTAAAAAGGGTGTATAATTCGGCAGCAACGCAAATTGAGATTGAGTAGCTTCAATTGCGAAACGATGTCCCGCCACTTCATAATATTGCACTATTGGTATCAAGACTCCTTGTTTTTACGTCCGCAGAAGGTGATGAACGGACAGTACGACGGACATTGGTCTGGTTCGCATTTCGGGAAGTCGGTAGCATCCAAAATCTGCTTTATTTTGGTTTGCAGAGCATGAAAGAATGTATCTTTTATCGTTGCATAATCATGAACCGTTTCTCCTGCCACATCAATAGTGGTCACGATGTCCGTCAGTTTACGCTTGCAGAAGAATAACTGCGGTTCTATCGGCAGTCCTTGATTATCGTTCTCATTCACAGCATGACTGTAAATAAGTGTTTGACGCACATAGGCTTTTTGATCACTATCCATCATATCCTCCCATGACGAAGACATCTTCTCATCGTGCGTCTTATCATTATAACCGCCTGATTTATAATCCACAATGCGCAGATGTTGATTCCCTTCGGAACCATAGATATCAAGTCGGTCCACCTTTCCGCCCACTTCTATATCTCCTACTCCGTCTATCGGAACGGAGAAATAGTAAGGATGCTCCAGTTTATAAACATACAAGCCTGTCTTGGCGTCCTCGCGGTCACGCTCCAAGATATTTTTAACAAAACCCTTAATCTCCACATTCTCAGCACGATGATGTTCCGGTAGATAGTGGTTCGGTTCGTCCGGATAATCTTTCATCCATTCTTTATTCATCGAGTCATACGCCGCCAGCAAGGCTTCGTCCAGACGTTGCTCGCTGGTAAGAACAGCCTCGATTTCATCGGCCGATATGCGCACTAACGAGTTGCCATCACAATGCAGATACTCGCGGTAAATGTGCTCCATCGTATGATGCACAAAAGAACCCTTCGTGTTCGATTTGAAAAGAACCGACTCTTCTTCTTTTGGCCGTATTCCCAAGACGTACTGCAGATAGAATTGATATGGACAGGAAATATAGGTATTCAGCGCACTGGGCGAAAGACGCTTGAAATGCGCGCGCTGCGTTGTGGGCAAAACGAGTTCTCTCATAGTAAATGTGTTCGACTCCTCTAAACGCAGTTTTTGCACGTTGAATTGAGGTGAATAGAGCATTTGAAGAATAAAACGCGACATACCTTTTCCGCCCTCCGAAGTTTCTGCGGATGCGTAGAGCAAGGTGGAATGTCCAGCCCTACTGAGGAGACGGAAGAAATTATAAGCATAAATGGTTGCCTTCTCGTCCGAAGTCTGCATATGGTACGCCTTACGCAGATAGAAGGGGATAAAACTATTATCCACCTGTTTCTGCGGGATGATGCCTTCTTCCACATTGAGAAGCAGCAATCTATCGAAATCCAAGAGACGCGTCTCAAGTACACCCATGATTTGCACATCCGTTACGGGTTCACCATGGAATGGCATTGTCACATTCTCCATCATGCGATGCATCAACAGACGCAGTAAGCGTAATGTAAACGGCACATCGCCCAAACCGTCAGCTATGAGCAACCTCATCTGGTTGGCTATCTTGCGTACTTGGTAATCGCTTTCTAAAATCAACAGTTCCTGCCATGACAGTTGATTGGATTGCTCCTCGTTCTCCGAAATGTCCGAAAACTCCGTAAGCACATTTTTTACCATTTCATCGATGATTTCCGGTGCCACGACATCATCGGCATTACCGCGTTGCCTGTCGCCTAACCAGCGTAGCACACGTGCATAAATGGCAGTATTACGTAGCGGGAAACCTTTGGTAATATTGATTGGTGCCGGTTCGCTTTCTCCCTCCGGCGTAATCGCAGGAAGGGTATAGATAACCGATTCCAGCATATTTTCATCGCAGATAACTACGCCTACTTTTTGCCCTTTTGCAGTATAGTTCTCCTGCAACCAGCGGTGAACATACTGCGCCTGCGCCTCTCTCGAAACGCACTCCACAACCGTCACTTCCGATGGATGTTCAGACAACCGACTTTGCGCAACGGGAGACAGAGCATTGCCCAAAATACCGCTATTCAGTTCAGCAAACGAGAAAGCCTTGCTATTCGTCTCGAAATCCCGCACAAAATCCCAATAGAACCGTGCCTGACCATTATCACGAAGACGCATCATCAAATCGCGCTCAACGGGCAGCAAGTAGTTAAAGCCCACAAAAATATAAGTTCGTCCCGCTATCTTGGATTGCACATACTCGCTGTCCCAATTCTCAATAACCGCTCTCTGTCGCAAGCCTGCATAACCTTTCTGCTCAGCTGTCATCTCCGCTCTCAAAGCAGTATATAGTTCATGTATTTGCCGCCAAAGAAACTCATACTGAGCACGAATAGAATTCTCATCCTTCTGCCATTCGTCCGTACGGCCATTCGCCATCAATCCTCTCAACCGTTCTTCCGTCTCAGGGTCTATTTGCCATTGGCTCAGCTCATGGGCAGCAACAGTATTCGCAAAGAAATTCGGGACCTGCTCCGCCGGCATTGAGGCATCAACATTCGTGAAATCCGATATCATTTGACGTCCCCATCCATAGAACATATCGAGCGGCATTAACTCACTACCGGTAACAATGGACGATTGACGATAGAGTTTGTACAACCGAACTATGGTGAACAATTCATCTTCCGCATATAAGGTACTAAGACTATCCTGTAATTGTGTTAAAGTCTGGACTTGCGGAGCCCAAATCGCTTGCGCGTGCCGTTCCTGCTGCAAACGCAACAACTCATCTTTGAGCACTAATCCTGCACGATGAGATGGCAACACCAGAGTGGTGCGATTTAACTGCTTCCAGTCTATTGAATCAATGACAGACTGTGCTACTTGTTGCAAAAAACTATTCATACCATTAACCCTTATGCATTAACCTTTACCAACTTGTTTTGACGGGCGAACCATAGATAACCGCGCACTGGTTGATGTCCCATCCTGCGAAGCGCATCCATATATTCTCCCACTTGCTGAATATACTTGTCTTCCCATCTGCCGAACTTATAATCCAGCACAATGGCTTCATTCGTCTCCGGATTAATCATGACGCGATCGGGCCGCACCTCACGATGGTCAATATAGATAGCTTCTTCCAGTTTCAATTGCCAAGGAGCCGTGAACCAATCGCGCATCTCGTCATTACCTTCCCATGCCGATGAAATCAAGGATTTTAGTTCTTCCCGTTGCTCTTTAGACGCTATTTCTCCTCTGCTCTCGAAATCATCGAGAACTTGCTCCAATTCGTCCGCTTTACGCAAGTGGGCGAATATCTCGTGACACAAGGTACCTTCTTCCATCCTTGCCACACGCCGATATGCCTCATCGCCATAATGAGTGTACAATGCGCCTTCCTGCGATTGAACGAAACGCACTTGGTCGTCATTAGCCCATAACTCAGCTTGCAATGTTTTCTCTTCGATTTTCTCCTCCGCCTTTTCTTCTTTCACAACCGGTGTGCCGGCTTCATACGTATCTCCTCCGATGTAATCCTTGATATACCGCCCTACATGGTTGCAAACTCCCATTTTACCGTCCGCCTTCACAGGATACATCGTTGAGACGAACAGATTGTCTTCGGCACGCGTCAACGCCACATAGAGCATATTAAGATTATCAATACGCATATTGATATGCTCCGCTTCATAGGCATCGCGATAAGCTGACTCGGCCATCTCTGCGCCATCCTGAACAGGTACAAAATCATCATCTGTACTGATTTCATCGGCTATCTCGCACCAAATCTTTTGAGGATGCTTACCCGCCTCTTTCGTCCATGTACAGAACGGAACAAACAAGGTCTGGGACTGCAGTCCTTTACTGGCATGAACGGTTAGGATACGAATAGCATCCGTCGCTGACGCAGGAATAGGTTTGGCATGCATTGTATCATCCCAACACTTCAAAAACTCATCGATATGACTGCCGTACACGCGCACGTAGTCACGTGTGCGATCCAATAAATTATTGACATATGCAGTCTCGGTACCATGATAGCGACCGTCTTCGTCTGCAAGAAGGAGTCGTATCAACTCGCATACCGCTTCGTAGAGCGGCGTTTGAGCAGATATACGGGCTCGGATTTGTCCGATGGAATCGGAGTTAGCGGTCAACATTTCGATATACTTGGCAGACACCTCATCATCCTTGGTTACCATCCGTAAACCGGCGATAATCAAGCGTACCGCTTCGGAGGCCTCAAGCAGAAAACTATCCGCCGAAACAATGTGCGCTTTCGTGAGATTAGGATACAGCGTTTCATCCAACCCGCTCTTCAATTCCGTAATAAATATTGCTTCTTTACGTTCGCGCACCAATATCATCATATCACGCGGAGCAGCACCTTGCGCTAACAGTTCTTCCATTCTATCGAACATATCGAGCGCGAGATCCTCCTTCGTACCCTTCGGGAACGCCTGAAAACGTACGTATCCGCCTTGTTTCTTGTCCGACTGGTAAAAATCCGCCAAATGGCTCTGCTCGTACCCTTCACCGTAGATACGCTTAATCAAATCTTTCTCAATGGAATCGGTAGGATACGTCTCAATGATATGCTGGAAAAGAGACAAATTGAACTTCACCACCTCTTCCCTACTGCGAAAGTTCTTCGTTAGTGAAGTGAAGTGCTCATTGCGCTGTGGATGGTCAGCAAGCGCATCCATGATATGCCAATCGCCATTTCGCCAACGATAAATGGATTGCTTGATATCTCCTACGATAAGCAAGGTATGCCCTACTCCTGCCAGCACATCCTGCACCAAACGATTGATGACACTCCATTGCAAACGACTCGTATCCTGGAACTCGTCAATCAGTATATGCTTATATCGGATACCTGCTTTCTCAAGGATGAAATCAGCATCGCCGCCTTTGAGCGCCTTACTGAGCGTACTGGCTGTCTGCGCCAACAAAGCCGTATTGGTCTCGCTTAGATTGCGCTGGATGAGCGCTTGAAGCGATGCCATCAGTTCCATATCCCGACTGAAACGAATAGTCAGTTGAATGGTGTTATAGAGCCGTTTCACACGCTCAGCCTGTTCGGTTGCACGCGCCATTTCATCGGCATTGCAACTCTTGCCGCTCACTCCGCGAAAACGGTCCGCCGTAGAAATCTTCTTAGGGTCAGCCACGCTGCGTTGTAATCGCTCGTACGCACAACGCGTAAATCTATTATAGTCTGTAGGGTTACAAGCCGCCAACATTGCCTTCAATTCCGTCAATTCCGGGCTCGAACTCCAACGTTGCTCCAAGGCCTCACGCCGACGAGCTACAACTTCTGCATCAAACAAAATACGCCCATCCGCATCGAGTACCTGTACGGCTTCGTTGTACATCTCCTTTGCCAAGGCACACAAATTCTGCCGTATATCCAATTGCGATTCCTGGTCCAGTTTGAGCTGCATATAATCCTCGATGATGGTACGATCGGTAGCACTCATATCTGTCGTCAATAACTGGTCTACCGCCTGCTCTATCAAATGATCTACATCCAACTCCGTATTCAGGCCTACACTACGCTGTAACACACTCGCCAAACCGGATAGAAGTGTCTGTAAGAACGAATCGATGGTCATGACTTGTACATTGTCATAATCAAGCAGCATTTTTCGGAAACACTCACCGGCACGTTGTTCTAACAATGCATCGGGCGCATTATTATCACGAAGCATAAACTGACGCGCTCGCTCAAGGAAGGCTTTCTCTCCTCCTTGCGAGATTTGATACAAGTAGCCTACAATACGCTCCCTCATCTCTGCCGTTGCCTTGTTGGTAAACGTAATAGCCAAAATGGAACGATAGTCTTCGCCCGATAACAACAGACCCACATAATAAGCCGCCAGCGTGAAGGTCTTTCCCGTTCCCGCCGACGCGCTGCAAATCGTTACAGGCCGCTGAATATCAATCAATTGTTTGTCCTTCATAATAATTAAAAACCTTTGCGACTGCAAAGGTAATGACTTTTTTTGATATATGCAAATAAAAAGAACAAAAAAAATTCTCAAATATTTGCATATTTGAATAATTTGTTGTAATTTTGTACGCTAAATTGAAAAACCATGAGAAAAGGATTTATCTTGTTATCTCTCGTCCTATGTTTGGCGGGCTGTCAAAACAATCATCGTGTAGCATCAACTATTGCTGCTTCCAATCCGATTATGCCTATTCGTATGCACTCCGATACAACGCACGTCGTGCTGACGGATTATGTACCTTTGCTCTTCGGAGACACGAGTTTGTGGGAGGGCCTTCAGTGGACTACCAGCGAGTCCGTGGAGTGCCTGCACATGAGTGGAGTAGCGCCTATCATCCGTGAGTTGGACATCGTGAACCGTGACCACTCCATCCACGCGCTCACATTTCATGACCCAAACGGCAGTTTCGCTATCCCAATCCTACCGAACAAACCGGTTCGCCAAGCCTTTATCTCTTTAGGTTACGAGGATAACAAGTTACGCGTCGGATTCTTTGACACCGTTGCTAACCCGTCGTTCGAGGCGTACTATCAGAACAGCCTTATCGACCACACATTATGGCACGAAGAAGCAGACGGCACATGGACGCTGGATTTGAATGGATTGCAGGCTAAAGGCCATGAGATACAAGGTCGAGGATATTTGCGTATCTTTGCCGAAGACGAGACCTACCTATTCAACGACCTATTATTACCGATGCAGGACGGAACGATTATTACCAGCGCATCTCAGCTCAACCGTCACGACCAGCAGGCACAAGTACTCTACTCGATTCTCATCGACCGTTTCTACGACGGGAACGTCCGCAACGATTGGAAACTGAATTCTCCCGAGGTGCTTGATATAGTGGATTATCAAGGCGGAGATATCGCGGGTATTACTCAAAAAATCAGCGAAGGATATTTTGACAAATTAGGAGTAAACACCCTTTGGATAAGTCCTATCACGCAGAACCCGTGGGATGCATGGGGATGCTATGAATTCAAGAACGGCAATAAATACGATGCAACGAAGACATACACCAAGTTCAGCGGTTACCACGGTTACTGGCCCATTTTTGCAACTGCGTTAGACACCCGTTTCGGTACACCAGATGAGTTACACGCCTTATTAGATAGTGCACATGCGCATGAAATCAATGTAGTGCTAGACTATGTAGCCAACCATATGCATATCAATTCGCCGACACTACAACAACATCCGGACTGGCATACGGACTCATTGCTGCCGGACGGACGGCGGAACTTCGAACTATGGGACGAAGCACGTCTTACAACATGGTTTGACAAGCATATTCCAACACTCGATTTGGAGCGTGAAGAAGTATGCGAGCAGATGACAGATAGTGCACTCTATTGGCTCGCCAACTATGATTTGGATGGTTTCCGTCACGACGCATGCAAACATATCCCCGAAGGCTATTGGCGTATGTTAGGACAGAAAATCGCCACACGTTGGCCGGGACGGCCTATTTGGATGATTGGCGAGACATATGGCAGTCCTGAACTCATCGGCAGTTACGTTAAGACCGGAATGCTCAATGCCCAGTTTGACTTCAATGTCTATTTCACAGCTCGCGAAGCACTATGCGGCTTTAAGGGATTGGATGAAGTGATGAATAATGAGTTGACTTCTCTCCGCACCTATGGTGCTCACCACACGATGGGGAATATCAGCGGCAACCACGACCAAATACGTTTTGCCTCCATCGCTGGCGGTGCTATCGATATTCACGCCTACGGCAAAGAGGAAGGTTGGACACAAGAAATCGGTATTGGCAATGCCGAAATCGCCTACAAACGTGCTCTTTTACTTGAAGTCCTGAACATGACACTTCCCGGTGTACCCTGTATTTATCAGGGTGACGAGTACGGCGAAGTAGGCGCGAACGATCCAGACAATAGGCACATGATGCGCTTCGAAACCTTGAGTCTTGACGAGCGGAATATGCGAAACCAAGTAGCAGAACTTATTCACTTGCGCCGTAATTCGATGCCGTTACTCTATGGTGATTTCATTCCGCTCATAGACAGACCGGACGAGATCATCTACCAGCGTATATATTTAGGAAAGAAAGTAACAGTCATCATCAATCGTAAAACATTGAACTACCAGATTATAGAAGATTGAAAAAATTAACTTTAAATATTAGTATTATGAAAAAGACATTAATTTTGTTTGTGGCATTGCTGGCTCTAATGAGCTGCTCGAAATTAACCGAGTTGAGGCACCCGAAATGGTGCTACGATGCTACTATCTATGAGTTAAACACCCGTCAGTTGACGCCGGAAGGCACCTTTGCCGCTGCAGAGGAATACCTTCCTATGCTGCGCGAGAATGGTATCGACATTATTTGGGTAATGCCTTGCCAGCCAATTGGAAAGATTACCCGTAAAGGTACACTCGGCAGTTACTACTCCATCATCGATTACTGCGCTATCAACCCTGAATTCGGTACTCGCGCAGATTTCGAGCATTTCCTTGCCAAGGCGCATGAATTAGGGTTTAAGGTTATCCTTGACTGGGTAGCCAACCACACAGCGCCGGACAGCGAATGGACAAAAAATGAGGGATGGCACTATCGTGACAGTTTGGGAAACCTGATGGTTCAATATGACTGGACGGACATCAGCAAACTGAACTACGACAACCAGGACATGCGTAATGAAATGCTCAAAGCCATGCATTGGTGGATGGACTCGATAGGTATTGACGGTTTCCGCTGCGATGTGGCAGGCGAAGTGCCGACCGATTTCTGGAATTGGGCAATGGGTGACCTTCGTCTCACGCATCCGGATATGTTCACGCTCGCCGAGGACGAGGACAAAGCACAAGAGTTGACCGAGAGTGCGTTCGACATGTACTACGGCTGGACGCTTCATCATCTTATGAACGAAGTAGCACAAGGCAATAAGGGAGTAGAAGACCTCTGGGAATATTTCGAGAAGGCAGAAACGACCATCCGTCCGGAAGCTATCCGCATGAACTTCATCTCCAATCATGATGAGAACAGCTGGAACGGCACGGAACAGGAACGTATGGGCGATGCGATTAATCTGTTTGCCGCTTTCTGCTATGTAGTACCTGGAATGCCAATGATTTATACCGGTCAGTTAAGCGGTAACCACCATCGTCTGGAGTTCTTTGAGAAAGACTTGATTGACACTGACGAGGCATACGCACAAGCAAGCCTGTATAAGCAGTTGAATGATTTGCGTCAACGCCAGAGAGTACTTTTCAGTCCTGAAATAGGAGCCCCGATGATTCGTATCCCTGCCGACAACGGTGCTATCTTTGCCTGCGCACGTCCCTACCCGAGTGGCATGAACGTCATAGCCGTGATGAACATGAGCGACCAAGAACAGAACGTGACACTTGACCTTGGTATGTATGCCGGAAAGTACAAATGTCTATGCGGCAAGACGCATAAACTGGAGAAAACTCAGAGTTTTACTCTGAAACCGTGGGGATTTAAGATTTTTGAGAAATAGAAGGATTTACCTTCGTCCACATAACCGCATCCGACTCCAGAGTCCATGCCGTGAGCGGAGATGACGGTATGTAAGAGGCTTGTTCATAAATCAATGAGCAAGCCTTATTATTTGTTGCGATTACAGCATAAAGAACACGCAGATTGAGGAAACCAAAGGCATAGTCTTCCAGTAAACGAACCGCTTGTTTTCCTACTCCTTTTCCGCGCCATTCGGGCGCAATATACATTCCGATAGCTGCCCGGCGGTTACGGGCATCAAAGTCAAAAAGATCGATACAACCCATAGTAAGACCGCTTCGCTGACAGACCGCTTCGCTGACAGACCGCTCCCAGGTGTGACCCAGATCGTCCTGCGGACTGTTAGATTCAATGATAAGGCGTAACTGTCCGTCACGATAGATATCGCCGGTGGTGGATTGGATATAGTCGCGTAAGTCCTGCCGGGAGAGCGGATTATGGTTCGCTCCATCCGCCCAAGCACGCGAATCGTTCTCCCATTGATACAAGAACGGGAGATCATCCGGTTCTATTTTGCGTAGTTTAATCATTGAGCAATCGGGCAAAGAAGCCTTTTTTCTTCGGTCGTTCGTCCTCCAGCACGTTGCTGGGAGCCGGTTCCCATGGATGACCGGAATGAACCATTGTATAGATAACTCCCCAATCGGGCAGACCACCGAGATTGCGGTCGTCTATCCAAAGGTCAGCCACCAGTTTGCGGGCTGTACCATGCTCGGGTTCCTCCTCAGGATAATTGCTATTCACAGCATAGAACTCCAGTCCTTTGGACTTGCAATAATCCAAAGCATCCTGGAGTAACTGACCTTCCCTAACTGTCCAAAGGATGATTTGGTGATGGTCTTCTTCCTGCAGTTTTTTCAAGGTTTGAATGGCAAAAGGAATCGGTTTGCCAATCTTCGGGTATTCATGGGTTACAATCGTACCATCAAAATCACAAGCAATAATCATAATACTTAGTATTTTTCTTCATTAGGGTCTTCAGGTTTCATCTCCTGCTCCATTTTAGCAAGAGTCGGCTTGGTAAAATACCATGCGATAGCCGACATACCTGCAAGCCACATCATCGGTCTATGCGTTCCGAGCAGATAAAAGAAGGCAATATTCATCGGCATGGTCAATCCAACCGCTAAAATGCGTCCCGTTGCCACATCGAGATATTTCTCCAACGTAACGGGCTTGAATAATTTGACCATATAAAGGCCAAAAGGAATGGCAACGAGGGTTATACCGATAGCTATATATTGGAGTGTAACCCCAAAGGACTCCATCGGACTAATCGGTTCAAAATCAGGCATTGAGGCCCAATAATACATTACGCCCAGAATAATGAGCGTGAACACCATCACTCCGTAATAATACCAATTGAGTGTTCGGATAACTTGATTTTCTTCCATTTTAGTGCAAAATTCTTAGCCCCAAGGGCACGATTTTAAACTTTAAATTCTGTACGGTTAACAATAGAGCGGCCGAGCGTTATTTCGTCCGTATATTCAATTTGATTGCCGACCGCCACGCCTCTTGCTATCTGCGATAGTTTGACATCGAGATTTGCATTTTGTATGCGGCGGAAGATATAGAAATTGGTTGTATCGCCTTCCATAGTGGTCGGCAAGGCAAGAATGACCTCTTGTATCTCTCCTTTGGAGAGACGCTCAACCAGCGAATCTATCTCAATATCTTTTGGTCCAATACCCTCCATGGGTGAGATAATACCTCCCAACACATGATAAACGCCGTTGTACTGACCGGTATTCTCAATGGACATCACATCCTGGACATTCTCCACCACACAGACGGTAGTCCTGTCGCGGCGCGTAGAAGCGCAAATCGGGCACAACTCCGAGTCTGATATGTTATGGCACTCACGGCAGTAGAGGACTTCTTTCTTGAGCCGTGTGAAAGAGGATGCAAACGATTCCACATCCTGGTCTGACTGCCGCAAAAGATGCAACACTAACCTGAGCGCCGTTCTGCGCCCCACTCCAGGTAGCGAGGCCATTTGGTTAACAGCCTGCTCTAATAATATGCTGGGGTAATCACTCATTCTTTTTTAGCCCAACGGGCAGGCAAAACACGGTAAGGATAGCGCGCGCGTATATCTTCTGCATTCGGACAATCGCAACGATGGATACGTATTCCTTTGAGAACGGACACGAAGGCAAAAATGGGGTCTCCGGGTTGCGGGTTACAGCACTTGGAGAGGTTATAATCTACATTCTTGACATTCATATCCACCTCAATTGCCAAGCCTTTGAGGTCACTTTTGTCCACATACTCCGTATGCTCGCGTTGCGCCTGCGGTTCCTCCGGAGCAAGGAATACTTCCCGCAGACGAGCAATATCTTCCTTTCCGTTCGCTATTGACTGATACATATCGGAAACCGCTTTATACCCAAGCTTGAGCGCCATGCGGGTAATGTCGCCTTCGGTATATTCGAGTTTCCAGTTTTTGAAGCGTCGTTCGATAATCTCTTTACCCTCTGAAGCCTGCTTGTATTCAATCTCTTTGAGTGCCTGACGAATCTTATTGCGCGCCTTGGTGGATGACACAAAATTCAGCCAGTCTGCATTAGGATGCTGGTTAGGCGACGTCATTACAGACACCTGGTCACCATTCTCCAGGCGCTGACGAATGGATACGTTTTGGTTGCGAATAATACCGCCTACGCAATGCGAGCCTACTTCGCTGTGTATGGAGTACGCGAAATCCAATACCGTTGCTCCTTCCGGCAAACGACGCAAATCGCCTGTGGGCGTGAACACATACACATCGCCGGACTTCTGTACGATAGAGCCTTTGACACCTTTGTAGGACCAGTGTGCCGCCACGCCTTTCTCTGCTACTTCGTCCATGCGGGCTGTACGAATCTGCACCTCTACCCAACGCTTGTCCGGTCCAAGAACGGTTGTGTGCAAGGACTCATAGCCGTTCTCCTTGGGCACAGAAAGCCAGTCACGCAGACGTTTTGGGTTCGGCGGAAAGATATCCGTTATAAGGGAATACACCTGCCAGCAATCCGATTTCTCTTTCTCCAGAGGCGAATCAAGAATAATACGGATAGCGAAAAGGTCATAGATACGATCGACATCACAATGCTGGACCTGCATCTTATGGTATATCGAGTGAATGGATTTCGGCCTACCTTTGATGGTGAACTTGAATCCCTCCGCCTTGAGCTTCTGTTCCAAAGGCGCAATAAAGCGTGCGATGTAGTCCTCTCGCTCAGCCTTCTTGGCATTGAGCGCATGCGCGATATATTTATAGGTATCGTAGTCCAGAAACTTGAGCGCAAGGTCCTCCATCTCGGTCTTAATTTGGTACAAACCGAGACGATGAGCCATGGGAGCATGCAAATTCTGCGTCTCCCGCGCTATATGGCGGCGCTTCTCCGAGTCACCTTCGGTATCCAACTGGCGAAGCAAGTTCAGACGCTCATTTAGTATCGAAAAAAGGACTTTATTACTATCTTCCATAGACCTAAATTCTAAAAAACGGCACAAAGTTACGAATTTTCTTGCATATATGCAAATTTTTTTGTACCTTTGCAGCGAATTTAGAAAATATATTAAAATTTAACCTATAATGAAAACAACAAGAACTATTGTAATTTGTGCTCTGAGTATCGCGGCAGTACTGATGTGCTATTTCTGCGTAACGAGCGTTACCACTCCTATTAAATTTGAGAACACACGCGCTGAGCGCGAAGTAACCGTCATCAAACACCTGGTAGATTTGCGTACCGCAGAGGTGGAGTATCACCATCAGAAGGGTGTGTTTACTGCCAGCTATGACACATTGTTGATGTTCCTCAAGACCGCTCCGAAGAAAGAGTTGCTGAAGGAAGGTAGTCTGACCGACAAACAGTTGGAGGCTGGTTTGACCGAGCACAAAGCTATCAAGATTTTGAATGAAGCGAAGAAAAAAGCGCTCAAGAAGAACCAGTTTGAGAATGCAGACGCTCTGTATGCTTATATCTGGGAGAACGACAAAGACGTGATTAGCAATGGTTTGGCAGGTTTCCGCCGCGACACGATTGAGCTCAATATGTTACAATCGCTATACAAAGGCGAGTACGATGAGAATTCGATTGATGCTATCGTTGAGATTCCTTTCAGCGAGGGTAAGAAGTTTGAGCTGGAGGTTAATAACGAGTACAAGACGAGTCAAGGCATCCATGTACCTCTGTTCGAAGCACGTGCTCCGTTTGAGAGTTATCTGGGTGACCTCAACAAGCAGGAATTGGTTAACCTCGTTGACCGCGAACAGAAATTGGAGCACTACCCCGGTTTGAAAGTGGGTGACATCTATTCTCCGAACAACAACGCCGGTAACTGGGAGTAACCGGTTTAGAACCGGAGCAAAACAGCCATGCGGATAATAAGCGGCATATACGGGGGGCGGCGATTGTCGCCCCCTAAAAATATAACCGCGAGGCCGACTACCGACTTCGCCAAGGAGAGTTTATTCAATCTGCTGAATAACCGTTTGGATTTTGAAGGCATCGATGTGCTGGATTTGTTTGCCGGCACAGGTGGTATTGGTATCGAATGTGTCAGTCGAGGAGCGCGGGAGGTGACGGCTGTTGAGATAGCACATGTGCAGCAAAACTGGATTATCGCCTGCTGCAAGCAACTCGGAATTCGTAATTTAAGTCTCATCCGCGGTGATGTATTCAAATTCCTTAATGCTTGCCGCACCAAGTATGATCTTATCTTTGCCGATCCCCCATACGCATTAGAGGCAATCCCTACTCTTCCCGATATAATCCTAGACTTTAGTAACGGGCAACAAGGAAGTAACAGCCTATTAAAAGAAAACGGATGGCTCGTTATTGAACACGGTAAAGATACCGATTTTACGAACCATCCTCTTCATATAGAGACGCGCACGTATGGAAGCGTGCATTTCTCGTTTTTTCAGTAATAAGAGTTCTAGAATACTAGAATACTAGATTTCCAGGTAGATTTCCAGCAGTTTACACTCGCCTTTGGGTGTAATAACGATATCGTTGAGTGCTGCAGGAATCAATACCGCTTCTCCGATATGCATCGAGACGGCATTTTGTTCCGTTTCGCTATCCAGCGCCTTCACGGTACACTCTCCTTCTACACACATATATGCCACAAACGAGTCCAACAGCGCATAATCGCGCTGGATAGTACGCGTTGCCCACATCAGATTCGTTGTGAAAAACGGTGTTCGCTGCAGATTAACAGCTCCGTTCTCCAACGGCATAGGATGTGACACCACATTTGTATCCGTTAAAGGCTCGAAGTTTATGACCTCCAGCGCTTTCTCAAGTTGGAGCGGTCGTGTTTTGCCGTCATTACCAACGCGGTTATAATCATAGAAACGATAGGTAATATCCGAATTCTCCTGTATTTCCGCCACGATGGTATTTCGTTTCATCGAATGGACAGAACCAGTCGGGATGAATATCACATCTCCCTCTTTGACCTTATACTCCTGCACATAGTCCGCCAGTGAGCCATCTGTGATTGCTTCATGGATAAGCGGTTCATTCATCGCTTGTTTCCATCCGAGACAAATAGCAGCGCTCTCATGCGAAGGCATGACATACCACATTTCGGTCTTTCCCAACGAGTCTTCATGCTCCAAAGCATAGTCATCATCAGGATGGACCTGAATAGACAAGTCCTCGACCGCGTCGATAAACTTCAGCAGAACCGGAAAATGGTTTCCGAACACATCGTACACCTTACCTCCCACCAATTCGTCCATATAGACTTCCAACAAGTCCTGGAGTGAATCGCCGGCATGGTGGCCGTTCACCACCTCCGTAGGAAACTTCGCTATATCAGATATAACCCAGGCTTCCCCCACATTCTCATAGTCCGCGGGGACGTGGTCATACCATTTCTCAATAGTATGACCACCCCATATCTTATGCAGGAGTTGAGCCCGAAATTTAAACGGATATAGCGCCA
This sequence comes from uncultured Bacteroidales bacterium, assembly GCA_902778935.1. Classification (GTDB taxonomy): domain Bacteria; phylum Bacteroidota; class Bacteroidia; order Bacteroidales; family Paludibacteraceae; genus Colicola. The sequence continues at coordinate 55,983 of CACYZT010000003.1, forward strand.
TTACTTGATATTACGGATATGTTTCTCCCATTTCCATGCGGATGCGAGCACGTCACGAATCGGCGTGTCTGCTTTCCATCCCAGGACTTCATTGGCACGCTTGGGAGCAGCCCAAACCTGCTCAATATCTCCTTCCCGGCGACCAACGATGGTATAAGGAATCTTCTGACCTGTTGCTGCCTCAAACTCACGAATGAGCGTCAAGACACTCAAGCCGGTACCTGTACCGAGATTGAAGATCTCCACTTGCTCGCGGTCCTTGGCATGCAGCATACGGTCAATCGCTTTGACATGTGCTTTGGCGAGGTCCACTACATAGATATAATCGCGGATACACGAGCCATCGGGTGTGTTATAATCGTCTCCGAACACCTTCAGTTCCGGACGAAGTCCGGCAGCCGTCTGTGTAACGAAAGGCAGCAAGTTCTGCGGCACGCCATTAGGAAGTTCACCGATATGAGCGGACGGGTGTGCGCCTATCGGATTGAAATAACGCAAGATAGTAGCGTGCAAATCGCTATCAGCGTGCGCAGCATCGGTAATGATTTCCTCGTTTATCTGCTTGGTGTTGCCATAAGGCGAGAGTGCTTTCTGGATAGGTGCCGTTTCATCCACAGGCAAGTGTTTCGCATCGGGTTGTCCATAGACGGTACACGAAGAGGAGAATACCAAATTCTGCACCTTATGTAACTGCATTACCTCGAGCAAGGTAACGAGACTACCAATATTATTGCGGTAATAGAGCAAGGGTTTCTCTACCGACTCTCCGACAGCTTTGCTGGCTGCAAAGTGTATAACGCCCACGATATCCGGGTACTGCTTGAATACGTTATCCAAATCGACGAAGTTACCGCAGTCAATATTCGCAAACTCAGGCTTGCGTCCGACAATAGCAGCTATGCCATCCAGCACGTCGATAGACGAGTTGCTGAGATTATCCACGATGGTAACCTCGTAACCCTGTTGCATCAATTCAACGGTGGTGTGAGAACCGATATATCCGGTACCACCGGTCACTAATATTCGAGCCATATCAGAACAGTTTAGACGGGTAAACACCCTCCTTGATTAATTGATTGATTTTCATAACAACCTGCGGGCGGTCCTCAGCGTAGGTTACTCCGAACCATTTAGACGGCGTGTCGAGCACCTTACATGTAGCTTTGCCGGCAAGGATGAGGTCATTGACCAAAGTCGGGATATAGAACTCCGATTTGAGTTCCTGTCCATGCGCAGCAAGGAAGTCCTTGAAAGCTTTCTCGCTGTACTCGAAATACTCCGGCGTGAAGCCCCACATGTTCATCGAAACAGGTGTATGCGGATCGAGCGGCGTATCCACATCGTTCTCCGTAAAGACGATGGTTCCGTTTTTGTCCTCAATCTTCGTGCGCTCCACTACGTCGGTCAGGTGTCCGTTGGCGTCTGTTGTACAAACACCACGGCTGACAGAACCATTCTCGCTAAGGGTATTGCAAACGCGGTAACCGACCATGCAGTATTCGCCTTTCTTGCCTTCTACAGAGCAAAGGAAATCAGCGAGCACCTGGAACGACTCCTTGCCATAGAAATCATCTGCATTGATGACAGCGAAAGGTTCGTGGATAAGGTCTTTACCCATGAGAACAGCATGATTGGTACCCCAAGGTTTGGTACGCTCGGTGTTGTAGGTACAGCCTGCCGGCACTTTGTCAACCGACTGGAAGCAAATCTCACACTGTACTTTCCCCTCATACTTGCTCAGAACCACGCGGCGGAAGTCATCCTCGAAATCCTTACGGATGACAAACACAATCTTCCCAAATCCAGCACGTAACGCATCATACACGCTATAATCAAGGATTGCTTCCCCATTCGGTCCCAGACCATCCATCTGCTTGAGGCCTCCATAACGGCTACCCATTCCGGCAGCCAAGATAAAAAGAGTTGGTTTCATATATTCGTTATATTAGTTATTATTCGTTTACAATGATTGTTTTGCCGTCCTTCTTCTTATGTCTGAACCAGAGTCCATAGACTTCGGAGCAGTTACCGGCAGTAATAAAGGCTTTGATATGATTATTGCGAATAAACGCCATGAGTGCCGAGAACTCGTCCTGCGCAAGAATCGTCTGAATCTCCATGTGCTCCTCTCCGCTGTAACCGCCTTGAATCTTATACAAAGAACAACCGCGGACCAGCGTCTCTACGATATACTTACGCACACGTTCGGGTTCGTTGGCAACCACGCAGACGCGTTTGCGCTTATTGAACGAAGCGGTGAAATAATCAATCGCCAAGCCGTTAATCCACGTACCGATGATACCAATAACCACCATACGGAAGTCATTAATCATGAAGGCAGAGCAGCAAATAATAATACCGCCTATCGCGACTGAAGTACCGATATCGAAATGCATGTATTTGTTCACTATCTTGCCCAAAATATCCAATCCGCCGGTAGAGGCATTGATGCGGAAGAGGAAAGCCTGACAGATACTCAAGAGGAGAACGAAGCAAATCAAGTCAAACCACACATCTCTCATTCCAAGACCGCCGCTCATCACACTATCGCGCACGCGTTCAAGCACTTCGCCGGAACGGCTGAGCAGATAAGGATTGCCATGCGCGTCCAATACCGTTTGTCCCGATTGAAGTTGGGCAAGGATATCCGGCGCATTGATGACCTGGTGCGTAAAATTGGTATTCGAGTAAATGCGGTCCCACATTTGTGTGAGCGGACCAAGAATCATCGCTGTATAAACGGTCTTGGCGCCAAACTCATTACCGATAAGGACAAACGCCAACAAGAGAAGGAAGGCATTTATTCCCATTACCAGATAAGAGAAGGTATCCGCGTCACCACCGATAAGGGTATTGATGACGATGGACAGACCGGAAATAGAACCAACGATAAGATGGCTGGGCATTAAGAAATAATAGACAGCGGCAGCGCCCAGACTCATGCCGACCGTCATATAAATCAGTTCACGCCAAAACTTACGCGTCCCTAAAGCATGCCCAAAGGACTTCATCAAATCCGACCAATAAGCGGCTGTGAAATATTGTTTTAAGTGTTCCATTGATAGATTTCAGAATTCAGATTTCTGATGTTAGATTAAGCTTCATCTTTTACGACCAGACGTGCAGTGCGTCGAGTCGTTTGGCTAAGCATGACGGTTCGTCCGTCTTTTGCGCGTTCGAGTATCTGAGGCGTAGTACCACGGATGGTAAGCAAAGAGAGGCGGTCGTTATACGAGACCTTGAAATGCTCTTTGAGTTCCTCAATCGCTTCCGGCACAAAACGGGTGTTATCCACGCAGACCGAGATTGTAACCGCCGAGGATTGGATAAGCGATACTTTGAGCCGGTGTCTGCGAATAGTCTCAAAGATTTCATTCAAACTCTCTTCGAGCACAAAAGCAAAGTCTTTTGCGCGCATGGTAATAAGGATTTGGTTCTTGCGCCAAATATATACCGGTACGTCTATCGGTCCGACACCATTCTCAGAGATACACGAACCCGCGGCTGTCGGTTCGCCGAAAGGCTTGACGTACAGCGGGATATGTTTGTTCTCCAAAGGACGAATCGTCTTAGGGTGGATAATCTGCGCACCCGAGTAACTCAGTTCGACTGCATCCTGGTAACGAAGCGAAGGGATGAGTACCGTTTCGGGTTCGATACGCGGGTCGGCATTGAGAATGCCGGGTACGTCTTTCCAAATAGTGACCGACTCTGCATCGAGGTAATTTCCCAAGAGAGCCGCCGTGTAGTCCGAGCCCTCGCGTCCAAGCGTAGTACGTTTGCCATCCGCCGTGCCACCGATGAAACCCTGCGCAACCACTATCTGCGGACGGTTAGCCCTACTCCAGCCTGCCCGTATGACAGCGCGACTGGCATCGTCATCCACTTTGGCTTCACGCCAAGTATCGTCCGTTCGGAGCAGCTTGGGCATATTCCACCATTCGACTGACAAGCCCTGCTTAAGCAGATAGACGGCGACAATCTGGGTGGACATGATTTCGCCCATCGAGACTATCTGGTCGTAGTTCTCATCAAAAGGCAGTTGAGGATCGTAAGGTATCTCGCCCTGCATGCGGATGTCCGTGCCGGGTTGAAGCCCGAGTTCCTTCATGACAGCGACATGGAAGTCGATGATGTCCATCCATTGGTTGAGCGCCTGTTCTTCCTTGCCGGCTGCGAGAAACTCGACCACTCGCTCGAGCGCATTCGTGGTCTTTCCCATCGCAGAGACGACGACCATCAAACCATTGACGATTGGACGATTGACGATTGGACGATTGACGATTGGACGATTGACGACTGACGATTGGTCATCCAGAGCCAAGCGCACGATGTGCTCCACGTTGCGGACGCCTGCTGCGTCTTTAACCGATGCTCCACCGAATTTATAGACCCTCATAGGATTGGACGATTGGACGATTGACGATTGGACGATTGACGATTGGACGATTGACGATTGGACGATTAGAGGTTAGCCATACGGATGGCGGTAACTGCGCCTTCGATACCTTTATTGCCCAGTTTGCCGCCACAGCGGTCAAGCGCCTGCTGCTTGTTGAGGACAGTAAGGACGGAGAAGATAACCGGCACTTTGCCTTGCGCATTGAGGAAAGCGATGCCTTGCGTCACGGACTGGCATACATAATCGAAATGCGGTGTATCGCCCTGAATCACACAGCCGATGACGACCAGGGCATTCACGCGTTCCTCTCTAAGGATACGTGCTGCTCCGTATGTCAGTTCAACTGCTCCCGGGACATGGATGACATCGATATTATCCTCCGGCACGCCCTGTTTGATAAACGTATCGACCGCACCCTGCGCCATGGCGTAGGTGATTTCGCTATTCCAGTCCGCTACCACAATTGCATAGCGCTGACGTTCGAGAACATCAGCGCTAGGCAGTAGAGAGCTGTCATATTTGGACAGGTCCGTTGTCATTACTCAGCGATAGCGATGTATTTGTCGATATCCTGTGCTTCCGCGGAAGCCGGGTAGTCAGCCTTGATAGCCTTGAATGCCTTCAGCGCTTTGGATTTCTGGCCCTCGTGCAGATAGACGAGACCCGCTTTCTTCAAGCTCATCGGAGCAATCATCTCGTTGCCGGACTCAGCAGCGGACTCGAAAGCCTTAGCAGCCTTGCCGTACTCACCGAGCTCTACATAAGCGTCACCCAAGAGCTGACGCGCAGCGGGATCGATATTGAGGTCGTCCGCATCGAATTTCTTGAGATACTTAGCAGCCTCTTCGTACTCGCCCTTCTCGAAATAGCAGATACCTGCGTAGAGCGCAGCGAGCTCGCCCTGCTGGTTGTGGTACTCGTCCGCGATAGCCTCAAAGCCCATGCACTCAGCGTCGTCACCTTGGAGCGCCTTGTCATAGTCGCCCGCCATGAAATAAACGACAGCCTTGGCATTCTCATTACTTGCCTCGAGCGCCTTGGGCTTAATCACATAGTTGTTGATAGCGATAACAGCCATCACCACGATAGCAATACCGCAGACAATCCAACTGATGAGATTAGCGTTGTCTTCAATCCATTTACCTGCGCCGGTCAGCGCTTCATTAACTTCTTGCAATTGTTCGTCCTGTTTAACGAACTCTTCTTTCTTTTTTGCCATTTTTATGTTTAATTTATTATTTACAATAATACTTTATTCGAAAAAGCGTGCAAAGTTACAAAAAAAAAACGACATACACAAGGGTGTATGCCATTTTTCTTTATTTTTTGCATTTTTTCTTGAATTCCTTTTGTGCTTTCTCGAGTTGCTTGAGGTATGCTTTGCTGGTATGGAGGCGAGCAAAGGCGGCGCTTGCCACCACACGTGCGGCATCGACATCGCTCTGCCAGTGGAAGCCGGCGATGACGCGGCTCTGACCATATTCGAAGCCTTCTTTGAGGATAGCATCTTGGGCCTCCGGATAGATCTCGCAAAGGATGAGCGCGGTGGTCCAGCCGAGCGTTGTATGTCCGGACGGATACGAACCGTTATGGCTCAGTTCCTCTTCATCTTCGGGGACCAAAGTCGGTTCATGGAAGACCATATACGGGCGTTTGCGCATGTATGTATTTTTGGCACTATCGCACGCGTAATGGGCGGTTTTGTTAGCATCCTTGAGCAGTTTCCACAGTTCGGGCGTGTTGGCCTTGGATATCTCGATGCCCACTATCGGCGAGAAGATAACCGCCATTCGGTCGATGCTATACTCGGCATCCAGACGCGCTTTCTCTCCTCTGGGCGTCGGACGCATCCGTTTGCCCCACTGGTACTGCGCCGTGTCGTAAGCGTAGCGCATCTCGTTGGTTTGCGGCGGTCCGGGCAAGTAGTGGAGCGCGTTGGGCATTTCCGGCGATGTGAAATACGGATGTGCCTTCGCCATCAATCCAAGCGACAGCACCAAAAACGGAAGGATAAGACAGATTTTTTTCATATAAACAAGTGTTTTTAGTCAAATTCGGGTGCAAAGGTACAACTTTTTTGCGACATACGCAAGAGTGTACGCATTTTTTGTCGGTCGAAACGGGTTCGAAAGTGACTCCTTGCGAGGCTTGATAAGCGGCTCTAAGTGCGCTATATATGGTAGTATAGACGAAGGAGAAAAAATGCGGATATTGTTTCTTGTCCGGTTCGGGGTTAATGAGCTGTGCCAAGAACCGAGTACGCCACTCTAAGGAGGCAGACGAGTGATCGCTCTCAATGTCGTGGGCTTGTCGCTGAGCAAGTTTGATAAGTTCGCGGTTGGCTTGACAAGCGTCGGACCAATGGGTGGGGAAATGGTAAGTGTAGAGTTCGTGCAATCCCAGATGATGTCTGGAAGGGCGCACGACGATGCGTGCGCGGCGTTTCTGACCGGACTTGACGGTGTCTAAGGCACCACGGATAGAGGTAATGAACGAGCATGTGGTAAAATACTTCGTACCTCGTGCCGGTCGAAGAGCTGCGGGACGGCGAACCGTTTCGCCCAAATAGGCGTTAATAGCCGCCAAAATGATAGATTTTTGATGTTTTGCCATAAGTGAGTAAGTATTTGATTATTAGTTGATTACAAAAGGATTCATAGTTATAAAGTCTAGGATTGGTTCGAAACGCCTCTGAAAAGCCCCTTTTCCAGGTGTTGTTTCGATTATTTTTCGTTCAAATCGAGTGCAAAGATACAAAAAATTTTTGATATATGCAAATTTTTTGGCAGTAATAGTACTTATTTATTGCATTTTTGAGAAAAAAGCAGTTTATACAACTCGCTTCCTCTGTCCCATAGTCCGAGTAAGAGGCCTAAAATTCCGATGGCGACACCAATATTGCAAGCCCAACAGCCGCAATACAAAACTTTCATCATACAGAGGTATGAAAAAGAGAAAACTAATACAAGCAGTAGTTTGAGTGCCCAAATAACGTATTTCATTGTTTTGATATATATGTGACTAACCTGAGTGGACGGGATTCATCGTCTGCTTTTTTGAATTGTAATAACACGGGATCATCCGGTTTGGGCAGTTTCACTCCTACTAATTCCGTCCAAGGAGACAGTTTGTTAGCCGCCTTTCTTTTTCGCTGAATTTGATGAACACTCTGTTTCTTATGCCGGTGATTTACATCCGACCGGAATGGCTCAATAATTCCTTGCTGCTCCGCGGCAACTATCTGTTCTGATGATGCGACATAGATAGCAACATTGGACAAACGGCTGCAATATTCGGCAAAGCGCACACGTTCCGCCTTGCTCATTCCGAGGGCGACATTTTGAATCTTATCCGGTGCATCTTTTAGCATGATTTTTCGCCATAGATTACATGGTATTTCCTCCGAAATATAATAGGGTTGTTCAGCCGGCACAAAGACGAATCGAATTTTCTTGCCCTTGATACGAACGGAGCGGGTCAAAGGAGGTTCTTCCTGCGGAACTTGCATCATAGGATCATCAGGTAATGTAAATGCCACACGAAATCCGATATATTCGGTTGATGTTTCGGGCAAAAACCAGCGGCGTACGGAGAGATGGCTGTTAGCGATACACTCATCGTAACTGCCTCCTCGCACGACACGATAGGAGCCTGTGTCTGCGCCGCATGGATTGGGGCGAGTACTTAACTGATAGGCGCCATATAGATCTTGACACCATTCGGACACATTTCCGGTCATGTCGTACAAGCCTAATTCATTGGGATGCTTGCGTCCGACCGGATGTTTCCAGTTTCCGGAAGAGGAATAAGTCCACCCTATACTATCCGCTATGTTTCCTCCCGCAAAACGGAAAGACTGACTTTTGTTTCCGCCTCGCGCCGCGTATTCCCATTCCGCTTCCGAAGGGAGACGAAACGGAAGGCCCGTAATACTGTCCAAACGACGCACAAATTCCTGGCAGTCATACCATGAGACATAAGAAATCGGAATCGTCGGATAGCCCTTTGGGCTGATTATTTCGCGCTCGGGCATGACTGCACGCCATAATTCGACCGTGACTTCGGTGGTGGCTATATAATAAGGTGAGAGGAAAACAAGGTGAGCCGGTTTGTCCGTATAAATCTCCGGATCGTATTGGTCTCCTGTTGCTCCCATCAAAAACGAACCGCCCTCCACCCGCTGCATCGTGAGAGGCAAATCTTTACCGTCCGAGCTGTCTTTTCCAGCTATATGGATTTTTATATCTATCCGTTGTAACGAGTCTGGTACAACGGGTTTATGCCGCCGTGCAAAAGACGGCAGGACCACGAAGAGAAACGCCAATATTATGACAAATCGTACATGCACAAAGCGGATGTAACAAAATCTATGCCAAAGGGCATAAACAAAGACAAGAGGGGAAATTATCGTTTTTTTTGCAAAAAAATGCGCAATTATTTGCGTATGTCAGAAAAAAGCAGTACCTTTGCACGCTTTTTCGAATAGGAGAGTTGTCTGAGTGGTCGAAAGAGCCGCACTCGAAATGCGGTATACGCATTACGTCGTATCGGGGGTTCGAATCCCTCACTCTCCGCAGGGTAAATGAAAAGGATGTCCATTGACGGGCATCCTTCTTCATTTATTTGGATAGTGGGGGCCTTCTCAACCCCCGATCGGGAGTTCTCCGCCGCTACGCTCTGTCGATTATTACTCATCTGCGTTATGCTACATTCCATAATCGTCTTTGCCGCTTATGGGTAGCATTTACGCATATTTCGTAATTTTCGAATCCCAGGATGCCGCCGGCAGGCATTAGGGTTTTCGAGGTGGGATTGCCATAGGCAATGTCGGTGTCCTCGAATCCATCAGATACTTATTTTGCCAAGTAACTGAGCAATAATACTGCGAGTATGACTAAGATTATTGTCAAAACATTTGTTTTCTCCGATGGGTCTGGTTTGATCAATGACGGCTGTTTTGCTATGCCGTTCTTGTGCGCATAGAAATAATTGATACTATCCCTAACTTTGTTCATCGGGAATACAGACAAATCTATTTGATATATTGAATTTTCAATCTCTTTCTCAGTTATATCAGTATCTGCTAATTCCGCAAAATCTACCATGTCGTCAGGGATTTTAGTGTCCTTTTTAAAGAATGTAACTAAATATCCATCAGTTTGTGCCCGCTTGATTTGCTCCCATGAGATATGTATCTCCTTAAAATCCATCTTGAGATTCAGCCGTTCGGTATTTGCAGCATATCCACGAATCCCTTTTTCGTCTACGACCAAGTAACTTCGTAATAGTTTACAACTATTTACAAATGCAAGGATAAATAATACTGAAAGGCCTCCAAAGAAGATTAAAATAAAAAGTAATATTCCGATAGAGGGCGTGCTAATAAATGTTTTGTATAATATTATACCAAACATCGAAATAATGGCAAGGCAAATTATCGGTATAAAATAGTTTTTTGGTTGCTTGACCGCTTCAAACCGCACTCCTTCTGCGTCAAATATACCCGGGTCATAGTTAGAATAAATCGCTTTACGCCCTTGTTTGTGTTTTTTATTACGAGTTAGTAACAGAGGAATAATAGTCGGCAAAGCCATAATTGCCACTACGATGATGATACATATTAGGATACCCAATAACATATTCCCTCCGGTAACCTTCCTTACCCATCTCCCCAATTTGCCTGGTGCGCTTTTGCGGGGTTTTGCTGGCTGCTGAGCATGTGTTTTTTCAAAGTCTTTTGTTCGGATAACTATTACACCATAGGCAGCGCGTTCTCCATATAGGTCTGTTGCTTCTTTCTCATTTAAAATGGTAACCGAGGCAATATCTTTAGAATCAGGAGTTTCCCCGCCAATTATGCCGTCAACAATGTATAACGGAGCCTGAACATCGTTGTTATTTATAGACAATTTATTCCCTGCCGTGGTAAAAGGAATGAAGAATAGTAGTAATATTAGGAGAATATGTATCTTACGCATATAATAGCGATTTAATTAGCGTTTGAATATTCCAAGGTCGAATCGCTTTTATTTTGTTTTAATTTTGTCAAATCCGGCGCCAAAGACACCTTTTACATCCGCAATAGAAACAAAGGCATTGGGGTCCAGTTCATTCACAATCTGCAGTACGAGCGAGGTCTCGGGTTTGCGCACTAAGACAGAGATAACTTTGACCGGTTTTTGGGAATACCAGCCTGTTCCGTCGAGCACCGTGACACCTCGGTTAACGGTAGAATTGATAGCAGAGGCAATCTCAGCATAACGGACAGAATAAATCATGAGATGCACCGAACGATGAATACGGGACATAATCCAGTCCACCGCCAGCGTATAGGAAATGGTCATCGCCACACCATAAAGGACACGCCTGATCTGCAGGTCGGTGGTGTTCACTCCCTCTTCGATCATCGATGCCGGAAGCGGCAGGAAGAACGCCGAGGCGATAATCAACACATCGCAAGCCAGCATGATATTTCCGAGCGAAATATTCCTATAGTGGTTGATGATCATCGCGACGATATCCGTGCCTCCCGATGAGCCGTTCACCGCCAACACGCAGCCCAGACTGAGACCGAAGACGAAACCGCCGATGATGGCACCAACCCAGGGGTCGGAGATGATGGGTTCCGGCAAAATAGGAATCACACGATACCAGAAAGTGATAGCCGCGACACCTATCATCGTCCGGATACAAAAGCGCCATCCGACCGTAAATCCCGCTATAATAAGCAGAATAGTATTAAAGACAAATGTCGTCAGCCAGACAGGAATAGCCCCGCCGTACTCAGGAAAAAGCGACGGGAACCACCCTCCGGTCATGTAATAGATGGCGGAACAGATACCCGTCAGACCTCCTCCGACGAAGGCGTGCGGCAGGAGTACCCAGTTGACCATCAACGCCATAGGAGCAATACCGATGACGATTATGATATATTCCAGCACCGTGCGCGCCGTAAGAGACTGCGTAGCGTTATGAGGATTGACTAATTGACTATATCTCGGAAGAGGTCCCATATTTTATACCGTTTGAGAGGGGACAAAAATCATTTACCGTTAGCCATAGGGTCAAATCCTTGTCCGAAGACGCCTCGTACCTGGCTCTGGCTGACAAAAGCATTAGGGTCTATAGATCGGACGAGTCGGAAGATTGTAGCGGACTCGTATGAGCGCGCGATGGTCGTGACGACCTTCATGGGCTTTTTGTTAAAGCCGCCTTCCGCCTCGAGGAATGTGCATCCGCGGTGTGCCTGCGTGATGATCGCCTCCGCTATCTCGTCCGCCTTAGTGGAGAAAATCATGAACTGTACAGACTGCCTCATCCGGTTCATTACCCAGTCCACAGCCGTCGAGCTCATGAACGTATAGGTCAGACCGAAGAGGATTTTCTCTATCGCGCCTTGTGTGCCTGCCGCCTGAATAGTAGGCAGGAAGAACGCCGAGGATATCACCATCATATCCGCCATGAGCAACACTCTGCCTATCGGCAGATGATGGTACTTATTGACAATCATCGCAACGATATCCGTACCTCCGGTAGAACCGTTGTTGAGGAAGCATATCCCTAAGAAACAGCCAGTGAACAGACCTCCTATCACCACCGCCATGAACGAATCCGTGAGCAGCGGCACCGGAGCGATAGGGATCACTTTGAGCCAGATCGTGAGCCACAGTACGCCCCAGATGGTGCGTAATGCGTACCGCCAGCCTACCGTAACTGCCGCATGAGGGCGGAGCTGAGCCATATCGGCACGTACGTATTCGTCGCAAAATAGATGATCTCGCACAGACCCGTTACGCCGCCTCCTACGATCGCATGCGGCACCAGCAGCTGGTTGACCGTCAGGGCGTAAGGAATCGTGCTGAGGACGATCATGAACAACTCCTTGACCATGATCCATGGCAACGTGCGACGGTACTGTTTCAGGTGCTCACGGAGGTTAGGCCTTTGTTTTTTATTCTCTTCCACAGACATTCCTTTTTCAGAATTTGGCGACAAGGTTACGGTCGCCGAAACCATTATCCACACGTCCAACAGGGCACCAGAACTTGGTCTGCGCCACCCACTCTGTCGGATATGCCGCTTGTTTACGGGAGTACGGGTGCGTCCATTCGTCAGCCACCACTTCATACTCCGGATGAGGTGCGTTAAGGAGCACATTATCCGTCTTGTCCGCCTTGCCGGACTCGATATCGGCTATCTCCTGACGAATCTGCAAGAGCACATCGCAGAAACGGTCAATCTCCCGCAAGGACTCACTCTCTGTCGGCTCGACCATCAGGGTTCCGTGCACAGGGAAAGAGAGCGTGGGTGCATGGTAACCATAGTCCATCAGACGCTTGGCGATATCCGCCTCGGTAATACCTATCGCATGGAACTGACGGCAGTCAAGAATAAGTTCGTGCCCTACTCTGCCCGTGGCACCCGTATAGACGATACCATAGGCATCTTTGAGGCGTTTCGCCATATAGTTCGCAGAGAGGATAGCCGCTGCCGTAGCATGACGCAATCCTTCCGCTCCCATCATTGCGATATAACCCCACGAGATAAGCGCCATGTTCGCGTTGCCGTAGAGCGCCGACGAGACGCGGTTGGCATCCTCGGAAGGCAGACAGTCCGCCATGAGTTCGTTGCAGCAAACAGCCCCCGCACCGGGACCACCACCGCCGTGAGGCGAAGCGAAGGACTTATGCAAGTTAAGATGGCACACATCCGCGCCAATATAAGCCGGGTTGGTCCAGCCAATCTGGGCATTCATGTTCGCGCCATCCATATAGACATAACCGCCATTGACATGGATGATATCAATCATCTCACGTATAGCCTGCTCGAAGATACCATGCGTGGAAGGATACGTAATCATACAACCGGCGAGCACGTCTTTATTCTCCTCGGCTTTGGCTTTCCAGTCCGCGAGGTCTGTGTTACCCAGTTCATCGCATTTTACCACACAAGGCATGAATCCAGCCTGTACACACGAAGCGGGATTGGTACCGTGCGCCGACGCTGGTATGAGAAGGACGCGGCGTTGGCTCTGGCCTTGGCGCTTGAGGTGCTCACGAATGACGACGAGTCCGGTATATTCGCCTGCGGCACCGGAAGTCGGTTGTAGCGTACAAGCATCGAAGCCTGTGATGGCACACAACTGCTCCTGGAGTTGCTCCATAATCGTTGCATACCCCGCTACCTGCTCCGCCGGCGCAAGGGGATGAACCGCCAACGCAGCACCGTAAGTGACAGGAATCATCGCAGCGGCAGGATTGAGCTTCATCGTACACGAGCCTAAAGGAATCATCGAAGTCGCAAGACTGATATCCTTGCGGTCAAGCCGCTTGAGGTAACGCATCAGTTCGGTCTCCGTATGATAGAGTTTGAAGACGGGTGCCTGGAGGTAATCGAGTTCGCGAACTCGGCTCTCTTCAATCGCCCAAAGGCCTTCAAACGCTTCTTCGGACTCTTCATATTGCGCCATATTATCCGATGCTTCTGCGAAAAGCTCAATCAGATCGTTCATATCATCGATATCGATGGTCTCATCCACAGACAGGCCTACCCACCCTTCGGGTGCATAATAGAGATTGATGCCCAGTTCTTCGGCTTTGACTTTAACTTTGGCTTTGGTGTCGTCATCCATGCTGATTTTGAGGGTATCGAAGAACTCCGCGTTCTCCTGGTTGTAGCCATAGGCCTGCAGCATCTCGCTCAGATAAACGGCTTTGCCGTGGATTCCTTCAGCGATAGAGCGGATACCTTCAGCCCCATGGTAAACACCATACATACCAGCCATCATTGCGGAGAGTGCTTCGGCGGTACAGATATTCGAAGTCGCTTTCTCGCGTTTGATATGCTGCTCGCGTGTCTGCAAAGCAAGGCGATAAGCGGGGTGTTCGTATTTATCTTTGCTCAATCCGATAATTCGTCCGGGCATGTCCCGCTTGTACTCGTCACGGGTAGCCATATATCCGGCAGTCGGTCCACCAAAGCCCATCGGCAGACCGAAACGCTGCGCCGTACCGCACATGATATCCGCGGCAAGAGGTTTGAGCAGCGCCAGAGCCATCAAATCAGCTACTACCGTCACTTTCAGTCCGGCAGCGTGGCAGTCCTCGATGAAGGACTCGTAGTCCTCTATCGCGCCATCGGCGTTCGGCCACTGAACGAGCGCACCGAAAAACTCATCGTTAGGCTCAAAATCAGCGTACGAACCGGTTACTATCTCGATATCCTGTCCTGCAGCCCGAGTGCGCAAAACAGACAAGGTATTCGGCCAAATTTTCTCATCCACGAAGACCTTACGCACATTTGCTTTGACCTGTTCGCGTGAACGCAGGTTGCGCATCATCGTCACCGCCTCGGCAGCCGATGTAGCCTCATCGAGCAGCGAGCAGTTAGCCAAAGGCAGACCGGTGAGATCGCTAATCATCGTCTGGAAGACAAAGAGCGCCTCCAGACGTCCCTGGCTTACCTCCGCCTGGTAAGGCGTATAAGAAGTGTACCAAACAGGGTTCTCCAGCATGTTACGACGAATGACGGCCGGCGTGATGGTGCCATACCATCCTCGACCGATATACGAACGGACGGGATCGTTGTTCATCAGCAGCGTTTCCGCAATCTCAAGATGCGCCTGCTCCGTCACCGGTTCGTCCAACTCGACAGGCTCAGGCAGCAGAATATCTGCCGGCATAGTCTCACGAACCAAGGCCTCCATCGACTCTGCGCCGATAGTGTCTAACATGTGTTTTTCGTCTTCCAGGGTGAGTCCGATATGTCGCGACTCAAGATAGTTTTCTTTCATATAGGTGTGTTAATTTTTCTCTTGAATTAAAAGCGAGTGCAAAGTTACAGCTTTTTTTGCATTTATGCAAGATTTTTTGAAAAAAAATATGCATAGCCCCTTTATATCACATCGATAAAATATTTCTGTTTGCGATTGAAGAGCGTGATACCCGACAAAAGAAGGACCACCATACACCCCACGCTGTAAGCAAGGGCCGTCCAACTGAATTCGCCGGCACCGAAGGCTCCGACTTTGAAGGTCTCAATGAGGGATGTCAAAGGATTGAAGGTCATCACTCTGTGCAACGTAGGGTTCGTTACATAACTGAGCGGGTAAACAATCGGCGTGGCAAACATCCAAAGCGAAACAAAAACAGGGAAGAAATTGGTCAAATCCTTGTATTTGGTCGTGAGCGAGGAGATAATCAGTCCAAGTCCCAAAGCAATGCCTTGCAAGGTCATCAGCACGACCGGAAAAAGCAAAAGATACCATGTAGGACGCAGATGAACGCCTTTGCAGACATAGAGGATATACACCAAGACAAACAAACTCAATTGCAGCGAGAATCGGAACAGACGCGAGATAACAACAGACACGGGTGAAGCCAGCCGCGGAAAATAGACCTTGCCATACAAGTTGGCATTCTTCGCAAAAGTATTCGACACATCCGTCAAGCAAGCGGAGAAATACTCCCAAAGGCATATACCGCTCAGATAGAACACCGGTTCGGGTATATTATCCGTCGGTATTCCGGCTATGCGGCTGAAGACAATCAGATACATCACCACCGAAAAGAGCGGCGAGATGAAATACCAGCCCATACCGAAAATGGTCTGCTTGAACTGCACCGTTATATCCCGCTTGATGAACAACCAAACGAGGTATCGTTTCTCCCACAACTCTCGCAGGCCCAATCCTTTAGCATAACTATCCGGACTGATTTCCGTGGTCCAATATGTGCTTTCCTCTTTTTGCATCCTCTTTCAGACGGTGTCCATGAATGATTTTTGCACTTTATTGAATAACGCCAGTCCCACGAGGAGCAAGATGAATGTGCAGAGAGCACTATACCCCAGCCACGCCCAGGAGAACTGACCTTGGCCGAGGATAGAGAACTTAATCGCTTCCATCACCGGCGTTACGGGATTGAGCGACATAGCGAGGTGCAATTTGGGGTTCGTGACCATACTGAGCGGATAAATAACCGGCGTGACGTACACCCAAAGGGAGATGATTTTTGCCAACATGATTTGCAAGTCACGGTATTTGGTGGTCATGGATGAGAAAATCATTCCAAATCCCACCGCCATCAATGCCAGCAGCACGACCAGAAATGGGAATAAGACGATTTGCCAATGAATCTGCAGATTAGCGCCCGTACAGGCATAGTACACATAAAAGACCGCAAAAACAGCCAACTGGATAGCAAACGAAAGCAGATTCGTCGTCACTGCTACCAAAGGCATGATGATACGCGGGAAATAGACCTTTCCGAAAATGTCTGCATTCGTCACAAACGAGTTGGACGTGGCGTTAAGACAGGAGGCAAAATAACTCCAAACGGCGATGCCCAGCAGATAGAAAAGAACAGCCGGCACTCCGTCCGTAGGTATATTGGCTATGCCTCCGAAAACGGCGACATAGACGAACACGGAGAGTACCGGCGTAATGATGAACCAAAGCGGTCCGAGAATGGTTTGTTTGTATGCTGTGCGGAAATTGCGCTGCACAAAGAGCACAAACATATCGCGATATCGCCACACTTCGCGCCAATCGATAGCCAATAGGCTATCTTTTGACGTAATCTCAGTAGTCCAATAGGAATTATTGGGCTGCTTCATCTCCGGTGAATCGGTTTTTCTTGCCATACACCACCCAACGGTCAAGCGCGACGAGGATAGCCGGAACAACCGTTAGCGTCAGTACAATCGCCATGAAAGCACCCACAGCCAGACAACCAACGATATTAGAAATCATCAAATCATCCACGAACAGCGCCATCACACCCGGTCCGATAACCATGATAAGACCGGAAGTGAGAATTGTTCGGATAGAGCCTCTATAAGCCGCGCAAACGGCATCTACGGGCAACATCGTCTTGCGATTCTCGCGGTAATAGTTCGCAAAGAGAATACCATAGTCGATGGTTGCTCCCATGAGAATAGCCTGCACAATGAGGTAAGCGAGGTAAAGCATCTGGCCCGTTACCCATCCGGATACCACCACATTCACATAAACCGCCGACATCACCGTTACCACCAAAATCGTAGGCACGATAACCGAACGGAAAGTGAGCGCTACAATAAGGAATATAGAGAGGATGGTCAGCAACGTAACCACATTCATCTCATGGTCAAAGCCACCCCGCATCTCGGCATACATTACCGACTCGCCCACATAATAATGTTCATGCTCTATACGTGCGTCCGCAAGGGCGGTAAGCGTATCTACGAAAGCGTAGGTCTCAGGAGACTCTTTAGGCAAAGAGGAGAATACGACCAAAAGCGAGTGGTTATCCTTGCGCAGCATACCCAATCCTTCTTTCATCTGCGCCTTGATGTTCGTTGCCTGAGCGCGAATAGAATCCGGCAGGATATCCGCCAAGCGCTCATCATAGACAAGCGTATCGCACAAATAAATCAACAGAGGTTCAAAGCCCATTCGCATGGAATCACAATCACTATGCACAGCGCCGTAGTAGTCGTAGAGCAGCGACATCTGCGCCGGCGTGACGGGTTCTGCCTTCACATCCGACAATTTCATCAATCGCGCCAGCTTGGCTGCCATCTGATCAGCCGTATAGGTCTTGCCTCCAAACACGAGCTCGGTAAACAACTCCGCCTGCAAATCTGCCCTACTCGGTCCTTTGCGTTTCGGAGCGACGGCAACCTCCTCTTTTTTCGTGGGCATCGCAGCACGCGTAGTGTCCGTACTATGGAGTGAGCGCTGCATATCCGCTATCTCGCGCACGATGGCCTCCGCATCAATCTCCGAAGGCGGTGTGGCGGCTTTCTGCGGTTCTGCTTTCGGAGGCCGTGCGATGGCTATCAGTTCGTCTTCCGTCAAATCGTCCACGCCAAAGGCGCGAAGTAAGATATTGAGATCAGAAGGCGTAAGCGAAGCATTCTTGTCCGCCAAGTCCATGAGGTACGTACGTTGCGAGAGCAGCGTACGCTGTTCCTCGGAGATCATACCCGCCAATCCCGGTCGCTTGAAAAGGTCATCGACCAACAAGTGGACATACTGCAGAGGGCTCAGTTTCTTCGTGTGCCCGGGTGCGTAGCCATACACGAGTTGCGTCTGGATAGGCGTCGAACCGATAAAGACGGACATCTCCCTTACGGACATCGGTAAGCGGATAGCCAAAGTATCCGTCAGCTTGCGCATCTCAACCGTGACAGCCGAAGTGCGGGTAGTATTCAGTCGCTCGATAAACGGCACCAAGGCAATCATATTGAAGTCCATCTGCGGAACGGTCAAGGTATCCTCATTGATGGAGATTGGTTCCTGCTGAACGGTCAGCGGAGCGATGGTCTCACGCACAGGGATAATCGTATCCTCGAGTTTTTCCGGTTCTACGGGCTTTTTCGTCTCCTTCGGAGCGACCGGAGAAGTCGGTTCTTCTTTAGCCGGTGTGACGTCTAACATCGACTGCAAGTCCGCTATTTGCTTCTTCATATCCTCATCGAGATAGGAAGAGAAGAGCGGATTGGAAGCAACGTGGGTGTGCAGGAATCGTGCCATGTCCGGGAAAGCCAGTTTCTGCTCCACGGAATCCTTGGACTCCATGTAATAGAGCAGCTGAACCATCTCGGGGTTAATCATATCGAGCGCCTCCGGCGGTACTTCGGTTCCCTCCGGCATAAAACTCTTGAAATCCATGAGCAAAGAGCGTACATGCGCCGCCATCTCTACCGGCGTCAACCGGCGGGACATCAACGTGGGATACGATATAACCGACTCAATGCCCGGTTGCGCCAAGAGTTTGTCCACAAGCCCGTAAATCGAGTCCTCATCCTGCGTATCATACACCAGTACGAACGGATTAGGCGATGGGAAAAACCCTTCTATCTTCGACTCCGCCGAGGCAGAGAAGAAAATGGTCGTTTGACGGCTGAGATACCATGAGCCGAAGAACAATATAACCGCTCCTACAGCCATCGGCAGTTTATGCCGCGCCACGAATCGCGCCATGCCATCCGTAGGCGGCACATACGCCTTTTTCGCCGAACGATTGATCACTCGACGGAAAAGCAACATGAGCGCCGGCATGGCGGAGAAGGTACAGATAAGCGAACAAACAACACCCTTCGCAAGCACAATGCCCATATCCGCTCCTATCTTGAGGCGCATGAAACAAAGCATCAACAGACCTACTACAGTCGTCAGAGCCGACGAGAGAATAGAAGGTGCGGCGCGTTTGATAGCGTTATTAGCAGCAATGACGGCAGTGCGTCTATCCGTATGTTCATCCTGTTCCTGCCTATACCGATTGAGAAGCACGATACAATAATCCAGCGACAGGACGGCCTGCAAAATCGAACCGATAAAATTCGTGGTGATAGATACCGAAGGCAGCAAGGCGTTCGTACCCATATTGAGTACTATCGCCAGGCCCGCGGTAAGCAAGATGACTACGGGTTCGAACCAAGATTGCGCCATCACAAACAACACCAGCATAATCATCACACCGGCGATGATTATAACCGATATAGGCGGTGTAGCGCCATCCTGGCTGGTTTCCACTACGCAGTTACCTCCGAAACGAGTGCTGATCTGCTTGCCCAAGGCCTTCTGGTCCACCGATTTCGGCACATCAAGGTCGAAGACGGTATGCGTACTATCGGTACTATAACGATAGGAGACGCCATGGACATCGGGATATCCCTGCAAAAGCGTACGGATACCCGGCACTTCGTTCGGACGCAGACCTTCGAACATCACATGCACATCGGTGCCGGACATCTGCGCCATCGAACCGAACTCGGAGTTCATAATCTCCAAGCCGCTTTTCATCTGTGAGTCGTCAGGCAGGTACTTGGTCATGTCGGCATTGACATTCACACGGAACATCATTATGCCGCTCACGACAGCCAAGGCGACTGTCAGCGCAAATAATATGTAATGGAAACTGCGTTTCAATTGACGATTGGACGATTATGCAAAGGCTCCCATGTGGAGCATGTTTACTTCTTTGGGTGTAAGGAAACGCCATTTGCCGCGGCCTACATTCTTCTTGGTCAAGCCGGCAAACGATACGCGGTCCAGGTTAACAACCTTATACCCTACTTTCTCGAAAATACGGCGAACGACGCGGTTCTGACCGGAGTGAATCTCCAAGCCGATATGACGTCTGTCCTCCTTCGGGAACTCGAGTGCGTCAGGGATAATACGCTCATCGTCGAGCACAACGCCGGCACGGATGATAGCTTCGTCCACCTCATCCAGGTCACGGTCGAGCGTAACGGCGTAAATCTTCTTCTTGTTAAATTTCGGGTGCGTCAACTTAGCTGCGAGATCACCATCATTCGTGAGCAGCAACACACCGGTTGTATTACGATCGAGACGACCAACTGGATAGATACGTTCCGGACAAGCGTTACGAACGATATCAATCACCGTGTGACGCTCTTGCGGATCGTCGGTAGTAGTAACCGTATTTTTCGGCTTGTTGAGCAGAATATACACTTTTCGTTCACGACGAACAGGCTGGTCATGGAAGCGAATATCATCCGTCGGAAGCACCTTAGCTCCCAGATTATCAACCACTTCGCCATTTACCGTAATAACACCTGCCTGGATAAAATCATCAGCCTCACGACGGGAACAGATTCCGGCGTTAGCGAGGAATTTGTTCAGACGAACAGGCTTCGTCGGGTCTTCATACTGCTCACGATAGACTTGCTGCTTGTGAGCGGAGTAAAGGTTCTGATTACGTTTAGGTTTATGTCCCATCGGACGTTGCGGACGGGTTTCGCCATCACGCGAAAAACGAGGACGGCTTTCTCCGTCGCGGGTAAAATGCGGACGGGACTCTCCGTCGCGGGTAAAATGCGGACGAGCGGAATGCTCAGCGCCGTCACGCGTAAAACGAGGACGACCTACATGTTCTGCGCCCTCACGTTGGAACCGCGCTCTGGGGCGACGTGCTCCTTCATTGTTGGAATTGTTGTCAAACATAAAATAATTTACGATTTAACGATTTACGATTTTTTGATTGTTTCCACTGTGACTCTCACGAGCCATCTTACGTGCGTCGCGCACGCGATAAATAAATAAGGTGAAAGGCCAAAGGTATAAACCTTCAGCCCTCAGCCTTAGCCATCAGCCTTTGTTAGGCCTCCGCTTTCTCGATTGCCAATTTACCACGGTAATAGCCACAACTCGGGCAAACAGTGTGGTAGATGTGAAGAGCGCCACAGTTCGGGCATGTAGCCAATGTAGGAGCCTTCACTACGTCATGGGTACGACGCTTCGCTTGGCGGGTGTGTGATTGTCTTCTTTTTGGATGTGCCATAATTGTTCGGCGATTGCCGAACAAGATCGTCCTTCGGACTGAAAGACCGCTTTGGTGAAAGACCGTTCATTTCATTCACTGAAAGACCGCTCTTCGAGCTGAAAGACTTTCTTGTTCAGACCTCCTCGCCGTAGGGAGGTTCTAATTATTAAACTATATTTTATTCTATCTCATCGGGTTCCGGTTCGTCACAAAGGTGATTATGGAGGAGAAGTTCCATTTGCTTATTGCACTCACCCTCTTGGTGACTGTGAACGAGCGGAATATTGACACTTACTATTTCATAGGCGAGCCAAGAGAGGTCAAGGGAAGTCCCCTTTCCGTCTATGGTTTTCCCCGTTTCATCGGAGACAACCTCATCTTCGGAGAAGATCTCTTGCTCGTCGTCTATTTCAAGGGGCATCGGGTCGAGACACCTATCACACACAACAAAGACAGTTCCATGAACCGCAATGCTGAGCTGATAGTCCTCCTCCCGGAGATTAAGCGTCACTGTGGCAGAAACATTTCCATGGAGAATTTCGGTCTTCTCAAGAGAAGCGAAAAATTCGTCATCTAACTGAATACCAAACGAATGCGAGCCAATCGGCAGTCGTTGTAAATCGATGATAATATGTTTCTGCTCGCTCATAGGCGCAAAATCGAGTGCAAAGGTACTGCTTTTTTTTGAATTATGCAAATTTTTTTTGCTTTTTTGTGAGAATTCTCACATTTCTCACATTTCTCATGTCCTGAGAACGTTCTTAGAAAGTTCATACAAAAGCCATTTTCAAGGCAAAAAAAACATATTTTTTAAGCCACATCACCACATCTCGTATATTCCTGTATATCAGCCTATTACAAGTGTGATTAAAAACATAAAGTCTAGGACACTCTAACGCAGCCTCACTTCCGCCTCTTACTTCCCCCCTTACTTAGTACCGAGAATGGTTATAAAATCGTTAATCAATAGTTAATGAATTACTAAAGATTTGAGAATAGACAAGAGAAAAAGAGAATTGGTGAATCAAGAAAAAATGCACCGGCGATAGTGGCGATATTGGCGATATCGCCAGTTTCGCCACTATCGCCATGCAAAAAATTATGTAATAGAATAATACAACAGGCTGTATAAGTGAAGCATGTACCCAAAATGCTTGAATTTTAGGCAAAATTGGTACATGCTAAAGAACGAAGAGAAGAGAGAAGAGAAAAGAAAAACCGTCACGTTTTATGGACGTGACGGTTGAGACGGGATAAAATCCCTGAAAAGAAACGAAGTCAAAGACGGGATAGTATCCCTGAAAATAAACATAATCAAAGGCCGGATGATATCCGGCACAAAGGACGAAATTTATTTTACCTCTTGGCCTTGCAAGGTATAAACCTTCTCCTCGCGGAGGATAAATAGCAAAAGAGAAGGACAGAAAGAAAACTGCCGGCTCATCACGAGTCAGCAGTCATATGAAATTACTTAATATATACCTTTGATATTGCAATTTCGTGCTTGATGCCGATTGTCGCAGACGGGATTCTAGTTGACTTCTATGTCCATCAAGCAAATCATATTAGAATAATTTTATTCTTTCTTGTTTGGAGTTGATAAAGAAGAACTCTCCATCCTTCTTTGCGGAAATGAGGTCGAGGCCTTCGTTGTATGCAGGATGGAGATACTCATATTCAAACGGGATAAGAGTGTTGCCTTCTATGTCAACGATACCGGCATTACCATCTTTGCGGGCTATTAAATAGTTACTGCGCCACCATAACCATTCAAATCTCCCGAACGGAATAACCCAATTGCCTTTTAGGTCGATTACTCCGTATTGCTTGTCTCTTTCTACAATGAATAAATCATCCCCTCCAGTTGAAACCCAATCGAACTGAGCTGGGATGATGATATTGCCTTCTAAGTCTTTCACTCCCCATTTCTTCGGACCTTCTGCATAGGCAAGGAACTTGTCGGTCAATTTACGCATTGACCGCACATGAGACTCATGATCTTTCGGACGTTCACTCATCTGAGGTTCGTCAATATACTTTTGCTGAGCGACATCGAAATAAACAAATCCCTTGACTCCACGTTTCATACTTAAAAATACTGAGTCGTGGTCGCGTAGTTCAAGAGGTGGAAGCAAAAGATTGTCATACCACACTACTTCGCCTTTTCGGTTGATTAAGCCGTGGTAAATGCCGTCTGTACCTTTTGTTTTGATGTTGGCATATTCACCGTCAAAGCCCATAATGGTTTTTAGACCGGGTAATTCACGTACGTTCATAATCATTGTTGATTTATATCACTTTGTACAAGAAAGTATCATTATTAGTAATAAAAAAATCCCAGTTGAACTCACGGACATAGATAAAATCTGTCAGCGCAAAATTCATGTCCTCAAACAACTCGTGGAAGGCCATTGTTAAGTGCAAATCTTTAGTGAGTTCAGGGTCAAAATGTTCATTCCAATTAGGGCAGACATCCATCCCCAAAAATTCCTCAAAAGTTTCATAACATCCTTGATTAAAATGAACTTTTGAAGCTCCCGAGCCATTATATAATGGATTACCCTCATTGCAAAGGGCTTCCCATAACTCTTCCCGATGATCCGCTTGGTATGGATGCCATTTCGGATAGTCATAACAGAGATAGCATTTTGCTTCTAAATCAATGTTAGGTTGTATAGCGGACACTTGCCGATACAAACTAATGGCTTTGTCGTACATCACTTTCAAAGCATCGCGGAAAGCGTCATTGAAAGCGATTATGTCCGGGAGCAATTCTTTCTGATGCAACATAGCCTGTTCGTTAAGCATTTCCTTACGCACCTTACACAGGCATTGCACTTGAGAGTAAGCCTTCCGATGGTAACTATACAAGATTTCCCGCTCAATCATTTGAAGATTGTGATTGTTGTAATAGATCATATACTTTGTTGTTTATCTCTTTAATAGCCTGCACATAATAGTCTGAAGGGCTGGTGCAAATCTTGTAGTACTCATCATCGCTAATAATATGCTTATTACGCGCCTCTAGCAGTTCATAATAATTCCAATGCGGCATTGAGCCAAAAGGAAGACATATCATCACCTCTTTGCAGAACAAATCAACCAGATCTGCAATATACAAGTTCCTCATTAGGTCAGCACTATCGAAGGATCTTTCAGAGAGACCAACACCCGTCCTCAAAAACTTTATATATCTTCTGAAGGCGGCATAAATGGGCTCTAAATATCCGGGTTCAGGTGTCTTGTTAGCGATATATTCCATGACATGCTTTTTCAGATCAAAGCCACGCTCAACGGCATAACGCAAGTCCGACACCTTAACGTATGTCTCAAGCCGGTCTTCAAAATCGGTTTCCCATATGCCTAGTTCAAAATAGAACTTGTCACTTGGTCGGGTAAAGTAAGTACTTCCTTCTGGAAGATACTTGTCAACAGCAACACAAAATGGTTCCATAGCTATTATAACAAACCAGCCTCTTTAAGTTTTGATTTTTCTTCATCGGTTAAAGGTCGCCTGCCTTCTAACTCTCCATTCATGTCAAACTGGAGCAAGTCATTACCGATATGAGTAACAAAATTGTCCTCCCATACCGATATAACATCCCCAACTTCTTCGTGGGTTTTCTCTGCGGTCTTTTGTCCTGCCTCGTTAAAGAACAAATACTTGTCTCCATAAAGAACTACAAAGAAATGCTCGCACACATATGTTTTTGTTGGAACTTTCTTTGATACGAACCCATCCTCGATATTTATACGAAGATGAGTCTTTTGAGTTGACACTTGTACATCAGCATAAACCAAGTAGCACTTTTGTCTTTGGGGAGAACTTGGCATGTATATTCTAATCTCAGAGAATACAACTTTTGCTTTCTTGATAGCCATAATTTGTGTTTTTTAATTATTAAACAATACAGCGCGACTCGATTTTCGAATCACGCTGCAAAATTACTACTTTATACTTTCATAAAATGAAAGAAAGCAGAAAAAGTGAAAATTATTTTATTTTGTCATGGCAAAAGTCCTTTTTACCGCACTTTTTGCAATGAGTTCCCTCCCATATCGAATCGAAGTGGCTCATTGCTGAATCAATAAATCCCGGTTCATCGGTCAACATGCCGGCTTCGAAATTTCGGTTGGCTGTTGACTTCATGCCCATACCTGCGCCAGTCATGTTCGCAGAACCAATATAAACAAGGTTGCTATCCATGACAATTATCTTCATGTGAACGCGCGGACATAAGCGTCGTTCCATGCCTCCCCAAAGGGCGGGATATTTGTCAAAGTCTTCACGGAAAGCCGTGCCCGGTTCTTTGGCATGAATCAGACGGACCTCTACGCCTTTCTTCACAAGGTCATTGAGAATTTGAAGAAGTGGGACAACAGTGCTATCTTTCTTCTCTACGTAGAGATCCTTCAAGTCAGCAGTGGCAATCCAAAGGAGCCGCTTCACTTTAGGAAACTGTGCGATAACCTTGGAATAATGTTCGGTATCTGCGATGTACAGGGTCATAATATCTGTTGTGCTATTACTGCGCAGGCTTCTGCATCAGCAAGCGCATGGTGATGGTTCTGGAGGTCATATCCACAATAACCGGCTATGATATTTAAATTATGATGTCCTTCCGGCCATAGTTGGCGCGACTTAAGCAACGTACATTCAAACTCATAGTCCGGATAAACAATGTCATAAGCCGCGAATACAGCCTTTAGACAGGTTTCGTCAAAGGCTTTATTATGCGCTACGAAGGGAACTTCGCCATCCTCTATATATGGGAAATATTCATGTATCTTACGCTGTGCTTCAACCCATACATCAGGGAAATCTGGAGCGTCATTAGTGTCCAAGCAGCATAGTCCGTTCACAAAGCTACATTTCTCGTTATAGTAATTAGGAATCGGATGAATGAGCGAGTAGTAATTATCCACTATCTCGCCATTTTTAACAATGACAATACCAACCGAACAAACACTTGACTGCTCGAAGTTGGCTGTCTCAAAATCTATAGCTACGAAATTTTGCATACGACATCTAGGATTTCTTTAAGAATTGAGTATAACCCGTCATAGTCATCCAACCCAAAACTCCAATACAACGGATTATCATTGTTATCTTTGTACCACACTCCTCGCACTCCTCCTAATTCAGAAACGAGATTCGGGGAATCACAATCAACACTACAAATCAGTTCTCCGGGAGCATCTGATTTCCAATTGTGCATAATTTGGATGGAACGTACTCCATTTTGGCATATATCCGCGGTACTTGTCCAATACCCATCAAGTTTGCCTTCTTGGGAAATGTCATCTTTTGCAACAGAAGGGAAATGATGATGTATCAATTCGAAGAATCTGTCTCTTTGATAAATCTTTATAAGAGAGGAAATTTTCTCGGAGCACTTCGGATACTTTTCAACCTCAATTTTTTTGAGAACTCCTACTTTGTCTGCAATACTCGTTTTTCCATTAGCATTTAGCACCCCTTCAACTTCTTTTTGAAATTTCTCATCCACCGCCGTTTGATGACATATAATATCTATCTCATTAATGGACTGCTCGATAATACTTCTAAGAGGATTCGATTCGTCGCATTCTGCCTTACATTCCTGTAACCAGTTCTTAATATCATCAATATAAGATATGCAAAAGAAGTCTTCGTCCATTCGCAATTTTCCCTCTTTGCCTATCGTTTTATCATCTCCTTTTATCGATTTTTCATCTGGATTGCTTTTAAGAAGGGTTAAATAAAAGATACGCGAGTCATCAAACTTTTCTTTTCCTGTATTTGCATATCTATAATAACGATATAGTTGTTTTTTTTGATCGTCTGCATCGATTTTGTTTTCGATAATTATTGCCTTATTGACACCGGGGTCGTGAACTATGATATCTATTCGACCACCCTTTTCATATTTTTCGTCAATATGACCTATTACTCTTTCGACAATATTTTCTTGTGCTGCTTTAACATAATCCTCTGGCAAATGCACATGTTTCAAGAACAAACGTAAAAATATATCTCCGAAGCCATGATTTCCTTGCGGATTAAGTAAATAAGCAATCCAAGCCGACCATGCCAGTTCACTACGCTGGATACGAAATGCTTCAAAGACATTAAAAGAGTCTGGTGCATTATTATCTTCTTGATAAGTCAATTCTAATTTTCTAAATAACTCATCAAGTTCATTCATTATCTTCTCCATATTACTTAATTATTTACAGGGTTAAACATATCCAACTGACGGCTTGCGTGCCATTCTTCGACACGTTCCTGTCTTTCATTTTCGTGCGCTTCACACCAACGGGCATAGAATTGGTTATAAAACCAATAACCTTTGCGAAGGTCGGTATCTATCTTATCCAAGGCGCGACGAACCGACAGCAAGTCCTTGCTAAATGAGCGTAGCTCTTTTTCGGTCGGGTCGCTCGTCTGGTAGCTTTTCATTCGTTGCAAAATATCCGCAACTTTGTTTTCAATTGTTGCTTCCATCAGTCTTGATATTTTGAAAGTTGATACTCTAGATCTTTGCGGAACTCGTCCCGCAACCATTGAGGTTTTAAGACCTCTAAAACCTTGCCATGCTTGCGTAATTCCTGCTTGAACTCAAACGCCGGTACAAGGTTATATCTGAAGATAGAGAATTGCTCTTGGCGTTCAATCTCCGTTTGTGAAGGGTGCAAGGGCAATGAGCGCAAAAAATTAGCTTGGTATGCCTCTATCTTTATTTCAACCTCTTGCAGCTCATCTTCCATGCCGCTCACTCCATACACATTGCGGAAATAGAATTCGGCATCAAAATCCTTCGGCAGCTGATATTTCTGCGTGGTAGGCTCCAGAGCGTGAATACGGTCGAGCGAATAAATGAGCGTCTTATCTCTCCCGACGGAATGCGCCAACATATACCAGCGCTGTTTGAACATCTTCAGGCAATAAGGCTCTACCATAAACGTGGACGGCTCTGTTTTAGCGTAGCCTTGGTAAGTCATTTCCAAGACGCAGCTATCGCGCATAGCTTCTACAACCGTCGTGAGGAACTTCTCGCCGGAAGGAACATGTTCATACAAAATGCGATGACGCAGTTCCTTACTATCTTTGATAAGCGAGTTCATTGCAAAGAGTTGGAACATGCGATTACGCCAATCGTCGCTATGCAAGTTGTTTCCATCCTCAATGTAGTACTCGCCGCGCGTATTGCATTGGATAGTGACGTCGAAAAGCAGTTCCACATTATTGCGCCAGCGGTGGAAGGTACATTCCGGAATAGAATCCGTTTTGTAATCATTCACGGACGCACGCGCCCATTTATCATCTATAGCGGCGCGGGTGATTGGTCCGCGTGCGATAGTGTTTACAAGCCATATGTAACACTCAAAAAGATACGAAGTTGATGATTTGTTCATAATGCGAATTTTCGTTTGACGCTGCAAAAGTACTACATTATTCTTTCACAAGATGAAAGTCGCCACAAAATTACACAAAAAAAATGACATACACAAATTTGTACGTCATTTCTTTTGTATTTTTAGTATATTTAGGCTTATTACGCTTCTTTTGGCGCTCCCTTGCGCCATGTATGTCTATGTATTATTTATTTTGCCCTTTTTCCGTCTATGTTTTCCCCGATTAGCGGGGACAACCTCATGCTGCAGAGTTCAGCGTGCCCAAACGGAGTTATGGTTTTAGCAGCTCTCGAATTGCTTAAGGAAGCGGACGTCGTTTTCGGAGAAGAGACGAAGGTCCTTGACGCGGTATTTGAGGTTCGTGATACGCTCTACACCCATTCCGAAGGCATAACCGCTATATTCCTTACTGTCAATGCCGCAGGCCTCCAGCACATTCGGATCCACCATGCCGCATCCGAGGATTTCCACCCATCCTGTTCCTTTGCAGAACGAGCAACCGGTTCCGCCGCAGATATTACAACTGATATCCATCTCGGCACTCGGTTCCGTGAACGGGAAATAAGACGGACGCAGACGAATCTTCGTATCCGCGCCGAACATCTCCTTACTGAAATAAAGCAACGCTTCGCGCAAGTCAGCAAAGCTGACATTCTTGTCGATATAAAGACCTTCCACCTGATGGAAGAAACAATGCGCACGGGCAGAAATAGCCTCATTGCGGTACACACGTCCCGGGCAAAGGACGCGAATAGGCGGTTTCTGGCTCGTCATGACGCGCGTCTGGACAGAAGAGGTGTGCGAACGAAGCAACACATCCGTCGGTTTCTGCACGCCTATCTCTTTTTCTATAAAGAACGTGTCCTGCATGTCGCGCGCAGGATGCTCGGGCGCAAAATTCAACATGCCATACACATGCTTGTCATCCTCCACTTCCGGTCCTTGCGCGATAGTAAAACCAATACGGGAGAAGATGTCCTCTATCTCCTCGCGCACAAGCGACAAAGGATGACGCGTACCCAATTCAATCGGATCAGGCGTGCGCGTCAAGTCCAAACGGTCTGTCTCTGCCTTTTTCTCCTCAAACTGCTCACGCAAGCAATTAATCCGTCCTTCCGTCTCCTGGCGTAACTGATTCAACAACTGTCCTAACTCCCTTTTCTGATCGTTCGGCACATCGCGAAACTCATTGAAAAGCGCGGTAATCTCACCTTTCTTACTAAGATATTTGATACGCAGCGCCTCGAGCTCCTCCGCATTAGCAGCTTGCAAGCCGGGCACCTGTTTCAGCAATTCTTGAATATGTTCTTTTAATGCCATAATTCGGTTAAATTACAAATTTGCTGCAAATTTACTGCTTTTTTTTGATATACGCAAATAAAAGAAGCAAAAATTTGCACAGGTCATTTTTTTTTCGTACCTTTGCAGTCGATTTGAGTATGAAAAAGAGTATAAAAATGGTATTGTTTCTTCTTCTGGTGCTTTTCGGAGTAAGCTTGGCTATGCTCTTCCACCCTGCATTCGGACTATGGCGACATCGTTCGACAGAGCGTATTCAGGCATCGCCTAACTACCGCGACGGGATGTTCCAAAACCAAGAACCGACCATCCAATTCACGGGTTCGGTTAATGACCGAGACAAGAAGAAAAACGCCTTAGGGACCTTATGGCGATTTATGACTAACAAGGACCCTTTACGGGTACCGCAAGAGCCATTACCTTCGGTCAAGACGGACATAAAGAGTTTGCCAACAGATAGCGATTGGCTTGTTTGGTTCGGACATTCCTCGTATCTGTTTTGCCTAAAAGGCAAGCTTGTTCTCGTAGATCCGATTTTTCAGCCCAAATGGCCATCATCGTTGATGTTGAAGGCGTTTCCAGGCACAGCCATCTACCAACCGGACGACATGCCGGATATCGATGTGCTGGTTGTAACGCACGAACACTGGGACCACATGGATTACGCTGCGCTGAAGGCGCTCCGCGAGCGTGTCCAGACTGTGGTCTGCCCTCTCGGTATAGCCGACTATCTGCGTTTCTGGGGTTATAGCGACGAGCAAATAACTGAAATGGATTGGTACGAGAGTCAGTCAGTTCGCTGCGGGATGAAAATCACCTGCTTGCCGACGCGTCATTTCTCCAACAGGCTGTTAGGCAAACGCAATCAGACCTTGTGGGCTTCGTTCATGGTTGAAGCCGCGGAGCGCAAAGTATATATCGGCGGCGACGGAGGTTATGACAAGCGTTTCAAAGAAATCCGCGAGCATTTCGGTTCGGTCGATTTAGCCTTCCTGGAGAATGGTCAGTACAACTCGAATTGGCGATATATTCATACCATGCCGGAAGACCTTGAGAAAGCCATCCTTGACCTGCAAGCCAAGCATGTTTTCACCGTCCATCATGACAAGTTTGCGCTTTCCGTTCATCCGTGGAACGAGCCGGACAGTATAGCCCAAGAGATTGCCGCCAAACAGCACATTTCTCTTTTGGATGCTCCAATAGGAGCAGTCGTGAATTTTTGACAAACCATAACCCATAAAAACAATATTCAATTCTTACCCCAATGAAAGTATTACTTATTAATGGTTCTCCGCGCAAGAACGGCAACACTTTTACCGCACTTAGCGAAATATCAAACACCTTAAAAACCGAAGGTATCGAGTCGGAGATTGTATGGATAGGCAACAAGCCCGTTCGCGGATGTATCGCTTGCGGGACCTGCAAAACCAAAGGTAACGGACGTTGTATTTTCGACGATGACGTTTGCAATTCCATTTCCGCCAAATTCGCCGAATCGGACGGATTTGTCTTTGGTTCACCGGTCTATTATGGCCAGCCGAATGGTGCTCTTCTCTCCATCATGCAGCGTGCGTTCTTCTCCAACGGCGCTCAGTTGCAAAACAAACCTGCAGCCGTGGTGACTATCTGCCGCCGAGGAGGCGCGACTGCGGCATTCGAAGCACTCCAAATGCCCTTACAAATGATGAATATGCCGTTGGCAACATCGCAGTACTGGAACATCGCTTACGGCCGCGAGGAAGGCCAAACGGCTCAAGACACAGAGGGCATGCAGACGATGCGCACTCTTGCACACAACCTTGCTTGGATGATTCGCGGTCTGCGAGGCGAAAACGCACCTTCTTTGCCCGAACGCGAACCATGGCAACCGATGCATTTTATTCGATAGTTATCAGGTATTAACCTAATGGAGACGACACCATCAAGTGCCGCCTCTTTTTTTGTTCTTTGGCATAAAAATAACGAAATGTGCATAAATATTTGCACAATTCATTTTTTTTTTGTACCTTTGCACGATTTTTATGTAATAAAGATGAAAAAGAGTTTTATTTTCGCAGTTATTATTGGTATCGCGGGCATGCTAAGCGCGTGCAGCACGAGTGTGCAAAAGGCGCAGAAAGAAGTGATAGCAGGGACTGTGAGTCCCGACACGATTAACGGTATTCCCTGTCGCGTGTATGTGCCTTGCGATTATTGCCAACGAACAGACGAGATATTCCCTGTGCTGTATCTGCAGCACGGTATGTGGGGCAACGAGCACGACTGGACAGAGAAAGGCCGGTTAGTAGCTATCATGGACTCCCTACTCCGTCTTGGTTCCGTTCGCGAGATGGTGGTTATTATGCCGGACAACTGTCCGAGCAGACCTACAGCCGAGGAAGAGCGGAGCAACGCTATGTCCGGTTTCTGGGAGGAACAGTTCCCTACCTTCATGGCTCAATCCGAAAGCCGTTACCGTATTTCTTCGAAGCCGGAGATGCGTGCGGTAGCCGGTTTGTCCATGGGCGGATACCATACCATGCGCGTTTCGTCCGTTCTGGACGGGCAGTTCGCATATGTGGGTTTATTCTCGCCGGCGACAATCCGAAATTTGTCCGCACCGAGTTCGGCTCGCGTACTATGGTTGGCCATCGGCACCGAGGATTTTCTATACAACGACGTCCAGACCTATCGCCACCTGCTCGAGCAGCAACACATCGAATACACCTATTTCGAGAGTACCGGTGGTCACGAATGGCCGAATTGGCAAGAATACCTCGTGCGCTTCTTGCCCAAACTGTTTAAAGATTGAAAATTGTAAAATTGAGATATTATGGCAAATGAGAAACAACAAAGCGGTATGATGTTCAACGCACTTACCGCAGGAAGTAAAATCGTAGGTAACATCACAGCAGATAGCGATTTCCGTATCGATGGTCTGATTGAAGGAGAAATCAATTGTACCGGCAAGATTGTAATCGGCGAAGCCGGTCGTGTCAAAGGTACGATTATGTGTCAGAACGCAGAGATATTAGGTCTGATGGACGGCAAGATCAGTTGCAGCCAACAGTTGTCTCTCCGTGCAAGCGGAAAGATTCAAGGTGACGTACATACCAAGACGCTCATCGTAGAACCGGGTGCTCAGTTCAACGGTACATGCTCAATGGGAAACGACAAAGTTGCTCCCGTTAAATAGTTAAAGGGTTAAAATGGTTTTGATTGTCTCAAAACGTTAAATTGTTAGTATCATGAAGATTAAACCGTTTCGAGGAATTCGCCCGCCCAAAGAGTTGGTGGAACACGTAAGCAGTCGTCCGTACGACGTGCTCAACTCAGACGAGGCCAGACAGGAAGCAGCGGGCAACGAGATGAGCCTTTACCACATCATCAAACCGGAGATTAACTTCGCTCCCGGCACCGACGAGCATGACCCGCGTGTCTATCCCGAGGCCAAACAACAATACCAGCGCTTCAAACTCAAAGGCTGGCTCGTTCAAGACCCCGGAGAGCGTTACTATGTGTATGCACAGACGATGAACGGTCGCACCCAGTACGGCCTTGTGGTCGGAGCATGGGTAGATGATTATCTCGAGGGACGAATCAAGAAACACGAACTGACGAGGCGAGACAAGGAAGAAGACCGCATGAAGCATGTACGCGTGCTCAACGCAAATATGGAGCCGGTATTCTTTGCTTATCCGCATAGAGATGACTTGGATGCCATCGTTGCCAACGTATGTCAGGGCAAGCCGGAGTATGACTTTGTGGCCGCTCCGGAAGGATTCCGCCATACGTTCTGGGTGATTGACGACAAAGCGACGATTGAGAAAATAACATCCATCTTCGCCGAGATACCCGCTATGTACATCGCTGACGGGCACCATCGTTCTGCGGCTGCAGCCGGCGTAGGAGCGGAATTAAAGGCGAAAGGACTAAAGGCGAATGGCGAATGGGAGTATTTCCTCGCAGTGTGCTTCCCCGACAATCAGCTGAATATCATTGACTACAACCGCGTAGTAAGAGATTTGAACGGGCTGAGCGAGGCTCAGTTCCTCGATGCGCTGAAAGCGGACTTTGAGGTTGAGGACAAGGGAACAGATATCTACAAGCCGAACCAACTGCATAATTTCAGTCTGTACCTCGGCGGACATTGGTATTCGCTGACAGCCAAAACCGGTCGTTACGACGATGCAGACCCTATAGGTGTGCTCGATGTGACCATCTCGAGTAACCTCATCCTGGACAAGATTCTTGGCATCAAAGACCTTCGTTCGGACAAGCGAATCGATTTCGTGGGCGGTATCCGTGGACTCGGCGAACTGAAACGCCGTGTAGATAGCGGAGAGATGAAAATGGCGTTGGCACTCTACCCCGTGACCATGAAACAAATCATCGACATCGCTGACTCCGGCAATATTATGCCTCCCAAGACCACTTGGTTCGAACCCAAACTGAGAAGTGGATTAGTGATACATGAATTAGAATAAGGACCGCTACGCTAAAGGAATAAGGACAAAAGACTTAAATGAAACGGTCGAGTGTTTTTATATTGATTACGTTGTTGCTATTCAGCAGCTGCGGGATACAGAAACGGGTGAAGAAGGCGGACAAGAAGTTCGCTATCGGTGAGTACTACATCGCGGCGGATATGTATAAGTCGTGCTATGGGCGTCTGAACAGCAAGAAAGACCGGGAGTTGAAAGGTTATGTCGCTTACAAACAAGGCGAGTGCTACCGGTTGATTAACAATCCGCGTGCAGCCAATTGTTATCAGAGTGCGTTGCGATGCAAGTACCATCTGCAGGACTCCACTATTTTCTTGCATTGCGGATTAGTCTTACAGTACCAAGGCAAATACAAGGATGCCGCCAAGAGTTATTCGCTTTACCTCGAATCCCACCCCGACAACTATGTAGCTCAAGCCAACCGCTATGCATGCAACAAGATTGACGAATGGCGAAAAGAAACCAGCAGATACAAAGTTTCAGAGGCGAAGGAGTTCAACCAAAAGCGCACATCCAACTTCGCACCCATGTTTATCGGCGACAATTCAGATGCCATCATGTTCACTTCGAACCGACAGGAGAAAAGCAAAACAGGTTCAAAGAAATTGAAACGACCGAGTAACGTAACCGGCCAACAGTTATTCCAGCTCTATCAGACCCGAAAGAATGCTGCCGGCGAATGGGAAGACATCGAACTGGCAGAAGGTCTGTACGATGAGCCGGAGAATGAACAAAAGAATGACACAGCCGGTGGAGGCGGCAAACAAGCTGCGATAGCCGAGATGGGTGTTTGTTCGTTCACGCCTGACGGCCGAACGATGTATTTCACCTACTCCAAGCCTATTAACGGCAAAGACCTCGGCGCAAAGATTTATCGCAGCGACCGTGCGAGTGGCGAATGGGGAGAACCGCAAGAAGTGAAAATATTTGCGGATAGTTCTATCACCATCGGCCACCCGGCTCTCAACGTTACCGGCGACACACTTTATTTCGCGTGCGACGACCCGCGAGGCGAAGGAGGTAAAGATATATGGTGTGCAGAGTTGGACGGAAACGAATGGGTTAATCCTCAGCCGTTAGGCAAAGGAATCAACACAGCTGCCGACGAGATGTATCCGTATGTTCATGCAGACGGAACGCTGTATTTTGCATCCAATGGTCATCCGGGTTACGGCGGTCTGGATATCTACAAAGCCGAACGGGACACGAACTTCACTGACACCATCGTTTGGGTGCTCTATAACATGGGTGCGCCTTTCAATGGCATAGGTGATGACTTCGGTATTACCTTCGCCGGTAACAGTCAAGACGGTTTCTTCAGTTCCAACAAAGGAGACAAGAAGGGCTATGACAAAATATACCGTTTCTGGTTGCCGGAGATGGAGTTCATTGCCGAAGGTGTGGTCAATGATGAGCAAGGTAACCCTATATCGGACGCCAAACTGCGAATCGTCGGTTCGGACGGAACGAACAGCAAGATTAACGCCCGTCACGACGGAACCTACAAAATCAAGCTGAAGAAAGATGTCAAATACGTTATGTTGGCCACCGCACGCGGTTATCTCAACGCCAAAGAGCAATGGAACACGCTGGGATTGAAAGACAGCAAAACGTACGAAATGAATTTTGCTCTCAATCCTATCAGCAGGCCGGTTAAAATGGAGAACATCTTCTATGAGTTTGCCCGTTGGGAGATTACGAAAGCATCAGAAGAGGAATTGAACCGCCTCGTCAAACTGCTGAACGATAACCCGAACATCACTATCGAGCTATCTGCGCACACCGACCTTGTGGGTAATGAAGAATACAACCTCGACCTGTCGCAGAAACGCGCACAGAGTTGTTGTGATTACCTCATCAAACAAGGTATAGAGCGCGAACGTCTTACTCCAGTCGGTTATGGCAAGACCAAACCCGTCATCTGCGACAAGGCGCTCAACAAGCAGTACCCGTGGATTCCTGTTGACCAAGCGCTGGACGAGACATTCATCCTGGCTTTGCCGACAGACAAGCAAGAGATATGCAACCAAATCAACCGTAGAACAGAATTCAAGGTCCTAAAAACGACCTATAAACTATACTAACATGAAACAATATTTGGATTTATGTCAACGCGTGCTCAATGAAGGCACCATCAAACATGATCGCACCGGCACAGGCACTATATCCGTGTTCGGGCATCAGATGCGGTTTAGCATGGCGGATGGTTTTCCGCTTCTTACCACCAAGAAACTGCATCTCAAATCGATTATCTATGAGTTGCTATGGTTCCTGAATGGCGACACAAACGTCAAGTACCTGCAAGACCATGGTGTACGGATATGGAATGAGTGGGCAGACGAGAATGGCGAGTTAGGTCCTGTCTATGGTCATCAGTGGCGTTCATGGCCGGACTACAACGGCGGCACAATAGACCAAATCGCCAATATCGTTGAGACCATCAAGCATAATCCTGACAGCCGTCGTATGATGGTCTGCGCGTGGAATGTAGCGGAAGTGGACAAAATGGCGCTACCGCCTTGTCATTGTCTGTTCCAGTTTTATGTAGCGGACGGCAAACTGAGTCTTCAACTCTACCAACGCAGTGCGGATATATTCCTCGGTGTACCGTTCAATATTGCTTCGTATGCTCTACTGCTGCAAATGATGGCGCAGGTGACGGGGCTGCAATGCGGCGATTTTGTCCATACATTAGGTGACGCGCATATCTATTTGAACCACTTGGAGCAAGTGAAGTTACAATTGACTCGTGAGCCTCGTGCTTTACCGAAAATGAATATTAACCCCGAGGTGAAAGACCTATTCCACTTCCAATACGAAGATTTCCAACTGGAAGGCTACGACCCACACCCTCACATTGCAGGAGTGGTGGCTGTGTAATCAAAAGCAAAAATATTCAATTATGATTTCAATTATAGTAGCAGTAGCTGAGAATTACGCCATAGGCAAAAAAGGTGACTTGCTGTGTCACATGCCTGCGGACCTGAAACATTTCAAAGAGATAACCAGTGGCAAAACTGTGCTAATGGGAGAACGAACCTTCTTCTCGCTGCCCAAGCATCCGCTGCCGAACCGACGTAATATCGTTCTAACCGATGTGGCCGGTAAGACATTTGAGGGAGCAGAAGCCGTCTATTCTATCGATGAACTGGTCGCTAAAGTGCCTGCGAACGAAGAAGCATTCGTCATCGGAGGAGGTATGGTCTATCGTCAGATGATGCCATTGGCAGACAAACTGTATATCACGCATATTCACCATTCGTGGGAAGATGCAGATACATTCTTCCCCGAGATAGACGCAGCTGTGTGGAAACAACTGAGCGCAGAAAGACACAGCGCAGATGACAAAAACCCATTTGATTACACATTCGCAGAGTATGGCAGACGATAAAAAGATTATTTTCTCGATGGTTGGTCTGAACAAGACCTTCCCTCCGCAAAAACAGGTATTGAAAAACATCTACCTCAGTTTCTTCTATGGTGCCAAGATCGGCATCATCGGTCTTAACGGCGCCGGTAAATCGACACTGCTAAAGATTATCGCAGGTATTGAGAAAGACTACCAAGGCGAAGTGGTCTGGTCACCGGGATACAGTGTTGGTTATCTGGAGCAAGATCCGAAACTGGATGCCACCAAAACCGTACGTGAGGTTGTACAAGAAGGCGTACAACCTATCATGGACATGCTCAAAGAGTATGATGACATCAATATGGCGTTTGCGGAGCCCCATGCGGATTTCGACAAACTCTTGGCGCGTCAGGCAGAGCTGCAGGACAAGCTCGATGCTGCGGATGCCTGGAACATCGACCAGAAGTTAGACAGAGCCATGGATGCACTTCGATGTCCTCCGGATGACGCCACTGTGACCACTCTCTCGGGAGGAGAACGCCGTCGTGTGGCTTTATGCCGTTTGTTGCTTCAACAACCCGATGTGCTACTGCTCGATGAGCCTACGAACCATTTGGATGCAGAGTCGATCGACTGGCTTGAGCAACATTTGCAGCAATATGCAGGCACTGTGATTTGTATCACGCACGACCGTTATTTCCTTGATAATGTGGCAGGCTGGATTCTCGAGTTAGACCGCGGAGAAGGTATTCCGTGGAAAGGCAATTACTCATCGTGGCTTGAGCAGAAGACCAACCGAATGGCTCAGGAAGAGAAACAAGCATCCAAACGTCGCAAGACACTCGAGCGCGAGTTGGAATGGATTCGCATGGCACCGAAAGCACGGCACGCGAAGCAGAAAGCACGTCTGGAGTCTTACGACCGAATGTTAAATGAAGAACAGAAAGAACGCGAGGAGAAATTAGAGATTTTCATCCCGAACGGTCCGCGGTTAGGAAATAAAGTTATCAATGCCGAAGGTGTGGCCAAGTCGTTTGGCGACCATCTGCTATTCGAAGACCTTAATTTCATGCTACCACCGAATGGTATCGTGGGCGTCATCGGACCTAACGGAGCCGGCAAGACTACCCTTTTCCGCATGATTATCGGCTCCGAGAAAGCCGACAAAGGTACGTTTAGCGTAGGCGAGACCGTCAAGATAGGCTATGTGGACCAACAGCACGCAGATATAGATCCGAACAAGTCTGTATTCGAGACCATCAGTGGAGGAACAGAGTTCATTCGTGTTGCCGGTAGAGAAATCAACGCTCGTGCCTATTTGAGCCGCTTCAACTTCACAGGAGCTGACCAAGAGAAGAAATGCGGTGTGCTTTCCGGTGGAGAACGAAACCGTTTGCACTTGGCTCTTACACTCAAGAGCGAGGCCAATGTACTGCTGCTCGATGAGCCGACCAACGATATTGATGTTAACACATTGCGTGCGCTGGAAGAAGGTCTGGAGAATTTCGCAGGCTGCGCCGTAGTTATTTCGCATGACCGCTGGTTCCTCAATCGTATCTGCACGCACATTCTCGCCTATGAAGGCGACGGAAAAGTGTTCTGGTTCGAGGGCAGTTATTCCGAATACGAAGAGAACAAGAAGATGCGACTCGGCGAAGAAGCGTGTGAACCCAAACGCGTGAAATATAGAGGATTAGGTGCTTAGACGCGTAACGACATATATTCGTAAACACGGATTGCTGGACAAGCAAAAACCGGTGTTGGTAGCAGTAAGCGGCGGAGCAGACAGCATCGCTCTGTTAGATGTTTTGTTGCGCGCCGGATATATATGTGTTGCGGCGCATTGTAACTTCCATTTGCGTGGAGAGGAGAGTAACCGTGACGAAGCGTTTGTACGGACATTTTGCGAGGGAAGGAATGTGCCGCTGGAGGTGAAAGAATTTGACACTCTCGCGTACGCGCAAGCTCACGCTATAAGTATGGAGATGGCCGCACGAGAGTTACGATACGCATGGTTCGAAGAAATAGCCCAGGAGAAAGATTGTCAAGCCGTTGCTGTGGCTCATCATCAGAATGACCAGGCAGAGACATTGCTTCTCAATCTCAGACGCGGCTCAGGCTTACGTGGTTTGGCAGGAATGCGACCTAAAAGCATGAATCCGATGGCGCCTGACGGTCTTCCTATTGTCCGCCCGTTACTCTGCACAACACGCGATTATATTGAGCACTATTTGCGCGACAAACGGCATCTCAATTGGGTGACGGACAGCACAAACAGCGACCTCTCCATCATTCGAAATGCCATCCGTGAACAGCTCACTCATTACAGCAAGGCAGAGATAGAGCACATTGCACAAACGGCAGAATTTATGCAAGGTTATGTGGATATAATCGAAGGCAAAAACACACGCGAAGCGGGACTTGCGAGACTTTACGAGGAACTTCGCAGTTATAACTTCGCGGAAATAGATAAAATTTACGATGCGTTGCAACGCGGTGAAGGCGGCAAAATCTTCACCTCCAAAACGCATCAGGCAACCATTAAACACGGCAAACTATGCGTCACTTCGGCATAATAGGTTATCCTTTAGTTCAGTCATTCTCCGCGAAGTATTTCAACGAGAAGTTCGCCCGCGAAGGCATCCATGCAGAGTACTCATTGTATCCGATAGACAATAGACAATGGACAATGGACAATGGACGAAAAGTGCGCGAGTTAATCGACTCACTCGATGGCATGAATGTGACGATTCCATACAAGCAGACCGTGATTCCATTTCTGGAGCGTTTGGACGAAACGGCACAAGCCATCGGAGCGGTTAATGTCATTCACAAGCATGTGGGTTACAATACCGATTGTCTCGGTTTTATCGATTCCATAAGTCCATTACTACGCGCTTATGACCAAAAGGCACTTGTCCTCGGAACCGGTGGCGCATCCAAAGCAGTATGTTACGG
Source organism: uncultured Bacteroidales bacterium (assembly GCA_902778935.1). Taxonomy (GTDB): domain Bacteria; phylum Bacteroidota; class Bacteroidia; order Bacteroidales; family Paludibacteraceae; genus Colicola. Next base: position 97,146 of record CACYZT010000003.1, read on the forward strand.
TTTGCGCAAGTTAGGAATCATCCCTACTCTCGTCAGCCGTACGCCCAAAGACGGTCAACTGAGTTATTCCGATTTGACAGCAAACGTCATGTCAGAACACACCATCATCGTCAATTGTACGCCGCTGGGTATGTTTCCCGACATAGACACTTGTCCAGCTATTCCCTACGAGGAAATAACGGCACGACATTTGTTGTTTGACTGCGTCTATAACCCCGAAGAAACGCTTTTTCTTCGCAAAGGAAAGGCACAAGGCGCAAGTATCAAAAACGGCATGGAGATGCTTTATGGTCAAGCCAAAGCGGCATGGAGAATTTGGTCAAACGGACATTAATAATAGAACATTGAAGATAGAAAAGATATGAAACGTATTTTTATTTTGCTCATAGGAGCTATTTTATCCATCAGCGCAAGTTTTGCGCAAGTACTGGAACAAGGAGAAGCCGCATTGGTGTACTATTCGCCGAAGACTTCTGTAGTACTGGATTTCACCTACACCGTAGAGACCCAGATTCGCGGTCAGTTTGCCCACTACGCCGAGGAACTGTTAGGCGCCACGGATGTAGTGAACACCAACAGCACAAGTTACACACTCAAAGATGTGCATATCGGCACATCCACCTCTGCCGACCAAACGCGTCCACACAAAATAACAGCAGACGGCGGTATTCCGATGTTGCTGACCATCAATGACAAAGGTCTGTTGAAGGGCTACAATATAGATGCGCAGGAAGATAAACCTGCTAAGAACTTCGGTAAAAGTACGGAAAGCCCTCGGGTAAAGTCTAGGATTAGTTCGAAACGCATCGCTCCTTACTCCGAGGAAGTAGTGAAAGCGGGCTCTCCTATGGCGCAGGCCAAAGAGGCAGCGAAGCAGATTTTCCATATTCGGGAGACGCGTATGTATCTGCTGAGCGGTGAAGTGGAGCGCGCACCGGCGGATGGTAAGTCCATGGAACTCGTGCTCAAAGAACTGGACGAGCAGGAGAAAGTGCTGACGGAGCTGTTTATCGGTCAGAAGACTACCAAAACCGAGCATAAGAAGATTACGATTTCGTCCATCGGCAAAAACAGCTTCCAAGACCGACAGATTCAGAAGGAGTTTGTTTATTTCTCGGAGGAGAACGGATTTACGAACAAAGAGAATGTCGATGCGGACTCCATCACCGTGTGGATAGGACGCCACAAGACGACCTACAAGCCGCAGGAGACCGAGGAGAAGAAGCCGAACAAGAAAGGCAATGAGCTGTCGCAAATATCTTACAACTTGCCGGGTAGCGCAGTCATTCGCGTGCTGTACAAGGGTCGTCTGCTGGGCGAACGCACGATTGATGTGGCACAATTAGGCGTAGATGTACCGCTTCCGAAAAACCTATTCACAAACGGAGATCTGCCCAAGATTGTATTTAACGAGAAAACAGGAAACATCATATCCATTTCGAAATGAGAAAGTTATTTTTAACATTGGCTTTGGCGTTGGCTGTTGGGATGTGCGCACAGGAGATTAACTGCACAGTAACCGTCAACTCGGACCAGATAGAGGGCTCGAACAAGCAAATATTCGAAACACTGCGTCTGGCGGTTGAGGAATATATGAACCAGAACAGATGGACCAACATGACCTATGCACAGCAGGAGAAAATCGAGTGCAGTATGCTCATTCTGGTCAAGAAATTGGAGAACAACCTCTTCACATGCGAGATGACGCTGCAAAGCCGTCGTCCCGTTTATGGCACTACCTACTCTACGCCTTTGCTGAACTTCAAGGACAATGCGTTCAATTTCACCTATCAGGAGTTCGATCGCATCGAATGGCAGCAGAACCAGTTCACGACCAACCTGACGGCGATGTTAGCGTACTATTGCTATCTCATCATCGGCCATGACCAAGATAGTTTCCAGCGCTTAGGCGGAACACCATTCTTCCAGATGTGCGAGGAGATTGTGAATACCTGCCAAAGTGCAAGCATGGATAACATAGAGCAGAAAGGCTGGTTGGCATTTGAGAGCAACAGAAGCCGTTACTCGCTGATTAACAACCTGTTAGACGAAGCGTTCAAGAAATATCGCAACTATTATTACGAGTATCACCGTCTTGGTTTGGATGAGATGAGCAGTAATGTGACGAACGGCCGCGCACGCATCGCTGAAGGTCTTCCCGTGCTCAAAGAAGCCTATCGCGCACGCCCTGCAACCTATGTCATCAATACTTTCCTTGACGCCAAAGCGGACGAGTTGGTGGATATTTTCCGTCAGGGAACGGACAAAGAGAAGAAAGATGTCTATGATTTGCTGACAGACATAGACCCCACGCGACAGACGACATATGATCGGATGAATGAGTGAAAGAGTGAATGAGTGAAAGATGTTAAAGCATTTACACATACAAAACTACGCGCTGATAAGCCATCTGGACATTGATTTCGATGCCGGTTTTTCTGTACTGACGGGTGAAACCGGAGCCGGCAAAAGTATCATCCTTGGTGCGTTGGCATTGGTGCTCGGTGCGCGCGCTGACAGCAAAGCCATCACAGACGGCGAGGACAAATGTATCATCGAAGCGGAATTTGATGAAGGCATCATCCGCCGCGAGTTGTACGCCAACGGCAAGAGTCGTTCGTTCGTAGATGACAGTGTCGTGACGCTGCAAGAACTCAAAACGCTTGCCACCAAACTGATTGACATCCATTCCCAGCACGCTAACCTGCTGATTGAGAATGCTGATTTTCAGTTGGAAGTAGTGGATGCCGTAGTGAACAAGCCTACCCTGCTGAACGATTATTCGGCTCAGTATGAGCGATATACGACAGCCGTGGAGAATTTGCGCACCTTGCAATCACTTGCCAAGAAAAGTCAGCAAGATGCGGAATACATCCAGTACCGATTCAAGCTCCTGGATGAAGCCGGTTTGCAATCAAGCGAATTGGAAGAATTGGAACAAGAGCAGTACCGATTGAGTCACGCAGAAGATATCCGCTCTGCCTTGGAAACAGCCATAGAGGCATTGAGCGGCGAGCAAGGCAGCGCTATCGAAGCCTTACGTGCTTGTCATCTGGAAGACACTGCGACGAACTTACAGGAACGTATTGACAGTGCGCGTTTGGAGCTTCAGGACATAGCCCATGAAGCGGAACGGGCATTGAGCCATGTGGAGCTTGATCCGCAACGTCTGGAATGGGTTGAAGAGCGAATGGATACGCTCAACGGCTTGCTCCATAAATTCAGCGCAGAGAACATCGATGAACTGATTGCGCAACGCGATGAGTTGGCCGCTCAAGTGAACCGACTTGACTCGTTCGATTACGATATCGAGCAAGCCCGAAAAGCTGTGGAAACAGAGAAAACCAAACTGAGCGCCATGGCAAAAGAATTGACAGCAAACCGCAAATCCGTCGTGCCGCAGATATGCTCAACCCTCGTAGATGGTCTCAAACGACTCGGCGTAGCGCACGCGAAAGTGGAGATTCCTGTTTTGCCGACGGAGGACTTCACACCAAATGGTTGCGACGAAGTGCAAATTCTCTTTGCCGCTAACCTTAACCAAAGTCTGCGCAACGTCAGCGAAGTAGCTTCCGGCGGAGAGATAAGCAGGTTGATGCTATGCGTGAAAGCTCTGATTGCCAGCACGAAAGGTTTGCCGACGATTATTTTCGATGAGATAGACACCGGTGTGAGCGGCGACATCGCCACGCAAATGGCTTCTATCATGAAAGAGATGGCAACCCACCGACAAATCATCGCCATTACCCATCTGCCGCAAATCGCTGCGTTGGGTACCCATCACTACAAGGTATATAAAGCCGACACCGCAACTCGAACGGAAACACATATCAGTCGGCTGAACGACGAAGAACGAATCACAGAGATTGCCTCTATGCTGAGCGGAAAGAACACCACAGAAGCGTCCCTCAAAACAGCCAAAGAACTACTATGTTACCATTAGCCGAACGAATGCGTCCAAAAACGCTGGACGAATACATAGGCCAGAAACATCTGGTGGGCGAAGGAGCTATCCTGCGCACAATGATTGAGAGCGGGAACATCGCCAGTTTCATTCTTTGGGGTGCTCCGGGAGTCGGTAAAACAACGCTGGCACGTATCATTGCGCACCAGTTGCAAAGACCGTTCTACACGCTCAGCGCAGTGACGAGCGGCGTGAAGGAAGTGCGTGACGTGATTGACAAAGCCAAACGAAACGCGTCTCTCAACAGCGGTCTTTTTGCGCCTACGGATGGACGCAGTCCTATTCTGTTCATCGATGAGATTCACCGGTTCAGCAAATCACAACAGGACAGTCTGCTCGGCGCCGTAGAAGAAGGCACGATCACGCTTATTGGTGCGACCACCGAGAACCCTTCGTTCGAAGTCATCACTCCGCTGCTGAGCCGTTGTCAGGTCTATGTGCTGCAACCGCTCAGCAAGGATGATTTGCTGGAACTGCTTCACCGCACGCTGACGCAAGATGATTATATTCGTTCGCTCAACCTGCAGGTCAAGGATACCGAAGCCTTGCTGCGCTACAGCGGCGGCGACGCCCGCAAACTGCTCAATATCATAGAGTTGGTTAGCAACAGCGGCGCACGCGTCATAGACAACGAGACCGTGACCAAGCAACTCCAGCAGAACCCCGTAGCGTACGACAAGGACGGAGAAATGCACTATGACATCATTTCCGCGTTCATCAAATCCGTACGCGGCAGCGACCCGCAGGCGGCGATCTATTGGTTGGCGCGGATGATAGAAGGTGGCGAAGACCCGAAGTTTATTGCACGGCGCTTATGTATCCTCGCAAGCGAAGACATCGGTCTGGCGAACCCGAATGCGATGTTGCTTGCCAACACGTGCTTTGATGTCGTGAACAAAATCGGATGGCCGGAAGGACGAATACCGTTAGCGGAGACCACAATTTATCTGGCGACCTGCAAGAAAGATAACTCTGCATACCTGGCGATAGACAGTGCATTGGCGAAAGTGAGGGAAACTGGTAATCTGCCTGTACCGCTCCACCTGCGCAATGCGCCTACAAGTCTGATGAAAGAACTTGGTTACTCGGACGGATACAAATATCCGCATGATTATCCGGGGCATTGGACGGAGCAGCAGTACCTACCGGACGAATTGGTGGGCACGAAGTTTTGGAAGAAAGACTGATGGCAGGGGTATATGTACATATTCCGTTTTGCAAAAAACGCTGTTTGTATTGCGATTTTTTCTCCACCACCCTGCTGTCACGGAGAAAAGAATATATGGACGCGTTGCTCAAAGAGATAGAAACGCGCAGGAATGAGGCAAGCGAGCCCATTCGCACCATTTACATAGGAGGCGGGACACCCAGTACGCTTGAGCCAACCGACATACAGGCGATTCTTCGTACTATCGGCATCGGGCAAGCACAAGAGGTAAGCATGGAAATGAACCCCGGCGATATGAACGAGCAGTACCTGCATCGAATCAAGCAGGCTGGTGTCAACAGACTGTCTATAGGGATTCAGAGTTTTCAGGACTCTCTGCTGCAAGTCCTGGGGCGCCGCCACACTGCCAAGCAGGCTATAGATGCAGTACATCTGGCGCAACAAGCGGGGTTCGACAATATTTCTATCGATTTGATGTACGCGCTGCCCGGTCAAACACTTGAGCTATGGCAGTCCGACATCGAGATAGCTTTACAGTTAGGTATTCAGCATATCTCCACCTACGGACTGATGTACGAAGAAGGCACTGCGCTGACCAAGATGGTAGAAACAGGCGAGATTGAAGCGATAGATGAAGACACGGAGAATGCGATGTATGACTACCTTTGCCAACGACTCAAAGAAGCAGGTTTTGAGCACTACGAAGTGAGCAATTTCGCGCTGCCCGGCTACGAGTCTAAACATAACAGCAGTTACTGGGACGGCACGCAGTACATAGGTGTCGGAGCCGGTGCTCATAGTTATATTGACCATGTACGGAGTTGGAACCCGAGCGATTTAGAGACGTACATAATCGGCATCAACGAAGGCACGCTGGTTCGGGAAAGCGAAACATTGACTGACAATGACCTCTACAACGAGCGCATTATGTTGGGACTAAGGACTTGTCGAGGCATTACCGAGTCAATACCGAGTCATTCTCGGTCCAATATCGATAGATTAATCGCAGAAAAACTGCTAAAACGAACAGACGACGGCCGTATTGTGGCAACACAAAAAGGGCTACATATATTAAACAGGATAATTGAAGATTTGATGATATGAAAACGAAGAGTTGGTACAAACCGTTTTTACTGTGGTTTTGGGGTCTCTTTTTCGGAGGCTTGTTAGTGGCGTTTCTTGTCATTTGGTTGATAACCAAAGGCGCGTTGGGTTATTTACCGCCTTTGGAAGAGTTGCAGAACCCGAAAAACACTTATGCGAGCGAGGTCATCTCTGCGGATATGCAGTCCCTCGGACGCTACTATCGGTATGAGAACCGAATTGGCGTTCAGTACACCGACCTTGCACCCGATTTGATAAATGCACTCATCGCTACCGAGGATGCCCGTTTCTACAAACATACGGGAGTGGACTTCAAGTCGATGTTCCGCGCTATTCTCAAACTCGGTCGTGCCGGTGGTGGTTCGACTCTCACCCAGCAGTTGGCAAAGCAGTTGTGGTCTCCGCGCGCGAACAATATCTTCGAGCGCGCCATGCAGAAACCTATCGAATGGGTAATTGCCACCAAGCTTGAAAGGCTCTATTCGAAGGATGAGATTTTGCTCATGTACCTCAACCAATTCGATTTTCTCTACAATGCCGTAGGTATTCAGTCCGCTTCGCAGGTTTACTTCTCAACCACGCCGACTGACCTCAAACTGGAAGAGGCAGCTATGCTGGTAGGCATGTGTAAGAACCCTTCGCTCTATAATCCTGTTCGTCATCCCGAGCGTGCTACAGGTCGTCGTAACGTCGTGCTAAGTCAGATGGAGAAATACGGTTACATCGATGAAGCAACGCGCGATTCCGTTTCCGCCTTGCCGCTGGAGCTCCATTACAGTTCTGTGGACCATAAGCAAGGTATGGCTCCTTATCTGCGTGAGTATCTGCGCGTTATGATAACGGCCAAAGAGCCTAAAGAGAGCGATTATTCGGAGTGGAACCAGCAGCAGTACAAACTCGATTTATGGCAGTGGGAGAATAACCCATTGTACGGTTTCTGCGAGAAGAACCGCAAACCGGATGGCAGCAAGTACGACATCTACCAGGACGGCCTGAAGATCTATACCACCATCGATTCGCGAATGCAGCGTTACGCGGAAGAGGCTGTCAGCGAACACATGCAAGCACAACAGAAATCGTTCTTCAAAGAACTGAAGAAGAAAAAGAACGCTCCGTTCTCGCGTTCGCTTACCCAAGCGGAGATAGACGGCATCATGAACCGCTCGATGCGCCAAACGGACCGTTACCGCGCGATGAAACGTGCCGGTGCATGTCAGGACTCCATCAAAGCTGCCTTCATGACTCCGCGTGAGATGCAAGTATTCACCTACGACCGAGGCATGGTGGATACGGTCATGAGTCCGTTCGACTCCATCAAATGGCAAAAGAGTTACCTGCGCTGCGGATTCATGTCTATCGATCCGCATACAGGACATGTCAAAGCCTATGTCGGAGGACCGAATTTCGCACAATTCCAGTACGATATGGTCACCAAAGGTCGTCGTCAGGTAGGTTCAACGGTTAAGCCCTATCTATATACGCTTGCGATGGACGAAGGTATGTGGCCGTGCGAAAAAGTGGTCAATGAACCCATTACGTTGCTCGATGCCAACGGACACGAGTGGTCGCCCCGCGACACGCACGACAAGTACAAAGGGGACACTGTTTCGCTCACATGGGGCTTGATGAACTCCTCTAACTGGATTTCTGCGTATTTGATGTCCCTTTTCACACCGGAACAACTCGTCAAGATGATGCAGTCTTTCGGTATTCAGGGCCAACTCGACCCCGTTATTTCGCTCTGTCTGGGACCTTGTGAAGTGAGCGTGGAAGAAATGGTGGACGCCTATACCACATTTGCCAACAAAGGTATTCGTACCGAACCGCTATATGTAACCCGCATAGAGGATAACAAAGGTAACGTCATCGGTTCTTTCTCGCCGCGTACGCATGAGATTATCAGCGAAACAACGGCATACAAAATGATTCACATGTTGCGTGCGGTGCTTGACCACGGAACGGGTGTTCGCGTGCGCTTCAAGTACGGTATTACGGCTCCAATGGGCGGCAAAACAGGTACAACCAATAACAACTCCGATGGTTGGTTCATGTGTTTCACTCCTTCGCTGGTTTGCGGAACATGGGTTGGCGGAGAAGACCGTGGCATACATTTTGATAATATGGCAGAAGGTCAGGGTGCATCGATGGCTCTTCCTATCTGCGCAATATATATGCAAAAGATTTTGGCTGATCAGGAATTGGGTTATAGTCCGACCGAGCAGTTTGACGTACCCGCATGGTTTGATCCGAATGAAGGCTGTCAGTAAATACATATTCGTCTTTTGTCTTTTGTCCTTTGTCCTTTGTCCGGCTAAGGCACAACTGAACACCGACCGCATCACAGCGATCGGCAGGAACGCCTTGTATTTTGAGGACTATGTGCTGTCTATTCAGTACTTCAATCAGGTTATTCATCTCAAGCCTTACCTGGCCGAACCCTATTTCTACCGTGCTATTGCCAAGATTCAGTTGGAAGACTACCAAGGCGCACTCCGTGACTGCAATTCAGCCATAGACCGAAATCCGTTCTCACCCGGCTATTACTATGCCCGCGGATATGTCTATCGTCAGTTGAACCGCTTGGAGGATGCTGAAACAGATTATACGGAGGCTCTGCATTTCTCGCCTGAGAATCGCACCTATATGTTATTACGCGCAGACACACGCGCGCAAATGAAGCACTACGATGAGGCACTGGAAGATATCGAAGCCATGCTTCGCCGTGAACCGCAGTCTGCGAGCGTGTGGAGCGAGAAAGGTATTATCTCCATTAGCAAAAAAGATACGCTCACTGCCCTTGACGCCTTCGAGCAAGCAGCCAAGTACGACAAGACCAACCCTGCTGTTTGGTCCATGCTCGGCGTAACAAATCTGATGTTGGAGCGTGAGGATGATGCCTATGTACAACTCACGCAAGCTATCAATCTCGGTTCCAAATGGGCGGGAGATTATATCAACCGAGGTGTCATTCATTACCACCGCCATAACTATCGCGGAGCGCTGAGCGACTACGACCAGGCTGTCAAACTATCGCCTCGCGATGCGGATTGCTACTACAACAGAGGTGTCATGAGGCAAGAAGTAGGCGACTACAACAACGCCCTTGAGGACTTCAATACCGCTATTTCATTGGCTCCTGAACGCACAGAAATGCGCTACCAGCGCGGATTGGTAGAGATGCAACTCAAGCAGTGGAAAGCAGTGGTCACGGATATGAATGCGCTGATTGAGCGATATCCGTATTTCCTGCCGAGCTATTACTTGGCAGCGCAGGCGAAAGCACAGCAAGGGAACCAGGCAGAGGCGTATAAATACCGCAAAAAAGCGCAGGATTTAGAGGAACGCAAAGAGGCTATTCAGGCGCAACAAGCGGCTCAACCCAATACGGACCTGATGATTGCGGAAGCCCAACCGCAGAAGAAAGACCACCGCAAAGAATTCTCCACCTCCACGGCGCAGAACCAGCCGGAATTGCCGGAAGAGGAACAGAAATACGACTCACAAACACGTGGAAGCGTTCAGAAACACCACCAGGACGTAGTAAACGAACCCAATGTCGTGCTTAGTTATTATACCCAGGACCTCAGTCTGCGACGCACGAACTACTATCATCCGTTGGTGGACAAAATCAACAAGAGTGAGATTCTACCAGCGGCTATGCGCTTCACCAGCCAAGAGATTGCGCTGACGGCAGAAATGGTGGATTTCCATTTCGCAGAGATAACACGTTTGTCTCGAACCATTGACAATACACCGAGCGCAGAGCTGATTTTTGCGCGTGCGATAGAGTTTGCTATCGTTCAGGACTATGCCAGTGCCATTGACGATTGTACCCGCGCCATAACCATGGTCGATAGCCACTCGCCGCTTGCTATTATCATCACTTTCTGCCGTGCCAACTGGCGTTACCGGCTTCTGGAGTACCAGCGTGCAACAGGTGAACAGGAAGCGACCGCAAACATGGACTTTGATATCATGCTACGCGACTATGACCAGGTGTTGCGACTGCAGCCAGACTTCACCTTTGCGCTGTATAACAAAGCCAATATCCTCTGCGCGCAACACGAGTATAAAGATGCCATCAACTATTATACGCAGGCCATCAGTATTGACAACGACTTCGCGGAAGCCTATTTCAACCGTGGTTTGACGTACATCTTCACCGGCGAGAACGAGAAAGGTCTGTCTGACCTGTCCAAGGCAGGCGAACTCGGTATGTACCAAGCATACAATATGATAACGAGATTCAAATGATAAATGACAAATCACAAATGAGAAATTACAAATACATATTCGTCCTTTGTCTTTTGTCCTTTAGTGCAACGGTCTTTTGTCCCTTACACGCTCAACTTCTCTGGGAAATCAGCGGCAACGGAGCCAAGAAAAAGTCCTTTGTGCTGGCAACCAACCGCTTCGTAGAGATGCAATTCCTGGACACTATTCCGAATGTCTTTAAGTGCTTCAGCAGCTGCAATAAAGTGGTGACGGAATTCGCCATGCAGGACTACGAAGCACTCGCTGCTTTACGCCAAGCGGCGGTTCTTCCAGACTCTGTAAAATTGACAAATTTCTACAGCGAAAGCGAGTATTCGTATATCGACAATGCTCTTCGCGTGTATTTGGGTATGGGATTAGAACAGTTGTGCAGAATGAAACCGGCGTACCTGACAGAGATGTTACGTAACGAATTGATGAAACAATGGTTGCAGTACGATGAGCAGAAATCGATGGAGTCGTTCTTCGAATCCGTGGCTGCGGAGAGGGACATACCCGTTATCGGCTTGGACGATATCGGCGAGACGATGTATATGCTTTTTGACCGCGAACCGTTCCATTGGCAATGCAAGGAGTTGCTCAAAGTGATAGAGTATCCCGAGAACGAAGTGCGACAGGAGCGCACACTCAAAGCGATGTACCTCAATGGCAGACTAAGCGACATGGCATACCAGATGGAAGCACCGGACAATACGACCTCTATCTCCTTCTCGGACTATCAGGTCTATTGTCAGCGCAACAAACAGTGGACGAAACGGCTCAAACCCTACCTCACCGAAGGCGGTGCATTCATTACGCTCAATGCCATCTACCTGGGCGGAGAGAAAGGATTGCTTGAGCAGCTCCGTGCTGCCGGTTACCGTGTTCGGCCTTATAACAGACGATTTTCGAAATGAAAAATAAAATAATGAGATATTACAAATACCTATTTGTCCTTTGTCTTTTGTCCTTTGCCCTTTGTCCGGCTCACGCTGCTATCAGCATGCAGGAACTGAGCGACTCACTGATGAGCTATACCGGTTTCTCACGGGTGTGGGCTACGCCGGTGAAAGTAAAGAACATGCGCGTCAACGGCAATGATGTAACCTTGAAAACCAATGGTACCCTGCGTGACTTTCGCTGGACGCCGGAACAGTTGATGGAGCTCAAACGCAAAGTGAGCCTATGGACACTCGGGCACGAAAAAGGCAAAATTGCTATTTTCAGCAACGGAACCGATATAGAAACACTCGTCACTGCCTGCGCCAAAGGTATCTCTTCCGGCAATAAGCAGAAAGACCTGACGGACCGCAATATCGTCGTCTATCCAAGTCATGGCATGTATTACAACCGCGACCGCGACGAATGGATTTGGCAACGCGCCACACTCTGGACAACGGTGGAGGACCTCTATTCGCAGGAATACGTGCGGCTTCTCAAGCACATGCTGGAGAACGCAGGTGCCAATGTGCTTATGCCGCGTGCGGGACTGGATAATCATGAAACGGGTATGTCCGGTATGCCGCTGTGGGCAGAAGGGGCGCGGTACTGGCTGATGAACCAGAAAGCCGACTCCTCTCTGTGGAATTTATACGACGGTAATGAGTACAAAGACGACATGAAATGTCGTGCCATGTGGGTAAATGCCCAGCCGAATATTGACCTGTGCCTTGCCTTTCATACGGACGGTAACGACAGCGGCAATGACAGTACGGTCATCGGCACGCTCGTCATCTATACCGCTAAAGACGATGACGGCAACACTGTTCTGCGTGACGGTCGTGACCGCGAGAAGACCAACCGTAACCTCGGTGACTGGATACAGACGCAAGTGACACAAGACTTGCGGCATATAGCGCCCGGATGGACGAGACGACAACTCAAAGAGGCTAATTACTGCGAGAGCCGTGTGCCGGTTGTGCCGAATATCATCCTTGAACTGCTGAGCCATAAGAACATGGCGGATATGCGATATGGACTCAACCCCGCTTTCCGTTTTGCCGCAGCGCGCGCCGTGTACAAAGGTATCCTGCGCTATCTCAACGGCACCTCAACGGTCGTTCAGCCTTTGCCGGTAAAAGACCTGGCGATAAACGCGGACGGACTTCTGCGCTGGCAGCCCGCTTTGGACTCTATCGAACCATCGGCCGTGCCGTCTTATTATATGGTTTATGTGCAGGCCAATGACGGCGAATGGGATGTGCAGCAGGTCGAGAAAGCCACGCAATGCCAACTGAAACTGCAACGCGGTGTGCAGTATAGTTTTTATGTGGTGGCAGGCAATGACGGAGGTCTGAGTATGCCCAGTCCGATTATCAGTGCCTATTTGGCTGAAGAAGAGTCGCCGCGTGTGCTCATCGTGGACGGTTTTAATGAAGTGTACGGACCGGAATGGTTTGCGGACAGCACCTATGCCGGTATTGTGCCGGGCAGTTATGCCTGCGAGGATGGTTTCAGTTGCGCCTATATCGGCTCTCAGTGGGATTATAGCAGAGCCAGCCTTTGGCTCGATGACGATAACTGCGGTTGGGGTTCGTGCTATCGTGACCATGCCGGACAACTGACCATTGGCAACACCCATGACTACGCCGTTCTGCATGGCCGTATGCTCAGTCGGATGAAAATCAGTTATGTCAGTTGTACTGCCGGCATGTTGCCAGACATGCGTAATGAGGATGCGCCTGAATTTGATTTCTCGCTTATTGATTTCATTTGCGGACGTAACAAACAGCCTCTGAGTACAACAGCGCAGAGCATGCTGGAGGTTTATCTGAGCGATGCCGGTAAACTGCTCTTGAGCACGGACCATTTCAGCGCGATTGAGCCCTCGTTTGCCAAGCAGTACTTGCATGCCTCCTACCATGCCGCGAAAGCCACGCATAGCGGAAAAGTAACCCTTACCCACTCCTCCCGTCGGCCATATACCATTCTCCTGGAGCCGAACGCCGAACAATTGTTTACCTGCACACCTGAAGCGCTCAAACCGGCAGACAATGAGGCAGTTAAGATGGCTACATACGAAGATATGCGCTGCACGGCCGGCGTAGGAAAGGCACATCAAACGCTCGTCTTTGGCTTCCCGCTCGAGACTTGTATGGATTTTGACAAGTTCTACAGACATTCGATTGAATGGCTACTCAAAGAATGATGCATAGATTACGCTACATAGTACTATGTCTGCTGTCGCTCACGGCGTTTACGGCGGTGCAGGCAAAAGAAGCAAGCAACGGATTGAAATTCTTCTATCGCGTGGGCAAATGGGTAGATAAATTCTGCCTGCAGGGACTGGACACGAACTACATCACCCTACCCGAGCACAGCTGGAGAGTGAGTTTCAACACCGGCTCGGTGGGTATTCACTCCGACTATGCCTCCTACAGCGAAGAAATCGACGCTTATTTCCTGCTGCATTTACGCACGACGCCCAGTATGGAACTCGGTTTCAATGCCGGTTTCCGTGGCTTCGGTTTCGGCTATTCGTGGGACGTACTCAATGCGTATGCATCGAACATGAACTTCTCGTTAGGCGGTAAAAGCATCGGACTGGAGTTCATGCGGCATGTAAGCACGAACCTCAAAGGCACGGTCAGTTTAAGCAATTTCCCGGAAATTCCTGCGCCTATTGACCAAGGGTATTTCTGGATAACGAACATCAATCTCTCGGCTTGGTACGCGCTCAACTCGAAGCACTACAGCCACAATGCAGCCATCAAGCAGTCGTATATTCAGAAAAAGACGGCGGGTTCGCTGCTGGTTTCCTTGTCGTATATGAATACCGACCTGTCGATGCACGACACCACCGTCTATGACGGTGTACCGGGAATATCTCTGTTCTTAGACCAAGTAACACACGTGGTGACGCACCAAGTGTCCGTCGGCCTTGGTTACGGCATCAACTACACGCCCAACAACGGCAAGGTGCTGATTCACGCGGCGGCGTTCGCCCAACTGGTCTGCTATTCGATTAACCAAGTGTCGTTCGCCGTGGCGGATTCGATTCAGTTACCCGGCAAACCGTATTATAACATCAAACCCCAAACACCGGTTCATGTGACAGGTACGGTGCGGGCTGCTGTCAGTTGGGAAATTAACGAATGGGTACATCTCTCTGCGTGGGCTCAATTTAACAACATCCGTTTTACGTCACACGAGAAAGAAATGACAAGACTGATGATGAGTAACTGGAACTGGCAGGCACACCTCACCGTCGGCGTGCGTTTCGGCGCAGGCAAGAAACGCGTGCATGAAGCCCTTGCCAACGACCCGCTACCGGAGAAAATGACCATCGAGCTGCCGAAACCCAGGAAACCAACACCGCAGTGGATTACCGATTATTTCTATTCGTCCCATTTTGGACAATAAACCTATGAGCAAAAAGAAGAATTTACCGATTATTGATAATGTAGAGATTACCGGCGTTGCCGCCGAAGGAAAAGCCCTCGTACGACTCGATGGCATCGTCTGCTTTGTACCTAACTGCGTGCCCGGCGATATCGTGGACCTGCAGGTAACGAAGAAAAAGCACTCTTTCATGGAGGCCAAAGTGCTACGTCTGGTCAAGCCGAGCCCCGTTCGTTGTGAGGCGCGCTGTAAGCATTTCGGCGTCTGCGGAGGCTGCAAATGGCAAATCCTGCCCTACGAGGAACAACTCAAATACAAGCAACAGCAGATTGTGGATAACCTTACCCGCATCGGAAAGATTGAATTGCCGGAGATCAGTCCCATCCTTGGTTCGAAGCATATCTACGAGTACCGCAACAAACTCGAGTTCACGTGTGCGGACCGCAAGTGGTTGCCATGGGAAACGATTGAAGCGGCAGGCGGCTTGGACAAGATTGACAGCTCCTACGGGCTTGGGTTCCACATCCCTAATTGCTTTGACAAAGTACTGGATATCGAGCAATGTTTTTTGATGCCGGACATCAACAATCGCATTCGAAATGGCGTGCGTACCTATGCCCGCGAGCACGGACTTACGTTCTATAACGAACACACGCACACGGGACTGCTGCGAACGCTCATCTTGCGCAATAACCACAAGGGCGAACTGATGCTCATCGTCACTTTCGGCGAAGAGCTAAAGGCTAACGGCCAATGGCTAATGGCTAAAGGCTTGTTGGATTACCTCCACACCGAGTTTCCGGAGATTGTCTCCCTGCTCTATGTAGAGAACCTCAAGTTCAACGACACCATTGGCGATTTGGACGTGCAGGTCTATTTCGGAGCGGACCATATCTACGAAGAGATGGAAGGTCTGCGATTCAAGGTAGGCGCTAAATCGTTCTACCAGACGAACACCGAGCAGGCGTATGAATTGTACAAAGTAGCGCGCCATTTCGCCTTCGATGAAATAGCTAATGACCAAAGCCAACGCCCATTAGTCTATGACCTCTACACAGGCACCGGTACGATAGCCAATTTCGTGGCGCGGCAAGCACGGCAAGTCATAGGTATCGAGTATGTACCAGAAGCCATCGAGGATGCCAAAGCCAACGCTCAAGCCAACGGCCTTACCAACACGCTCTTCTTTGCCGGAGACATGAAAGATATCCTCAATGATGATTTCGTGGCGCAGTACGGCCGTCCGGATGTCATCATTACCGACCCGCCCCGTGCAGGAATGCACGAAGATGTGGTCAACGTCATTCTAAACGCCGAACCCAAACGTATCGTCTATGTCAGTTGTAACCCTGCTACGCAGGCGAGAGACCTGGCGCTACTCGATAAGAAATATCGCGTGACGGCGGTTCAACCCGTGGATATGTTCCCGCACACGCAACATGTGGAAAATGTCGTCAGACTGGACTTAAAGGCATAAAAAAAGGCAGGCTAACTACATCGCACCGCTACAACCTCCTACCCTTGCTCCGGTCAAGGCCTGGGGGAGTTCAGAGGGAGCTGGTCGTATAGCACCTGCCTAAATCGGGGACAAAGGTACTGCTTTTTTTTGAATTGACCAAATATTTTAGGCAAAAAGTGTCTTAAAACATCAAAATTTCATGCTGGAGGACTTCATCGTAGCGCGAATTAAGGCTGAATTGCCCTTTGAACCCAACGAGGAGAAAGAGGGTTTGTTTCGTGCGTTGGGGGCGTTTCTGGTGTCGCGGGACGCACAAAAAGCCTTCATTCTGAAGGGCTATGCAGGAACCGGCAAAACGAGTGTCATCAGTGCGCTCGTCAGGGCGATGCAAGCACTCAAACAGCCCTGTGTCTTACTCGCTCCTACAGGCAGAGCAGCCAAAGTTCTGAGTCGTTATTCGGGAGAACAGGCCTACACGATTCATAAGAAGATTTACCGCCAGAACCAACTGGGCATGGAGGCTTTCTCGCTTTGCGACAACTTGCACCGCAACACCTTGTTTATCGTTGATGAGGCTTCGATGTTAAGCGGCAACCGCGATAACACGACCTTCGGTAGCGGCTGTCTGCTGGACGACCTGGTGAAGTATGTGTATAGCGGTTCTAACTGCAGCCTGCTTTTGCTGGGCGATGATGCCCAATTGCCGCCCGTTGGCAGTCTGAGCAGCCCTGCTCTGGACGAGGCGTTCATGGCGAGTTATGGTTTGCATGTATCCGGTTTCGGACTACAGGAAGTAGCCCGACAGGCCCTCGATAGCGGCATCCTCTCCGAAGCCACAAGGCTCCGGCAGGAAATTCAAAATTCAAAATTCAAAATTCAAAATTTATCGATTCAGCCAAACGGACGCGATATAATTAAAGTTCCCGGAGAAGAAGTCATCGACACCTTGGAACAAAGCTGGCGGACGGTCGGAGCGGAAGAGACGCTTATTATTGCGCGGAGCAATAAGATGACGAACCTCTATAACCAAGGCGTGCGCGCACGTATCTTATGGAAAGAGGATGACTTGTCCAACGGCGACCGGCTGATGGTCAGCAAAAACAACTATTTCTGGGCGGAGGAATACAAAGACCTTGAGTTTCTCGCCAACGGCGACATGCTGGAGATCACGCGTCTGACCAACCGCCATGAGATGTACGGTTTCCATTTCGCCAAGGCCGCTCTCCGCTCAGTCGATTACAACTGGGAGATAGAAGCGCTTGTATGGCTAGATACGCTTACCACAGACAGCCCCGAAGCCAATTATGCGCTCCAGAAAGAGCTCTTCGCACGCATCGCGGAGGATTTTCCGGAGATAAAAAACAAGAAAGAACTCGTCAAGCGCATCTATGAGTCGCCGTATTACAACGCCCTGCAGGTCCGCTTCGCCTACTGCGTCACATGCCATAAGGCGCAAGGCGGCCAGTGGAAACATGTCTATATCGACACCGCAGGCATCGGAGAGGACGAGCAACGGATGGCTGATGAATCCGAACGCCGAGAATACCTCCGCTGGCTCTACACTGCCCTCACCCGCTCTACCGAAAAGATTTATCTATTGAGGTAAATGCACGATTTTCTATGTTATCTCTCGAGAATGACTCGAGAATGGACCGAGATTGATTCGAGAACGACTCGGTGAAGTTGCGAAAAATAGGTACAATATTGAACATTCGTCGGGACGGACAAGACAGGACTGGACAAAGAAGAAATTATCATTAAAAAATAAAAAAAACAGAGAAAAATTGCATACACTATTGTGTATGTCAATTATTTTTAGTAACTTTGCGCAAAATTTGTACAAACAAACTTTTATTAATAACAAACAATTATCTGTAACACAATGAAAAAAAGTTATTTACATGCTTTTTCTGTGCTTACTTTAGCAGTGGCTTTGTTGTCCGGCTGCCGTTCGGAGGTTCAGCTTGACAACGTGGACACCACTATCGAGGCGCAGATGCAGTTGGCGCTACCGATAGGTAGTATCAACGCCAAGGTAAGTGATTTTCTTGGGACGAGCGATTCGGCGGAGTTCTACATCGACACCATCGGTGGCGAGAACGTAGTGACTTACCATCGTAGCATGACCTATGAGAAGGAGCTGAGTGAATTTGACATCAAGTCAAAGATTGGTAGTAAGACCTACTACGTCAACATCTACGACATGATTAAGGACGCTACGTGTGACGATGGTCAGGGACACACCGCTCCGCTGATTGATGCAAGTGGCAACATCAATGTGCCGGCTGGATTCACTTACAGCGACACGCTGGATTTCGCAGTGCCGTTGATTATCGATGATGTAAACAAAGAGGGCACAGAGCTGCGTGTCGATAGTGCGCGCTTTACCCATGCTGACTTCTTTGTTAAGGTTACCCGTAGCAATTTCCAGGACCTCAACTGGGCTTGGATTGACACCGTTAAGGTGGACTTGACCGACCAAATCAAGTACAAACCGAGCCGAATGATGACGGTTTACAAACGTGGTGACAATGCTACGTGGGGTGCTAAGCTGAATGCTAAGTTGAACGAAGTTCTGCTGGACATGATGAAGGACCACAGTTATCCTCCTACATCCGGCAAAGTGTACAACAACATCCCGTTCCACGTATATGTCATCTACACCATCCCCGGTGGTACGGTAGCACATGTGGCAAACAACTCCGGTCTGGATTGCGAGTTCGGTACCGACTCTCTGGACGTAAAGGCTGTTTGGGGCTGGTTCTCCAATGGTCTCGAGCCTTATTCCCAGGACATCAAGATCAGCTATGATCCGTTCACATTCCTTAATGGAGCTCGCCTGCCGCTGGCTAATCCGCGCATCGATGCACAATTGAGGACGAAGATTGCCGGTAACCTCTTGCTTGAGGCTGAGATTTACACGACGGACAGCGCGGGTGCTAAGCATCACGCTTCCTGGAATGGCCACGAGACGATGCACAAATACTTCACAGAGGCTGACGGATGTATCAATCCTATTACCAGCCCTCTCACGGACGAATCGCATATCTCTCTGCATCTTGACGGTTCCGATGCAAACGGTAACATCGACAATCTGTTGACCGAGATGCCCCGTGCTATTCACTACAGCATTGCAGCCGGCTTCGACAAGCAGACCACGCCGCAAGTACGTGTTGCCGGTGATGCATATCTTAGAGCAGAGGCTATCGCCAAAGTGCCTATCGAGTTCCATAAGGATCTTAAGATTGACTACACCGACACGATCAAAGGCATCAAACTGGATAGAGCCAGCATCGATTCGCTTTTGGACAAAGTGGAATGGCTTGACACCCTCAAGACCTCCAATGTACATGTGTTTGTAAAGGTTACCAACGGCATTCCTTTGGATATCATGGGTACTTTCTACTGCCTTGACAAAGACGGAAACGAGATTATGGACCCGGAGAACCCGTCCAAACGCTGGACCATCTTCGATGGAGATACGCTCCGCTTGGCAGGTGCTGCCTACGACAACGCAGGTACTATCATCCCGAAGGAGAGCATCACGGGTAGCGCTCTCACGCGTGCAAAGATTGACTTGTTCCCGAAGATTTCGCAGATTGTGTACTATGCGTACGTAACGGATGACGCTGTGAAGGCTTCGCCTTATAACAAGGGTGCTAAGATTACCGGTGCTAACAATGTGAAAGTAGCTCTCGGTCTGACCGCAGACCTCGACGCTATTCTCAACCTGAACAACATCGGTAAGGATAACAAAAACGGCAACAAATAATAGGAGGGCAGAACAATGAAAACAAATCGTAAATTTTTCCTTGCAGCCCTGCTGATTGCTGCATGTTCGATGAGCGTTCGCGCACAACAGGTAAATACCTTGTATTTCTTGGAGAACGCGCCTATGCGTCATACCATCAACCCTGCCTTCCAACCGGTTAGCAAGGGTTATGTGAACTTCTCTCCGCTCGGATGGTCCGTATTCAGCGTAGGTAACAACTCGCTCACGCTCAACGACCTCATCTATGTGGATCCGACAACGGGTAAGACCATCACGGCGCTCCACCCGAGTCAAGACAGAACGGCATTCCTCAAAGCGCTGCGCTCCATGACCGATGTCAACGGTAGCGCTACTCTCGGTATCGTCAACGTTGGTGTTCGCATCAAAGATGCCGGATTCCTCACAATCGGTTATAACTTCCGCGTGGAGGCTGACGTGACCGCTCCGAAACACATGTTCGAGTATATTGCGCACGGACAGTTGAACGGCAATTCGATGGCGTACAACCTCAACCGTCTTGGCGGTGCCGGAACGGTTTATTCCGAGATCTACGGCGGTTATAGCCATAAGATTAACGACCAGTGGACCGTCGGTGGAAAACTGAAAATTCTGCTCGGTCATGCTCACGCAGGTTTGCAGGGCAAGTCTCTTTCTCTGGAAGGCGATCCTACCCAACTCCATCTCTATGGCGACCTCGATGCTAACATTGCCGGCCAGTTCAACTTCAACAACATGCCTCCTACGGACAATGTGACAGTAAAGCAGTATGTAGATGACTGGCGCAACGGCGGACGTAAGGTTGAGGACTTCGTCAACTACAAAGATGTAGCAGGTCTGCTCGTTCCGTCCGGTGGCGGTCTTGGTATCGACCTCGGTATGACATACAAGCCGGCTGACTTCGTGCAGATTAGTGCGGCTATCACCGACCTCGGCTTCATCTATTGGAGCAAGTCGCGTAAACTCGGTCTGCAACTCGATACCATCATTGACGGTGCAGGTAACTTCCAATACGCTGACTTCCAGGATGCTAACGGTACATTCCAGACTCAAGCGCTGCTCGACTCCGCTTCGAAGAATATCGTCAACATCATCGAGAGCGCTCGCATGACGCCAGCTTCTATCGGTTTTGCCAAGATGACGCGTGCTCGCTTGAATGTAGGTGTGGACTTCAATTTCTGGGACAACCGCGTTGGTGTAGGTGTTGTTTCGGCAACGAACCTCTACAACGCTCGCCTTTACGAGGAATTGACCATCGGTGCGGCTTTCCGTCCGGTGAACTGGTTCAACATAGCTGTCAGCTACTCCTTGCTGCAGAACGGTAAGTTCAGCAACATCGGTGCCGGTTTGAGTTTCATGCCGTACGACGGTGTGAACATGACTCTCTCGATGGATTATATCCCGACGAGCTATGCGAACATCCCGAACAGCCAGAACAAATCGCTTTACTACATCCCTGAGAAGGCTAAGACCGTTAACGTCGCTCTCGGCTTCTCCATCGTATGGGGTACAAACCGCAAAGATAGCGATAAGGACGGCGTATGGGATAAGATTGATATGTGTCCGAATACTCCGCGTGGCGTAGAGGTGGACAGCGTTGGTTGTCCGCTCGACGAGGACCACGATGGTGTGCCTGATTACCTTGACCACTGTCTCGGTACGCCCGCAGCGGCTATCGGTTATGTGGATTCGCTCGGTTGTATGCTCGATACCGATGGCGATGGTGTAGAAGACTACCGCGACCAGTGTCCGGGTACGCCTGAAGCAGCATGGGGTATGGTGGATAGCGTTGGTTGTCCGCTCGATACCGATGGTGATGGTGTAGCTGATTACCTCGACGAGTGCCCGGGTACACCGGAAGCTGCTCATGGTAAAGTGGACGCTAAGGGTTGTCCGCTCGACAGCGATGGTGATGGTGTTCCTGATTATCTCGACGAGTGTCCGGGTACGCCGGCAGAGGCTTACGGCCAGATCGACGAGAAGGGATGTCCGTTCGATGCCGATGGCGATGGTGTTCCTGACTACAAGGATGAGTGTCCGGGTACGCCGGAAGCTGCTTGGGGTAAGGTAGATGCACGTGGTTGCGCGCTTGATAGCGATAACGACGGTGTACCTGACTACCTCGACGAGTGTCCGCAAGTTGCAGGTCTGAAGGAGAACAAGGGTTGTCCTGAGGTTAAACGCGAAATCCGCAACCTCCTCAAGAAGGCTATGCAAGGTATCGAGTTCGAGACCGGTAAGGCTAACATCAAGAAGAAATCTTACCCGCTCTTGAACCAGATTGCTAATGTCTTCATCGAGAATAAGGATTACATCGTTGAAGTTCAAGGTCACACGGATAACACCGGTTCGTACGAACTCAATAAGGAATTGTCTGACAAGCGTGCTAACGCCGTTCGTGACTACCTCATTGCACAAGGTGTTGACTTCCAGCGTCTGACTGCTGTCGGATATGGTCCTGATGTACCTATCGCTGACAACAAGACCAAAGCAGGCCGTGCAAAGAACCGTCGTGTTGAGTTCAAGATTACATTCGAAGAAGTCAGCTACGAGACCGTTCTTGACCACGCAGATCCGAAACCGGCAGAGACTCCTGCTGCCCCCGCGGATAGTACTACGGTAGCTCAATAAGCTACTCCTGGATGGCGGCTTTGACCGGCCGCCATCTAACTCATTTTATTAACAACTAAAAACATTACTATATGGGACGCGCATTTGAATATCGCAAAGCTACCAAACTCAAAAGATGGGGACACATGTCCCGCACATTTACAAAATTAGGCAAGGAAATAACCATCGCTGCCCGTGAGGGTGGACCGGACCCCGACTCCAACCCGCGTCTGCGTACGCTTATTCAGCAGTGTAAACGCGAGAACATGCCGAAGGATAACATCGACCGCGCTATCAAAAAGGCAACCGATAAGTCATCCGAGGGCTATAAGGAAATCAATTACGAAGGATACGGACCACATGGCGTAGCTATTTTCGTAGAAACGGCAACCGACAACCACATGCGTACTGTTGCCAACATCCGCTCCTACTTCACCAAGTTCGGCGGTACTCTCGGTACGCAGGGTTCGCTGCAATTCCTCTTCGACCGCAAGGCATGCTTCACTGTCACGATGAAAGACGGCATTGACCTCGATGAACTGGAACTCGAACTCATCGACTTCGGTGTTGAAGAACTCGGAGTGGACGAGGAAGAAAACACCATCGTCATCTACTCCGATTTCAACGAGGCAATCAACATGCAAAAGTACCTCGAAGACAACGGATTCGAGATTCAGTCCATGGAGTTCGTTCGTATCCCGAATGACACAAAAGAACTGACCGACGAGCAGCGCGAGTCTGTACAGAAACTCATCGACAAAATCGAAGAGGACGAAGACGTACAGAACGTATTCACCAATATGGCTGAATAAACGCGAAGCTATTAACGTGCGAAGCACTATCAACGCGAAGCTATAAACATGAATATAATCTCTGATTATTTCAAACTAACAGAACGTCAGGCTGAGCAGTTTGCTCAGCTTGACGCGCTTTATCGCGACTGGAACAGTAAGATTAATGTCATTTCCCGCAAGGATATCGACAATCTCTACGAGCACCATGTGCTCCACTCGCTGGCTATCGCCAAACTGCTTCCTTTTCAGCCAAACTCATCCATTCTCGATGTAGGCACAGGAGGCGGTTTTCCGGGTATTCCGTTAGCTATTCTGTTCCCTGAGTGTCAGTTCATGCTCATTGACTCCATCGGAAAGAAAATCAAAGTGGCATCAGAGGTGGCACAGGCGCTTGGCTTAACGAACGTCGTGTGCAAGCAGGAACGCGCAGAGGAAGAGAAGCAGAAATTCGACTTCGTCGTTTCCCGTGCCGTGATGCCCCTACCCGACCTGGTTAAATTAGTACGTAAGAATATCTCCTCCAAGCAACGCAATGCCGTTCCGAACGGGCTGGTGGTACTCAAAGGCGGAGACCTGAAAGACGAGCTTGCTCCGTTTATAAAAACCGCAGAGGTTACCCCCTGCAGTCAATGGTTCAAAGGCGAGTGGTTCGAGACCAAACAGGTCATCTACATGCCTCTCTAAACGGTCGGTTCGTAATACGTCAAGGAACCAACATTCCTTGTATCGTATAGACCTTCTCTCCGCGTTGGATAAACAATTGTCCGTCGCGGAGTATTTTTTGAGTTCTCAAATCTTCCAATTTCAAATCTTCAAATCCTTCTTCAGAAGGCCTATATCCGTCGTCCATCGGCGTCTTGTGCGTCATGGCGTAATCAAGGTACATCTCCAGCATCGTGTAGCCGCTCGCGTGGCGCACATTGTTATCCGCCACATTCGGGTCACAGCCATTTGCTCTCTCCCACTCGTCCGGCATACCGTCTTGGTCTGTATCCGTCAATGCCGCTACCACCGGATAATCATAAAATCCCTCTGCATCATCTTCGGTATCAATGATACCTTTCTTGCCTGTCTTGGAACCGGTATAACTGTACGTGCCGTTGCGCGTATCGCTTGTCAAACGCAGCCCGATATGGTCACGCGGGAAGCAACCGGCTGTGTCCAGAACGGTCTCGAAGGCTTGTTCCGAGTTCTCATAGTTCTCTGCTGCATAAGCGTACATATCAAAATCATAGCGGCCATAGATGGAGTCTTCCGTCCATCTCCACCAAGGCGTCTTCGGACGAATGAGTGTGTCCACGCGCAGAGTATCTGTGTTGTCATATGGAGCCTTTCCCACTACGCCTTTCCAGTTGTCCTCTGTCACCTCCGGTGCGCCATCGAATATATTGCCGTTTACATACCACTGGCTCGGTCCCCAACTCGTAGCGCCCGAACGAGCTTTCTCCACGGATACAAAATACTTCTTATTCGTTGTATTCGGACCAGCTTTATAGTAATTGCTGATAAAATTGCACTCATGCGCCGAGTTCAGACCGTTGAAGCTGTCAATCTTGGCAGTGTTCTCTCCTCCGTAACAGCCGTTACTGCCGCCTTCGAAATTATAAACCACATTGTTGATATAGTCCAGATAAACAACGAAATCATTGCTCTGCGCGCCGTTAAAGCGGCATGAACGCTTGTTGTTGTTCACCAGCAAGTTATGATGGTAGGAAGCCGGCGAACCGCCCCACTGACAACCATAACCACGTGCACCTTTCGGGTGACCGGAGTTGTTCAATCCTTCATGCACGATACAATATTGCACCGTGATAAAATGGCTGTCGTAGGTATTCATATTCTCCTCCGTGGACCAGCCGAACTCACAGTGATCAATGATATAATTGCTGCAATTCTCTGCGCCGAACGCATTCTGAGTGATAATATTTCCGTTCACATCGTTACGGCCGATACGGAAACGGATGTTTCGGATGATGAAGTTCTCCGAGCCACCGCAGTTGACTTTGTTATGTGTAATGACAATACCCACGCCCGGAGCTGTTTGTCCGGCGATGGTGTAGTTCTTGCGGTTGATACGCAGGTCTTTGACTAGACGAATCTCGCCCGTAACGGCAAAGCACACCGTCAGCGGTTCATTCGGATATTGCTTTACCGCCCAACGCAACGAGCCTTCGGTCTCGCCGTTAGCATCGTCCGCCAGTGTGGTTACATAAACGACCTGACCGCCGCGACCGCCGGAGGTGTATTTACCGAAACCTTCTGCGCCGGGGAATGCCAAGAGGGTGTCCGGCAAAATGGCTGCGTAGCTGATTACTGAACAGAGGCAGCCAATTGCTGCCACAAAGAATCGTCTGGAATAGGAGCTGTTATACATATCTCTTGTTTACTTACAGGGTGAATAAATTCAATCTTTCGTGCATGCAGGCTGATACCTCCGTCAGGGTTGGAACGCTTGGCTCCGTATTTCAAATCGCCTTTAATCGGACATCCTATAGCCGCCAACTGGCAGCGTATCTGATGATGCCGTCCCGTTTCGAGGTTTACCTCCAGAAGCGTGTAGTGTTCGCCCTTAACGAGTGTTTTATAACTCAGGATAGCTTGCTTGGCGTCTTTGGCACTTGGCTTCGCCAGATAAGTCTTGTTATGCTCTTCGCTACGAATCAGCCAGTGTTCGAGACGCGCTTCAGGCTTGTCTGGCGAACCTTGGACAATCGCCCAATAGGTCTTTTTTATCTGGTTATGTGTCTGGAACATAGCGTTGAGCCGCGTCAGAGCCTTGCTTGTTCGGGCAAAGAGCACTACCCCGCTCGTCGGTCTGTCCAAACGATGCGTCACACCGAGAAAGACCTCGCCGGGCTTGTGGTACTTCTCCTTGATATAGGCCTTGACCATTTCACTCAGCGGCGTGTCGCCCGTCTTGTCGCCCTGCACAATCTCATTGCAGGTCTTGTTGACGGCAATAATATGGTTGTCCTCGTATAAAACGGTCATAATCCGCGCTGTCTTACTGCTTCATAGATAAACACACCCGCTGCAACGCTCACGTTAAGGCTCTCAATAACACCCGTCATCGGCAAACGTACTTGGTCGGTACATAGTTTGAGGTTCTCCTCGTAGATACCTTTCTCTTCGCTGCCCATAACGATACAGGTCGGAACGGTCATATCGACTTCGGTATAGTTACGCTCGGTATGTTCGGTGGCTGCGACGATGCGCAGACCGCTGTCACGCAGATATGTCAGCGCGTTCTGAAGGTTCTCCACCTTGCAGATAGGCAAACTATGCAACGCACCTGCGGACGCTTTGACGGCATCGCCGTTGATAGCCGCACTTCCGCGCGTACCTATAATAAGTGCGTGTACACCTGCGCACACACATGTACGTGCGATGGCACCGAAATTCCGCACATCCGTCACGCCGTCCAGCATCATCAGCAGCGGCGTCTTGCCTTCATCGTACAAACTCTGCACTAAACTGTCCAACGGAGTGAACTCTATCGGACTGAGAAATGCAATCACGCCCTGGTGATTCTTGTCCGTAAACTGGTTCAGTTTCTCCAGCGGCACACGTTGGACCTGTGTTCCCGTTCCTTCCAGTTTGATGAGTAACTCACGGCCGATAGCCGAACTCATGTCGCGGCGTACCAGCACTTTATCGAGCACCTTGCCGGCATCGATGGCTTCCATCACCGCCCGTACACCAAAGATCATCTCCTTCTCAGGTGGACGTTTGGTCTCATAAGATTGACGATTTGACGATTGACGATTTGACGATTTGTTAAACATAGCTTAATATTGTAACCAATTGATAAATTCTTCCGGGTCGGTGGTAAAGGCCATCGGCGTTGCGACTTGGTGACCATAAGGGTCTAACTGAACATAGAAAGGCTGAGCGTTGGAGCTGAATTTCTCTCGCTGATGTTGCGAGTTCTCGTCGCCTTCACTCATGCCGTCTCCGTCGCGGTCCTGTTTGTCATCCACAAAGAGCTCGATGAACACATAGTTCTGCAAGCGCGCCTTAACGCTGTCGTTATCCAGCACAAACGCCTCCATCTTACGGCAATTCACACAACCGTAGCCGGTGAAATCGATGATAACAGGCTTGCCCGTCTGACGAGCGTACGCAAGGCCTTCCTCTAAGTCGTTGAATACTTCGCGTCCTTCTATCTCCATAGGCGGCGCAAAAGCAGAGATGGCTTTCACAGGCGCACCCCATAAACCGGGTATCAGATAGACCGCAAACGCCAGAGATGGTATAATCACTATCGCGCGAATGAGCTTGCGTGTCGCGGAGACGCTCTTGAAATTCCATAGCAAATAGACACCTATACCTGCGAAGCAAACAATCCAGATAGCTATGAACAACCAGCGAGGCAAAATGCCCCATCCGTAAGCCATGTCTGCCACAGAGAGGAACTTGAGCGAAAGAGCCAGTTCCAGAAAAGCCAATACGACCTTAAAACTTGTCATCCAGTCACCGGACTTCGGCATCTGTTTCATCCATTGCGGGAACATCGCAAAGAGCGAGAAAGGCAAAGCCAGAGCTATCGCAAAACCCAACATTCCTATCGCCGGTGCAAGCAGAGACTTGCCTGCTGCCTCAACAAGCAGCGTGCCGATAATCGGTCCCGTGCAAGAGAAACTAACAATAACCAGCGTAAACGCCATTAGCAGAATACTGAGGAAACCGCCTGTACTCCTTGCCTTACTATCTAAAGCCGTGGACCAACTGTCGGGCAAAGTAATCTCAAACAATCCAAAGAACGAGAGTGCAAAAATCACCAAGATCAGGAAGAACACGATATTCACTATGGCGTTGGTACTCAGGTCGTTAAGCGCCGATGCGCCGAAGAGTAGCGTCACTAACAGGCCAAGCCCGACATAGAGCACGATGATGCTCAGACCATATAATACTGCATCTCTGCGGCCGCCGCCTTTCTTGAGGAAGAAACTAACCGTCATCGGTATTATCGGCCACACGCACGGCGTGAAGATAGCCAATAATCCTCCCAACAATCCCAACAAGAAGATCAACCACAGCGAACGGTCGCCATTTTGAATTTTTAATTTTGAATTTTGAATTTGCTCATCGCCGCTTGCGGCATGAGCAGCATATTCCCACACTTCCGGCGCAGTACACATCTTGTCGTCGCAGGCATTGAAGCGAATCGGTGAAAGGTCAGTTTTGGCGATTGTCACGACAAAAGAGTCGGTAAACTCCTCGTCGAACTCTCGTTCTCCAAAATCGATGATGGTCATGTGCCATCCTTTTTCGATGGTTGCCTTTAACTGCACGCTGTCACCTATTTCCTCGCCCGTCCATTTAACAGGTTGTACCATCTGCGCCATCGCAAACAGCGG
This sequence comes from uncultured Bacteroidales bacterium, assembly GCA_902778935.1. Lineage (GTDB taxonomy): Bacteria > Bacteroidota > Bacteroidia > Bacteroidales > Paludibacteraceae > Colicola. The sequence continues at coordinate 125,969 of CACYZT010000003.1, forward strand.
CAAAAATGTCAATAATATACTTACGATTCTTTTCATTTTTACTCCTCTCTTGTTATTTTGGCACCGAGGGCATTGAGGCGGGATTCGATATTTTCGTAGCCACGGTCGATTTGGTCGATGTGGTCAATGCGGCTGGTGCCTTCGGCACTCATAGCTGCAATAAGCATAGCTATACCGGCACGAATATCGGGGCTGGTCATGTTGTTATGCTTGAGTTGACGCGTGTGGTCATGTCCAACAACAACCGCTCTATGCGGGTCACAGAGGATGATTTGCGCACCCATGTCAATTAGTTTGTCCACAAAGAAGAGACGCGATTCGAACATCTTCTGATGGATAAGCACCGTGCCACGTGCCTGCGTGGCTACAACCAAAATGACAGAGAGCAAGTCCGGCGTGAGACCGGGCCACGGCGCATCTGCGACCGTGAGAATAGAACCATCGAGGAAGGACTCGATCTGATAGTGCGGTTGAGCCGGAACAATGATATCATCGCCATCCACATCTATGCGTATTCCGAGGCGACGGAAAGCATCGGGGATGATACCAAGGTCGCGATAACCGACTTTGCAGATACGCAGTTCCGAACCGGTGATAGCCGCCATGCCGATGAACGAACCTACTTCAATCATATCGGGCAAGAGTGTGTGTTGGGCTCCGTGCAATTCGCTCACGCCTTCGATAGTAAGGAGATTACTTCCTACTCCGCTGATTTTAGCTCCCATGGCATTGAGCATTCTGCATAGTTGCTGCACGTACGGCTCACAAGCGGCGTTATAGATAGTGGTTGTTCCTTCTGCCAACACGGACGCCATGACGATGTTCGCGGTACCGGTGACAGACGCTTCGTCAAGCAGCATGTACGAACCTTTGAGATGCTTGCCAAGAAAACGGTATGCCAGCAGGTCTTTGTCGTAGCGGAAAGTCGCACCGAGATTCACCATTCCCTGGAAATGCGTGTCCAAACGCCGGCGACCGATTTTGTCTCCACCAGGCTTGGCGTACGTCACTTCACCTAGACGCGCCAAAAGCGGACCGATGAGCATGACGGAACCACGCAGTTTATTGCATTTCTTGAGGAAGTCCGCGCTGCGCAGATAAGCCGTGTCAAGGCTGAGGGCGGTGAAGGCGTACTTGCCTTTCGCCAGTTTCTCTACCGTAACGCCCATCGATGCGAGCAGGTCGATGAGGTTATTCACATCAAGGATGTTCGGCAGATTGTCTATCACCACCGTTTCTTCTGTCAACAACACCGCGCAAAGCACCTGCAGCGCTTCGTTCTTCGCACCCTGCGGAGTAATTGAGCCATGCAGTTTATGTCCTCCTTCTACGATAAATGATGCCATAAGGATATTTAGAATTTAGCAATTAACAATTTGATAATTTAGATATAATTCACCTCCGGACGGATATCTATATTGAACTTCTCTTTGACGCTTGCGCTGACTTGTGCGGCAAGTGCGATGATGTCATCCGGCGTGGCATTGCCAGCATTGACAATGACAAGCGGCTGTTTCGGCCATACTTGCGCTCCGCCAAGTGTCTTGCCCTTCCATCCGCATTGCTCAATGAGCCATGCAGCGGGTATCTTCACGCCTTGCGGCGAAGGGAAATGCGGCATGTCAGGATAGAGTTTGAGCAATTCGTTGGCTTGCTGCTCCGGGACAAAAGGATTCATGAAGAACGAACCCGCCGAGCCTATTTCTTCAACCGCAGGAAGTTTCGCCATGCGTGTCTGAATGATTTCTTCGCGTGTCTTAGTGGCATCGCCGGGTTTGACGCGATAGACCACGGAAGTGACGATATATTTGCCTTTAAGCTCGTGCTTGAAAGCGCTGTCCCGATAACCGAAACGGCATTCAGCATTGGAAAAGACGCGCTCCTCAAGCGTCTCCACATCGAGCGTGTTAACAGAAAGGATGACATCTTTTGCCTCCACTCCGTAGGCTCCCACATTTTGTACCGCGGACGCCCCTACTTCACCGGGAATGAGACTCAGTTTCTCGAGTCCACAATACTGCATGTCGGTCAATTGGGCGATGAGGTCATCGAGCCGCAAGCCATTCTGTGCTTCTACCGTTTCATCATCGATGAATCGCGCCCGAGCCATCGCCGAGTGCAAGATGACACCATCGAAGTCCTTGGTAAACAACAAGTTAGAACCCTGCCCGATATGCAAGAGCCGTTCACCACGATACTTGCTAAGCAGTTGTTTTAATTCTTCCACACTACTATACTCGGCGAAAATCTTCGCTTTCACGTCGATGCCGAACGTATGGTAAGGCAGTAATGATATGTTTTCGGATATTTTCATCTTAGATGCAACTTGTGTCAGACGGCATTCTCCAGTCTCCGCGCGGCGAGAGAGACACACTCACTACTTTCGGTCCATCCGGCATACAACTGCGCTTGTACTGCTGCTGGCAGAAACGGCGCATGAAGACGCTGAGCCATTTGTCAATGGTCGCCTCGTCATATTGGTCTTCGAATGCCTGGCATGCCATGTATTTGATTTTCTCGCGGGTAAAGCCGAATCGCATAAAATAGAACAGGAAGAAATCGTGCAGGTCGTACGGTCCGACTTTGTCCTCCGTCTTCTGTGCGATATTTCCTTCTTCATCCGTCGGCAGCAGTTCCGGCGAAACGGGCGTATCAACGATGTCAAGCAGAATGTTGCGTAGCGGCTCACCATACATATTCTCCGCCGCATAGCGGACGAGGTAACGCACGAGCGTCTTCGGAATACCGGCATTGACGCTGTACATCGACATCTGGTCGCCGTTATAAGTACACCATCCGAGCGCCAGTTCACTCAAATCTCCTGTGCCGACAACCAGTCCGTTAAGCTCGTTAGCAAGGTCCATGAGGATGAGTGTACGGATACGTGCTTGCGCGTTCTCATATGTGATGTCGTGTTTGTCCATATTATGGCCGATGTCGCTCAAGTGCTGTGTTGCAACGTCGCGGATGGAAATCTCGCGGTGCGTGATACCAAGCTCTTCCATGAGTTGGAGCGCATTTTGATACGTGCGGTCCGAAGTACCGAATCCGGGCATCGTCACACCCACGATACGCTCACGGTCATAGCCCAACAGGTCCGCCGTTTGTACACAGACAAGCAATGCCAGCGTGCTATCCAAACCACCGGAGATACCTATCTCCAGCGTGTCAGCGTGCGTGTGCTCCCAGCGGCGCGCCAAACCGTTTGTCTGGATAGAGAATACGTCCATGCAGTATTGGTCCTCCTTGCCTTTCTTTGGCAGGAAAGGCGTGGTGGAGAAAGTACGATGTATAGGTTCCGTGAACTCCTCTTCCCGCTCTATCGGCGCGACATTGATATGACGGTAATGTCCCGCTTTGTCCTTCGTGAAATTGGTGTTGCGCTGACGATCGGTACGCAGTCGTTCCACGTCAATCTCCTGAATAATCATCGTGTTCTCACGTTGGAATCGTTCGCCTGTGGTCAATATATCTCCATTCTCCGCGATATAGGTGCTACCGGAGAATACCACATCCGTGGTTGATTCGCCTACGCCGGAAGAGGTATAGACATAGCCGCAGTGGACGCGTGCCGACTGCTGCTTAATCATCTGCTTGCGGAAGATGTGCTTGCCAATGATACAATTCGAACTCGAGAGGTTAAAAATAATTTCCGCGCCTTGGATAGCTAGTTGCGTGGAAGGCGGAAGTGGCGACCAGAGGTCCTCGCATATCTCAATACCAAAAGTATAATTGCGTGTGCAGAAGAGCAAATCGGTACCGAAAGGCACTTCTCCGCTCCATAACTCAATCTTCGGAATACGGGGCGCTACGCCGCCTGGTAGGTATTCGCGTGCAGCACGACCGGAAGTGAACCAGCGTTTCTCGTAGAACTCACCGGTATTCGGCAGGTTCACCTTCGGCACTACACCCATCACCTCGCCGTCCGACATGACGAATGCGCAGTTGAACAGGTCGTTATCCACCTGCAGCGGAGCACCCACCAAAACGATGATGGCTTTTCCGCGTGTGTAGTCACAGAGCGCTTCCAATTCGCGCATCGAACTCTGCTGCAAAGCCTGTGTGAAGAACAAATCTGCACATGTATAGCCCGTCATCGTCAGTTCCGGGAAACAAATCACTTCAACTCCCTGCTCTATCGCCTCATCAATCTGCAGGCGCACCTGCTCGGCATTGTAATGACAATCTGCCACTCGCATCGTCGGCACTGCGGCCGCAACACGAACAAATCCAAAATTCGTATTCATAGACATACCTATTAATTGCGGTGCAAATTTACTACTTTTTTTTGAATTGTGCAAATAAAATTTGCATATATGCGAATTTTGTAGTACCTTTGTAGCGAAATTAGAAACAATACTATGCAAGACGAACGATACTTACGCCTATTGAGCGAGAAATTTCCGAACTCGCAGGCTGTTATCCGAGAGATTATAAACCTCCGCGCCATCTTGTCGCTACCCAAAGGCACAGAACATTTCGTGAGCGACCTTCACGGTGCTTCCAGCGCGTTCATTCACATGATAAAGAATGCATCGGGTGTGGTACGCAAGAAAGTGGACGAAGTATATGGCGAAACACTCTCAGAAGAGGAGAAACGTGCGCTGTGCGCACTCATCTATTATCCGGACGAGCGTATCGAACTCATCAAACGGTTCTACGCCGGAGAAGAGGTGGACGGCCTTCTGAACCTCAATTCGCAACTATCCAACCTCCACACGCTCGAGGAATGGTATCGCCGGCGCTTGCATCAAGAGGTGGAAATTGCGCGTGCGATAACCATCAAATACAGCCGTTCGAAAGTACATAAACTGCTGCCTCCTGAGTACGCATATATCATCGGAGAGCTGCTGCATGAGTCCCATCTGGAACTGCACGACCGGCAAACCTATTATACGGCTATCATCGATGCAATTATCGAAACAGGTTGCGCTGACCAATTACTGATTGCCATTTCGTATCTTATTCATTCTCTGACTATTGACACGTTGCATGTCGTGGGCGATATCTTCGATAGAGGTTCCGGCGCCGCAAAGATTTTAGACGTGCTTTCCACCATTCGCGATTATGACATCCAGTGGGGCAATCATGACATCGAGTGGATTGGAGCGATGGCAGGTAACATGGCGCTGTTAGCTACCGTGCTCCGCGTGAGTATCCGCTATGCGAACATCGAGACACTCGAAGAGGGGTATGGTATCAACCTGCTGCCATTAGCCAACTTCGCCATGACTATCTACGGTGATGACCTGTGCACGATATGGCAGACCAAGGATTTTGACAATAACCCACGTCTGACACGCTCGGCACAACTGATGGCTAAGATGCACAAAGCTATCTCGATTATTCAGTTCAAACTCGAAGGTCAGACGGTGCTTCGACACCCCGAATGGCACATGGACGACCGTGCTGTGCTTGACAAGATTGACTACGAGAAAGGAACAGTGACGCTCGATGGCGTGACTTATCCGCTGCTGGATACCAACTTGCCTACTATCGACCCGAAACATCCCTATGAACTGAACCAATACGAGCAGGATTTGATGAACCAATTAATGCGCTCATTCCATAAATCCGAGAAGATGCAACGCCATTTGCGCCTACTCTACGAGCATGGTTCGCTATATCTGGTACGCAACGGATTCCTACTCTACCATGCCGCTATTCCGCTTAACGCCGACGGCTCGTTCGTTGAGACCGAAGTATGCGGAAAACGCGTGAGCGGTAAGATGCTCTTTGACCGCGTAGATGAGATTATTCGTCAAGCCTACTATGGAGAAGGCGCAGAGAAAGAGAACGCTTTAGACTTTATGCTATATCTATGGGAAGGCGAGTTCTCTCCGCTGTATAACAAAGACAAGATGACCACTTTTGAGCGCTATTTCATAGCCGACAAGACTCCTCATGAGGAGAAGAAAGGCGCCTATTTCAGCCTTGCGGACGACGAAGAGACATGCAAGATGATACTTAAAGAATTCGGTTTGAACCCTGCGACGGGGCGTATTGTGAACGGTCATGTACCCGTTCGCACTATCAAAGGCGAGACTCCTATTCGCGCAAACGGAAAGCGTTTCGTCATCGACGGAGGGTTCAGCAAACCCTATCAAGAGAAAACGGGTATCGCCGGCTACACGCTCATCTATAACAGCCACGGCATCCAGTTGGTAGAACATGAGAGTTTCGAAAACCGCGAACAAGCCGTATTGTCCGGAAGCGATATCCACAGTCGAATGTTACTGCAAGACTTCTCGGGCCAACGAATGCGTATCAAAGATACGGACAAAGGGAAAGAGCTGCTCGAGCAAATCAGTTATCTCGAACAACTCTTACACGAATACCGCTCCGGTGCCTTCCGGCAACGATAGTATTACCTACCTAAACCGAGGCAATACCGTATCCCACCCATACCTATAATATACTATGTATATTATGCCGTGATTTTCAGACGAGAGCCTTTACGAGGCTCTCTTTTGTTCCTGGTAGCAGGTCTATCGGCGCAAGTTCAATCATCGTCTTAGCTCCGAATTCTCCGCGCTCCTTGAGACGCATGGCTGCTCGTGCACACGAAACCATCACTTGCCCCGTCAAAGCAGGGTTGTTGATTTCCATATTGAATTCAAAACGCTGATTGTGGGTATCGCCGCTGACACCCGAACGCACGAGATTCACGCCGTGCGCAACGTTATTAAGTGCATCGATGCTCTCCACAGGGATGACGTGCGTCTCATCGTGTGCAAAATAGTCATCCGCAAGAATAGCGGCCTCTACGGTCTTGAAATCAGCCCCTTCTTCCAATTCAATATACACCATTCGACGGTGAATACCTGTACCCAAAGGAATCGTCATGCTCAGCGCATTTTTAACGCCTTTGATCGCCTTGGCAGCCACTGTGTGTCCCATCGAACGGCCGGGGCCGAAATTGGTATAGGTCAAGCCTTTCGGAGCCATCGCCATGAGGAGCGCACGAACCATGGAATCGCTTCCTGGATCCCAACCGGCAGAGATGATACTAACGGCTTTGTGGGTAATACAAACGGAGTCCAAGGAACTGCGAAGTGCCCATATCTGGCCGTGAATATCAAAACTATCCACGGTACAGATTCCTCGCGCCGCCAATACCGATGCGAACTTCTGCACTTCGCGTGTAGGGGTACAAATGAGCACTACATCTGCATCTATGCACTCCAAACAATCATTGTGATGATAAACGCCGGTTAACTGCATGTCCGGCGCAGCCTTAACGGCTTGTTCTGCGGCACGACCGATATTGCCGTACCCTAAAATAGCGATTCTCATATTAGTTTGACCGTTTTGCACGTCATTTATTGAATATTTTCTGCGTCAACCACTGTCCGTCAATATACGTCTTGACAAAATAGACGCCGATGGGCAATGAAATCGTTTTATAGTTGTCTATCTCGCCTTTGTAGATAGTAATCAGTTTTCCGCTGATATCCACGAGATAGTGCACACCTTCGCCATGCGGGATGGTAGCGTCCACTTCCAACTCGCTCTTGCTGAACGGATTCGGGATGAACTGCTCATCCAGCGTGGTCTGTTCGTTCTCTGCCTGTGCTTCGCATGCCGGCATAGTAGAGAATTCCACTATTGTCCGCACAAGCATATCATTGAGATGCTCCACTTTGAGGCTGTCTGTTGTCGGCTTGAGATGAGAATGACCTATTCCACTGTCGTCCGTCAGGAAGAACGATGTTCCGTTGGTAGCGAGCGCCATCGAGCGTAACAGATATTCCCCACTCTCGCCCAGACCGCTGCATACTACCGGCACTATCCGTACGCCAAGCGCGGCGGCATTGAGAATCTGCTCATGGAGCAACGCCATCGTTGCACTATCCTGATGGCAGGGGGCATCCAAGATGAGGAAAGCGATACGTGCGCGAGTCTGGTCATTCCATCCGGCACTATTGAGCGCCGCCATGAGAGCCTCCGGTACGGCTTCCTCGTAGTCTCCTCCTCCACCTGCCGACTGCTTGTCAATGAATGTCTGCGTAGCGGTAATATCGTCCGTAAGGCGCGAAATACGAGTGAGGTACTCATCGTAATGATCACGATAAACGACAGCTCCGGTACGGATATTCAGTCCTCCCGTGGCATTCTTAGCACGCGCGATGACATCCTTCATCTCTGCTTGCAGGTAGTGCAGTTCGTCGCCCATCGAGCCTGTAGCATCGAATACAAAGACTACATCTACATCATCGTTTGCCTCACAGGCCACATCGAGCACGAAGGTGTTCATTCCTTCATACCAATCTTTGGCAATCTGCTTTTGACCGTCCACTTGGAGATAGAAATCAGTATGCTTACCGCAGAGGTGTTTCCCGATGAGCTGGTACCACAGTTCCGCCTTTCCGGTATTGTCCGTCACGGCCTGGAATATCGTGTTGCCGTTACCATCCGTCAGGTTGACGGGATAGTTTGCCAAAGGATGACCGTCTTTGTTCATTACCTGTACCGCATAACGATGTCTGGGCGCGATACGCCATGTCTGAGCAAACTGCGCATGGCTCTCATCCAGCACCTTCGGCCAGAAATACCATTTGGTAAAATCATTCACTTCTCCGGCTGTCAACTTGCCCGCAGAGACGTTATTGGGTACAATAGAAGCGCTATATCCTACTTTCACTACTTCTTCCGCTTCTTCCATCTCCATGGGGGCAGCTGCATCCATCTCCGTCATATACGCGCCTGTGACCATGGACGAACGAGCATCCATTTTCATCTCTGCGCTCGTGCAGGCAAACACCACATCTTCAGAGCGATTTGCGTGCTTGGATTCCTTGACAGGCTTGGGAGTCAAACTGACGAGCACGACTGACGAGCCGTCGAGTTTCACCTTATGCGCATCGAAGCCATCACAAGTGACGGTTAGCGATTTGACACCTTTGAGTTGCTCGGGTTTGAGGATGACACGACCGTCAAAAGAGGTCTTGAAGGTCTGCGAACCAACTTTTACTTGTGCATCATGGAGCAAGGCTTGCGTGGTATCCATGATGATAACAGCCACAGGCGTTCGTTTGTCATGCGCAGCCGAACGCTTGATACAGGCTTGTACTTGCAAAGAGCCAAGGCTCACGAGAGCCAACAAAAGAGTTAACAGTTTTTTCATAATCGTTCACATTAGTTTGCCCACATCTAACAAATTGCGTGCCAAACTAACGCGACAGGAAGGAATAAACTATTTATCGTGCTTGTGTTCGTACAAAGCTTCCTCTACATTGATGATGTAATCGCCCATCTTCTCAAGTTCGAGGATGATATCCATGTAGTTGACGCCGACGGAGTAATCGTATTCTTTCTCGGTAACGCTGAGCATATTCTGATTCTTGAGCTCATCGCGGAAGTTGTTGATTTCGTTCTCCATGTTGGTCATCTCGAAGAACTCGTCCTTTGTGATATTGACATGCTCGAGTGCATCCACCATCTTCGCTTGCGCCGCCGTCAGCAGATACATCATCTGCTCTACGTTTTTCTCCTGCGCCTCGGTAAACCGGATATTACTATCATGCTTATGACGGATGTAACGCGAGAGATTGTAGTTCGCATCGCCGACGGACTCCAGTTCGCTGACGATACGGAGCATCTTGTGTACCTCGTGCTTGGATTGGTCGGACAGACGACCATCGGCTACTTGGTTCAAGTACTGTGCAATCTCGTACTCCATTCGGTCGCATATTCCTTCGTATTTCTCGATACGGCTGAAAATCTTCGTGAACTGTGTGTTGTCCTGCTCGTAGAACAAGTCATGAACCATTCCAATCATCCTCTGCGCACGAACACCGAACAGATGCACCTCTTTCCATGCCTGCAGGATAGAAAGCTCGGATGTGGACATAAGACCACCTGAGATGAACTTGAGCTGGCTGTCCGTATCCTTTTGTTCGGGCTTGGACGGAATAATCCAGCAGACGAGTTTCTCCAGCATCGGAATGAATCCGATGAGAATACAAGTATTGAGTACGTTAAAGGACGTGTGGAACGTAGCCAGGATAGCATTCAGTTTGTCCGGCGACACATCAGAGGGCACGCCCGGAACGAAGTCCACACCCCATACACGGCAAACGGTACCCACGAACCAGCGGAAGATACAGAGCACCCAGATGACGCCGAAGAGGTTGAATACCAAGTGTGCCATGGCAGCACGTCTGGCTTGCACGGAGGCGGAGAGAGCCACGATATTCGAAGTGATGGTCGTACCGATATTCTCTCCAAGGACGAGCGAAATACCCATATCGATTGGCAACACGTGTGTCGAGCAGAGCGTCATAGTAATCGCCATGATAGCAGCCGAAGACTGGACAGCAAAAGTCAATATACCGCCAACGAGCAGGTAGAGGAAATAACTGCCATAGCCCCAACTGGATGTTGCTGTAAAGAAATTACGAACGGGCTCCATCTGGTCGAGATGCATCTCGGTTGCGTTGATTTTCAAGGTGGTAAGACCGAGCAGCAAGAGCGAGAGGCCCATGAGGAAGTCACCGAGGTTAGCGTTCTTTTTCGTGTATATGAGTGCGACCGCCAGCACAATCGCCGTATAGACGACGAGTCGCAAATCGAACGAACCACCGCCCAAGACCATAATCCAAGCGGTAAAAGTCGTACCGATGTTGGCTCCCATGATGACAGAGATAGCTTGCGCCAACGAGAGGATACCGGCAGACACGAAGCTGACGGTCATGACGGTTGTTGCCGTGGATGACTGAACGGCAGCTGTAATAAATGCGCCCGTAAGAACACCGGAGAAGCGATTGGTGGTCATCGTACCGAGTATATTACTCAGTTTGCTACCTGCCATCTTCTGCAGGCCTTCGGACATCACTTTCAGTCCGTACATCAACATCGCGACGGAACCGATAAGCGTGATAATTTGTAATACCAAATTCATGGTCGATTAACGATTTACGATTAAACGATTTATTGTTTGATTAGTGCTTTATTGTTATAGCCATCGATATACATCTCCAGCGGTTTGTCAAGCCTTATATGACGTACCAATTCCGTTTCCTCGATGGCGGGCATGGCATCCAATGCCTCTATATCCAACATGTCGTCCGGTCTTGACCAAGAGTCAATATTTATATATCCGACGTTGAAGGAAGTGAGGTTCTGGAAGAAGTGCGAACCCTGCGAAGGCTCGATTCGGAAGTCCTCCAAGCAACATTCGGCTATCGCTTTTGCCTCGCTAATATCGCTCCATGCGACCGGAACGCCGAGGGACGAGATCTGCGAACCCCAACGTCCGTAACCGATAAGCAGGTACTGCCGTCCTTCGGTACGCAGACGATTGTTCCACTGACGGATAGTATCCGCCATCTCGCGCGTGCGCAATATATCAAAGGTGTCGCGGCGCAAGTAGATGATATCGCACACATCATCGATTTGTCCCACGCCGAGGGCATTGCCGGAACGGAGCAACGCATTCGAGTCATCGATAGCACTCCAGTTCACATTCGCCGTCAGCGAGTCGGCAGAAATCGGACGTATCTGCAGAACATGGAATATCTGCGGGTTGCGCTCAAGATTGACTGCAAACTCTATCTCTATCGGGGCTTTGATTTCCTGCTGCGCTATGTCGAGCAGCGTACGGATGATATCCGTAAGCGGGAAGGTGTTAAACTTGAGTTGCGGGGCAAAGGTGACGATACGTGGTCCGTCGGGATAACAGGAATCGACGATACGCATGTTCTCGCGGTCGTAGGTAGAAGCGATGAGTTTGAGGCTCGCGAACTTGCCACATTCGTGAATAGGAATGCGCTCAAGGTTGACGGCATCATCGATGGAAGTCTTGAACCGCTCCGGATTAAGCGAGAGCGCGAGCATCGACTGCTGTGTCTCGCGCATGGCAAGTTCGACGGTCGAAGTCTGCAGCACATTCTTCGGATACTTCGGGCTGAAACGGAGCACCGGTTCTCCATCGACCACCACTTTGCCCAGACCGTAAGCAATCTTAACAATGCCGTCTTCGGGTTTCTCCTTGCCGACCGGATAGAAATTGATGCTTCGTGCCACACCGGAGATGACGGGGAAGTAATAATTGCCTTCGGGTTCACCGCACACTTCCTGCAGCACAATTGCCATTTTCTCTTCTCCGGGCACATTGCCTGTCGAAACGATGTATCCACGCGAAGCGGCGAAATAGACGGAGGCATAGACGGACTTGACTGCCTTGCTGAGCATTCGTAGTTCCTGGTCTTCGTTCTCCGTATTGGGTATCATATAGGTGCTATAGACACCGGCAAAAGGCTGATAATAAGAGTCTTCGAGCTTCGAGGACGAACGCACGGCAATCGGTTTATGCGTGACGTGAATGAATGCCTTGAGGGCATCGCGGAGCTCCAGCGGCAACATCGCCGACACAAACTCCGAGAGTATCTCATCGTCCGTCAGGTCGGCGTTGATGACATATTGGAGTCCGTTGTCATGGATGAATTGGTCGAAATAATCTGTGGTAATAACCATCGTACGAGGCACAAAGACGCGTACGTCCTGCCATTTGTCGTACAGCTCATGTTTCTGCAGCATGTGGTTAAGGAAAGCGAGTCCTCTACCCTTTCCGCCCATCGGTCCGCTTCCACAACGGCAGAACCAGATCGTGTCGTTGTAGGTCTCCGGCGCATAACGGGCTACCACGCCCAAAGCCTGGTGGATACGATAATCGTGGATAAGACGGATATTCATCTGCCGCACGTTCTCGATATCCATGTCGTCATGGATTTGCAAGGCGCTGACTGCTCGACCGATGGTGAACAGACCGCGCGCAAAGAGCCATTTGGAGAGATAGTTGTTATCACTCAATCGCCGGAAGGCAGTAGGCGAAATGGTTGAAATGATACGCTCGAAGCCCTCGAGGTCGCTTGCGCGGTCTATCTCTCGTCCTGTTTTTGGGTCACGGGCGATGAAATCGCCGAAACCGAACTCACTCTCGATGTATTCACTCACTTCCTGGGTGAGCGTCTTCGATTGCTTGATGACAAATCCCACTTTGAGTTTGTTCGCCATCTGCCGCATCGATTCCTGGGACGACTGCATGAGGAATGGCATGGTCGGGTTCTCCTCGCGGATAAGACGGCAAAGCTCAATACCTGCATCCAGTTGCTCGGCACTCGCGGGTTCGCCTTTGTGGCGCACGAAGCCGATATCGGATATCACGCCTATCATATTAGAGCCGAACCGGCGGTACAACTCCACGGCTTCGTCATAGCAGGTAGCCATGAGCACTTTCGGTCGTGCGCGCTTACGGAGCAACTGCTGTTTCTCGTTGAGCGCATCGCGGATAGCCATCGTATTCTGCTGCAAGACGAGTTTGTAGAGCAGCGGAAGGTAAGTGGAATAGTACCGCACGGAGTCCTCGACGAGCAGAATAGCCCGCACGCCCTCCTGGAGGATGTCGTTCTCGGCATTTAGGCGGTCCTCTATGAGTTTGATGATAGCAATAATAAGGTCGGTGGAGTTATTCCAGTTAAAGAGGTAATCGATAGCCGACTTATCCTGCTTCTCGATACGATGATAGACCTCTTTACTGAAGGAAGAAAGGAGCACAATCGGACAATCGGGCAAGGCCTGCTTGGTCTCGGCTGCGAACTCCCATACTTCGTTTCCTCCGGCGCTATAGACGAGGATGATGAGGTCAAACGACTCGTTCTGCGCTTTCGCATCCTCGATGATCGAGTGTGCCTCGGTGGTTGTCTCGGCGCGCGTGATAGCGGGCGGGTTACTAAGGTTGAGCTCCAGATACTCCTGCGCTATCTGCACGTCGATACGACCATCCTCCTCGAGTGCAAAACTGTCATAGTTATTGCACACAAGGAGAATGCGCCGCACGCGCTTTGACATCAAGTCATTTACCATTTAGCATTTACTATTTACCATTTGAACATTTAGACTAAGCCTTGTTCTACCATCGCGTTGGCTACTTTCATGAAGCCGGCGATGTTAGCACCTTTGACATAGTTGATATAGCCGTCTTCCTCTGTACCGTATTTGAGGCAGGCAGCATGAATATCGGCCATGATGGTACGCAAACGCGCGTCCACTTCTTCGGATGTCCATTTGAGGCGCATGGAGTTCTGCGTCATCTCCAGACCGCTGGTAGCTACACCGCCGGCATTGGACGCCTTACCCGGGCTATAGAGGATTTTGGCGTTTTGGAAGACGGTGATTGCTTCGGGTGTCGAAGGCATGTTCGCACCTTCGGTCACGCAGAAACAGCCGTTCTTAATCAGGTTCTCTGCGTCCGCTTTCTCTATCTCGTTCTGCGTAGCGCAAGGCATGGCGATGTCGCACGCAATCTTCCACGGACGTTCGCCGGCGAAATACTGGGCCTGCGGATATTTGTTGACGTACTCTTTGATACGACCGCGGCGGATGTTCTTCAGCTCGAAGATATAGTTCATCTTCTCTTCGTTGAGTCCTTCTGCATCGTAGATGAAGCCGTCGGAATCGCTGAGCGTGAGCACTTTGGCGCCAAGACGCATCGCTTTCTGCGCCGCGAACTGCGCTACGTTGCCGGCTCCAGAGATACAAACTCTCTTGCCCTCAAACGATTGTCCGCGCGTCGCCAACATCGCTTCTGCGAAATAGCAAGCGCCGTAACCGGTAGCCTCGGGACGCATGAGCGAACCACCCCACAACTGTCCTTTGCCGGTCAGCGTACCCGTGAACTCGTCACGAAGACGTTTGTACTGACCGAAGAGGAAGCCTATCTCACGACCGCCCACGCCGATGTCACCGGCAGGCACATCCGTGTCCGCGCCTATATGACGCTGCAGCTCAGTCATGAAACTCTGGCAAAAACGCATCACCTCTGCGTCCGATTTACCGCGCGGAGAGAAGTCCGAACCGCCCTTGGCACCGCCCATAGGCAGCGTGGTAAGCGCATTCTTGAATGTCTGCTCGAAAGCAAGGAACTTCATGATAGAGAGGTTCACGCTTGCGTGGAAACGAATACCGCCTTTGTACGGACCGATGGCGCTGTTCATCTGCACGCGGAAACCGCGGTTGATTTGCACTTCGCCCTGGTCGTCCATCCAAGGTACGCGGAACATGATGACGCGCTCCGGCTCCACGATACGCTCCATTATTTTTTGCTCCAGCAGATACGGATACGCCATAATCATCGGCGCAACCGATTCTACAACTTCTTTAACTGCCTGGTGAAACTCACTCTCACCGGGGTTCTTGCGGATTAGTTCGGCCATAAAGCCGTCCACATATGCTTGCGTTTGCTTGTCCATAAATATTGTGATTGTTGATGTTAGTGGTTTGAATTTCGATTTTCGAATCAAATCGGCTACAAAATTACAACTTTTTTTGCACTTATGCAAGCGTGCGCGCAATTTTTTTTGGAATAAAATGAAAAATGTAAGATAAATTTTTCAACAAGGGCAAATGGCACCCTTAAAAGGAGTCGTCGTAACCGGCCGACCGCTCGTTGACATAAATCAAAACGGCGTCATAGAACGGATAATCCTTGTATTCGATAGCGAAGGTAACCTCAACGGGACAATCGTTCGCCATCTGAATACCGATGCGATAACCGCGTCTGAGGTCATTGGCATTGGAATCGGTATCGTCATAGCCCTTGAGCGTATATTCGCCGAACAAGGCTTTGACCGAATTGTCTTCGTTGAGATAGACGACGCGGCATTTGAGTTCAGGCAGCGAAGTATGATTGATGACTCGAATCTGGTTATACCGCTCTTCAGGACCGCCGACGGTAAAAGCCATTTTGTTTTTTCCGGTTACCTGGATGTCGTCCTGCGCCATCAATCCTGCGGCCATCATCACCGCCGCCACAAAAAAGAATAATCGTTTCATGTTATGTTGATTTTAGGATTACACACTAATCAAGATGCAAAGGTACTGCTTTTTTTGCAAATATGCAAGAAAAAGCGCATTTTTTCGTAATTATGCTGATTTGAAGGTTATCAGGGTCCTTGCTCGGATGATGCGTTTGGCACGATTTTTGCATGTATATGATATAAAGTTTCTTTGGTCTGCCATTTTGGCAGATTAGGCTATCTATCTCAGTCTAAGATTGGCTAAATATCCCGAAAACAACAAGTGAATAACCCGTGAATCACCCGACAATCACCCGTGAATCACCCGTGTTTTGGTAGAAAAAACATCGAGAAAAGAGTCATGGAACTCCGATGCAATATTGAGGGGAATTCGAGTTTTTTTCGATGGAATTTTGAGAGTAGGAAATGTTATAATTTATGTACTCAACGAATAAAGGCAAATGGGCGAAAGGAAACCGGCAACACAAGCAGGAGTAATAACTAAGAACGTGCGCGAATAATTACCGTGATAATCCAGGAAAAGGCTATAATCAATAAAAATTCTGCCCCTGCGGTTACTTTTTGCACAAAAATGTTAGATTTTGTGTAATAAACTTGCATAATTGAATAAAAAGTAGTACCTTTGCACTGTCAAAACAAGAATCTATATGCCTGTAACAAAACAAAAACTCATACGACATTATGCATTGGACCGCTGTTTGCGAAATCAAACACGGCGGTATTATATTGAGGATTTGTTGGCAGAATGCAATAAAGCGCTGGAAGCGAAGGATTGTCCGCCTATCAGTTTGCGGACAATCAAAAATGACATAAATGAGTTTGAGACCTTGTATAATACGGATATTGCGCACATTCCCGATAGTCATGGTCGTATGTATTACCGCTATGAAGATCCGAAATTCAGCTTGCAACAATCGGTTTTATCAGATGATGAGGTGGCTAAATTGAAAGATACGCTTCTGATGCTTAGTCGCCTCAAGGGTCTTCCGCAATTCGAGTGGATGACCGAGTTGGTCACCAAGATAGAAGCCAAACTTCATCTGGATGCGCATACCGAATCGGTTATTGGTTTTGAAGCGAACGAGTATCTGCAAGGATTAGAATATCTCGAACCCCTATTTGACTATATCAGCAATCAACAGACGATAGACATTACTTATCAGCCTTACGACAAACCCGCTTTCGTTTGTACTATTCATCCGTATTATATCAAGCAGCACAACTCGCGATGGTTTTTGCTTGCCATGAATAATCAGACGCAGAAGATTATGCTTCTGGCGTTAGACCGCATACAAGACATACACCTTTCTAATATCGTGTATGTGCCCGCGGAAATAGATTTCGCAGAGTATTTCGATGATGTCATCGGAGTAACTATTCCGCAGGATGTAGAACCGGAACATATACTCCTGCGTTTCTCGCCTCATCGTCTGCCGTATGTACTCTCCAAGCCTTTGCATCACTCGCAGAAGATTAAAGACAAGGAGCAAGGCATTATTGAGATAACCGTCATTCCAAACCGCGAACTGGAAGCACAACTCCTTTGGTTCGGAGATGATGTAGAAGTGCTGCAACCGGAAACACTACGCAAACAAATTGCAGAAAAAATCACAAAAATGCATAAATTATACAATTAAAAGTACATTCAATATCCATAATTATATGGCAAATATAGAGAAAATATCATCTTCTTTCCTTCCACAGGAATATCCTCATTGGCGTGACGAAATCATTTCGCTTATTGAGCGTTCAAAGCTGCAAGCCGTTCTCAATGTAAATAAAGAGATGCTTGCGCTCTATTGGAAAATAGGATGCGACATTCTCCACAAGCAAAAAGAATTGGGATGGGGAACTCAGGTCATTAAGCAATTATCACAAGATTTACGACATCGTTTTCCTGAAGATGATGGTTATTCGGAACGAAATCTTGGTTATATGAAGCAATTCGCTGCCGAATATCCCGATTTCCCATTTTTGCAAGTCCCGCTTGCAAAATTACAAGAGGATGAATTTTGGCAAGTCGCGCTTGCCGAAAATGACAACACACCAATTTTGCAAGTGCCGCTTGCAAAATTAGAGAAAGATGGTGAAACATTTGTGCAAGTGCCGCTTGCACAAATAACATGGTATCACCATATATCGTTACTGCCTAAGGTTAAATCTCTCCCTGAACGCGCGTTTTATATTATGGAAACAGCTGCACAGGGATGGAGCCGCGATGTGATGTTAGCGAATGTAGCAGCCGGTTACAAGAATGCAAAAGGTAGGGCGATAACCAATTTCTCCGGCACATTGCCTCCCGTTGATTCCGATTTTGCACGATACGCGTTCAAAGATCCATATTCTTTTGGGTTCTTGGGCACCCAAGAGTTAAAGAACGAACATGCCATCGAGGATAAACTTACAGAACATGTGGTTGAATTCCTAATGGAAATGGGACGTGGCTTTGCTTTTGTAGGAAGGCAATACCGCATTATGGTAGATGGTGATGAATATAAGATGGATTTGTTGATGTATCATCTCAAAATGCATAGATATGTAGTTATTGAATTAAAAGCGGTAGAGTTTATTCCCGAGTTCGTTAGTAAACTGAATTTCTATATCTCTGCTGTTGATGAATACCTCAAAACACCACAAGACAATCCCACTATCGGCTTGCTGCTTTGTCCGACCAAGAGTAATGAGAAAGTTCGGTTCTCTCTCCGTGGCTTTAGCCAACCGATGGGTGTCGCGGAATATGAGATTAAGCAACTTATTGAAGAGGTCCAATCTGCCCTTCCTTCAATAGAGGATAGAGAATAGCATAAAAATGCACGACTTTTATTCGTAGTGCAAATAGGTTGCACAACAATATAGTATTTTTGTACTCAAATTGAATAATTAACAATGGATAACGTGTTATATTCCATAGGACATTCAAATCAAACCTTTGAAGAATTTCTTCAGATGCTTCAATCACAACGCATAAATGTGATTGTAGATGTTCGTAGTATCCCTGCGAGCAAATACTCCCCCCAGTTCAATAAAGAACCGCTTCGAGCATCCCTTAGCCGCCATAACATATCCTATATGCATTTTGGTGAAGAGTTCGGAGCTCGGCGTACTGATGCACTTGACGAATATAATAATGTCAATTTTGAGAAGGCAGCAACGACTTCCAACTTCCAAAAGGGGGTGGAACGCATCAAACATGGACTGGAGAAAGGCTATCGAATAGCATTCATGTGTTCGGAAGCCAATCCTTTAGAGTGTCATCGTTTTGCTCTTGTTTCACGATACTTCCATGAACATGGAACTGAAGTCATGCACATTATGCGTGACAAAGATCAAAATCCGTCATCAGGAACATATGTCAAATCACATCAAGAGTTACAAGATATAATGATTGCAGAGTATGTTAAAAAGAAAAAAGTACCTCCTGTCAGTCCTCCAGACATCTTCGGAGAAAACGAGGTTACACCAGTAATGCAAGTCACATTGGCTTATCGCCAGAAGAATAAGGAAATAGCTTATCATCAACAAGAACAAGAATATATTTATTAATATGATTACTCTTTACACAATTGGTTTTACCAAGAAAAGCGCAAAGGACTTTTTTGAACTGCTAAAAAGACACAATGTCAAAACACTTATTGATGTGCGCATCAGTAACAGCAGCCAATTGGCGGGTTTCGCCAAAGGTAGCGACCTTACATATTTTTTAGACCAAATAGGTGGTATTAAGTATCGCCATATAGTAGACTTCGCGCCAACAAAAGAATTGCTTAGTGACTATCGTGCCGGCAAGGTCGATTGGGCAGGCTATGAAAAAGTCTTTGCTGATCTGATGCTCAAACGCCATATCAACAAGCGATACAATGTTACTAATTTTGACCAATGTTGTTTCCTTTGTAGCGAAGAAACACCAGAGCATTGCCATCGTCGTTTGTTGGTCGAACATCTAAAGGCGCAAGCTCCTAATGAAGTGAGAATCATTCACCTTGTATAATTATAATTGTTATGAGTCTGTTATTTGTTTGTCTTGCAAATTCATATAAGCATAACAATCGTTGCTTAGCAGGTGTGTTGGTCAAGCGCTCTAACAATGGGTTTGAACTGATTCAAGATAATTGGGGACATCCTGTATGGTTTAGGCCTATTAACAGATGGACTGATGCCGGAGCCATTCCAAATGAAGAGGCCGTGGAAATAAACCTTTTTGATGTTATTGAGGTAGAGGAATCTGATTCCTGTCCCGATGGCGCACAACAGGAGAACTATTACTATTCGTCTCTATCGCGCGCCGGATATATGAAACCTGATATAACACTCCTTAATCATATTGCTAAAACAAACAGAAAAGTACTATTTGGTAATGCTTATAGTTCAGTATCTCATGATTATTACGCGCGACTCGATTATTCGGTTCTCATGATCCATGCTACCGACGTGCATTGCTATTTAAAGCCGCGGACAGATAAGCAACCTCAGCCGCGCATGGCATTTACATATAATGGCAATGAATATGATTTCCCAATTACCGACCCGAATTTCCGACATCTGTTGGAAGAAGATGAGGATGAAGCTAATGCTGCATCGGATTACTATCTAACGCTCTCACTTGGGGCAATATGTGATGATAAGCATTTTAAGTTGGTGGCTGGTGTGATAACATGCGGCCAATCCAATGAACTTGATATGAGAGACATCCCTGTATCAGCACGTGAGACATATCGACTATATAAGCAGGGGCTATCTATATCTCGAATAGCAGCACAAAAGAACGTAAAAGAAGAAACTATCATCTCTCATTTGTTGCCATTCATAGAACGAGGTGTAATCGCCGCGGAACAATTTGTGCCAATTGAACACATAGAAAAAGTACGGCTATACAAACGCCAACATCCTTATGAAGATCATCTTAAACCATATTTTGAGGCATTTAATGGAGAAATCAGTTATATAAACATCCGAATTGTTCTCGCATCATTAAAAAATAATTAACTTGTGCAAATAGGTTGCACAACAACGCAGTACTTTTGCACCAGATTTGAAAAACAAGCGTTCTTTTACAGACTGTGTCACGGCAATTGATTTTAGTGAACTGGCGAAGACAATGCCTACGTATTGTCCCTGCAAATCGGTTCACAGCACATTGCGAAATGTGCGCTACAAATGTCCCTTCTACATATTTAATGAAACCTGTTTAGGTATATTATTGGATATTTATGAATGGCTTTATTTTATTGTTTATGTTTTCTATATTCATACGCAAAGAATCCAAGTGACACAGCCTGTAAAGAACTAAACCTACCTTACACAAAAATGCTATGAAGAAAAACAAAAGTGACATACAGCAACACATTTGTAGAGTGTTCCCGAACATCAAGACCCAAGAGGAACTGCTACAATTAATCAATGACATTCATCAGCAATTGAATGCAGATTACTATGCGCGCAAGAATCAACCGGTGCCACTTATTAAGATAAAGACCTTAACTTATTACAAGGATCCTAAATTGTCAGGCGTTAGACGTTATCGAAAATTCACGATACCTAAAAAATCCGGTAAAGATAGACAAATATTAGCTCCCGCCAAAGGTCTTAAACTCATTCAGCAATGCTTGAATGAGATATTTCAGGCACTCTACGAACCGAACGAATACGCTTGTGGGTTTGTTCCTAAGCGCAATGTGTCTGATGGAGCAAAGAAGCACACTAATCA
This sequence comes from uncultured Bacteroidales bacterium, assembly GCA_902778935.1. Lineage (GTDB taxonomy): Bacteria > Bacteroidota > Bacteroidia > Bacteroidales > Paludibacteraceae > Colicola. The sequence goes on from CACYZT010000003.1 coordinate 147,491, forward strand.
ACCTTATGTATATAATATCGATTTAAAAGACTTCTTTGACACCATTGTCTTTCGACGTGTGAAAGCTGTTCTTGCGTTACCGCCCTTTAATCTTAAAGAGGACCGCGAACCATTGTCATACATTATTGCATCCCTATGTTGCCATCCTAGGCAATTTAAGATTATAGACTTAGATGGAAATGAAAAAGAAGAGACACGTGTCTGTTTACCGCAGGGAGCACCAACCTCTCCAATACTGACAAACATCGTATGCCGTTCTCTTGATCGACATTTAGCAGGATTAGCGAGACGTTTCAATGCACAATATTCCCGATATGCGGATGACATCACTTTCTCTTGTCATTACAATATTTTCAAAAATGACTCTGGTTTTATAAAAGAGATGCAACGGATAATCGAAGATGAACAGAATCTAACAATTAATACTGCAAAAACTCGATTGAAAACTTATAGTCAGCGACAAGAGGTTACAGGTCTAATAGTCAATGATAAAGTCAATGTTACGAAACAATATGTAAAACAAATACGCCAATGGCTATACTATTGGGAGCGTTATGGTATAGAACGCGCCCAACAATATTTTGAAAGCAATTATGTAGCATCTTCAAAAAAGAAGACAACTATTCCTGATATAGATAATGTAATAGCGGGCAAACTGGATTATATGCGTATGATTGTTGGAGAATCCAATCCTGCATACAAAAAATTGAAAGAGCGATATAATGAGTTATGTGGATGTAAACGCGAATCCCCCAATCGAATCGAATCTGTGCAATCAGACGATATCGGTTCTATACTGGATGAGTTGCTTAACTCTATATGATATGTCATTTGTTTAATGTTAACCACAATGAATAAGGATAACGAACAAAATAAGCTAAAGCTCCATCTACTAGTGGAGAAGTTAAGGACAAGCGATTCTGAGTTGTTGGATTATTTGCGCCAAGAAATAAATAGAGCAACAGATTCTAATCCGCTAGAAAAAATTGAACACTATTTAGGATTAGATTTCGAGCTTGATGATGTCGATGTAACAAAGTTGGGTAATGGAAAAATAGACTACTCCTTTATCAGCGACAAGAGAGTTCTTATAGGGATAGAATCTGACTACCGAGAAATGATGAGGTATAGATATGGATGTCGTTCACACAAGGAAGACTTTTATGAATATTGTAAGTATGCCCATTTCCAATTAGAGGCATTAACTAATTATTTTATGGAAATCTGGAGTACTCCTGACGATTCAGACATTGCCGATGTGGAATTAGCAAAAATTAACATCCTCAAAAACTGGCCTGATGAAAAGAAACCTGATATGGATAGCAAAGAACAAATAGATGAAATCCCGTACAATACAAAGATAAGAGCTATCATAGAATTTTTAAATTTAAATAGTTGCATTATTTCTCACCCCGACTATATATATTACAATTTGCGAGATGTAGTGGATAATATTCGAAACGTACGCAATGATTTAAGCCATCGGGGAGAATCTCAATCAACGGATATGCAGAATGCTATTGATGATTTTGAAAGTTCTAAAACTTTAAAAACTACATCGACTGGAAAAAGCAACGTTTATGATTTTACAGGGAGATGGAAAGTAAAATATTATCTATGGCTACGTTCGACTCCTTGGGATGATGTCATAAGTGTCTTATGTAAATACAGCACTGCTATCAAACAAAAATTGGATTAACAGAACACCTAAATTATTATAACTATGGCTTACATCACAAGAGCAAATTTTAAGCGTATCAGCTATAAATTAAATGAGAAACGGTATGATGGAGAACTCGAAATTGTCTGCGAGGAAATTCCGCAAGTACATTTTGAATACTTTAACAAGACCGAGAAACAGGCTATTTTAGCTTTCAAAGAATTTGTTCTTCATCCGGAAATAATCCTGCAACCCGAGTACCGAAAACTCAGAAAAATGGATACCAAAACTTATGTATTTGAAAGTGTTGCCGCCTACCATTGTAATATGGATTGCGACAAACTCAATCAAGATTTTAACGGAGTGCTGTTACCAGAGAAAATCAAAAAACAAGGGGATGAGAAAATAGAAGAATTCAGGCGCTGGTATAGGGAAAATATGCATTTATTGACAGAAGATCAAAAAGACATCTTCGAGTTACATATGTTTACTAAATTTGGCGTCCATTTTAGTGATATCGGTTATTTGGACAAAAAGAATTCCGGATCAACCTCTATTGAAAATTATTCCTTAGAAGAAATTTGCAACAAAATAGTCGAATTGACTAACTCTTTCAAATCATGGTTGTTGGATAGTAATGATAAAGATACAGCAGACTTACGGAACTACGCATTCATGACTATTGCGTATAAAGGGAAGTGTACATATTTAGGCGATTCCAACTATAAATTAGATGAGCATCTAGAAGCCATTCAAGCAAGAAACCACTCACGTTTTTCTGCAGAAGACATTCAAAAATGCTTGAATGAAGCTCATCAAGAATTTAAAGTTCCAATGGTAGACTTACTTAAGAAGTATTATATGATTAAATACAATTCGGATACAGATGTAGCAGTTAATGTGCTAGAGGCAATTGGCTTTAAACCTTGTTCTAAATGCTATCCAGCATCCTTCGAGAACCCCTTTCGCTTGCATACTTTAGAGGAGATTCATCTCTAACGATATTATGGCAAGAACACTATCTGAACTCGAGAAAAGTAGACGTATCTCAAAACTATAAAGAGTATCTACAGCCAGATTTTTTTTAGAAAGTGGCGATGTTACACTTACGCGTGAAGAATTGCATAATTAATATTTCTCTTCCTTGTGCAAATAGGTTGCACAACTTTGCAGTAATTTTGCATCGTTAAAAAAAACAAAGAAATGACTTTTGAAGAGAAAATGGAAATTGGAACTGCCGTAGCAGAAACCACAGAGAAAGCACAAGAGGAACTACTCAAAGAAGTTGAAGAGTTGGATAATGCAATGAGTATGTTGACCCTTTCTAAAAGACTAAAAATTCAGTACGACTACTCATATGTGAGTGATTTCGAATATGGTCTTGCAAGAGTAAAACAGGGAAAACTATGGGGTTTGATTAATATGAATGGAGAAGTGGTACTTCCAATACAATATGATAGTATATGGAAATTTGAAGGCAAGCACCGTGCGACTACAAATGTGGTTGCCCAAGGTAAGAAAAGCGAAATAAGACTTCACGATTACAGTGACAAAGCTCCAATTCCATATTGGGAAATGCCTCGTACTTCTCGCAGTACATATTATGATCTGAGCGAAGATTACGAAGACTGTTATAATGACGATGATTACATCAGTCCATTAGAAGCCTTCGAAGACGATGAAGATTTATATAACGAATGGTTGTTAAATTCGTAATTATCTATCCTCTCGTATCTGTCCCGTATGTCTCTCATAAACCGCTATATCTTAGATAAAAATATCGACACCATCTTTGATGGCGAACCGGATGCCTATTGGAATATAGATTAAATACAATGTTTATGAATACAGATGTTAATATACCTAACTTACCAGAAATAATCGCATGGGCAGAAGAACATTTTGCAGCTTCGGATATTCATGATATTTCGCATTGGAAACGAGTAGCAGTTAATGGGAAATTATTATGTGAGTGTTTCGAGCAAAGAACTCCATGGCTTACACGCAAGTTTAAGGAGAAACCGAATTTAAGAGTGATTACTTTGTTCGCATTTCTTCATGATTCACACCGTGTTGATGATGGTTGCGATATGGAACATGGACCAAGAGCCGCTAAAGCAATAAACGATATAAGAAATACATTATTATCGTATCTCTCGGATAAAGAGTTTTGGCAGTTGCAAGAAGCCATCAAATATCATACTTCTGCGACAAGTCACCCGGATGTTACTATCGCTACTTGTTTTGATGCGGATAGATTGGATTTAGTTAGAATAGGTATTCAGCCAGACCCACAATATATGGCCACTCCGTGTGGCAAATACCTTGCAGAACATCTCCCTCGTTTTTGATGGCGAACCGGATGCTTATTGGAATATAGATTAACAAATTTAAACTTTTACAACTATGAAAAGATTCATTCTTTTCCTGCTGGCTACTATGTGTCTGGCAGGCTGCGCAAAGCGCTCAAATCAATCAACCACAGACGAAAATGTGGAAGTAACCAAAATCTACAACCTTGTCATTCTTGATCGTAGCGGCTCTATGACGCCTTTACGCGAAGTTGCTGTGCAAGGTTATAACGAAACGCTGAATGTCATTCGCAATGCTCAGAAACAGTATGGTCTAGAGCAGCAAAACCTCGTCACACTGACGCTGTTTAACCATGAAATTACAAATGTTTTTGATTGCGATACCATACAAAATATGTCTAATCTCCTGTTAACGGAATACAATCCCATCGGAGCAACAGCGATGTTGGATGCTATAGGGGTATCATTAACTAAACTAAAAAATAAAATGGATAACCTACAAAATGCTACTGCTGTTGTCACGATTATTAGTGACGGGGAGGAAAATTCCTCAAAAAAGTATAAGTATAAGGATGTAGCTAAACTAATTGACAAACTCAAAGAACAAGGAGTAATGTTCGTATTCATGGGCACAAACCAGAACGTAGAGATGGTTTCTTCTGCTCTTCATATTGACGATTACAAAGTGTTTGAATATTCAATCAAAGGTATGAAAGACGCGTGGAAAAGCGGTATGAACGCATCTTCCAATTACTATGACCGCATGTCGCAATACAACAAAGACACCCGTAACATGTCCAAAGAAGAACGTAATAGATACTATCGTGACCGTAATCAAGAAGACGGATGGTTCAAATGAAATATAGCGACTTGCAAACGGACATTTATGGTCGCGAGATGGTCGCGTAAATGAAAGCAACAGCCAACAGCCAAATTCAATTTGGGGTCCCCAACGTAAACCAGCGTAGCGTTTGCGGAGGGGAAAGCGGAGCTGCCCCGAGTACTTACTACCTGAACATAGTTTAGGTACATGTACGAGGGGTTTGCCCGCGACCCGAGTACGACGAGTCGCAGGACTAATCGTCTCCGCCTGTAGGAAAGGAAAAAGCGCACGAAAATTGCGCTTTTTCTATTTTTCTTAGAAAAATCTTGCATATGTGCAAAAAAAGTTGTACCTTTGCAGCCAAATTGCGAGAATAGGCGCAGAAAGAAACTAATTGAAGTAAAAAAGAACATTATATGGAATTAAGTGAACAAGAAATCGTGCGTCGGCAGAGTTTGCAGGCGATGAGAGATTTAGGAATCAATCCCTACCCTGCGGATGAATACGTAGTGACCGGTTATTCGACCGACATTAAGGCAGGTTTTGTAGATGAAGGCGAAGGTATCTGGCATACAGGCGACAGCGTGCGTATCGCAGGACGACTGATGTCGAAACGTATCATGGGCAAGGCTTCGTTCATCGAGTTACAGGACTCCAAAGGTCGTATTCAGGTATATGTGAGCCGCGATGATATCCAATTAGCCGAAGATGCTGAAAAACCGGCACCCGAAGCGAACGACCCGAATGGCAATCTGTCTGCGGAGACGCTCCGCCAGATGTACAACGTGGTATTCAAGAAACTGCTCGACATCGGCGACTTCATCGGTATAGAGGGATTCGTATTCCGCACACAGATGGGCGAGATTTCTGTACATGCCAAGAAACTGACCGTGCTGGCGAAGAGTCTTCGTCCGCTGCCTATCGTCAAATACAAAGACGGCGTGGCTTACGACGGCTTTAACGACCCTGAGTTACGTTACCGTCAGCGTTATGTCGATCTCATCGTTAACGATGGCGTGAAGGACACTTTCCTCAAGCGCGCGACCATCATCCGCACGATGCGTCAGGTATTCGACGAGGCGGGTTACACGGAGGTGGAGACACCTATCCTGCAGCAGATAGCCGGTGGCGCGAGTGCCCGTCCGTTCATCACCCATCATAACTCGCTGGACGTAGATATGTATCTGCGTATCGCGACTGAGTTGTATCTGAAACGACTCATCGTGGGCGGTTTCGAGGGCGTGTATGAGATAGGCCGTAACTTCCGCAACGAAGGTATGGACCGCAGCCACAACCCTGAGTTCACCTGCATGGAGCTGTACGTTCAATACAAAGACTACAACTGGATGATGAGTTTCACGGAGCAGCTGTTAGAGAAGATTGCGATAGCCGTGAACGGCACAACGAAAGTGCAGATAGGCGACCATGAGGTAGATTTCAAAGCGCCTTACCGCCGTTTGCCGATTTTGGATGCCATCAAAGAAAAGACCGGTCTGGACTTGGCTTCGATGAGCGAGGACGAGATACGCGTAGAGGCAAAGAAACTCGGCGTAGAGGACACCGAACACATGGGCAAAGGCAAGCTGATTGACGAGATTTTCGGCGAGACCTGCGAGGGCACTTTCATCCAGCCGACGTTCATCACCGATTACCCCGTAGAGATGTCTCCGCTGACGAAGATGCACCGAAGCAAACCCGGTCTGACCGAGCGTTTCGAGCTCATGGTAAACGGCAAAGAGCTGGCGAACGCCTATTCGGAGCTAAACGACCCGATAGACCAATACAACCGCTTCGTGGAGCAGATGAAGCTCGCGGATAAGGGCGACGACGAGGCGATGGTGATTGACCATGACTTCATGCGCGCGTTAGAATATGGTATGCCGCCTACGTCAGGCATTGGCATTGGCATTGACCGATTGGCTATCCTCATGACCGGTCAGCCAACCATACAAGAAGTACTTCTGTTTCCAACGATGAAACCGGAAGTAATTTGAAGATTTGAAGATTTGAAGATTTGAAGATTCGGGTTAAATTGTTTAAATGGTTTTTATTGCATAAAAACGTTAAAGTGTTATGTATAGGAAGGTAGCCATATTGGGTTCGGGCAGTTGGGCGACTGCATTGGCGAAAATCGTTATGCAGAACCAAGGTGAAATCAACTGGTTCATCCGCCGTCAAGAGGTGATTGACGAGTTCATCGCCACGGGCAAGAACCCGTCCTATCTGGGCGCCGCGAGTTTCGATGTGGCGCGAATTCATTTCTCGTCAGACATCAACCAGACGGTGGCTCAATCGGATGTGCTGATACTCGCTATCCCATCGCCGTACGTCAAACAATCGCTCAATAAAATCCGTCGCGACATGACGCACAAAGTGGTTATCTCTGCCGTCAAAGGTATGATACCCGACGAGAACGTCATCATCACGGATTATCTGCATAACCGTTTCCGTATCCCGTTTGACCAGCTGGGCGTCATCGCCGGTCCCTGCCACGCAGAGGAGATAGCGCTCGAACGGCTGAGTTACCTCACCATCGGGTGCGAGAACCGGCAGAACGCGGAGGTATGGTCAAAACTATTTCAGACCGCGTTCGTTCGAACGACCGTTTCGAATGATGTCATCGGCCTCGAGTACAGTTCCGTCATGAAGAACGTCTATGCCATCGCCGCGGGTATGTGCCAGGCGCTCCATTACGGCGATAACTTCCAAGCCGTACTGCTGTCGAACGCTATTCAGGAGATTCAGCGTTTTGCCACCGCTATGAGTAATGTGCCGCGCGACATCACGATGTCCGGCTATCTGGGCGATGTGCTTGTAACCGGTTATTCGCAGTTCAGCCGTAACCGTCAGTTCGGACAGATGCTCGGCCTCGGTTACTCCGTCAAAGCCGCACAGATGGAGATGGAGATGGTAGCAGAAGGCTATTACGGCACGAAAGCCATCTACGAAGCCAACCAGCGAATGAAAGTAGCGCTGCCTATCGTGGACGCCATGTATGAGATATTGTACAACCGGCAAAAAGCAAAACCCATTATCAAGTCATTAACTACAAAATTACAATAATCATGAAACTATGTCTGAAAAACGCAGCCGCATTTGTGGACGCAGCTGCTTTGAAACAATTAGAGTCCAAAACCGAAGCCGCCAATTTGCTGTTGGAGAACGGCAAAGGTGCAGGTAATGACTACATCGGCTGGGTACACCTCCCCTCCTCCATCACGGATGAGTTCCTCGCGGAAGTACAAGCGAGCGCAGATGAGTTACGCAAGCGTTGCGAGGTGGTTATCGTAGCCGGTATCGGCGGTTCGTATCTCGGTGCACGTGCTGTGAATGAGGCTCTCGCTTCGTCCTTCGACGCCTTCGTAGCCAAAGACCGCAAGAACCCGTACGTAGTCTATGCCGGCAACAACATCGGCGAGGACTATCTGGCAGAGTTGATGGAGTTCCTGTCGGACAAGCAGTTCGGTATCATCAATATCTCTAAATCGGGTACGACTACCGAGACCGCACTCGCCTTCCGTCTGCTCAAGACCATGTTGGAGAAACAAGTGGGCAAAGAGGAAGCGAAACATCGTATCGTAGCCGTTACCGACCGTGCGAAAGGTGCGCTCCGTTCGCTGGCAACCAAAGAGGGCTACAAGACTTTCGTCATCCCTGATAACGTCGGAGGCCGTTTCTCCGTTCTCACACCGGTAGGTCTGCTGCCTATTGCCGTTGCCGGAGGAGACATCAAAGCGCTCGTTAAGGGAGCACAGGATATGGAGAAAGCCACGGACATCAAAGTGCCGTTCGCAGAGAACCCCGCTTGCCAGTATGCAGCTATCCGTAACGCCCTCTATCAGAGCGGCAAGAAAATAGAGATTCTCGTTAACTTCAACCCCAAACTGCACTATTTCAGCGAGTGGTGGAAACAACTCTACGGCGAGTCCGAAGGTAAGGACCACAAGGCTATTTTCCCTGCAAGCGTCGATTTCACAACTGATCTTCACTCGATGGGCCAGTGGATTCAGGATGGCGAGCGCACGATCTTCGAGACCGTTATCTCGATTGAGAAAGCCAACAAGACCGTTCTCGTTCCGATGGACGAAGAGAACCTCGACGGACTGAATTTCCTTGCCGGCAAGCGTGTTGATGAGGTGAACAAGATGGCTGAACTCGGTACGCAACTCGCTCACGTCGATGGCGGTGTACCCAATATCCATATCAGCTTCGAGAAGATTGACGAATACAACATCGGCCAGTTCATCTATTTCTTCGAGCGCGGCTGCGGTATCTCGGGTTATGTGCTTGACGTCAACCCGTTCAACCAACCGGGCGTAGAGGCATACAAGAAGAATATGTTCGCCCTGCTCGACAAACCGGGTTACGAAGCAGAAAGTAAAGCAATCAAAGAACGCTTAAGTAAATAAGTATGAAAAAGATAACATTTGTTGCCCTGCTGATGAGCATCTTCTGCTTGTCAGCTTGTGCGAAAGGCAAACAGCCTATCGCCTTTAACAAAACGCCGAAAGCCGTACAGACCGCGGCGCTGAAGAACTATACGACCAATCAGATTCTTTTCATCACCAAAGACCGCGAGTTAGGCAAAGACGAATATGAGTTCTCCCTCGCGGACGGTACGAAAATCGAGTTCTATGAGAACGGTCAGCTTCACAAGGTAAAAAGCCGCGAAGGCGTGATGGATGTGTTTATCCCGCAAGAGATACTCAAATATGTCCTCGCTACGTTCCCGAATTCGGTGATTACGGAGTACAAGTGCGAGCGTTGGAAACAACAAATCGAAATCAATAACGATATCGATTTGATTTTCAGCCGCAAAGGCAAATTCCTTCGCATCGAAGACTAATGGATGATTTGTACGCCGACTAAGCGGTCGTAACGCGCGCCGAAAGGCCGCCAGAAGACATACACGGCGTACTCATTCTCCGTCTGCCAATAACTGCCATCCACTCGCTGGGTGGTAGTTGTTTTTTGGGCGTTGGCGTTGGCTTTGGCATTGGCTTCCGGCTGTTTGGGCACAAACCAATACTGGTAGTCATACCCACCTTGCTTGACGAGCGCGGTTAGCCAGTAGCATTTGGCGTCCGCGTCATACTGCATTCGGTTGCGGAGACCTAACTCGTTATTAAACAAGTCTCCTCCTATATAGAGCGCGCCGTCGAACCACGGTTTCTCCACGGGCAAAGACCAATGAACCCACATATATTCGGCTTCGGTGTCAGGGTTTGAGGTTCGCTCCGCATTGATGACAAAACGGCCGTCCGAGTCAAACTCATGAATATACTGGCCTTGGGTAATCTCGTTCGGGAAAAGGGAAGCATGGTAGTCGCCCATTTCGTAGAACACGCGGTCGATACCATAACCGGCGTAGAAACAGGAGAAAGCATCAAAATGGTGATACTCGTTTCCGCCCTCGAAAATCAAGTCCTTCGTATTGATATACCGTAACCGGCTCGGCTCCACAAACGTAGGATAAGTCAATTGAACGGCATTGTCGGTACGGTTGTTCTGCGTCACGACAAGACGAACCTCGTGCGGGTCGCGGATATTGAGTGCCGCCGTATTGACATCGATATCCACCTGCTGAAAACGTCCGCTCAACTCTATATCCGTATTATTACGCGTACGCGCGTCTATCTTCACCAGCGGCTCCACCACGCAGAACTCCACCTCTGCCACCACATTATCGGGATTGCCGTCCTCATAGACCGACAGCAGGTACTGACCGCTTTTCGTCAGACGCATGTCTTCGTTCGGGAAATTAAACCAATAGTGGGTATAGATACGGCTGGTGTTGAGCGAATGTTCGTAATCGGTAATATCGCGCGTGGTGAATCCCTCAAGATACTCATTCGAGAGTAAATCGCTATGGAGCATCGTCACGGTATAGGTATAAAAATGCACATCATGACTCATCTCATCGAACGAGATATGCAAACTCTCCTCTTCACCGAGAACGAGCACATCTCTCGCCACGCGCAACGAGCGTATCTGTTCGTTACAAACACGGGTGTGCGTCTGTGCAAAAAGGCAACAACAGGCGAACAAAAATGACACTACGAGCGATATTTTCCTCATTTTCTTAGCTAAAAAAGCACGATTAACTTCGTTTTTCGGGTGCAAAGGTACAAAAATTATGCCATATATGCAAAAAAAATGCAAAATAATTTGGTCAATTCAAAAAAAAGCAGTACCTTTGCACCCGCTTTTGACCTAATGGTACATTGTAAATGACCAAATGGTAAATGGCTTGCCACTAAAAGCGAAGTTCGTGCACAACAAGTTGCACACGATCTTGCCACTTTGGCTCAGTTGGTAGAGCAACGCATTCGTAATGCGTAGGTCCCCGGTTCGAGTCCGGGAAGTGGCTCAAAAAAGTGGGTTAGATGCATTTTTTTGTCAAAAAATTTGCACATGTCAAAAAAAAGCAGTACCTTTGCACCCGCTTTTTGAAAAAATTACCTTGGTGCTATCGTCTAGTGGCCTAGGACAACGGCCTCTCACGCCGTAAACCCCGGTTCGAGTCCGGGTAGCACTACGAAAGAGCGCACACGCGCTCTTTTTTTTGAAAAAAAATCATCCCAGATGGAGGAGAAACAGCACATAGGTCAGTTATTCGACCGCATAGCTCCCACGTACGATGGACTGAATCACGGTTTATCGTTGTCGATTGACCGCCTCTGGCGTCGTAAGACCGTGACATCTATGATGCCCTGCAAGCATGTATTGGACGTAGCTATCGGGACCGCCGATTTGGCGATAGAGATGCTACGTCAAGGTAAAGCCGAGCAAGTGACGGGCATAGACCTATCCGATCAGATGATGGCCATCGGGAAAGAAAAGAGCGAGAAGCGCAAGGCGAACATCACCTTCGTTCATGGGAATGCGCAGCAAATGCCCTTCGAAGACTGTTCATTCGATGCCGTGACTTGTGCCTTCGGATGCCGGAACTTCCAGAACCTGGATGAAGGACTGAGAGAGATGTACCGCGTATTACAACCGGGCGGACAAGTGACGATTTTGGAGTTCTCCTACCCTTCCAACCGATTGCTACGCGCGCTGTACGACCTCTATTTCACACACATGTTGCCTGCTATCGGACGGATAGTGAGCAAAGACAAGACGGCGTACACCTATCTGAACAAAAGCGTCAAGTCCTTCTGCTGGGGTGAAGCGTTTGCCGCCCATCTGCGCGATGCAGGTTTTACCGACGCACAGTTCAAGCCTCTCACAGGCGGTATTGCTACAATATATACAGCCGTAAAAAGATAACAAGTATGAGATACGGATTCAAGGGATTACTGATTGTAACGATGATGCTGTCCGCTGCCACGCTAATGGCTGCGCGACCTCAGCAACGGGAAGTAGTGATAGACACTGTCTGCCAGGCGCCACTCAAAGATATACTCAAGGTAACCGACCGTTTTTGCTATCAGTTTCAAGCTTGTCCGGATTCGCTGTTTGACTGGGCGTATAAAGGACTGCAAGAGATTGAGACCGACCAACCGAAGACCAAAGAGAGCCGTAGTGCCATCCAATTGCGATACAAAGACCGCGTGTACGATGCTCAACTGAAGACTGGTGATGTATCGGTGGATATCTATGTGTTAGGCGTGCGCTGGTGGAAAGACCAGCATCTGGGCACCAAGTATGTGCTGACGCGCCCTGCCAACGCCAAGTATCCGCTTACGGCGCACATGACTGCCACCTATTCGGGTTCTATCCTCCAGAACGGTCATTTCGTCATGCGACTGGAACCCCTTTCCGCCACACAGACAAAGATTCACTATGAGTTCTCGCTGACGTTCGGCAAAGTGCTCTCTGCTTTCATCTCCGACAAGACATGGCATAACGCCATCGAATGGCGCTTCGAGACGATATTGGAAAATCTGATAGAGTGCGCCGAGACAGGTACCGTGAAAGACAAGATACGCGGCGTACAGCCTTAACGCCGTTTCCTCGGACGAATATTGTGATAATTATTGATGATATGGCAGCTCTCGCAGTTACGCCATTGGTATGTTATGGTTATGCCGGCTTGTATCCAGCCGTCCGTCGCCTTGGTATGTCTTTTGCCATCCAGGCCTTTATACCACGTACCTCCGGTACCGTACGCCTGCCCGTCACTGCTTTGCGTGGCTGCCAGAGGGAAGGCGTCAAGATTGAAGTAATACTCATCGCACAGACCTTGCTGCACCATAACCTCCACGCCAATCGACCATGAGGTCGAAAGCATCCAACTATAGCCCAATCCCAGTTGCGCCATCGGCAAGACACCGAACGTGCTACCTTTCAGATGCTCATGCGTGTCATAGCGGATAAAATCAAAACCCGTGATAATACTTGCCGCCAATCCCACTCCGCCGTATAGATAAAAACCGACTTGCGAGAAGGGATAATACTGCACTCCTACAAAAGGCTGAACGACTACCGATTGGAATTTCTTGTAATCATCGCGTTTGGTAGAATCAGGGCGCAAGGCATTGAGAGTGTAGGTGTTATCGCCACTCAACATGCCACCCAAGAGTCCGACACGCAGGTTACAATGATTGCTCAGCGGATGTTGGTAAGCAAGATATCCACCGCCCTTCAAATTGCGCACATTGAACCCTCCGCTGAAAGGACCGCCTACCGCATCCACATCACCGTAGTAATAGTTGGCAAAACCGCTCACAGTCACACCCGGCGCTACGAAATAATTGCGCGTGGTGTACAGACCTGTACTTCTGTTTGCGTTCTTGGTCCAAATGAGACGGCGAGCCGATTTCTCCTCTTGCGCCGAGACCGGCGAGACGAGAGCACTCAAACAGCACACTATCAGCGTAATGGCATATATTCGAACACTACTAACTCTCATTTTCGCCGCAAAGGTACTACAAAAAAAGCAAATATGCAAGTTTTTGAGCGTTTTTTTGTCAAAGACTGACAAATTGGCAGACTTTTGCCTTTGGCACGGGAATTGTCATAGATTATATGTCCGGTTGGCGACACAGAGACCGACAAAAAATACGATAACTAACAAAACAAACATAGATTATGAGTAAGATTCAACCATTAGCAGACCGCGTGCTTATCAAGCCGGCGGCTGCAGAAGAAAAGACAGTAGGAGGAATTATTATTCCTGACAGTGCAAAAGAGAAACCGTTACGCGGCGAAGTACTGGCCGTTGGCGGCGGGACGAAAGATGAGGCGATGGTTCTCAAAGTAGGTGACCAAGTGCTGTACGGCAAGTATGCAGGTACCGAACTTGAGCTGGACGGCGAGAAATATCTCATTATGCGTCAGAGTGATGTGTTGGCAGTTGTTTGCTAACACGTTAAATTGTTAAACTGTTTAATCTCGTTAAAACGTTAAATTATTATGGCAAAAGATATTACCTATAATGTAGAGGCGCGAGAGGCGCTGAAACGTGGCGTTGACCAATTGGCAGACGCAGTAAAAGTGACACTTGGTCCGAAAGGACGTAATGTCATCATCGACAAGAAATACGGTGCTCCGCACATCACCAAAGACGGTGTGACGGTAGCCAAAGAAGTAGAGTTGGCTGACGCAGCCGAGAACCTGGGTGCACAACTCGTCAAAGAGGTAGCATCGAAGACAGGCGACCAGGCAGGTGACGGTACAACAACCGCAACCGTATTGGCTCAAGCCATTGTGAGCGTTGGCTTGAAGAACGTGACTGCAGGCGCTAATCCGCTGGATTTGAAACGCGGTATTGACAAAGCTGTTTCTGCTGTAGTGGCAGAGATTAAGAAAAATGCCGTAGTCGTTGGTAACGATTTCGACAAGATAGAGCAAGTAGCCACCGTATCCGCCAACAACGATGCAGAAATCGGCAAACTGATTGCTGACGCTATGCGCAAAGTATCCAAGGACGGCGTGATTACTATCGGCGAAGCCAAAGGTATGGACACCACGATTGACGTAGTTCAAGGTATGCAGTTCGACCGCGGTTACATCAGTCCGTATTTCGTAACAAACACCGAGGCTATGCTGGTTGAGATGGATAAGCCGTATATCCTTATCTACGACAAGAAAATCTCCAACCTCAAAGAGTTGCTTCCTGTTCTCGAGCCGGCAGTACAGAGCGGACGTCCGCTGCTCATCATCGCAGAAGATGTGGATAGCGAAGCATTGACCGCACTCGTAGTGAACCGTCTGCGTGCGCAACTGAAGATTTGTGCCGTTAAGGCTCCGGGCTTCGGTGATCGCCGCAAAGAGATGCTTGAGGATATCGCTATCCTGACCGGCGGAACCGTCATCAGCGAAGAGAAAGGTATCACTCTGGAGCAAGCTACGCTTGAGATGCTCGGTACAGCGGAGACGATTACCGTCAGCAAGGACAACACAACCATCGTCAACGGCGCAGGTGACAAAGATGCTATCGCAGCCCGTGTAAGTCAAATCAAGGCACAGATTGCGACCACTAAGTCGAGCTACGACAAAGAGAAACTTCAAGAGCGTCTGGCCAAACTCGCCGGCGGTGTAGCACAACTGAACGTAGGTGCCGCATCGGAGGTAGAGATGAAAGAGAAGAAAGACCGCGTGGACGATGCATTGAGCGCTACGCGTGCAGCCATCGAAGAAGGTATTGTTCCTGGCGGCGGCGTGATGTACATCCGTGCACAGGCTGCGCTCGCAGGTCTCAAAGGCGACAACGAAGACGAGCAAACGGGTATCGATATCGTACGTCGTGCGATAGAGGAACCGCTTCGTCAGATCGTAGCCAACGCAGGCGAAGAAGGAGCCGTGGTAGTGGACAAAGTACGTGCAGGCAAGGGTGATTTCGGTTACAACGCGCGTACGGACAAATACGAGAACCTGTATGCTGCAGGTGTAGTAGACCCCGCCAAGGTAACGCGCGTAGCGCTGGAGAACGCTGCTTCTGTAGCCGGTATGTTCCTTACCACCGAGTGCGTCATCGTTGATCATCCGGAAGAGCATCCGGCACCTGCCATGCCCGCAGGAGGAATGGGAGGAATGATGTAAGAGAAAAGAGAGCCGCTTGGCTCTCTTTTTTGGGGCTGTTAGCTATTGGCTGTTGGCTGTTAGCTGTTGGATGATAGCTGTTTGTTGATAGCTTTAGGCATGCAGTTTGGCTTCGAGTTGGGCGATACGCTGACGGAGAACTGCATCGAACTCGAGCTGCTCGTTGATGATGGCAATGGAGTGCAGCATCGTGGCGTGCGTGCGGCGTCCGAGTTTAAAGCCTATCTCGTTGAGCGAACTGTCCGTCAACTCTTTGCAGAGGAAAGCCGCTACATGACGTGCTTGACTGATTTCGCGTGCTCTGTTCTGCGATATAATGGCTTTCTCCGACAGATTAAAACTATCTGCTACCGCTCCGAGCACATCTCCGATGGTAATCTTATGCGGCTGGATAGCTACAATATGACTCACCACTTTTTCCGCCAGCTTGAGGTCAATCTCGCAGTCCGTGAGTGTGGAGTGCGCGAGAAGCGAAGCCAGAATACCCTCGAGGTCACGCACCGAATTGCGTACGTTCTGAGCAATATAATCCACTACTTCATCCGAGAGCGAGATTCCATCCCTGTGCATCTTGCTGAGCAAGATATTTTTACGCAAGAGGTAATCCGGTTGCTTGATTTCGGCGGACAAGCCCCATTTGAATCGTGTCAGGAGGCGTTCCTCTATATCCTTCAACTCAATCGGCGGTCTATCGCAGGTCAGAATAAGTTGCTTGCCGCTCATGTGGAGAAGGTTGAATATCTGGAAGAACGTATCCTGCGTGCCTTTCATACCTGCGAGGTACTGGATATCATCAACAATCAGCACATCGACCGACTGGTAGAAATACAGGAAGTCAGGTATTCGATTGTCTCTTACAGCGGACTGGTACTGTAGTTTGAAAGTATTCGCACTCACGTACAGCACGCGCGCGGAAGGATTGAGAAGGCTCACTTGGTTTCCTATTGCATGCGCGAGGTGCGTCTTTCCTACTCCGCTACCACCGTAGAGAAAGAGCGGATTGAAGGCTGTATTGCCGGGTTTCTTGGCGATAGCCAGTCCGGCTGTGCGCGCAAGCTTGTTTGGTTCACCGGCAACGAAAGAGTCAAACGTGTATTGGGTGTTTAGCTGCGAGTCGAAATAATCATTCGGTCTCTGCGGGCTCGCCACGGGTTTCTGCACAGGTGCTGCATTGGAAGGCAAGCTGGTACCGGCACCGGAAGTGGAGTCAATGAGCACTCGGTATTCGAGGCGCGTACCCTGTCCGAAAACGCGATAGATAGCGGATGAGAGCAAGGAAATAAAGTTCTCCTCGATATACTCTGCTACAAATTGCGATTTCACCTGCAGAACGAGCACCCCATCGGCAAACTGCAACGGTACAATGGGCGCGAACCATGTCTGGAAAGCGCTTTTTGTCATGTTATCTGCGAGGATGGTCTGACATTGTGTCCATTGTTGTTTTAACGTTTGCATATATATTATATAAGGTGCTTCGTTTATTGTAAAGTGTGCTTCGTTTATTGTAAAGTGTGCTTCGTTTATTGTATAAGGTGCTTCGTTTCGGTGCTAAAAAAACACCCCGTAAGGTCGGTCGGGATGATGCCTTCATCTCAAAAGCGATTAAATCGATTTTTTTATCGGCACGAAGGGTGCCATCGATCAAAAGCGAGTGCAAAGGTACTGCTTTTTTTTGACATGTGCAAATTTTGCGATTTTTGCCAAAAGAGAGAAATTTCCTAACTCACGCATTTTCAGGGCATTAAGTGTAAACATTTGAAATTCAATCATTTACAAAAGTTATCAACACGTAAGTTACTGATTTATAGCACCTTTTGATTTTGCAAGAGATAGTGTTATTTTTTTGTTTAAAAAATGCGTAACGTCCAAAAAATCGGGATGTTACGCATTGTTGAAAAAAGTTGTTGTTTAGAAAATATCTAAATAAGGAAATGTTCTTTTTCGGACAATTATCAACATTCTATTTGTCCTTTTTTCCAAAGAGTGAAAAATGGACATAGCGTTTGGGGTGAGCTTTCAGGTCAACGATGAGTGAGTCGGCTGAAATGACGGTTGCATCGATGTGCTGCAAAAGCGGTTTGATGGGCTTTCGTACATCTGTGACGAGCGCGTTGACATTGTCCACGGCGGTATCGACACGTGCGACGGTAGCAGCGAGGTCAGCGCGTTTGATATCCGCTACGACAGTATTGAGGTTTGCGACAGCGGTATCGGCGTTATTGACGATACGGGGCACTTGGTTATTCATCATGTGCTTGAGATCGGAAGAGACGCTTGTCAAATTACCGGATATGCGGTCCACATTGGTGAGCGTAGCTTTGAGATGGTCTCCTTCGAGTTGCTGATGCAAAGCGGCTACGAGCGAGTCCACGCCTTGGATAGCTTCGTCAATATGCGCCAGCAAATCGCCTTGCACGCTCTCCATCAGTCCGGGTACGTAGGTGGTAGGCAGATAACTGTCGTGAGCAATGATGGACTGCTGCGTTTCGCTTAATGATGCGCCTTCGGCACCTAAGGAGGGGAATTGGAGTTCGATAGCCATTCCACCGAGCAGACCGTCCGAGACGAGTGCCATCTGTGTTCCTGCGGGAAGCGCGATATCTTTGGCAATCGAGATGTCGATAGTGAACGCGCTATCACGCGTGAAGTCATAGTGAATCTTATCCACCTGTCCGACTTTATGTCCGCAGATATAGACTGCGGCTTGTTCCTCCAAGCCGTGGAGATTATAGTACACACCATGATAAGCGTTGGTGGGCGAGAAGATATTCACTCCCTTGAGGAAGTTAAGACCAAAGAAAAGAAGGAATACACAAACGGCGGCAAGAATTCCAACCTTTATTTCACGTGCATGTTTCATAATTGACGATTTGACGATTTACGATTATTTTTTGAATGTTATTATCCAGCAATCCGGGAAGAGATTTTTGAGTTCAGGCAGCTGTTCGGCTGTTTTGGTTCTGTCCGTACTGGCTGCGGTATAGTACTTAATCCATTCTCCGGCATGAATTGTATCGCATTGCTGCCCTTTGAGGCGTGCATCGTTGAGGTCGAGCGGCGTCTTGGAGGCGCAGATCTGGATGGCGTAGTAGGTCATTGGTTCAATTGACGATTGGACGATTGACGATTGGACGATGGTAGTATCCTTCGGGGTACTTTGCGTATTAGGCGTAGCCGGAACGGTATCCACGGAGAGATTTTCTTTGCGGACGGCTTGCTTGTGGGTATAGGCGCCAAACGCATTCACTATGGCGTTAGCCATCTGCGCGATGGAGGCGTCCCGGTTGAGGAAACGCTCCTCTTCGGGATTCGAGATAAATCCCATTTCGAAGAGCACCGACGGACAGGCCGTTTTGAGCAGCACCCAGAAAGCCGCTTGTCGTACGCCGCGGTCGTCACGGTTGAGATGGTTGACAAAACGTTGCTGAACCTGGGAGGCGAATTGCAGCGACTGGTCCATATAACTGTTCTGCATCAGTTCGAACATGATATAGGAGTCAATGGAGTTGGGATTGAAGCCCTTGTAAGTGGTTTTATAATCCGCCTCAAGCATCATCACGGCGTTCTCTCGCATCGCCACGTCGAGGTTCTTCTCCATCTTGTCCGTACCGAGAATAAAAGTCTCGACGCCACAGGCTGTTTTGTTCTCAGCGGCGTTGGTATGGATAGAAAGGAAGAGGTCAGCGTTATTCTTGTTCGCTATGTCTGCGCGCGTTTGGAGCGGAATAAAGACATCCGTGGAGCGGGTATAGACGACGTTCACATCGGGGTATCGTTCGTTAATCTGCTCACCGATTTTGAGGACCAGTTTGAGATTGAGGTCCTTCTCCTGCGAGAATCGTCCGACAGCTCCGGCATCCTTTCCTCCATGTCCGGCATCCAGGACGAGCGTATAGGGTTTCTCCGCCCACATAGGCAGGCATAAAAGCACCGCCAGAAGTATGTATATACGTTTGTACATAATAAGCCACAATACAAATCGGGTGCAAAGTTACAAAAAATATGCCATATATGCAAGTTTTTAGATAAGAAAATTTCAAAATCACGGGATATATACGTAGTATATATAGGGTAAGGTGGGATACGGTTTTACCCTTACTTTACCATTACTTTACCCTTACTTTACTCTTACTTTACCCTTACTTGAGTCCTGCGAGCGGGCGCGAGACGGACTAAAATCGTCGGACGGGGAGCAATAAATGTTAAATGGGCAATAAATATTAAAAAATACCGAAAAAGCGCGCGCACGCTTGCATATATGAAAAAAAAGCAGTATCTTTGCACCCAAATTGGCTTTTTATGCAGAAAAGTGAGTTTACAGCGGAAGAAGAATTGATGATTCAGCGCGAGTTTGAGGCGTTGCTGGACGACTATGCGCATACCCCCCATCGTCAGAAAGTGGAGTTGATTACCCATGCCTTCAATTTCGCGCGTAAGGCGCACTACGGCGTTCGTCGTTTGAGCGGCGAGCCTTATATCATGCATCCTCTCGCTGTCGCACGCATCTGCGTGAAGGAAATCGGTTTGGGCAGCACGAGTATCTGTTCGGCGTTGCTTCACGACGTGGTGGAAGATACCGATTACACGGTGGAGGACATCCAAGGCTTGTTCGGCGACAAGATTGCACAGATAGTAGCCGGTCTGACCAAGATTAGCGGCGGTGTGTTCGGAGAACAAGCGAGTGAACAGGCGGAGAACTTCCGTAAGTTACTGCTGACCATCAGCGAGGACATCCGCGTTGTGCTGATAAAGATAGCCGACCGCTTGCACAACATGCGTACACTCGGTTCGCAGCCCAAAGACAAGCAATACAAGATAGCCGGCGAGACGCAGTATATCTATGCTCCGCTGGCTCACCGTTTAGGTTTGTTCCCTATCAAGACGGAACTGGAAGACCTGAGTTTCAAATACGAACATCCGGAGACGTGGCAAGAGATACACGACAAAGTGGAACTCATCAAAGGTACGCAGATGGAGACCTACGAGCAGTTCGCAGGACCTATCCGCGAACGGCTGACGAGTATGGGTTATACCTTCACTATCAAAGCGCGTATCAAGTCTGTCTATTCGATATGGAAGAAGATGATGCGCCAGCAATGCGCCTTCGAGGATGTGTATGACCTGATGGCCGTTCGAATCATCTTCACGCCGAAGGACTCGCTGAGCGAGAAAGACCAGTGCTGGATGATTTACTCCGCCATCACGGAGATTTACCGTCCTCATCCGGAGCGTATCCGCGACTGGATTTCCACGCCTAAGGCGAACGGTTACGAGGCGTTGCATGTGACTGTAATGGCAAAGAACGGCCAATGGGTGGAAGTGCAGATACGTACGGACCGCATGCATGAGATAGCCGAACACGGTTATGCAGCTCATTGGCGCTACAAGACCGGTGACTCGGACGACGGCGAGCTGGACAAGTGGTTGCAGGAGATAAAAGAGATACTTGCGCACCCTGAGAAAGATGCGATGGAGTTCCTCGGCACATTCAAACTCAATCTGTTTGCGCAAGAGGTATTCGTATTCACGCCGAACGGCGAAATCAAAACGATGCCGTTAGGTTCGACGGCTCTGGACTTCGCTTTCCTACTCCACTCGGAGCTTGGCGAACATTGTATCGGGGCGAAAGTGAACCACTCGTTAGTCCCGCTTTCGTATCAGTTGAAAGGCGGCGACCAGATAGAGATACTCACGTCCAACAGCCAACATCCGCAGAAAGAATGGCTGAACATGGTGACGACCGCCAAAGCGCGTAACGGTCTCAATCAGTATTTCCGTCGGGAAGAACGGCACTATATCAAACATGGCGAGCTGCTGGTTAACGATGCCATTCAGATGGACAAAGACCTTGCGTCGAACCCGGACAAGGCTTTGGCACGATTGTTGCAATACCACGGTTTGACACAACCGAGCGAACTTTATTCGCAAGTGGGCCAGGGCATCATCCGGCTGGATAACATCCACGACATCGTGTTCCCGAAACGGGGCTGGCGTTCGTACATACCGTTCTTCGGAAGAGAGACGGAGGAAAAAGTTCAAGGAGTTCAAGAGGTTCAAGGGGTTCAAGAGGTTCAAGGGGTTCAAGAGGTTCAAGGAGTTCAAGAAAAGAAACCGAAGAAGAAAGAGCCTCACGCGATAGTGCTGACAGACGAGAACCTGGGTAAGAAATATCTGCTAAGTAACTGCTGTCACCCTATCCCCGGCGATGAAGTGCTGGGTTATATGGACGAACAAGGGCAGATGCACATCCATAAAGTCGATTGCCCGGAGGCAAACCTGCTGAAGACGAGTTACGGCAAACGTATCTATTCGGCCACCTGGAACACCCACCGCGTACAATCGTTCGTGGAGACGATAGAACTGAAGGGAATAGACAAATTCGGTGTGTTCATCCAAGTGTTGCAAACCATCACAACGGATTTTCACATCAACATGCGCGCTATCCACATGTCGAGCGAAGACGGTATCTTCCAAGGCACAATGGAGATTTACGTGTATGACCGCAGCGAGCTGGACGACCTACTGAAAGCCATCCGCAAGATTGACGATATCAAGGAGGTAAGGCGGCTCAATGTGGAGGGGTAAAGGAAACCCCACCCCAACCCTCCCCTCAAGGGAGGGAGTAAAGAGTTAAAGTATTTATTAAAACAAAAAGATATGAAAAAGATTTTTAGTACAATCATGATGTCTCTGTTCGCAGTAGCGATGATGGGACAACAAGCAGTAATCACATTCGAGAAGACGGAACACGACTTCGGCAAGATTAACGAGGCAGACGGTCGTGTGTCGGTAGTGTTTAATTTCAAGAACGAAGGCATGGCTCCGTTGGTTTTGAGTAACGTTCGCGCGAGTTGCGGTTGCACTACTCCGACATGGACGAAAGAGCCGGTAGAGCCGGGCCAGACCGGTACTATCACCGTGACGTACAACCCGAACGGCCGTCCGGGACGCTTCCAGAAGACCGTCACCATCACTTCGAACGCTTCCGAACCGACGAAGAAAGTGTATATCAAGGGTGAGGTTATTCCGAAGCAGGCTAAGCCGGTGAACCAATACAAACTCGAAGTGGGCGAACTGAACATGAAGTCCCGCGTGCTCGACTTAGGTACTATCAAACATGGCGAGAAAGCTTCGGGTGAGTTGGAGTACACCAACCTGAAGAAAGAAGCACACAAAGTAGAACTGGCTACCAACGGACAGACTGACGCATTCCTGATTCATCAGATTACGCTGAACGAGGTAAAACCGAACGAGGTAGGCAAGTTCTTCTTCGCAGCAGACACCAAGGACTCGAAACTGTACGGTCCGGTAGAGGTGTATGCGTATGTAGTGGTAGATGGCAAGAAAGACCTGTCTGAGCCTTACCGTCTGACCATCAAGGCTAATATCGAAGAGGATTTCAGTAACCTGAGTGTTGAGCAGAAACAGAGCGCTCCGATTATCGAAGTGCCGGCAGAAATCAACGCAGGCAAGTTCGCCGCAGGCAAGGTACACAAATTTGTTCTGCCGATTCACAACAGCGGTGTACGTGCGCTGGAGATTCGTCGCGCATACTGCCCTGACGAGCGTGTGATTGTTAAGTCCACACCGAAACCTATCAAGTCGGGCAAGAAAGGTGCACTCGCGCTTGATATCAACGCCAAAGAGCTGAAAGCGGGTGCATACAGCCGTGAGATTATCCTCATCAGCAACGATTTCGTGAACCCGATTAAGAAAGTGAAACTCAATTTCACGATTGAATGATTGACCATCCCGAAAATAGTGCTGAATACAAAGGACTGCAAGTGAATGCGGGCGTAGAAAACCTGCCTTCGGTCAATCCGTACGCCACATTCCGCCGCAAGAAGACGGTTCTGACACCCGAGGAATATTTCGACGGTATCCGTCGTGGCGACATGACGATACTCAGCCAGGCCGTGACGCTCGTGGAGAGTAATCTGGCAGCCGACCAGCAGATTGCGCAGAAAGTGATAGAGCTGTGTCTGCCGTACGCGGGAAACGCTATCCGCGTGGGTATCACGGGTGTGCCGGGAGCCGGCAAATCGACTTTCATCGAGGCGCTGGGCAGCGAGCTGTGCGAGCACGGGAAGAAACTCGCCGTGCTGGCCATCGACCCCAGCAGCGAACGCAGCAAAGGTTCGATATTAGGCGACAAGACGCGTATGAACGAGCTGTCCGTCAAATCGAATGCCTTCATCCGTCCCAGTCCGTCTGCGGGTTCGTTAGGCGGCGTGGCTCGCAAGACACGCGAGACGATTGTGCTCTGCGAGGCAGCGGGATTCGATACGATTCTTCTCGAGACCGTGGGCGTCGGTCAATCCGAGACAGCGGCACACTCGATGGTGGACTATTTTCTGCTGCTCCAAGTGACGGGTACCGGCGATGAGTTGCAGGGTATCAAACGCGGCATCATGGAGATGGCGGACGGTATCGCTATCAACAAATGCGACGGTAATAATATAGAACGTGCGCGCGCTGCGCGTGTGAGCTTTAAGAACGCGTTGGCACTCTTTCCGCCTCCTGAGTCAGGCTGGACACCGGAGGCTATCTGCTGCTCGTCGATAGACCACACAGGCGTGATGGAGGTATGGGAGAACATCGAGCAATACATCGATTTCGTCAAGAAGAACGGCTATTTCGACCGTCACCGTACGGAGCAAGCCAAATACTGGATGTACGAGACGATTAACCAGGCGCTACTGGACGGATTCTACAAGAACGAGCAGATGGAGCACCAGATAGAAGTGGCCGAACGTCAAGTACTGAACAATGAGATTAGCAGCTTCATCGCTGCACATAACCTACTGACCGAATATGGCAGGAACAAGTAAAACAAGCAAACGCACCCCGCAGACCACCATCATCAAGGTGGGAGCGAATGAGTTCGGCAAGTTGCCACCTCAGGCGCAGGAGTTGGAAGACTCCGTGCTCGGTGCTATCATGATAGAGAAAGAAGCCTACGGAACGGTGGCAGACCTGCTTCGTCCGGAGGTGTTCTATAAGGACCAGAACCGGCTGGTGTATGAGGCGATACGTGATTTAGCCGCCAAAGACCTGCCGATAGACATCCTCTCCGTGGGCGAGAAACTGCGTAGCATGGGTACGCTGGAGAAAGCCGGCGGCGTGGTTTATCTGTCGGAGCTGACGCGTCGTGTGGCTTCCACGGCACACCTTCGCTACCATGCGGAAATCGTATCCAAGAAAGCGACGGCACGCGATATCATCGCTCTGGCTGCGCAGATAGAAGAGAAGGGTTTTGACGAGACGCAGGACATCGACGAACTGATGCAGGAAGCCGAAGCCGGTATCTTCGAGATCTCGCAACGCAGCCAGAAACGCGACGTGACGCAGATTGACGCCGTCATCGAAGAGGCGTTCGCCCGAATGGACAAAGCGGCGCAGAACACGGGTTCCATCAGCGGTATTCCGTCCGGCTTCCATGCGTTGGACAAGATTACTTCGGGTTGGCAGACACCGGACCTCGTGATTATCGCGGCTCGTCCGGCGATGGGTAAGACGGCGTTTGTGCTCTCAATGGCCAAACACATGGCGGTGGACCGCGAGATACCGGTGGCTATCTTCTCGCTGGAGATGAGTAACGTACAGCTCGTGAACCGTCTGATTATGAACGTGTGCGAGATTGAGGGCGACAAGATCAAGACGGGTAAGATGAGCAAAGAGGATTCGCGGCGACTGAACACCAAAATCAACATCATGAAGGGTAAGCCGCTCTATCTGGACGACACACCTTCGCTGTCCATCTTCGAGTTACGCTCCAAAGCGCGCAAGCTCGTTCGCGAGCACGGAATAAAGATCATCATCATCGATTATCTACAGCTGATGAATGCGCAGGGTTCGTCTTTCGGCAGCCGTGAGCAGGAGGTGAGCATCATCTCCCGAAGTCTCAAAGCACTTGCCAAAGAGCTGGACATCCCTATCATCGCGCTCTCGCAGTTGAACCGTGGCGTGGAAGCACGTACGGGTATCGAGGGCAAGACACCTCAGTTGAGCGACCTTCGTGAGTCCGGTGCCATCGAGCAGGACGCCGATATGGTTTGCTTCATCCACCGTCCGGAGTACTACCATATCTACAACGATGAGAAGTCCGGCAAGGACTTGCGCGGTTTGGCGCAAATCATCGTAGCCAAGCACCGTAACGGTGCGACGGACTCCATCTGGTTGCGTTTCCGCGGTAAGTACGCTAAGTTCCAGAACGAGGAAGAGGCCATCGATGAGGATGAGTTGAGCACAGTTCCGACAGGCGAGAGTTTCTCTATCCAGTCGAGTATGAACAGCGCTGACGGAGCCACACTCAACAGTTTGGGAGAAGATTTAAGTCAATATCAATTATAGACAATAGACAAAAGACATGCAAAGAACAGTAATTATAGATGCATTGAAGCGCACGGATTTCGGCGCACAGATAAATGTTCGCGGATGGGTTCGTAGTCGTCGCGGGAACAAGAATGTTTCGTTTATAGCCCTCAATGACGGCTCGACGATCAAGAACATCCAGATAGTGGTTGACCTTTCACAGTTCGACGAGGAGCGTCTCAAACCGGTTACTACCGGTTCGTGTATCTCCGCTACGGGTACGCTGGTAGAGAGCCAAGGTTCCGGTCAGGCGGTGGAGATTCAACTGACTGATTTAGAGGTATATGGCACAGCTGATGCGGAGAAATATCCGCTGCAGAAGAAAGGTCTGTCGATGGAGTTCCTTCGTACGGTGGCTCATCTTCGTCCGCGTACGAACACGTTCGGTGCCGTCTTCCGTATCCGTCACAACATGGCGATGGCCATCCATACGTATTTCCATGAGCACGGTTATTTCTATTTCCACACGCCGCTTATCACGGCCTCGGATTGTGAGGGTGCCGGTCAGATGTTCCAAGTGACGACGAAGAACCTGTATAACCTCAAGAAGGACGAGAACGGACAGATTGACTACAGCGATGATTTCTTCGGCAAGCAAACGGCTCTGACCGTGAGCGGACAGCTGGAAGGCGAGTTAGGAGCACTGGCGCTGGGTAAGATTTACACCTTTGGTCCGACGTTCCGCGCGGAGAACAGCAACACGCCTCGTCACCTGGCAGAGTTCTGGATGATTGAGCCGGAGATAGCGTTCATTCAGAAAGACGAACTGATGGACCTCGAAGAGGACTTCATCAAATTCTGTGTCCGCTGGGCATTGGAGCACTGTATGGACGACCTGGAGTTCCTCAACCAATTCGTGGACAAAGGTCTGATAGAGCGCCTCAAATCGGTGGTTGACACCGAGTTCGTACGCCTACCCTACACCGAAGGAATCAATATCCTGCAGGAGGCTATCAAGAACGGTAAGAAATTTGAGTTCCCGTGCAACTGGGGCGACGACCTCAGTTCGGAGCACGAGCGCTATTTGGTGGAAGAGCATTTCGGCAAGCCGGTTATCATGACCGATTATCCGAAGGATATCAAGGCGTTCTATATGAAGATTAACGAGGACGGCAAGACCGTTCAAGGCACGGATGTACTGTTCCCGCAAATCGGCGAAATCATCGGCGGTAGCGTGCGTGAGGAGAGCCTCGAGCTGCTGAACAACGAGATTGAGCGTCGCCAGATACCGATGAAGGATATGTGGTGGTACCTAGACACGCGCCGTTTCGGTTCCGCTCCGCACGCCGGCTTCGGTCTGGGCTTCGAGCGCTTGATGCTCTTCGTAACGGGTATGTCGAATATACGCGACGTCATCCCGTTCCCGCGTACGCCGAAGAGTGCTGAGTTCTAACGACAAGCAAACAAATATCCATAAAAACACTAACAAACAATCGTATGAAACACTATCTTTCTCTGATGTTTGCGCTGGTAATGAGCCTCACGGCTTTGGCACAGACATCACTCAAAGGACGAGTAATCGACGAGGCCACACAGCAACCCGTTGTGGGCGCCAAGGTAACACTCGCCAACCAGAACATTTCCACGACCACCAACGCGTCGGGTGAGTTCTCGTTGCTTTATCTGGAAGCGACGGATGAGGATGTGATTATTGAGGCGGACGGTTATGTAGCAGCCATTGAGCTGATTAGCCTCAAAGCCGACTCACCCAATGAGTTGGATGCTATCTCCCTTCAGCAGGACATCGTGGCTCAGACGCAGGACGAGATTCTGCTGAACCTGACGGAAGAGGAGATGACGGACGATGAAGGCCGTTCGCAGTCACAGGCTTCATCCTCATCGGCATCCACGGATGTATTCAATTCCACGACCTCTTTTGCCTGGTCCACCGTTCGTTACCGTAACCGCGGTTATCAGTCGAATGTGGAGAACTACTACATCGAAGGTCTGAACTTCAGCACAGCCGAGCGCGGTAGTTTCAACTTCAGCGCGATGGGCGGTCTGAACGATGCGAGCCGTTACAAAGAGGTTCTCAACCCGATGGAGGCAACCAACTTCACGTTCGGCGGAATCGGTCAATCGACCAATTACCTGATGGGCGCGAGCCGTTATGCGCAGGGCTGGAAAGTCGGCGTAGCGGGTACGAACCGTAACTACAAAGCCCGTGTGAACGCGACGTACGCCAGCGGTGTGCTGTCCAACGGATGGGCTTTTGCCGCACAGCTCGCCTTCCGTTTCTCGCCGTACATCGACCAGAAGAACATCATCGGCGAAGGTATTCAGTACTACTCGCTGGGCTATTTCTTCACGGCGGAGAAAGTATGGGAGAACAAGCGTCTGCGTCTTATCACCTTCGGTGCTCCTACCCTCCGCGGCCAGAACGCGGCTGTGACGCAAGAGGCGTACGACTTGACGGGAAGCATCTATTACAATCCGTACTGGGGCTACCAGAACGGCAAAGTGCGTAACTCCCGCAATGTGCAGTCCTACGACCCGACGATCATCGCTGCGTTTGACTACGATATCGACGAGCAGCAGAAGATTAAAGTGGCAGCAGGCTACCATTTCTCTTTCTATTCGAACTCCGCGATTAACTTCTACAACGCTCCGGACCCGCGACCGGACTACTACCGCAACATGCCTTCGTACTACTGGGACGGCCAGATAGCGAACCCGAACAGCGAGAAGGGCGGTGCTAATCAGCTCTTTGACGAGAACGGCAACCACTATCCCTGGGGTTTGTTCATCGGCGAGGATGCCTCGACCGGTCAGCATTATATGGGTTCAGGCTTCGTCGGCCATGACGGAAACCTCGTAGGTCCGTCGGTGGACGAGACCGCCTACAACCATCTCGTGGACATCTGGCAGGCTCGTGACAACAAGACGACGCAGATTGACTGGGAGAACCTCTACGCAGCCAACTACGCCAACAACGCCAACAATCCGAATGCGTCTGCACGTTATATCCTGGAGCGCCGTCATAACGACATCCATGAGGCCATTGCCAATTTCAACTATACCAACACCAAGTACGACCATCTGAAGATGACGGCAGGCTTGGAGGGCAAAGTGTCGCAAGGCGTTCATTATAAGACGATTGACGACCTGCTGGGCGGTAACCAATGGATAGACATCGATGCGTTCGCAGACCGCGACATGAAGGAGCTGGCATCCAACACCGGTTACACGCAGGAAGACATCAGACTTGTTGTCCAGAACGATTTGTACCACCCCGACAAGGCCATCAAGACCGGTCAGCGTTTCGGTTACGACTACCGCATCAACATGGACAAAGTCAAAGCATGGTTCCAGAACGAGTGGTCGTTCAACGAGGTAGATGTGTACTACGCCTTAGCCGTTGAGTACAGCAATATGCAGCGTGTGACATCGATGTTCAACGGTCGTCAGGCATACCTGGCTACGCTGGCTTACGGACGCGGCACGATGTGGAAATACTTAGGCGACAACTCGCAGCAGTACCAGACCGTTCGCCCGTTCTACTACGGTAACACCCACCATTTCGTAGAGCCCGCTTTCAAAGCCGGTGTGATTTACAAGATTAACGGTCGTAACCGCTTGAAACTGAATGCGTTGGCAGAGACACGCGCTCCGTACGCACGTGATGCTTATATCTCGCAGCGTATCCACGACCGCGTGCTGGATGAAATCTATGTTCACGACAAAGCGACGAATCTCAAGGAGTTCTATGCCGCCAGCGAGAAAGTGGTTTCCGGCGACCTGACTTACGAGTTCAACTACCCGATTGTCCGCGGTCGTGTGACGGGATTCTTCACCCAGAGCTGGAACGGAACGGAGCTCAACGGTTACTATGACGACGAGGCTCGTACCTTCGTCAACCAGGCTCTGTCTGAGATTGACAAACGCTACATGGGCGTTGAGGCAGCGATCGCTGTTAAGCTCGGTACCTATTTCACCCTCACCGGTGTGGCTTCGGTAGGCGACTACCGCTATACGAGCAATGCGACCTCCATCACTTCTGCGGAGAACGGAATGCCGATGACGCAAGACCTGGTAACGCAGGAGCATGTCTTCGAGGTTCGCGACAAAGTGCTGCTCAAGGGCCTTCATATCTCTACCGGTCCGCAAGCCAACGCCAGCCTCAAGCTCAGCTTCTTCCATCCGAAGATGTGGTTCGCGGATGTGACGGTCAGCTACCATGACTGGAACTATCTGTCTGTGGCTCCGAGCCGTCGTATGCAAGGTCTGTACACGGGTATGCGTACCGACGGACACGCGGTCAACGGCTGGTTCGGCGACAGCTATGCCAACGCTATCATGACGACCGACGGCCGCGAGCTGGAGGTGACGGTTGACAACGATGCCAACAGTCCTACTTTCGGTCAGGCTATCTATCAGAATGCCGTCCTGGACGCTAACGGTGTGCCGGTGCTCAAGTATCCGTATAACCTCATGACGCAGCAGGAGAGCCTGGTAGCAACCAACCCGCTCAACCGCTTCATCATCGATGCGTCTGTGGGCAAACTGCTGTACTTGCCGAACCGTCAGTCGCTGTCCATCAACCTGAGCGTAAGCAACCTGACGAACAATACGCACTTCAAGACCGGCGGTTACCAACAGGCCCGTCTGCCGCGTGCCGTACGTCAGCAGCAACCGGACAACCAGAACTCGGTTATCACCGCCAACGCATGGAAATACCCGTCTAAGTACTACTATGCTTGGGGCGTCAACTTCTTCCTTTCAGTAACTTATAAATTCTAAGCGCAATGAAAACGAATAACTATTGGTACATCATACTTTGTATCGTCGCACTGGCTACTATGAGTTCGTGCGAACCGAGTGCGCCTTCTCAGGACTCCATCTTCATGACCGAAGCACAGGTGGCGGAATACACGAAAGATGGTCAGATATATCATCTCAATGATTTTCTGGATACCTATATGACCGAGAAAGGCAATTACGCGAGTGACTCGTCGCAGTACCGTACGCGCTCTGTCGATTCAAATTATCCGGATATCTACCTCTTCTCGATAGATACGCTGCCGACCAACGGTCCGGCTATCTATATCCGCGGACGTATAGCAACCGATGATTTCGCAGGTAACTACTACAAATCGATTGTCATTCAGGAGATTGTCAATGGCGACCAGCAGAACCTGCGCTTATCCGTGGACCTCGGTTCCGCGGGCGGTATGTACCCGATGGGACAGGAGATTTTGATTCGTTGTAACGGCTTGGCTATCGGTCGTTACGCTAACCAACCGCAGCTCTGCATGCCGACGTACAACAATAATCTCTACGCCAGCCATGCGGACGAGAAAGTAGGTTGGGCACCGGGACGTATCCCGTCGGCTATGTTCCGCAATGCAACGCGCTTCGTCGGCAAACCGGACGTCAACCTGCTCCAATACGATTTGATTGACCTCAAGGACCTGTATGACCTCATTCCGCAAACACCGGCTATCACCGTTGCCGGCATGGACGAGGTACGCAAACTGGACGGCAGACTCGTGGTTATCACCGATGCCTATTTCTCCGGCGAATACAGCGATTACGGCGATTTGAAACCCTGTACGACCGGTAACCCCGAGGACGACAAGAACGCCAATGTGTTCGGGCCTACAACCGGTAACATCGGTTATCCGCAAGGCCGTTTCATCCGCTCCGTAACCGATAACACCAAGGTGCTGACCGTCTCGACATCCGAGTACGCCAAGTACGCGGCTTACTACCTCCCGGGCGCAGACACTACAGGTGTGGCGCACTGCAAGGATTGGCACGGAACGGTAGCAGGTATCCTCGGCTGGTATATGGATAACGCAGGCGATTTCCCGGGTTCGAGCAAAGACTCGAAGAACGAGAATATCAAGTCCTACAAACTCAACTGGGCTGTTACGCCGCGCGGTATTCCGGGTATCGGAGTAGCCGATATCTATATGGAGAATGCCGACGGCGAGGAATGGGTTCCACAGGAGTACGACCCGAAAGTGTATGTAACCGAATAGGCTCTGACGATGAACTGGCTGGACGTACTTATCCTCTTGCCGCTACTCGTAGGCCTCGTTCGGGGCTTGATGCGCGGGCTTATCTCCGAGGTCATCGCCTTTGCGGTGGTGATTCTCGGAGTGCTCGGCGCGCATTTCGCGGCACCGGCTGCGTCTGCGTGGCTGCTCAAGCAGTTCGCGTGGCCCAAAGGTGCATGTGACGTCACAGCCTACACACTCATCTTCCTTGCTATCGCCGTCTTGCTGTCCATCGTAGCCAAACTGCTGACGAAGTTCCTCCGCGCTATCCATCTCGGGTGGGCAAACCGCGTCTTCGGTGGTGTTTTCGGCGTCTGCAAATACGCCATCGTCGTGATGGTGGTGGTCTTTCTGATGGACAAAAGCGACGAGTCGTTCCACTGGCAGGAGAAAGCGCCGGTCATCAAGACCTCCGTCGTCTATCCCTATGCACTCAAGGCCACGAATGGTGTATTATCTCTCTTTAGGAAGTAACCTGGGCGAACGCGAACAGACGATTCGCCGGGCTCTTGAACTGATCGGGCAACAAGTGGGCACTGTCCTGCGTTGCTCGTCTTTTTATTACTCCGAGCCCTGGGGCTTCACGTCCGAACATCCGTTCTGCAATCTCTGCTGCGCGGTCGAGACATCCATGGAACCGCTTGCCGTGCTCGCTGCCACGCAATCCATCGAACGCACCCTCGGCCGCACGAAAAAATCCGTAAATGGAGTCTATTCCGACAGGAGTATCGACATCGACCTCATTCAGGTGTTCGACGATGCCGGCAATGAGATTACCTGCTCCACCCCAACCCTCACCCTTCCGCATCCTCTCTGGTCGCAACGCCCCTTCGTCCGCATCCCCTTGGAAGAAATCAAATAGAAAAAGCGCCTGATATGGCGCTTTTTCCTTTCCTACAGGCGGAGACGATTAGTCTTGCGACTCGTCGTACTCGCGTCCGCAGACGAGCCAGAGGTAGGCGTTCATGGTCTTCTTGCCGTTGGCGAGGTCCTTCTGTGCGAGGAAGTCGAGCTGGTCCTGGGTGACCTTGGTCAAGTCTTCCTTACGCGCCGCTACCATCGCACGGACGGCCTGGAAGCGCTGACGGATGGATACCTCTTTCGGTTTCAGAGGCGTGGTACGTTTGTACGCGTCCGCCTTACGGATGTACAGACGTGTACAGTCCGGATTGGTGGTAGCAGCAATACGATGCGTTCCGATTAGATACTCGCCATGATTATGGCCATCG
>CACYZT010000004.1 GCA_902778935.1 uncultured Bacteroidales bacterium
GTCAATGAAAGAGGTATGGTCGAGTTTGACCTGTTGCTCAAACGTGATGAAATCGTCCACATGCTCGATGCCGAAAACCTCGGTCAGGAGCGTTGTCCAGAAGATTTGGCTATCGCCTTTCTCGTAGCCCTTTCCCGCCCATCGTTCTACGAACTCTTTGGCGGCTTTCTGCTGTTGGATAGTATTCATGGTCTGTAAATTGTGCGTTAAACCTTTGCGGGTGCAAAGGTACAACTTTTTTCTGAATTACGCAAAATAAATTCAAAGATTTTTTTTGCGAAGGGACAAAAGGGCATAAAAAAACGCAGCCTGGAAGGACTGCGTAATCCCGAATTAAATTCAGACGGAACCAACGGAGTTATAATTCGTAACATATCTCTTCCGCCATCTTGTTCATCTCTACGCATTCGGGGCGAGTGACGTGGTGTTTGGCGGGATCGTACTCCCACGGGGAGAGAATGAGAACGCGACCGGCGGCAACGGCATCAAACAGGCTGTCTTGCGGTTTGTAATAATCCCGGAACCCATTGTCTGCGATATAGATGAACGGCAGGCCTTCTTTGAGCAATACTTCCATCACCATTTGCTCGTACTTGCTGATAAACGGCGATACCATCACGGTTCCTTGGCGAGCTGCCCACACACAGCTGTTCATGTAGTCTCGGAGTTGTTTGTTATCGCCATGTTTTTCGGCATTCTCCACCCATATACTACGCACATGAACAGGCATGTGTTGCGCTCGTTGCAACAAATCGATATTTCCCACACCGCAGTATGTTTGCCCGGCAATCTCAATCCCCTCCTGCACACGGAAAAACTCCGGCATTAAGCGCTTGGTTGCGAGGCGTTGGGGATTCATCTGAACGTAATGAATCATCGTTTGGAGCTGACCTTTATGGGACATGGGGCGGATGAACGGCATCTCGGTGAAGATAGGTGATTGATATGCCTTCTCTTCGTCCTTTTTGTCTGAATTTAATTCAGACGGAACCAACGGAGTCTCCTTGGTGATTGTGTATTCGCGTCCTATTTTCTTAACGCCCTGCCATAGTCCGCGGATGACGGTCTTGATGCTTTTGGTTTGCGGTTTGGTGACGTAGTAGATGACGTGGAGATGATCGGGCATCAAGCAGTGCTGGATGACGCGTATATCCGGATAAAAATGGTTAATACGTAGCGCTTCCTCTGTTACCTCGTCTCCCAACTTCGTCCGCTGTATCCATGCTTTTGCCGGATTGTTCTCAGGAATAACCAACTCCCCCAACAACGGCTCACGAGTGGGTATTGTTAATGTGACATGGTAAATACCGACGCCTTTCCATGCTTCGCCGGATTGTTGCCAATGCCATTTCTCGTTTTTCATTTTGGGTGCAATCATGTCCGATTCTACTTCCATTCGCTGGGGTTGAGGCCGGTTTCGCGGGTAAAAACACGGGTAAAGATAGTGGGCGAGGAGAAGCCGCATTGCTCGGATATCTCCTGTATTTTCATCTGCGGATGTTCGTGCAAGAGCCGCTTCGCTTCTTCGACGCGGTAACGGGTGACGAGCTGATAGAACGAACAATCATACTCGGTTTTGATGAAGCGGCTGAGGTAGGTTCTGTTAAGCGGCAAGACCTGCTGCAAGTCATGGAGCTGGAAGTCAGGATTGCGGTAAGGCTTTTCGGCATCCATCCATTCTTCGAGCATAGCCTTGTCCGGCACCTCGGTAGGATAAAGGAGAAGGAGCCAACCGAACACGCAGGCGACGACGATAGTAAGGCTCGAGAAGGTGGTTGTACCCACGCGCATAATGGTAGGCGTGACGGTCTGAGTCAATACAAACAATATGATTTCCCATACGCCCCAAACGACGAGGATTTTCGCCCACAACCGGCGTACAGCGACTCCTTTATGGTGAATAAGACACAAAACGGCGCCATAGAAACATATCACGACGGAAGCAACGCTCATCGCGGGATTGATGTACATATCGAAGACCTCTTCAGGTATATATCGCGACAGCCAAGCGCTGAGCACAATCACTCCAAGGAGGATGAAGCCAAAGCCAAACTCCGCCTTATAATCGAGCCAAATATCGTGTAATCTCCTTTTCATAACGCACGCTCTATTATGAATTGAGTGTATTGGGTTCGTATGCCCGCCATTTGTTGATGAGCGCGGTCATATCTTCGGGCCATTGGCTATCGAAGAACATGCGTTCGCCGGTACGGGGATGGGTAAAGCCGAGCGTTTTGGCATGCAGCGCCTGGCGCGGACAGAGGGCGAAGCAGTTCTCGATATACTGGCGGTATTTCTGTGTGCGGAGTCCTTTGAGGATTTCGCAGCCTCCGTATTTATCATCGGCGAAGAGCGGATGTCCGATATGCTTCATGTGTACGCGTATCTGATGGGTACGTCCGGTCTCGAGCCGGCACTCGACGAGGGTGACATAAGGGAACTGCTCGAGCACTCGCCAGTGCGTGACCGCCTCTTTCGCCTGCGGACAGTCCTCGAGGTCCCAAACGCGGTAGATAGTGCGGTCGCGGTTATCCCGCGCCAAGGCTCCTTCAATCGTGCCGCTCTGCTCCTTGAACGTACCCCATACGAGCGCGTTATAGGTGCGCTCGGTGGTATGGTCGAAGAACTGACGGGCGAGGTGGGCTTTCGCTTCGGGCGTCTTGGCAACGAGGAGCAAACCGGAGGTGTCCTTGTCGATACGATGGACGAGACCGATGTCGGGATCATTGATATTGACGATTGGACGATTGGCGAAAGGCGAATGCTCGAAATGCCAGGCGAGGGCATGGAGGAGGGTGTGCTCATAGTTACCATGACCGGGATGGACGACGAGTCCGGCGGGTTTGTTCACCACCAGCAGATCATCGTCCTCATAGACGATATCGAGCGGTATGTTCTCCGGCGTGATGGTGAAGTCATGGGGTTCATGGTCGAGCAGGACCTGTATGACATCGCCGGGTTTGACGCGGTAGTTGGATGCGACCGCTTTTCCGTTCGCCCACACGTTCCCCGCGTCCGCAGCCGTCTGGATACGGTTTCGGCTGGTGTTGGTCATGTGCTCGGCAAGGTATTTGTCTATGCGTTCTTTGCCTTGCCCCTTGTCCACCTCACAGCGCCAACGCTCAAAAAGGAGATCAGAACCATCCATCATCTTCGGGTTCGTTATTAGGTGCGCTTATCGCGGCTTTCTCCATATCGGCGGACAGTTTGAGCGCCACCGTTTCGCCCTCGAGCAGTTTTTCTCCGGCAGCAGGTATCTGTTGATAGACATACTGCGTGACGCCTTCTTCTTCGGGTTCGTCGTAGGTCACGGCACCGACCGTCAGCCTATGGCTGAGGAGGAAACTACGCGCATCCTGGAGCGTGAGTCCGATGACACTCGGCACTTCCACTTGTTCGGTACCCCGCCCGAAACCGACCACCAGACGTACCTTGCTTCCCACGGCGAGTTTCTCTCCGGGCTGCACACTCACGCCATTATACTTAACATCGAGCACGAGGTCGCGATAGGTCGAAGGCTCGTAGTCATAGACACTATCGACGCGCAAGCCCAGTCCGAGAAGGGTTGTCTCCGCCTGGCGGTAACTCATGTCCTGGAGGTTGGGCATAGCGACCTGCCGTTTGGTGGTAGCGTTAATCGTCACATAGACGGCTCTGCCGTTCTTGGCATGGCTGTTAGGTTTCGGGTCCTGCTCCACGATGGTACCAAAAGGCACTTTGTCCGAATAGGTAGAGTCGATGACAACAAGGACGAGTCCCTGCTCCGCCAAGATAGGTTGCGCCTCCTCGCACACGATACCGCGCACATCCGCCACTTCCACCTCCTGACCATGCTGCGTATAGCCGCGCAACCAGATAG
This sequence comes from uncultured Bacteroidales bacterium, assembly GCA_902778935.1. Taxonomy (GTDB): domain Bacteria; phylum Bacteroidota; class Bacteroidia; order Bacteroidales; family Paludibacteraceae; genus Colicola. The sequence continues at coordinate 3,860 of CACYZT010000004.1, forward strand.
CGAGAAAAACCAGAATGAGCGCTAACACGACACCCGCCAGAACGACATTCCACCCCACAAACTTGAGGTCAGATTTATCAAAAAAGCCTGATTTCTTCATAATTTGCTAAATTTATTGTGCAAAATTACAATTTTTTTTGCATATATCCAAAAAAAGCAGTACTTTTGCATCGTTTTTCGCAAAAAAAGCGAATAAAACAAAAAAAAATAAAGCTTTATTAACTAAAAAACTTTTTGAAACAATGAAAAAAATGCTTGTAATTGCAGCTGTTGCATTCGTAGCAATGAGCTGCTGCGGCAAAAAGAGCTGCGACAAAAAATGCTGCCAGGACTCTTGCTGCCAGGACACCGTAGAGGTAGTTGAGGCTGTAGAGGCAGCTGAGGTAGTTGCTGAGTAATCGAAACAATCTTTCGATTAAGGTACAAGACCTAAAAAGAAGCGACGCAAATGCGCCGCTTCTTTTTTGCTATTATTGAACGAAAACCGGTACTCATCAATCGAAAATAAGATTCTTTCCGGTCATTTCCTTAGGCTGCTCAATGCCCATGATATGGCAGAGGGACGGAGCGACATCGGCGAGGATACCGTTTTCCACGCGCGCGCTCGTATGTTCCTTACTGATATAAACGAAGGGAACAGGGTTGAGCGAGTGGGCGGTGTTCGGCGTACCATCGGGATTGATAGCGTTGTCGCAGTTACCATGGTCGGCGATGACGATGATCTCATAGCCGTTGTCGAGCGCTGCTTCAATCACTTTGTTCGAGCACTCGTCGATTGTCCTGACGGCTTTCTCGATAGCCTCATAGACGCCGGTATGGCCGACCATGTCGCCATTCGCGAAATTGAGGGTGATATAATCGTACTTCTGCGTCTTGATAGCCGCTACAAGCGCGTCCGTCACTTCGGGAGCAGACATCTCCGGTTTCATATCGTATGTCGGCACTTTCGGACTCGGAATAAGGATACGCTCCTCACCCGGATACTCGGCTTCACGGCCGCCATTGAAGAAGAAGGTGACATGGGCGAACTTCTCCGTCTCGGCGATACGGAGCTGCTTGAGCCCCAGTTTGCTGACCACCTCACCTAAGGTATTCTTCACATTCTCTTTGGGATAGAGGACATGCAGGCCCTTGAAGGAGGAGTCATAGGGCGTCATGCAGAAATAGTGCAAGCCGGGTATGGTCTTCATGCCTTGCTCCGGCATATCCTGCTGGGTGAGGACAATCGTGATTTCCTTCGCGCGGTCGTTACGATAATTGAAGAAGATAACGACATCCCCTTCGGCGATACGTCCGTCACAGCCGGCATTGACCAGCGGCTCCATGAACTCATCGGTGTCCTTATGCTCCTCGGTGTGGCGGTCATAGCAACCCTGCACAGCCGCCACCATATCCGTCTCCTGACGACCGACGCCATTGACGAGTTGGTCATACGCCACCTTGATGCGCTCCCAGCGTTTGTCACGGTCCATGGCATAGAAACGACCGATGATAGAAGCGATATGCGCACCGTTGGCATCGCATACCTTCTGCAGGTCAGCGATGAATCCCTTACCGCTACGCGGGTCGGTATCGCGGCCATCCATGAAGCAGTGTACGAAAGTCTTGTCCGCTACACCGTACTCCTTGGCTATCTCGACAAGTTTGAACAGATGGTCGAGGGACGAGTGTACGCCGCCATTGGAGCACAAACCCATGATATGGAGTTTCTTGCCGGCAGTCTGCGCAGCCTTGTATGCCGCGATGATCTCCGGATTACTCATGATGGAGTTGTCGCGGATAGAACGGTTGATTTTCACGAGGTCCTGATAGACGACACGTCCGGCACCGATATTGAGGTGTCCCACTTCGGAGTTACCCATCTGTCCGTCGGGCAGACCTACGTTCTCGCCGCTCGCCTGGAGCTGCGAGTGAGGATATTTAGCCAACAGCGCATCCCAGTGCGGCGTCGGCGTGACGCTGATGACATCGGCTTTACTCTTGTTGCCGATTCCCCAGCCATCCAAAATCATTAATAATGCTTTACTCATATATACGTTTTTTAAGTTGGTCCATTTGTCGTTTGTCATCGGCTTCGCGGAGTGACTGACGTTTGTCATAGGTGTGCTTACCCTGGCAAACGGCTATCTCCATTTTGGCGAGGCCCTTATCGTTGATGAATAATTCGAGAGGAATGATGGTTTTTCCCGTCTCTTTGGTAGCACGCTCTATCTTACGGATTTCGCGTCGCTGAAGCAGCAGTTTGCGGTCGCGCTTGACTTCATGGTTGGCGTACGAACCGAAACGGTACTCGGCTATGTGCATCTGCTTGACGTACATCTCGCCATGCTCGACAGCACAATAGGAATCCACCAGCGAGGCCTTGCCTTCGCGGATGGATTTAATCTCCGTACCGAAGAGTTGAATACCCGCCGTATAACGGTCAAGAATGATGTATTCAAACTTCGCTTTCTTGTTCAGAATCCGTATGTTGCTCTTCAACTTCATCTTTTTTAACATCGACTCTCTTATACTTCTTCTGTCTCTGCTCCCAGCGCTCGCGTGCATACTGCTGCATATCGATGACGGTATCGTTCTCATCGATGATCTCGAGACCGAAAATAGTCTCAATAATATCCTCGAGCGTAAGAATACCGACGAACATACCATACTCGTCGATGACCTGCGCTATCTGGCTCTTCTGCTTGAGCATGGAGTCAAAGATAGTTCCAAGGGTGAGGTCCTGGTCAAACGCGGGTAGCGGTCGTTTGATACCGCCGAGCGTCTTGCGGAAATGGTCCTCGGTCAATTCCTCCAGCGCATCATTGCGCAACACATAGCCGGTGATATACTCCGGCGCGGTAGGGTTATAAAGCGGGATACGCGAGAAATGGTCGTATTCATCGGAGTCATAGTAGGCACGGAGCGTCATGTTCTCCGGAGCTATTTTCGCCACGACGCGGGGCGTCATGACATCATAGGCATGAATAGAATCAAGCCTCATGAGATTGGAGAAAATCTTATTCTCATCCTCGTCCACCACGCCTTCTTCTTCACCCACATTGACCATCGCCAGCACTTCTTCCCGACTGACAGAAGGGTCGTCCTCGTTATCCGGCACCATGCGAGAGATTAATTCGACAAGCAATACCAACGGATAGAGCACAAAAATCAGCACCCTGATAATACGCGCGGTGATACCCATCAGTTCACGCCAATAGGTTGTGCCGATTACCTTGGGAATAATCTCTCCGAAGAAAAGGATGAGGATAGTGGTCAGGGCGGACATAAGTCCGAACCATTTCGAGCCGAAGACAGCCGTCACCTGCATTCCCACACCGGCAGCACCGATAGTGTTAGCGATCGTATTCAGCGACAAGATAGCAGCCAAAGGACGACTCGTATCCTCCTTGTAACTGCGCATCAGCTTGGCGGGCGCATACCCTTCTTCCTCACGCAAATTGATATAACTGAGCGATGTGGACATCAGCACCGATTCGAGCACCGAACAGATGAAACTGACGGCCATCGCACCTAATAAAAACAACAAAAGTAGTCCCATAATGTACAAATTGTGTGCAAAATTACAATTTTTTTTGGATATGTGCAAAAAAAGTAGTACTTTTGTAGCCGATTTTGTAAAATTGTCAACTGAAACTACTAAAATATGTTAAAAAACATCCTTGCGATTACCGGAAAACCGGGTTTGTATAAGTTAGTGAGTCGCGGCAACAATATGCTGATTGTGGAGAGTCTGGTGGACGGCAAACGTATGCCGACCTACGCGCGTGACAAAATCGTAGCGCTGAGTGACGTCTCGATGTTCACGGATGCGGACGATGTATCTCTGAGCGAAGTGCTGACCAACGCCGGTAAGAAAGAAGGACTGAAAGCAGTGGAGATGGATCCGAAGAAAGCGAGCAACGCCGAGTTGCAGGCTTGGTTCGACGAGGTGCTGCCCAACTGGGATCGCGACCGCGTCTATCCATCGGATATCCGCAAGCTTATCCAATGGTACAACATCCTCATTCACGCCGGCATCACCGACTTCACGATAGAAGAAGAGGCGGCGGAAGAGGAAGCGAAATAAGTGCTCTTAAGAGCCATACTCGATAGCATAGAATCTGTAGCGCCACGGAGTGCCCAGGAGGAATGGGATAACTCGGGAATGCAGGTAGGTGACACAGGACGCGATGTAAGCTCCGTTCTCTTGACCACAGACGTTACGCCTGATGTGGTCAATGAGGCTGTTATGCTCGGTTGTCAACTGATCGTGAGTCACCATCCGTTACTTTTCCACGGACTTAAACAAGTATGCGGTCAGAGTCCGCAGGCAGAGGTGGTAGCGATGGCTATCAAACACGATATCGCTATCTATTCCGCTCACACGAGTCTGGACAGTGTCCGCGGCGGCATCAACACACGCTTGGCCGACCAATTAGGCATCCGGGATTACCGCTTTTTAGTTCCGACAGCGGACGGCGAAACGGGTCTGGGCGTCATCGGCCAACTGCAGAAACCGATGGCTTATACCGATTTCATCCGTTTCGTACGCGAGCGTTTGGATTGCACCTACGTCCGCTACACGCGCGCCGCAAAAGAGCCTGTGCAGACAATCGCTCTGTGCGGAGGTAGCGGAGCCGAGTTCATCGAAACGGCGATAGAGCAAGGAGCGGATGTCTATCTGACCGCCGACTGCAAATACCACGAGTTTCAAGATGCAGACGGACGAATAGGACTGATAGACATCGACCATTGGATCTCCGAGCGTCATGCACGGGATATATTCCGGGATATCCTCTCGCCTCTCGGCGTAGCATGCATCCAAAGCCAAACCGACAAAACACCGATACAAATATATAAATAAATAACAATATGGCAAGAACGAAAGAATTGACAGTAGAGGACAAGCTCAAATACCTCTACGAATTGCAGCAAGTAGATTCGAAAATCGACTCGTTGCGCATCCTGGCGGGTGAGTTACCGCAGGAAGTGAAGGATATGGCAGACGAAGTGGAAGGTCTGAAAACCCGTCTGGCTAATATCGAGAATGACATCAAAGAGTGCGAGACGCAGATTTCCGACCACCGTGTACGCACGGAGAACGCGAACGCGTCTATCAGCCGTTACCGCGAGCAGCAGAACACCGTTCGCAACAACCGCGAGTTCGACAACCTGAACAAGGAAATCGAATACCAGGAACTGGAGATCGAAGCATCGCAACGCAAGATCAAGCACTTCACGGCTGAGTTGGAGGCTCGTGTAGCAGAGAAAGCGAAGACGACCAAAGACATCGAGGAGCGTACGGTTGATTTGAACCAGAAACGTTCCGAGCTGGACCAGATTCTCGCTGAGACGAAAGCAGAGACCGAGCAACTTGTACTGCGTGCAGCAGAGCTGGAGAAGAAAATCGACGAGCGTCTGTTAGCCGGTTTCAAGCGTATCCGCAAGAATGCCCGTAACGGTCTGGCCGTAGTGAAAGTAGAGCGTGATTCGTGCGGTGGTTGCCACGCCAAAATCCCTGCTCAGCAGCAGCTCGACATCCGTACGCGCAAGAAGATTATCGTGTGTGAGTTCTGCGGTAGAATATTAGTAGACCCAGAGATGTAATCACAAGGCTGAGAACGCCTATGTACCATGTTGTGCCGGCACCGAAAGTGTCGGCATAATTTTTACCCTCTCCCACTCCATCGAGGGCATAATAGGCAATAACCGCCAAGCCGTTGTTCGTAAAATGCATCACCATCGGAATCCACAGACTACCCGACCAGACGAAGACATAACCGAACATAGCGCCCATCAACATACGCGGGACGAAACCGAAAAACTGCATGTGGATGGCGGAGAAGATGACAGCTGTCACCCATATAGCGACATGCACTCTCGCCTTAGATACTTCACCATCCGTCAGTAATTGCTGGAGCGTACCGCGGAAAGAGAGCTCTTCTGCCAACGCGGGAAGGAGCGCCATCAGACCGATATTGACAAGAAGCATACCGATGTTATCCGCCTTTAAGAATTGCTCCGTCAGGACCGCGGCCGCATCCTCCATCGCGCGGAGTCGTTGCTCCAGCGCCGCCATCGAATCGGGCAGTCGGAGCCGGCTATTCAAGTCCGCCAAGAGATTGATAGCAGGAACGGCGCAAACCATTATTCCGACCGCCAGGATGATGAGTCGGCCATCCGGTTTTCGGTCCATTTGGAGCCAAGCGAAGGGACGATGACGCTCATTCCACATCCATGCGCAGAGGATAGGCGGCAGAAGGAATGTAGCCAGGGTCTGGACGAACTGAAACCATTTAAGGCTCGCCGTCGTCTGATTACCGCCGCACAGCACCCATGAGCCCATCGCTATGAGCGTGAGTACCGACATGACGGCTATCCATACCATGATTCGCACCAATATCTTCTTCATCATTCTATTCGATTTTTGACTGCTTAGGTTGACAGACTATCCTTTCCACTCGCTGGGTTTGACTCCTGTCTCGCGGAGGAAAGCGCGTGTGAACATCGTGGGCGACGAGAAACCGCAACGCTCGGCTATGTCCTGCAGTTTGAGTCCGGGTTGAGCGGCAATGAGTTTTTCCGCTTCCTCAATGCGGAAACGATTCACCCACTGGTAGAACGAACAACCGCACTCGCTGTTGATGAGTTGACTGAGGTATGTTCTGTTCAACGGCAAGACCTGCTGCAAATCCAAGAGCTGAAAATCAGGACTGAGGTACGGTCTCTGCTCCTTCATCCATGAGTCGAGCATAGCCATATTGGCGGTATTCGACAACTCGTCCGTTTTGTCCTCCTCATTCTCCTTGGTGCGCAGACGCGTCCATGGGTCGGGACGATAGAGCACACGCTCGGTGGTATAAGAGAGGATGAGGATAAACGTCAGATTTTGGGTAAACATCCGGTTCGGCACATACCAGAAGACGATGAAATAGAACGCCATTCCGAGGACAAAAAGCATCGTCAGATAGCGCACAATCCACTGTACATCGATATCATCCATCGTGGAGAAATTGTCCTCACACCATTGGCGATACTTACGAATATGACGGCATAGCATAAGGAAGATAACAAACGGATAAATCATGATGATGTACAGTAAGTTAGCCGGCACAAAATAATCCACAACGCCTAATATAATCATCGGCAGCAGCAATAGTACCGCTCGCCACCAGTTGAGCCACCCGGGACGCAGAATTTGCGTGGGATAGATGAAGAGCATGAAAGCCAGCAAGTTACCAAAGGTAACGGATGCATTGAACAGCGGGTCGGACGGCATACCGCCGATAACCCGGATATGCAGTATGAACTCTATTACCCATAGTACCAAATAGAAACATCCCATGGCCAACAAGACGATTGCCCATGATCGGCGGATAGTGTTCCGGTCCTCATGGACGAACAAGAGAGCGGCTCCGAACAGGCTGATGACGGATATGCAGATGTATTCCGTCGGATTGACATAGTTCTCGAACACAGACTCCGGAATAAAGGCTCCCAGCCAATAACTAAGCACCGTGAGCGTAAAAAGCACCACGCCGAAGAAGACCTCCGACCGGTAATTGAACCAAAGATTTCGAATCATTTGTTTCATGCTGCAAAGTTACTGCTTTTTTTCGAAACATGCAAATAAAAATGAGATATTCTTTAACTTTCGCAAACCAAATCACACATTTGGGCAGCAAAAAGGCGTAAATTGACAACAATTTATGCAAGCAAGATTCGTTTTTTTACCAATTTATTTGGTAATTCAAAATATTTGTTGTACCTTTGTAGCCAAATTTGACATTAACCAAAATTAAGATATATGATACTTGACAAATTAGAGAACGCTGATTGGTATTACGACAGCGTACCGGGACTTAAAGAATTCATGAAATTCTACAATGAGAATGACCTTGAGGAAATGCCGGCATGCAAGATTTTTCTGGACGGCAAGGACCTGTTTGTAAACATCGTGGACTTCAAGGGCAAAGAGGAGTCTAAATGCCGGATGGAGGCACACAGGGACTATCTGGATATTCAAATTCCGTTAGGCGATGACGAAGTGATGGGATGGAAAGCGCAAGTGGATTGCCAGGAGGTGACACAAGAGTACGATGAGGGCAAGGACGTAGAGTTCTACGGCGATAAAGCGACCGCCAAGTTTACCGTTCCTGCCGGCCATTTCGCTGTGTTCTTCCCTACCGACGCTCACCAACCGGGTATTGCTCCGGGCAAAGAGTACCGCAAACTGATTGTTAAGGCAAAGGTTAATTGTTAAGCCGTTAAACTGTTAAATCGTTAAATTGTTATACCATGGCAACAAAGAAAGCTGAACAAACACAACATTTAGGAATCGTGGAGCACGACCCGTATCTGCAGCCCTATGAGGATGCGCTGAGGGCACGTGCCGACTATGCGGTTCGCAAAGAACAAGAGCTCACGGGCGGTAAGTCGTTAGCCGACTGGGCAAGCGGATATCTCTATTTCGGTCTGCACCATGTGAAGGGCGAATGGGTGCTTCGCGAGTGGGCACCGAACGCCACCGCTATCTATATCAAAGGCGACATGAACGGATGGCAGAAGGACGAGAACTACCGTCTGCAGCCGAAGGAGAACGGCGTTTGGGAAGCCAAGCTGCCGGAAGAAGCGCTCAAGCACGGTCAGTACTACCGTTTGCTGGTAGAGTGGAACGGCGGATGGGGTGAGCGCATCCCGAGTTATGTACGTCGCGTGGTACAGGACGACCAGACGAAGATTTTCTCCGCCCAGGTTTGGGACGAGCCGGAATATGAATGGAAGAACAGAAAACCCCACCCGACCTCCCCACAAGGGAGGAGAAAGAGCAACGAAGCTTTGTACATTTACGAGTGCCATATCGGCATGAGTTCGGAGCAGGAGAAAGTGAACAGCTACGAGGAGTTCCGCCGTGACGTGTTGCCGCGTATTGTCAAGTTAGGCTATAACTGCGTGCAAATCATGGCCATTCAGGAGCACCCGTATTACGGCAGTTTCGGATACCATGTATCCAATTTCTTTGCCGCCAGCAGTCGTTTCGGTACGCCTAATGAGTTGAAAGCGCTGATAGACGATATCCACGGTCATGGCATGCACGTCATCATGGACCTGGTACACAGTCATGCAGTAAAGAACGAGCTCGAAGGCCTCGGAAACTTCGACGGCACGGGATATCAGTATTTCCACGACGGTGGTCGTCGCGAGCATCCGGCATGGGACAGTCTATGCTTCAACTACGGCAAGAACGAAGTGCTGCATTTCCTGCTGAGTAACTGCAAATTCTGGATAGACGAATATGATTTCGACGGATTCCGCTTCGACGGCGTGACCAGTATGATTTACCGCAGTCACGGTTTGGGCGAGGACTTCAACGGTTATCCGAGTTATTTCAACGGAAACGAAGACGGCGATGCGCTAATGTATCTGACGTTGGCAAACAAGGTTATTCACGAGGTCAAACCGGAGGCAATCACTATCGCCGAAGAGATGTCCGGCATGCCCGGATTGGCAGCCCCGATAGAAGACGGCGGTGTGGGCTTCGACTATCGTTTGGCGATGGGTATCCCTGATTTCTGGATTAAGTATATCAAGGAAGTGAAGGACGAGGACTGGAAAGCCGGTCATATCCTATACGAGATGACCAACCGTCGTGAGGACGAGAAGACCATCAGTTATGCCGAGAGTCACGACCAGGCACTCGTGGGCGACAAGACGATTATCTTCCGTCTCGTGGACTCCGATATGTATTGGCATTTCGAGCATGGCCACTCGACCTACATGGCAGACCGCGGCATAGCGCTGCATAAGATGATAAGACTTATCACGGCTTCGACTATCAACGGCGGTTATCTCAACTTTATGGGCAATGAGTTCGGTCATCCGGAATGGATTGATTTCCCGCGTGAGGGTAACGGCTGGAGTTATAAGTATGCCCGCCGTCAATGGAGTCTGGTGGACAATCCGGACTATTTCTTCGCGGACCTCAACCGTTTCGACGAGGCGATGATTCATCTGCTCCGCGAACATCTGTTGGTTCAAAATCCGACAGCGGAGGAGAAGCGCTATCACGTAGGCAAACATCTGCCTTGGGTGATGAAATGGTGGGACAACGAAGGCGACCAGGTTGTGGCATACCAGCGCGGCGAGTTGCTGTTTATATTCAACTGGAACGGCACGAAATCATTCTCTGACTACGGTATGCTGGTGCCGGAAGGCAAGTACCAGGTAGTGCTCAACACCGACGCTAAAGAGTTCGCAGGCTTTGGTTTAGCCGACGACAGCGTAGAGCATTTCACCCAGCACGACCCGCTCTATGAGAAAGACGGTAAGGGATGGCTGAAGATGTACCTGCCTGCCCGCAGCGCAGTCGTACTGAAAAGAACAGATTAAAAATTAAAAAATAAAAACAATGCGAGTAATTATTGAACCATCGTATGACCTGCTGAGCCAGTGGGCTGCGAATTATGTAGCAAAACGAATCAATGAGTTTGAGCCCAAAGAGGGTAAGCCGTTTGTATTAGGTCTTCCGACCGGCAGTTCGCCTCTGGGTATGTACAAAGCCCTGATTGCGCTGAACAAAGCAGGCAAAGTGTCCTTCCGTAATGTAGTGACGTTCAACATGGACGAGTATGTCAACCTGCCGGAAGAGCACCCCGAGAGCTATCACAGCTTCATGTGGAATAATTTCTTCAGCCATATCGACATCCGCAAGGAGAACGTCAATATCCTGAATGGTAACGCAGAGGACCTCGTAGCCGAGTGCGCGCGTTACGAAGAGAAAATCAAAAATATCGGTGGCATTCACCTGTTCCTCGGCGGTATCGGTCCGGACGGACATATCGCCTTCAACGAGCCGGGTTCGTCTCTATCCAGCCGTACGCGCAAGAAAGAGCTGACGACCGACACCATCATCGCTAACAGCCGATTCTTCGACAACGACGTGAATAAAGTGCCGAAGACAGCTCTTACAGTCGGTGTAGGAACGGTTATGGACGCCAAAGAGGTGCTGATTATGGTGAACGGTCATAACAAAGCACGTGCTCTCCAGCATGCGATCGAGGAGCCTATCAGCCATATGTGGACCGTTTCTGCGCTCCAGATGCACCAACACGGCATCATCGTCTGCGACGAGGCTGCTTGCGAGGAACTCAAACTCGGTACATTCAAGTATTTCAAGGATATCGAGAAAAATAATCTTGATCCGAAAACACTGTTGTAATGTTAGAAATATATAATTCATTAACACGATTTAAAGAAACATTCAAACCACTACACGAGGGACACGTAGGCATGTATGTCTGCGGTCCCACCGTGTATGGGGATGCCCATCTGGGTCACGCACGTCCCGCGATTACGTTTGACCTGCTATTCCGTTATCTGCAGTATTTAGGTTATAAGGTGCGCTACGTACGCAACATCACGGATGTCGGTCACCTTGAGCACGATGCGGATGAGGGAGAGGACAAGATAGCCAAGAAAGCGCGACTCGAGCAACTCGAGCCGATGGAGGTGGTGCAGTTCTATACCAACCGCTATCATCGCGACATGGCTGCGCTTAATGTTCTGCCGCCTTCGATAGAACCGCACGCTTCGGGACATATCATCGAGCAGATTGCGTTTGTACAGAAGATATTGGACAAAGGCTATGCGTACGTGTCCAACGGTTCGGTCTATATGGACGTAGAGAAATACGCCAAGGACTATCCGTACGGCAAGCTCTCCGGACGTAACCTCAATGACATCGTTACAGAGACCCGCGAGTTGGACGGACAGGAAGAGAAGAAGCACAGTTATGACTTCGCGTTATGGAAGAAAGCGGCGCCGGAGCATATCATGCACTGGCCTTCGCCTTGGTCGGAAGGATTCCCCGGATGGCACATGGAGTGCTCCACGATGGGCACGAAGTATCTGGGTGAACAATTCGATATCCACGGCGGTGGTCTGGACCTTATCTTCCCGCACCACGAGGCAGAGATAGCGCAGAGTTGTGCGGCTTTGGGACACGAATCCGTTCACTACTGGATGCACAACAACATGATTACCATCGCCGGTAAGAAGATGGGTAAGAGTTATAACAACTTCATCACACTGGAGCAGTTCTTCACGGGCAACCATCCTCTGTTGAGCAAGCCTTTCGGTCCGATGGTTATTCGATTCTTCATCCTGCAGGCGCACTACCGCTCGACGGTTGACTTCTCTTCCGAGGCTCTCGAAGCGGCAGAGAAAGGACTGCAACGTATGCAGGAAGCTTATGCCAGATTGCAGAAATTGCAAGCAGGTAAGGAGACGACGGTAGAAGTAGCAGGTCTGCGCCAACGCTGCCAAGAGGCGATGGATGACGATCTCAATACACCGTTTGTGATTGCCGCTCTGTTTGACAGCACACGCGCCATCAATACTGTATGGGACGGTAAGGGTTCTATCAGCGAGGCCGACCTCAAAGAGTTGCGAGATATATGGAAGACCTACGCCATCGATATCCTCGGCCTGCGGCTGGAGGCAGAAGACGGAGCCAACGCCAACGCCAAAGCTTTCTCCGGTGCGATTGACCTGCTGCTCGGTATTCGTCTGCAAGCCAAGCAGAACAAAGACTGGGCTACCTCCGACAAGATTCGTAACGAATTGACGGCACTCGGATTCCAAATCAAAGACACCAAAGACGGCTTCGAATGGAGTATTTGAGAGAACTCTGGGAAAAATGCAACAAGAATGTTGTTGTCGGTATTATCGTATGCTTTCTGGCGTATTTTTGTATCAATGCGATGGTGCGATGTGCGCGGGAGAAGGACGAAAAGCATTCTGCCGTAGAAGATACCATCGTGGAAGACAGCTTAGTTTGGTATCCCGGTCGGACATTCAGCTATAAGCTAAAATTCAACGACCTGCATGCCAAACAGCATGCCGTCGCCTCGCAAATCGGTTTGTCTCGTCCTCCGAAGGACCGTGCAGACGCCGCCTCGATGCGTAAGCAGCTGGTGGAACTGAAAACGAACGAGAACTATATCGTTGACAGCCTGACGCACTCGGTGCCGTACTTGATTCCTTCGGCGAAGCGCGAACTGGACGCCATCGGGGAAGAATGGGCGGATATATTAAAACGTAACGGATTGCCTCATTACCGATTCTACGTCACCTCGGTGCTACGCACGCAGGAAGATATCAAATACCTGCAAAAGAGCGGCAATATCAATTCCGTCACACAGAGTTGTCATTGTTATGGCACGACGTTTGACATCGCGTACATGCGATATGATAAGGTAACGCGCACGCGCGAATACATGCACGAAGACAATCTCAAATTAGTGTTGGGCCAAGTACTACTCAACCATCAGCGGGCGGATAAGATATACGTCAAATACGAAGCGAAGCAGAGTTGCTTCCATATCACAGTGCGAAAATGAGAAACGAGCTTAACGGCCCGTTTTCTTTTTCTCTTCTTTCTCGCATACTTCCATTAAGGCGCATGCCGAGCAGTTCTCCTGCGCAGTTTGTTCGGGAGGACAGTCATCTGCGGTCTTTTGACTTTCGTCTTTCGATTTCCGGGCTTTGATGCGTTCATTGACCTCAATGAGCGTCACGATGACCGCCGCCATGATAATAAATGCGAGAAGTGCTTTCATAATGTTAAGCTGTTAAATTGTAAAACATTAGATTGCTAATCCTCGAAGTCCTCCACACGGTCTTCCTCGATAACGAGATTATCGATGATGAACTGCTGGCGCTCCGTGGTGTTCTTGCCCATGTAATAAGCGAGCAACTCATTCACCGCATCTTCCTTACGCAGCGTGACCTGGTCCAGACGAATACCGGCACCGATAAAGCCCTTGAACTCATCGGGAGAAATCTCTCCCAGTCCTTTGAATCGCGTTATCTCCGGCGTCTTGATTTTGGCAATCGCTTTCTGACGTTCCTCTTCGGAATAGCAGTAGATGGTCTGGTTCTTATCCTTGACGCGGAAGAGAGGCGTCTGAAGAATATAGACGTGTCCTTTCTTGACCAGATCGGGAAAGAACTGGAGGAAGAAGGTCAACATCAGCAGACGGATGTGCATACCATCCACATCGGCATCGGTAGCGATGATGACTTTATTGTAACGCAACTCATCCAGTCCGTCTTCAATATTGAGCGCTGACTGGAGGCAGTTGAACTCCTCGTTCTCATAGACCACAGATTTGCTTAACCCGTAGCAGTTGAGCGGTTTGCCTCGCAGCGAGAACACAGCCTGGGTGCGGACGTCACGGCTCTTGGTAATACTGCCCGAAGCAGACAAACCCTCAGTAATGAAGATGCAAGACTCCAGCCGCAAGTCATCGTCTGCATCCTTGGCACTCTTCACCGGTTTAGTATCATTGAGGTGGATTTGACAGTCGCGCAACTTAGGATTGTTGACGAGGTTTTTCTTCGCTCGTTCGCGTGCTGCTTTGGTCACGCCGGCTATCGCCTTGCGCTCTTTCTCGCTGTCCTGAATCTTTTGCAGCATAATCTCCACGGTCTGCGGATTCTTATGCAGGTAGTTGTCGAGTTGCTGCTTGACGAAGTCATTGACGAATTTGTTAACGCTCACACCTCCGGTAGGCGACATATCTTTGGAGCCAAGCTTAACTTTGGTTTGGCTCTCGAAGACCGGTTCTTCAACATTGATGGCTATCGCTCCCACCACCCCGTTTCGGATGTCTGCGAGTTCCTGATTCTTGTTAAAAAATTCCTTGATGGTACGTCCTATAGCCTCGCGGTAAGCAGCCTGGTGCGTACCTCCCTGGATGGTATGCTGGCCATTGACGAAAGAATAATACTCATCGCCATTCTGGTCGGTATGGGTAAGTGCAATCTCAATATCATCGCCCTTGAGGTGGATAATCGGATAGAGGGGCTCGATGGTCATATTCTCCGTCAGCAGGTCAAGCAGACCATTACGGGAAACGAATTTCTTGCCGTTATACGAGAGCGTGAGACCGGTATTGAGGTAAGCGTAGTTCCGCAGCAGTTCCTCGATATAGTCATCGCGGAAACGGTAGTTCTCAAAAAGCCCTTTGCTATCATCGGGTACGAACTCGATAATCGTACCGCGTTTCTCCGGACCGTTATAATCGAGGATGCCGGTGTCCTTGGTTAGCTTACCTTGTGCGAACTCAGCACGGCGCATCTTGCCCTCGCGGTAGGACTCCACGGCGAAGAACGAAGAGAGCGCATTCACAGCTTTGGTACCGACTCCATTGAGACCAACGGATTTCTTGAAAGCTTTGCTATCATATTTACCGCCGGTATTGAGGACGCTGACCACCTCGACCAACTTTCCTAAGGGTATGCCTCGTCCATAGTCGCGCACGCGGACACGTCCATCAGCCACTTCCACCTCTATCAGCTTACCTTCGCCCATACGGAACTCATCGATGGAGTTGTCAATACTCTCCTTGATAAGCACATATATACCGTCATCGGAGTGACTGCCGTCGCCGAGTTTACCGATATACATACCCGGACGACGCCGGATATGCTCCATGTCATCAAGGTGAATAATGTTCTCTTCTCCGTATTCCACGGGCGCTACATTCAGTTCTTCGTCTATCATCGTTTATCTATTTATCGTAATCCTTTTTCCTCTGCAATTTTCATCAAGTATTCTTTCGCCGCGTTGTACTCATTAGGGATGATACCGTCGAGGATGGCATCCTTAATGGCCGCTTTCAGTTCTCCAACCAGCGAACAGGGCTCGAGGTGGAACATCTCCATGATCTCATCGCCCATGATAGGCGGCTGAAAATTCCGGATACGGTCTCGTTCCTCCAGTTCCACCATCTTTTGCCGAACGAGTTGGTAGTTCTGGTGGTATCGTGCTTTTTTCTCTTCGTTGCGACTGGTGATGTCGGCATCGCAGAGCAGCATGAGGTCGTCTATGTCATCTCCGGCCTCGAAGAGCAGACGCCGTACAGCGCTGTCCGTCACAGTGTCCTCTATCAGGTTAATCGGCCGCATGTGGAGGTCTACCATCTTTTTCACATACTCCATCTTCTCATTCAGCGGCATTTTCATCTTCGCAAAGATTTTCGGCACCATCTTTGCACCGATATAGTTATGGTTGCGGAATGTCCAACCTGCTTGCGGGTCCCATGCTTTGCTTCTCGGCTTACCGATATCGTGCAGCAAGGCAGCCCACCGAAGCCATAAACCACCGCCAGACTCCGCCACATTATCCAGCACCTTTAGGGTATGGTAGAATACATCCTTGTGCCCGCGTCCATCTTTCACTTCGATACCTTTGAGCGCAGCAAGTTCGGGGAAGATAAGCGGCAACAGTCCAGTCTTATCCAGCAGAATCCAGCCCTCCGAAGGACGACGACTCAGCATAATCTTATTCAACTCCTCGTCTATCCGCTCACGTGTGATGATTTCGATTCGCTGTTTGTTGCGCTCAATAGCATCGAAAGTCTCGCCATCGAGGTTAAAGCCCAACTGCGTAGCAAAACGGATAGCACGCATCATGCGCAACGGGTCGTCGGAGAAAGTGATATCAGGGTCAAGGGGCGTACGGATGATGCAGCGCTCCAGATCTCCGATGCCGTCGAATGGGTCGAGCAGTTCGCCATAACGCGCTTTATTGAGGCAAATCGCCATGGCGTTAATCGTGAAGTCGCGGCGATTCTGGTCCTCCTGCAGCGTGCCGTCTTCCACGATGGGATTACGACTATCGTGCTGATAACTCTCCCGCCGCGCGCCGACGAACTCCAACTCCAGGTCTCCTTTTTTGACTTGCGCCGTGCCGTAGGTCTTGAATACCGAGAGACGGGCACCCTTCCCTAACCGCTTCGCTACCGTCTCCGCCAACAGAATACCCGAACCGACCACCACTATATCTATGTCATCCGACGGACGATGCAGAAACAGATCCCGCACCCATCCGCCGATGACGTAACACTCCAAGCCCAAACGGTCGGCTTCCTCGCCGACCATCCGTAATACAGGGTTCTCTATTTGCTTATTATTCAGCAGGTTTGTCTGCATATTCGGCTTTGATATCCTCGTAGAAATGCGCATAGGAGGTATATTGGTACGGCGTCAGCCAGAGGAAACCGATACCCAATGTGAGCACACAGAGCAAAGCCCATCCGAGGAAAGTCAGTTCGAGCACGAATAGTTGCCATTTATGTCCGCGCATCATCATACGGCTGGTCTTGAGCACATCGCGAACGCCCATATCGGGGTTGTCATGGATGATGAAGGGCACGAGACTATATGCCAAAGACAAAATAACAGCACCGATGAAAAGGGTAGGAATGGCTATCAGCATAACCAGTACCACTATCAGCAAACCGCTCAGCACATATTTCGACCAGTGGGCAGCAAAATCCTTGAACAACGAAGCCAAGTAACTGTCCTCCGGCGTTTCACCACGAGAATAGACGAGCAACAAATTACAGAAGGCGAAATACAGAGGTACAGTCAGAAGCATTGCCGCCAATAGTTGCATACCGGAACCATAGGGCACCAGCCATAGCATATCGAACAGTGTGCTGATGAAAGACGGAGTCTCGCATGCAAAGGCAATTAAACCAATCAACAGCATCAACAATGCCATTTCGTTCCAGCGACCCTTGAGGGTCTCGCGTGCTTGAGCACGATACTCAGAATACATTTTCATAATCGCAAATAAGTATTTTTTGTTTGACGCTACAAAATTACTGCTTTTTTTGCATATATGCAAATTTTTTGAATGCTTTTTCTTGCATGTGTGAGAAAAAAGCAGTAATTTTGCAGTCGCAAATGAATTTGCAACCACAAAAAAACAAACAATATGAGAAAACTAATTTTTACGCTGGCAGCAATGACGCTTATGACAACAGCATGCACTACAAAACAACAAACAACCGGTATTGACCTCGCCAATCTGGACACTACGGCAGTACCGCAGAATGATTTCTACCAATTCGCCTGCGGCGGATGGATGGCTAACAATCCTCTGACTCCCGAATACAGCCGTTTCGGTTCCTTCGACAAACTCGGACTACAAAACCTGGAGCAGGTGAACGGACTGATTCAGGATATCGCCGCCAAGAAACACCCGCAGGGTTCAATTGCGCAGAAAATCGGCGATATCTATAATCTCGCGATGGACACCGCCCGTCGTGACCAGGAGGGTATTGCGCCCGTGCAGAAAATCCTCGATGAAATCGAAGCCATCAGCACTCGCGAGGAGCTCTCCGCCACGCTCG
This sequence comes from uncultured Bacteroidales bacterium, assembly GCA_902778935.1. Lineage (GTDB taxonomy): Bacteria > Bacteroidota > Bacteroidia > Bacteroidales > Paludibacteraceae > Colicola. The sequence continues at coordinate 22,048 of CACYZT010000004.1, forward strand.
GCAAAGCAATGGATTATCAACTGTGGGCCATGTATGTCGATGCCGATGCGATGAACAGTTCCATGAACATCATGAATGAGTATCAAGCCGGTTTCTCGCTTGGAGAGAAAGAATATTACCTCGATGAAGACGAGCACACGCGCTCGATACGCGAGGCGTATGTAGCATACGTAGAAAAGATGTTCGGTTTGTTCGGTTTCGACCATGCAGCCGAGCGTGCGCAGACAGTATTGCGTCTGGAGACACGTCTGGCAAAAGCCGCATACAGCAATGTGGAGCTACGTGACCCGCAGCGCAACTACAACAAGATGTCGCTGGACGAACTGCAGACGCTCGTACCGCAGGTGGACTGGAAAGTCTATTTTACAGCTCTGGGCGTAGAGTTGGACAGCATCTCCATTGGTCAGATTCCTCATCTGCAGGAAGCCGGTAAGATGTTAGCCGATGAACCGCTGGAAGACCTGAAGACGCTCTTCGCATGGCAAGCCATCGAAGGAGCCGCCTCCTACCTGACGACAGAGATATACATGACGAGTTTTGATTTCTACGGCAAGGTGCTGTCCGGCACCGAAGAGCCAAGACCGCTTTGGAAACGCGCCGTGAGCATCGTAAACGGTACGTTAGGCGAAGCCGTGGGACAGATGTACGTAAAGAAATACTTCCCAGAAGAGAACAAAGCACGTATGTTAGCCCTCGTACATAACCTGCAGAAAGCACTCGGCATTCGTATTGAGAACCTCGAATGGATGTCCCGCGAGACGAAAGACAAAGCAATAGAGAAACTGAACGCCATGACCATCAAAATCGGTTATCCCGACACATGGCGCGACTACAGCAAACTAGACATTAACGCAGAGGATACGTACTACGCCAACCTGCAGCGTGCCGCAAAATTCGAGCAAGAATATAGCCTCAGCTTCCTTGGTAAGCCTGTAGATAAAGCGAAATGGTATATGACTCCGCAGACCGTGAATGCGTACTACAACCCGTCAAGCAATGAGATTTGCTTCCCGGCAGGTATTCTTCAATATCCGTTCTTCGACATGAGCGCCGATGATGCATTCAATTACGGAGCAATCGGTGTGGTTATAGGACATGAGATGACGCACGGATTCGATGACCAAGGCTGCCAGTTTGACAAAGACGGCAACATGGTCAACTGGTGGACAGCAGAAGACAAGGCTGCTTTTGATGCCCGCACGAAAGTGATGGAAGAGGCATTCAACCGTATCGAGGTTGCTCCCGGCGTACACGCCAACGGTGCCTTCACATTAGGCGAGAACATCGCTGACCATGGCGGTTTACAGGTATCGTATTTAGCGTTCTGCCTGAACGAAGAGAGCAAGCCGGAAGCAAAGCGTCTGGGCGTCCGCGACGGTTTTAGCCCTGCACAGCGCTTCTTCCTCGCATACGCCAATGTATGGGCAGGAAACATCCGTCCGGAGGAAATCCTCCAGCGTACGAAATCCGATCCCCACTCGCTCGGCCGCTGGCGTGTGAACGGCGCTCTGCCGCAGATTAACGCATGGTACGAAGCATGGAACGTGACGGAAGAGAGTCCGATGTACATCAAACCGGAAGACCGAGTGTCGATTTGGTAACAAAAAAAATGGAGGCCTGATGGTCTCCGTTTTTTTTGACTTTGGCTATTAGCTATTGGCTGTTAGCCTTTCTTCTCGATAGCCTCTGCAATCGAGTTGGCGATGATAGCCATCTCCTCAGCAGGCAAGGATAGTTTTGGATTGGAGAAGAGCATGTCTTTCTCCGAATTCATTGGGACTAAATGCACATGCACATGGTTTACCTCCATACCCAAGACAGCTACACCTACACGTTTGCACCCCGTGGCTGCTTTGATGCCCCGAGCCACTTTGGCAGCAAAGGTCATCAGAGATTGGAGTTGCTCGTCCGAGAGGTCGAAGATATAGTCCGCCTCCGGCTCTGCGAGTTTGGGAACAACGAGTGTGTGGCCCTTCACAAGCGGATTGATATCGAGGAACGCGTAGTTCTTATCATCCTCTGCTACTTTGTAGCTCGGAATCTCGCCTTTGATGATTTTCGTAAAGATAGTCATGGTGATTGACGATTGGACGATTGACGATGGACGATTTGACGATTGACGATTTAGAGAGATATTTCCAGGATTTCAAACTCCATCATACCTGCGGGTACTTGTACTTGCGCGATCTCACCCACTTTCTTACCGAGCAAACCTTTCGCTATCGGCGTAGTGACGGATATCTTTCCTTCCGCAATATTCGCTTCTCCTTCGGTCACGATTTGGAATACTTTCTCCATGCCGTTGCTTTTCATGCGTACGCGCACTTTGGTCAGAATCTGCACTTCGTCGGTACGAATATCGGAAGCATCGAGCACACGTGCATCCATAAGACGAGCCTTCAGTTGCGCAATCTTAGTCTCGAGCACTCCTTGTGCCTCTTTGGCGGCATCATACTCTGCGTTTTCACTTAAATCACCCTTCTCACGCGCTTCTGCAATAGCGTCAATGATACGCGGGCGCTCCACAGTCTCCAACTGCTGGAGCTCCTCTTTTAGTTTTTTCAGACCTTCTTCGGTCATATACGTTACTGCCATAATATAGATAGTGTATTAAAATTTACGGTTTAGCAGTTCGCCGGCGATGATAGCCTTGCGAACCTCATCCATATCCGTCATGTCCGGAATCAGGATATCGCTATTTTGTTTTTCGTCATTCATAATAAAAATAAGGCATACGCCTTGTGCGGTTTAATGGACAGAACTCTGTCTTTTTTCTTAAAAACGAAAGGAAACTTCACAGCCTCCTTTCGCCATTAAACCTAAACCTTAACTATGAAAATTTTTGTTTTCGGTACAAAAGTACTGCTTTTATTTGACATGAGCAAATATTTTTGCAAAAAAATGCTTATTTTGTTTATTTTTCTACTATTTTGCCCCTTAAAGTGGCAGCAGAGGCTTCCAAAACCTGCACTTGGACAACATCTCCTATCTTTTGATTAGAGCGCGGGAAAACGACTGTTTTGTACTGTTCTGTCCGTCCGTACATATCGTCACGGCTCCGCTTGGAGAAGCCTTCCACCAGCACTTCTACGGTCTTTCCTATCTCGCGTTGGTTAGACTCGAGCGAGAGTTGGTTTTGCAGCGCGATAATCTCATTGAGGCGGCGCACTTTCTCTTCCTCGGGGATATTATCCGGCAGATGCTTATGAGCATAGGTCCCGGGACGCTCCGAATACTTGAACATAAACGCACTATCAAAACCCACCTCACGCATCAGACTAAGCGTCTGCGCATGGTCCTCCAGTGTCTCGTCATGAAAACCGCAGAAGATATCGGTACTAATGGCAGCAGTAGGCAAGATACGCCGAATAGCGGCAATGCGGTCCAAGTACCATTCACGCGTGTATTTACGGTTCATCAGTTTGAGGATATGGTTCGAACCCGACTGTACCGCCAGATGGATGAACTTACATAGATTCTTATGGCGACTGATAGCTTCGAGCGTCTTGTCTGACATATCTTTGGGATGGCTGGTAGTGAACCGTATTCGCATATCCGGCACGGCGTCCGCCACTATCTCCAGCAGGTCGGCAAAGTCGATGGCGGCTGTTGGCTCTTGGCTGTTTGCTATTGGCTGATAGCGATAGGAGTTGACATTCTGGCCGAGGAGGGTTACTTCCTTGTAGCCGCGGGATTGAAGGTCCTTGACTTCATTGAGGATGGACTCCACATCCCGGCTGCGCTCACGACCGCGCGTATATGGCACCACACAATACGAGCAGAAATTATTGCAGCCACGCATAATAGACACAAAACCGCTGATGGAGCGACCTATACGCGCCGGTATAATCTGACGATAGGTCTCCGTGGTACTCAACTCCACATTCATCGCCTTATGTCCTTGTTTGCATTGCGCCAAGAGATTAGGGATATCCAGATAGGCATCCGGACCGGCTACAAAATCCACACCGTATCGGTCAATCAACTCTTGTCCCATTCGCTCGGCCATGCAACCGATGACGCCGACAATAGCCCGCTGAGCGGGCTGACCGGCTTCGCCTGCATGACCGCTATGCTGAAAAACCGCTTCGCTGAAAGACCGCTTCGCTAAAAGACTTTTCAGTTCGCGGAGGCGGGCACCGACTTTCTGCTCGGCGTTATCGCGGATGGAGCAGGTATTGAGCAAAATGATATCTGCGTCCTCCCAATGCTCAGTCATTTCAGCATCCGTAGTCTGCATAATAGCCGATACTACTTCGCTGTCCGCGACGTTCATTTGGCAGCCGTATGTCTCAATATAAAATTTTTTTGCCATAATATTTGCATATTTCAAAAAAAAGTAGTACCTTTGCACCCGCTTTCGAAAAAACGAGAGCGACGGGGAGTGGCGCAGCCCGGTAGCGCAACGGTCTGGGGGACCGGAGGTCGCGTGTTCGAATCACGTCTCCCCGACGAAAAAGGATGGTCTTCGGCCGTCCTTTTTTGGTAGACGGATTCCAACACGCGGGTAATTATTGGGCAGTGATTAAAGGCAGGTTAACTTCGGTTACTGCCTTTAATTGTATTCCAAGGAGCACAGCCTGCATATCGGGATTGTTCTGAATCAAATCGAGCCACCACTCCGCTTCATCCATATCTGCAAAGCCGCTCACGCGCAAAGCACATGTCTGCCCGAAGACCGGCATCTTCTGCAAGTCGAAATCACGAATGAGGAACTGGGAGAAGTTAAACAACGCCACTTCATAGAGTAGGTCATTGAGTGCCTGTTCGTCTTCTTTAGGCAAGATGAGCAATACGACAGAGGGTTGCTTACGGTCTTCGCTCCACTGCTGTTCCATTGCGGTAGAATCCGTTTGTTCGGTCTCTTCCGTCTGATTACGCAGTTCTGCCAGATCGCCTGTAGAGCCACCTTTCTGGCTCTCCATACCCTGCCCCATCATCGCGAGCATATCTTTTGCCATCGAACCCAGTTCAGAGGAGCCATACCGGTTCACGAGGTCCCGAAGTTCAGCGACGAACGCCTCTTGTCCTTCCGTACGGGCCACCGAAATGGCATTGAGGAAGAGGAAACGCGGCATCAAGCGGCTCTGCGGGTACTCTGCTTCCGCATACAGCTTGTTCGCTTTGACGGCTGCATACTCGCCTTGGGTATAAGCCGTATAGGTAGCCGAATAGAGCGAGTCCTGCTCGTCCAACATCTTCCGCATGCGGGCGATATATGCTTCATCATGGCGCAATGCGCGAAGTTCCATATCTTCGTTTATAGCAAGCACAGAGGGATGCGTTCCCCATTTCGACTGCAAGAGCCGAAGTGTCTCAGCTGCCAAGGATTCGTCCTCCAGGCGGTCAAGGTAGATATAATAGAGCGCTACGAGCGCTTCGCGCCAGAGACTATCGCTGATGGCGAAGTCTTCATCGGTACGCGGTATTTGCTGAAGGTAATATCCGGGTTTGTGATTATCGGTCTCCAGCACGACGGGAGCCACCTGTTGTGCAGAGTCCGCGACAGCCGTTGTATCGGACAAGTCGGACTCTTCGGATGAGTCAGAAGACTCCTCCATCGAAGCGGTTACCTGTTTATTCTTTCGGCGCCAGTTGTCCTCCAGCGGACGATTACCCCAACGGCGCCTCCATTCCTGCTGTCCCTGCTTGACGAGCTGCGGATTATAGAAATACCATTCGCCTTTCTGTCCACCACCGCCACCTAACATATTGGCTGTATTGACACTTCTCAGTCCATCGTCGCCACGCGCCAGTTCACGCGCCAACTGCGCCTGTTCCACCGAATCGGCTTTCTCTTGGGCTATGAGGTCAGCGATTATCTTCTCCACGATAGCGAGTTGCTGCTCTTCGGTCATTTGGCTGAGCCGCTGTAGCGAATCTTGCAATTGCGCCTGAGAATAAGCCACAATGAGTTCGTCAAGCACCTCGGAGCGCTTCTGGATACGCGCATAGTCATTGTGCTCCGCCGTAAGAATAGTAACCGCTTCGCGATAGCAAGGCTGGGCATGCACATAATCACGCATATCATAGTATATATCTCCTGCACGAACGAGTACTTCCGCCTTGGCAGTACCCGCCTGCGTGGATTCGGCAATCGCTTTCTCATACATCTCCAGTGCGAGGACAGTATCCTTCTCACGCATGTAGATATTACCCATCGCACCGTATATGCGGTCGAGACGGTCTTTGAACTTAGACTGCTTGGTCATCGTCTTGAGTTGGCGGAGCGAGTTACGTCCACCCAATTCCGCTATACGGATGCGGGCATTGAACTCCATCTCATTCGGCGGCGCCATCCGTACCACGGATTTATACGACTGCAGCGCCTCGTCACGCCGATCGTCCTTCTCATAGAGTTGCCCGAGAACATAAGCAAAACGCGGGCGGTATATCTTCCGCTTCTCATACGGCAGCGCCAGTTTGACAAAGGGAATGGCCTCCCGGTAGTGCTCGCCCTTGAGCAATACATCCGCTTTGACGGCAGAATAGAGTTTGGCATGCTTACGACTAAGCGCATCTATCTGCACCCGATTGAGCATATCCTCCGCTTCGTACTGCCAGTCCATCTCGGCATACGCCCGTGCAATCCACAGTTGACATTGCGCAATCATATCCGCATCGTTCTGATAATGACGGATGATATAATTGAAGGTACTGACGGCACCGAGGAAATCACCTTTATGAAACTCCGCTTCGCCGAGTCTCATCCATGCCATACTCATCGCAGGATTGAACTCTTCGGATTGCAGCCATAGTTTGTATTTAGGATCGTTCGCCTTTTTAGGGTCTCGTTTCGGTTTCGCCTTGATAGAGTGCAATTTGATGCACTTACGGCATTTCTCAATCGTTCTATCCATCTGCGATTTGGAAGCCTCCGCGGCTTTATGGTTAGAAACGGGATAGAGATAGAGCACTCGGCTGTAGTCATCGGTATTAGCATCCCGAATAGCCTTGAGACCATCTTCATACGCCACATTCCCATTGTAAAGGATATTGTACTTCACCTTCGTCTTATGGAACGAACGGCTCGCCGCTGTATTCTTCTGCGTAGAGCAGGAGGAGGCCATTATCGCCAAGAAAGCGATAATAACTGAATATTGGAGATTTGAGATTGAACAATATTTACTTAAGGCCTTTAACATGGCTCTGAGCAGCAATGAATTCTTTGAGGTAATATGGTTCGTAATAGGCCAAATCTACCGATTGACGATTGGACGATTGACGATGGACGATTTGTTCGGCAAGCACACCTACATAGCGGGCTTCCGGGACAATGTCGGGAATATAGTGCCAGTCCGGGTTCGTGAGAACCGATTGGCATTTGGCGGCGCCGTCGCCAAAGAAGAATACAGACCGTCCTTCGGACTGACAGAATACAGACCCAGGTTGACCTGCTGACAGACCAAGGTTGACCTGCTGACAGACTGCTTCGCTGAAAGACTCTTCATTCTCGACCACGACAGCTTTTACTTCGCTGAGAGGATGCAGGTCCATATCGTATAAAGCAGTATAAACCTCCATACGGCGGGCATCGATGAGAGGGAGAAGGAGTGGTGATTGGTCATTGGTGATTGGTAATTTGTCTTTGGCAGCTGCACAGAGGACCTGAAGTGTAGGCACGGGGATAAGCGGGACATTGAGTCCATAGCACAATCCTTTGGCCGTAGAGGTACCGATACGCAGACCGGTATAACTGCCCGGTCCCTCGGAGAGCCCTACTGCATCGATAGAGAGAGACTGCTGCTTGGCAAAGTGCAGCAGTTCCTCTATATAGAGAGGTAGCAATCGTGCGTGATTGCTACCTTCGAGGCATATACATTGCTTGAGCGGCTTGCCGTCTTTACAGACCGCTGCCGAACAAACAGATGTACTCGTTTCAATACATAATACTATCATCTATTATCTCACCATTACATGATGGATGGTACGACTGTCATTGCCCTGGAGGACAAGGAGGAAGTAACCCGTTATACCCGGCGCAACGATATCGGAATTGTCATAGGTATCGGTATGATGTACCCGTCCAAGCATATCCACCCATGTGGCAGTACCTTTGCCTTGTACGTGCATTGGTGCGGATAGCGGTACGAGCGAAGGCAGATCCGCTATCTCTGCCGGCACAGCCGTAGGAATGAACGGACAGGTAAAGAGTTTGACACCATCATTACGCGTCAGCAACGCCGTATATTCACTGCCGAACTGGAGTTTGTTACCCATGCCGGCATAGTAGTTGAAGTCAATAGCTCCTTCGATAGGCAGTCCACCGAGATACCACTGCACGGAATCGAACTGATAGCCTCCGTTATAATCCGCATTGCGGATAGCGAGCACGTCATTCCAGCGCTGGGTGATGACATCCTTGGAGTAATTCATCGTAACCGTGAACGGAATGGTGACGCTGAACTCCGGCATCGAATCCACCAAGAGCAGGGTACCATTATACACATTAGGATAGATATCATCGAGCGGCAGGTCAGTCTGATAGTGTCCTTTCTTCTGCATACCATTGATGAGGGTATCGCCTATCTCAGGGCTTGAGAAGGAATAGGAGGCACGGAGACTCCGTCCACGTGCTATATCATAGATGATAGAAAGGACAGGATCACCTTCGCACAACACGTATGCCTGGTTAGGCATAGAGGCTATGAGGGACTCATAAATCTCGAGATTAAGCACCCACGTGGAGTCACAATTGGTAGGCGAAGGAACGGTATCGACCATGGTCTTCGTATCCACGCCATAGGTGCGGCCATGATAGGTAAACGGCAGGCTCTCGGGGAGCAGCATCGTATCCTCGTAGATACGGAGCGGCTCAATGAGCTTGAGATAGAGGATACTATCACAAGATGTCTCGGCATTGAAGAGCACGATGGAGTCCAGTCCGTAGTCATGATAAGCCGTGTCGGGCTTCTCGGGCCATACATATCCGGCTTTGCGGTCCGCATCGCAGAGTACCATCGTCGTCGTATCACGCGTTGCGCCCAGCGGGTCAAGATGCAGACTATAGGTCAACTCATCATCGCAGGTACCGCAGGTCACACGCAGTTTGACTTGGTAATCACCTCCCGCACTCGGGAAATTGAATGTCGGTTTCACTTCATTCGAATAGATGGACGTGCTATCCTTCATATTCAGCACTTCCCATTCGTAATACTCAATATGATAAGCTTCGCTCTTAGAAGTATCACCCGTCACGTGGTCGATCTCCTGTACCCAAGACTGCGAAGCATCAAAGGAATAGGTATATTTCTCTTCCTTACAGTTCATCTTGCGGCGGGGCTTGCTTATCTTAGCAATCGGGTTGGTAGCCAGCGTAGAAGCATAGAGGGAGAAATAGCAGGTACTATCCTGGACGAACATACAATCGACCACATAGAGGCTGTCATCCTGCAAACCTGCCACATAGTGCTGACCACGGCCCAAAACATACTGCTCAGGTACGGAACCATTCTTACGACGATATTTCTCGCTGGAGGCATACATCCACCGGTATTCAAATCCGTCGGGAGCATCAAACTCGGGGTTGATCTCACCGCACTTCATTCCCTTTAGTTTACCATCGGAGCAACCGAGAGTGAAGTAGGCATATCCGCAGTGCGCCGAATACGTACAGTCGTGCGTAGTTAAACGTGCTGTAATCGTCTTGCCGGCATACTCTTTCTTTTTGAGATTGACACCGACCGTGGTCCACTCTTTCCAAACCATCGGTTCGTATCCTTCCTGGGCAGGCGTCAAATGCCATCCCTGCTCAGCAGCACCAGGCAGGAGGGTTGAGCCATTGAATACATCATTACAGTTAAAGTCCGCTTTTCCGCAGTCGCCTATTGAGACGCCATTAATAAGAATATCCAATTTGAATCGCGGGTTGGCAGCTGCTATCTGGTGGCCCGGCGCTTCCAGAACCGGCAAGTACTTAAGCAAAAGAACCGGATGCTTGATAGTATCCACCTCGAAGGAGAACTCTATACGCTCTGCTTGATTGCCGGCTTCCCAGTTACCCAAACGCACGGATGCAAATTCGCCATCAGGAATGGTTTTCGCCAAGTTACCGGTACGCGGGTCTCTCTCATTGCGATTGAAATGGAGCGTATGACGGCTACCACCACTGGACGGACCTTTGTCCACCGGAGCCACCACACGGAAATCATTAAACACATCCGCGTCCTCATCCGGCGACGAGTTATTCACATAACAAACCGCATTATTGAGATTCAGATAGTCCACACAGAGTTCATCGGGATAATAGATGAGAATGGACTCAATCGTTTTGAGACTATAGAAATTATCATCGCATTTAGCACGCACCACGAAGTCCGCCTGTCCGATAGGCAAAGAGGGGAAATGATAAGTCGTATCCGCCACGATGTATGGACCGAACCATGCTCCGGCACCATCATTGGCATCATAGCAATATGCGCTGACCTCATATTCAGCGGTGGTGCCTTTCCACGACAAATCCACGGATTTGCCATTGGGAGTAATGACCAGATTGGTAGGCGCATCACAAGGAGGAACATCCGATATATTGATGTTATCAACCACTGCACCCGGCTGCTGAGCAGGGTAAGTACCGTTACTCCAAGCGAAAGCAAGGTAGTGGGGCGTACCGTCACACTTATTACCCGGAAGATAAGCCACGCACTGATGCCATGTAGAAGCACCGCTGAGGCACTCCATATTCGCCACATACGGCTCGAGGTCAATCACCTCGATATAATCCTGGTCATAGGTTGAAGGTATATATCGGTTGTAGTTGTTACTGGACATCACCCGAACAGAGTCACCTGTAACCGGCTTCGTCATCGGAATCCATAACAAGTATAAGCCCTCGTAGTTGATTTCGGAGGAACCACCACCTTCAGCCTGCTTCTGGATGATACCATTACCACCGGCTTGATAGTCGAAGAAAATGGTATAATTGCCGGTCATCGGATCCAGCGTAAGCGTATCGTAGGCGAAGACCCATGTACCTTTGTTGTCATACTGAGCCTTGTCTCCATTGGTGGATATATACAGACCGTTCGCTCCATTACGACCATTCTGTCCTGGCGCACCGATATACCACTTGTTCGCCAACTTGCTATACACACTACCTGTAGCCGGATTGATTTTCCAGCGCGCACGCTGAGCCTCAGACTCAAAATCACAGGTGTACTTCAGCGTAGCTTGCACAGGCGCAGCCCAAACCAAGGCTGCCGCTATAACTATTTGAACCAATCGTTTCATATTCATAGGCTTGTTATTATTCAACTATCATTGTTTGGGCTTGTGTTTCGCCCTGTGTATTAACAGATTTGATGATATAGACACCGGGTTGGGCAGGAGCAATCAAAGAAGTGTATCCCTGCTGCATATCAAAGGTGCTATAGAGTTGACCGGACATGGTGTAATACCAAACGGTAGTCGGATACGCCATATACATCGGTATGCGCTTTCCTCCCGTGACAAGCGTCGGGAAGGGCGTCTGGTCTTCGTGGTGAACCGGCTGTATCGGGCATGTAGTAATCGTAACACCATCAGCGCGCGTGAGCTCTACATAATAGTACGAATTCTCATCGAGCGGCTGATAGAGATAGGAGTGGTTCTCGCCCAAGAGCGGCATACCGTCTTTATACCATTGGTAAGCCGTGAACTCAAAGCCGCCGTTGTATTTCGGGCTGAGCAGCGTGAGCACATCATTCCATTTCTGCTCGACTATCGAGCTGCGATAGCGCACATCAATGGTACGTGTGAAGGTATGAGTACCACAGCAGAACTGATAATAGGTGAATGTAGCGGTATAACTACCCGGTGTGATATCCGCAGGATACGGGATATTCACTTCGCTCACATTCGTATAGATGACCGTGTCACGGAGCTCCGGCGTAGAGAAGGAGATAGAGAGGCTATCAAACACACCCTTGTCTATCATCAGCGGGATATAGAGATTCTGCTCATCTGCACACGCATAAGGCACGGTATCGAGCGACTGCTTGATACGCTCATTGACGGTAAGCGTCAGATAGATAGCGCTATCGCAATCATGGACGGTCTTGAGCATAATGAGGTAATCATCCAGCGGTGTATTGTATTTGACGCCATTAATGATGAGCGACTGGTCATCACAAATAGAGTCATGGCGGTGGATATCCTTAATCTCAGGATACGCATCCAGATAGAGAATCGAGATAGAGTCACAGCCGGCTCCATTGATATAGCGTCCCACATAGACGGTATCGGTATTAAACCACTGGTCGTCAAACTTGATGGAGTTCTCCGGGCAAGTAGAATAATAGAACCTCGTCGTATCCGAAAGGATTGAAGGCACAACGATGGTATCCACACGTGTACTATCGCAGGCATTCTCCGCACCTATATAGCAAGTCATCGTCACTTCGATGGAGTCGCCTGCATTCGGACATGTATATTTCGGATTGGTAGCTGTACTCTCTCTCAAATCATTATCTGACAATCTACGGAATCTCCAATACCAATCCTGACATGGTTCGTTAGTATGATGCTCGTATCCATCATATTTATTCATGACATGCGAGGTATTCTTGAAAGACAGAACACTCTTACACTCCTCCTTCACATTGTTGAATGAATATTCCGGCACCGGGAAACGCGGTGCGGAGAGTGTACTAATTTCGAAATAGCAGGACGGTTCTTCCACAAAGCTCACACGGCAAGTATATGTATGACGGCTGGCATCCACGATGAGTTCGCGCTCATGACTGACCGTATCGCCCAACTCGTTGTACCAAGCATAGGCAAATCCCTCCGGTGCATAGCAGGTGATGGAAGCATCATTACCGCAGTTATTGGTCTCGATATGCGCGTTCACGCAATCAACGGTAAAGTAAGCATAGCCGAAGTGTCCACTTGCAACACAGTCCATGGTGGTAAAGCGCACCTTGATGGTCTGACCATGATAGGGCATGAGGTTCACACCTACCGTGGTCCAATCCTTCCATGCTACGGTAACATTACCGCCCTCCGTAGGATCGGGATTAGGAACATTAACAATAGTCCATCCGGCATCCACTGCATCCGAATAGGTAAAGTGCGCCTGTCCACAAGAAGCATCAATCAGCTGATCATTCTGGTCCAGCACTTCCATTCTAAACTCCGGTTCCCCAGAATGCCCCGGATCCTCCAGCACAACGGCATATTTAATAAGCAAGATACCCTGGTAAACCGAGTCAACCGTAATCTCGTACGTAATGGACTCTGCTTCAGATCCATCCCTCCAGTTACCGAGACGCACGGATGCCAAAGCTCCGTCAGGCACCGTATGTAATCCGTTAGCTGTTGCGGGGTCCAACTCATTCGGATCCACATGCAATGTATGTCGGCTTTCAATCGCGCCCGGTCCAAAATCCAATATTCCTATATTATCATACGGAGAAACCGTTCCCGACGGATAACTACCATAGGTACATACCACATTCGGGCTATGGAGATCGACATAATTGACACAGTGATTTTCAGGACAATAAACCAGAATCATCGGCTTATACACATAACTGGTAATCAAATCGCCCTGAGAGGTAGAGAGCCGGGCACGTACACGCACATCATAAGTACCCTCAACGATACGAGTGAGAATATATGAGCACTGCGTACCATTCTTTGAGAACCCTTCTTCTCCAATCGTTATTCCGTGTGCCTTCTGCCATGTAGGAGCACCTATCTTTCGCCATTCTACATCGAAATCCGTCAGACCGCTTTCCCAAGTAACAATCATGGTAGAGTCCTCGCAATGCGGCAGTCCCTCCACATTGGTGGGCTTTTTGATATTCGCCGAGTTAATCTGCACATTATCAATAGCTATACTCGAATGGCGGAGACTATCCTCACGATTGGCATTCACCCATATAAAGACAATCGCACAAGGCATAGACGCCACCATAGAGCCTATATTGAGCTCATTCGAAGCAGACACATTAAGCCAACGCGGACTACCACACACAAAACGCTCACGGGAGGTACCAAGCTGCTCACATACGTTAATCACATCACCGGCGAGACGTCCCGTAGAAGTGGATGTGGGTGATAAAATCTTATTGATATCGTAATAATTGGTTGCCTGTGTATTGTTAATCAGCATTTGCTCCGGACAAACCATCACATAGAGTTTGGAGTTCGCCGTATCGCCTTCTCCCATCCAATCAAAACTGAGGTCATAGTGACCAGCGGACGGGAATTTATACCGCAAATATGAAACCACAATATTCGGATTGGAACCATACACGGGGTTCGCGTTATCGGAAGATATATACAACGAGCGTTTGCCTTCGCTACGCGCCGCCGTTCCAATCATCCATTTATCTGTAGAAGTACCGGCATGGTAGTTTAACACCCAAGCCGACAAGTCTTCACTCTCCTCAAAACTACATTCATACGGCACACCGGTAGCCACAGTGGACTGCGACCATGCTAAGATGGCCGTCAAGAGTAGGCAATATGTCAGTAATATGCGTTTCATCAGAATACTTGCTCAATATCTTCTCCGTCCGTACCGGTGATGACGAACTCTACACGACGGTTGAGCTGTCGTCCTTCTTCGGTATCGTTATCCGCTACAAACTCACGCTCACCCTTACCTTCGGCGGTCATACGCTCGGGCGCTACGCCACGCTTGATAAGGTCCGCACGTACGGCGTTAGCACGACCCTCGGAGAGAATCTGGTTCGCCTCATCCGAACCCACAGCATCGGTGTGACCGGTGATATGGATAGTAACAGAGGGGTTGAGCAGCAAGAACTCAGCGAGGTCAGCCATCGCCTGCTCAGACTGCGGGAGGATATAGGTCTTGTTCGTCGCGAAGAAGAGGTTCTCAATCTTGACTTTGATACCTTCCTTGATATGCTGCATATAGAGGTCGAAGGTGTCACGCACGAAATGGAGCGTATCATCCTTCGGCATATAGCCTGTTCCCGTCAAATGGGCGATATAATCACCCTCGGTCAGCGGCGTCTCGATGAATCCGTCATCCGAAGACTGCGCGGCATAGAGCACCGTGGTATCGGAGAGAGTGGTCAGACGAACGGCAGCCTCGATAGGTTGGCGTGTCTCCACATCATAGATATTCATACAGAGCGTGTAGATAATCGGCGCAGGAATACGCTCCATCGGCAGACGGAGGGTATCGAACGTAAACTCCTCGACCGTCTGGATAACTGTATCAGACGGGAAATAGCCATTCTTGGTAGCCGAGATACGGTATTGACCGGCAGCGAAACGTCCCTGCAAGAGGCCCTGACGGTTGGTATTTTTCTGCATGGTCTTGCCGGTCTCGACATTGGTAATCTCGACCGCTGCTCCATTAAGGGCAAGAGCCGTCTGCTCATCATACATAAAGACACCCATACGCGGCGTAGGAGCCTTCGGATAGGGCTGTGTATATTTCTTGTGTCTCGGCAGTTCAAACCAAACCGCTATCTTTGCACCCACAAGGAAGGGGTTCACTTTAGCATTCACCGCAGATGAAGTAGAGAGGGCCGAGTTCGTCGGGAAATTCAGCGGGTTTGAATCCTCCATCATCACGGTAGGGATATCTATCGTTGCGGTAGGTGATTTGCGGTCAGGAGCCGGCGAGGGGCTAAGGGAATTCAACAAGCCATAGTCAGCAAAGAGCGATACGCGCAGTTTCGGCGTAGCGTCAATCCACCGGTCGAGGTTGACACCTATCTCTGCACTTGCAGCGAGATTAAGTCCAAACTTAACAGACGTAGAAGGACGGTCAAGCGCTTGGTCGGTCACGAGCGTATGATTATACATATCGGTCATGCCGGCGATGAGCTCTTTATCTTCAATCGTAGTTGTGAAGGTACCACTGAGGGTAGATTTGCCCATAACGCCCATGCCGGCTTTGATACCAGCCTGCCAGAACAAAGGCACTTTCTTGAGCTCCATACCGAAGAGCAACGGAATCTGGGCGAAACCGCCAATGAGCTTGTCGTTCAGGGGATTGAAGAGATAATTATAGGTCATCTTATCGCCATAAGGCTGCATGCCATAGGAGAGAGCAAACGAACCATTATCCTGATTATAGATACCCATGACGGAGTTATAGAACGTGAACTCGGCACCCACGGTCATCAAGAACTGACGATAGCGGAGCTGGTAACCCAGACCGAAGCCGCCTCCGACAAAACCTTTGTCTTTGTTCTTAAAGCCCGTCGGGTTGAGTCCCTCCGCGGCCGGTGCCTGATAATTGATACCGGAGGTGAAGAGATTGGAATAACCGACGAGCCCCCAGAAGCCGAGACGGTGCGCTATATCGCGCTCGTTATAGGCATTGGCTTTAGCATTGGCCTTGTCAATAGCCGCTATCTGCTCGAGGTATTGCTCTTTCTCCTCCGCCGCCGAGAGATTATTGCCGGTTGAAGACTTCGCCACGGAAGCCGTAGCAGGTTTAGCCTGCTGCGTTTTCGAGGGCTGAGCCTTCGCCTGCTGTCTCTGCTTCTGCTTAGCAGCCTGAGCCCGCGCCTGCTCTTTTTTCTTCTGAGCAGCCGCTTTCTCACGCTCTTTGGCAGCTTTGGCTTTAGCCTTCTCGCGTTCTTTGGCCTTTTTAGCCTTCTCTTTCTCTCTCTGCGCTTTAGCTTTCGCCTTAGCATCTACGGCATACAGAGCCGCTACGCTGTTATCTACTACGGAAGCCAGGGGAGCTACTGTAGCCATGCCCATGGCAAGGAGCAATATGTAGATGATTCGTTTCATGCGATTATTGTTTTATGTTTTGGTTTCCACCACGTATGCGGTAGTTACGATCGACTTTGTAGTAATCATAGACATAGGACTTGCCATGACGCGGCAACTCGAATGCTACAGTATATTTGATACCTATATTGAAATTTCGGAATGTTTTGCCGTCCGCCAGGTTACTGGTGATAAGCGGCTGAACATAGAACTGCACGCCTTGGTCGGGCGTCTCGCGATATTCAAAGATTGGACTTCCGCCCGAGCCGGTATGAAGATTGAGCAGACCGAAATCCACAAAACCCGCCAGATACATGCGTACTTTATCGGGATTGATACGGAACTGCTTATGCTTAAACATGTGATTGATACGTCCACCTATCTCGACATGCGCCATGACATTCATATTCCACTTAAGGGGCATAACGCCGCTGGAGGTAGTCTGCCCGCTACTGAACTGATGGTTAATCATATCATAGAAATCATCGTAGTACTTGTCATACTCGCCATAAGTAGTAAAGACCGAGGTAGAGGAAGTGGAGCCATAGAAACTCATCGACACTTTCGGACCCACCATGAAATAGAACCGTCCCCACTCGCCACCGAAGAGCACGGGGATATTGAGATTGACCATGTGGGAGAGGTCACGGGCTTTATCCACGCGGACATGCATATCAAAGATCTGTCCTTCGGTATCCTTCATCGGGATAGACTCATCAACCTTAGCAATACGGTTCACATTGAGCTCATACATACCCTCCACACCGAGGGAGAAGAGGAAATGATTGTACAGCAAGCGATAGTCGGCACCGATATTGGTATTCATACCGGCCGCAGCGGGCTGTTCGGGTATATTATGGAGCAGCGCAGAGTAGCCCAAATCGCCATGGAGGGATATGAAATTATAGAGCTCCGGATTGAGCCTCGTTTGAGCGCTTGCGCATACGCATATAAGCGTCAAAAATAATATAGAAACGCCTCTTCTCACAGACTATTTGCTACAATTATACGCATTTGAGCGGCAAAGGTACTGCTTTTTTCGCAAATATGCAAATTTTTGCTACATTTTCGCTATTTTTTTTGCATTTTGCTATGTTTTTGTGCTAAAAGCAAGCGTGATGACCGTCCTACGGACTGACAGACCGTTACACTGACAGACCACTGCGTTGACAGACCGCTGCGCTGACAGACCCAGGTTGACCTGCTGACAGACTGCTAAGATGCAAGAAAAACAGAAAGGGCCGCCGGATGGCAGCCCCTTCTGTAGTGCACAGACCGGATGGTCTATGCTATTGGCGCATGTAATTACTCACGCGGGTCAGCAACTTTCTTACCCTCAGCGCTGTACCACTCATCATTGATGACGATGTAGAGTACATCGCGGTAGAGTACCTTATGAACATTCTCACCGTCTCCGAAGATATTGTCAATACCTTGAGCCTTGTTGATAGTGAGTTCAAGAACGAGTACTGCATCACAGTGTACACCCTCTACGAGTGCGGTGTCGGAATAAACACCAGGCTCTGTACCGAGGTCATAGAATATCGGCGATTCGCCTTCAACATACTGTGCCTGATAGGTGTACGGCAGGTCGCTCTCGCTGATAACCTCAGCTACGAAGATGGTATCTTCCGGCTCGTAGATGCTCAACTCAAGTTTCGCAATACTATCACATCCGTAGATTGACTGCAGCGTTACCGAGTAGATACCAGCCTGGGTGTACTCCTGACCATTCCACTCGAAGCTATCACCTTGACAGATGGTATCTTTATCAGCAATGATAGAGAGTGTATCCTGCGGAGCAGCAACAATCAGCAGAAGCGATTCGATACTATCGCAGCCAGCTACACTGATGAGT
The DNA here is from genome assembly GCA_902778935.1 of uncultured Bacteroidales bacterium. GTDB lineage: Bacteria > Bacteroidota > Bacteroidia > Bacteroidales > Paludibacteraceae > Colicola. The sequence goes on from CACYZT010000004.1 coordinate 40,595, forward strand.
GTGTCATAGTACATACCCGATACATTGTAGCTATTGCCGCGCCACGTGTATGCATCGCCCTCGCAGATAGTAGCCTCCTCGGGTTCTCCGAGAACGGTACACATCGGCAGTGTAGCGAAGGAGTAAACAGAGCTCCAAGCGCTGTAGTCACCATCGCCGCAGTTAGCGCGAACATATACATAATAGGTAGTTTCTGCATTGAGGTTTGCCAACTCGTACGGGTTCGACAGAGCGTCAATAGCGCCTAACGAATCCGGCTCGAGAGAAGCATCGGTGCTGATAGCAATCTGCCAAGCATCCTGCTCTGCACTACCATTCGTCCAGCTGAGCGTAGCGGAACGCGGCATGATATTGGATGCAGCGACAGCAGAAGGCTGGTCGCAGGTCTTTATTACTACACTGAAGTTATCGAATGCAGCAGGCGGGTTGGTACCGCTGGAGGAATCGTCTCTCCAGAGAACAACCACCTTGTACTGACCAGCTTCCACCTCAACAGCTACTTTCTTGGTTTGCCAATCCTCAGCGTTGTTGAGTGCCTGACCGCCATCCAAAGCGATCCAGCCCTCAGGCAGTGCAGAATAGGTCAAGCCCGTCGGAAGTTCTGTAGAAGCAACCAGCTCAGCATCAGCAGGAACAAGGATAACACGTATGAAATCCCACATGTTGTCTGTCGTGAATCCTTCACCCTTACATCTCCAGTCATACGAGAAGACGTACTTCGCAGACTCGTCAATCGTGATAGCCTTGGTAGCAAATACCGTTGAAGCAATATTGTTGGTATATGCATTGGTTATACCACCATCATTGGAGATATAGAGCGCATGCGTACCTTCACCGCTATGAGCAGCCGTATCTACAACCCATGCGTTAATACGATCACCATTGATGAGCAACCAGTTGTTACCATTCTCGAAGTTGTCCGCGAACGGAACAGCCACCGGAAGTTGCAGTGTGCTGAAGCTCAATATGCTCGACCAGACGCTATCCGGAGCACAAGCAGGCTGAACCTGTACCTTGTACGTCTTACCATCAGCCAGACCATTCAGTTCGAACGGCATACCAATGTTGAGCGTATCAATCCAGGTCGTATCTGCCGTGTAACGGAGATTGAATGCATTGAGACCATACGCATTCCAGCTCAGAGTAACAGCATGGTAGTCCACGCTATCCACCTTGAGGTCAGTCGGAGTCTCGCACTCACTTACCGTCTTGAACGACTTGAGGTCGGTCCATCTACCGAAGTCACCTTCGCCGCAGTTAGCGCGTACGTACATGTAATAGGTGGTTTCTGCCTCAAGGCCGGAGAGCAGGAACGGAATCGTATCGGCATCAATCAGCGTAGAGAGCGTATCGGGCTTGAAGTTAGCAATCGTATCGATAGCAATCTGCCATGCCGTCTGCGTCGAATCGGTGAGCGCCCAGCTTACGAGAGCCGAATGAGCGAGAATGTCAGAAACATTGAGGCTCTTCAACTTCAAGCAAGTCGGAACGATATCCAGCGATACATTGTCGATATGGATATTGTTGTCTCCACCAGAAATTGTAGATTCACCGTAGAAAGCAATCTGAACATACTGATTATCGTAAGCACTGAGGCTGATAGCCACCGGCTCACCTTCTGCCGAGCATGCGATATTGTTATATACATACTCCGAACCAGCGTTATCCCACTTACGGAGGATAGTCCAAGAAGCACCCTCATCGGTAGAAACCAATACGATGAACTTGTCATCCTTCTGCTGAGCTGTATCCACCGGAGCCAAGGTACCCGAGTACTTAGTCAAAGCCATGTCGAAGGTCAGTTGGTTGTTGGTAGTCAACAGAACTTTCGGGGTTACCAGCCACTTGTAGCAGCTTGTACCATAGATATTGGAACGTGCATGACTATCAAATACGCCATTGTATGTACCAAATGCCCAATTGGTAGCGGTAGTAAGCGTTACGGTCGTATCCGGTTGCAAGAGGCCTGAATACATCTTCCAATCAGCCGGCGAAGCGTCGAATTTCTCCTCGAACGGAACACTGAACTCTGTCTTGAAGGTATAAACAGAAGACCAAGCGGTCTCGTCGCAAATCGGCTGAACACGTACCTTGTACGAAGTAGAAGGCTCCAGATTGTTGATAACGAACGGCATAGTTACATGCATAGTATCCACAAAGATGGAGGAATCCGCCGTGTAATAACGTACGTTGAAGGAATCAACACCGAATGTATTCCAACTAATCTTAGCTGAGGATACCGTAATCTCGCTTGCAGCCAATCCGGTCGGTTTCTGGCAGCTCTTGGCCGTCTTGAAATTCTTGACAGCGGACCACTTGCTGAAGTCACCCTCGCCGCAGTTAGCACGAACAGCGAAGTAATACTTCTTATTAGCAACCAGACCGGTAAACTCGTACGGCATCGAAGTTACATCAATCAGCGTAACGGAATCCGGTACGTTCTTCGCAATCGTATCGATAGCAATCTGCCAAGCAGTTTGGGTCGAGTCTGCGATAGTCCAGAATACCTTAGCCGAAGCATCGGTAATCGTAGAATCCGGAACGAGAATGTTCTCTACAGCAAGACAAGTAATCTTGCTGATGCTGAAGTTATCGATAGCAGCAGGCGGTTGTGTACCACCGGAGTTATCATTTCTCCAAACAAATACCACATTGTACTCACCCTCCTCGATTGCGATATCAGCCGTAGTATAAGTAGCCCATGCAGTGCTGAGGTTGAGTTTGCTACCGCCATCCAGCGCAATCCAGCCATCAGGCACAGACGTAGTGGTCAGACCAGAAGGCAGCGAAGTTCCAGCCTCCAGGTTATACGATGCAGGAATGAGAGCCACACGGATGTAGTCAAAGGTGCTCTCGCCATTCGCAATCCAATCGTATTGGAAGTTATATACACCATTATCGAAGGCAAATGCCTTGGATGCATAAACCACATTACTTCCACTTACGGTATAAGCATGGTGTGCACCGCCATCGTTAGAGATATAAAGCGCGTGGTTACCTGCGCCATTATGAGCAGCAGTATCCACAACCCAAGCATTGGTAAGCGTACCATTGGTGAGCAGCCAAGTGTTCGCGCCCTCGAAGTCATCCGCAAACGGAAGAGCAGCAGGGAGCTGCGATGTACGGAACGGTATAGAAATGCTTGCACTAACGCTGGTACCACAGTTTTTACGCAGATAGAATACATACTCCGTCATCGACTCCAGGCCCTCAACGAGAACGGAATCAGCATCTACATCGAGATATGCATCGGCAGCAGGCTCGGCAGCCGTAGCAAGTGCTACCGCATACTTCCAAGCGCCGCTCTGCTCATTGGTCCATTTGAACTTAGCGGATGTAGCTTTGACAGCCGCCAGAGCAAGACCTTCCGGCTCCTCGCAATCAGGAATCTCATCCACTACGATATCGTCGATATGTACAGCACGATAAGACGAAGTTGATGCCGGCATCATGATAGCAATATACTTGCCAGAACCAATATAGGAATTGAACTTAATCGTATATTGTTCATACGCTGTTGAAGCCGGACTAATCGTATCAATAGCCACGAAAGTAGCCGCACTATCCGGATCGCTCATGACACCCACATAGAATGTAGCGTCATACGAAGACGAATACTTGCTTGCATAAAGTTTGATACGCAGGCCGCTGAGATTATCCATCTCCGGCAGAATAGCGTATTGGTCCGCAATGGTGGTAACAGCCGTGCTGCTGTAATACGAATAGAACTTAAGCGAGTTAGAACCGCTATTCGCATACGATGCGCCGCTATAAACCAACGGATATTTATTATACGTAGTATTCGTGCCCTCATTGAGGTAATTCCAGCAGAGCGGCATCACATGCGTTGCAGTAGAAGCGCCTTCTACCGCATCGAAGTTCTCCGCGAACGGATAGGAACTGATTACTCCACACTCGGTAGCCACGGTAGCCGCAGCGCTAAACTCACTAATAGAAGCGGAGTCAGCCGGGTCACACCAAGCAGCCACGCGTACGCTGTAAATCGTAGCAGGCTCGAGACCGGCAATGATATACGGATTCGTCTTTACAGAATCAGCCACATACGACCACTCCTCATCGGCTTTCTTCTTGTACTGAATCATCCAGTACTGCTCCGGACCGACAGCCTCCCATGCTACCTGCACAGAATTAGCCGTTGCGCTATCTGCAGGAGCAACGATATTAATCGGCTTCAAGCAATCAGGAACCTCATGTACGGAAACATTATCCAAGAAGATAGCACCACTACCATAGTTAGCATTTGCAAAGAACTGGATCATGATAGTGTTACCCGTATAGGCATCCAGACTAATCGTCACCGGCGTGAAGTCACCCGGGTCGGAATAGCTGGTTCCGGTAGAGGTCTTACCATAGGTGGGAGCCAAAGCATTCCAAGACATGCCTCCGTCAACAGATACCTTCACCGTCATGTCGCCGCAGTTAGCGGTATGCGCGTAGTCGAAGGTCAACTCGCAATCTACACCGGTCGGCAACTCAATAAGCGGCGTGTTGATAAGCGCTGCACCAGACGATACATAGTAGTTATACATACGCGACATCTTGTTGCCACCATACGCATAAACACCCCAAACATACCCCGGATAAGTATCAAGAGTAGAGGTAGAAGAAGCAGAGTTGTCCCAGTATGTAGGAACTGTTTCCGCTGTCATATCTTCAAAATCAACCGTCCAAGGAATTTGCTCAGGCAGACGGAAGGTAGTGAAGTTACGCGCGAGAATCTCACTCTTGCTTTCGCCACAGGACTTACGCAGGAAGAATGTATAGTTGGTCTCCGGCGACAGGGTATCGATAGTCAGCGTATGAGCGCTGCCACTTTCGAAGGAAGCCGGAATTGAATCAAGGGCGGCATCAACCAAGAGAGCATACTCCCATGTAGCACCTTCCTCTTCATCCCAAGCGAAGTTAGCCGAAGTAGCCGAGACACCTAATACATCCAAGGTAAGCGGTTTCGCACAAGAAGGAATGTAATCAATTAACAGGTTGTCGATATGGAGGAGGTTATCTCCCACACCTTCGGAACCAACTGTTGATTCACCATAGAAAGCGAGCAGAACCGTTTCGCCGGCATAAGCACTGAGGTCGATGAGAACCGTTTGACCGGCGGCCGAGCAAGCGATATTATCGAACGCATCCGCCGAGCTGACATTATCACGCAGATAAATCTGCTCCCATGAAATACCATTATCCAGCGAGAGAAGAACAACGAACTTATCGTCATCCTGCTCACCGGCAGTAACCGGGGTAAGGGTTCCTTCAAACTTGGTCAATGCCATATCGAAGGTCAACTGTACATCCGTATCCAAGAGGATAGCCGGAGATACGACCCAATACTTACAAGCTGTACCATAGATATTGAGTGCGAGGTGGTAATCGGTAGCGGTAAAGACACCACTTCCCTGACCTACTGCCCAACCTTTAGTCACAGGCTCGAGAACAGAGTCACCATTGAAAATACCATCGAGGTCACCATAGAAACGTTTCCAATCGGAAGGAAGTCCATCATTGTAACCCTCAGCAAACGGGATGCCTGCAAAGGTTTTGAAGGTAGCCGGTTTAGAGTATCTACTGGTGTCGCCGGCGATCGGGTCGCAGACAGCAGCCACCTGTACATCATAATCCGTATAAGCCTCCAGACCGGTAAGCGTGAACGGATTGGACGAAGCGTCCACGGTATTCCATTCGGTCTCTGCGCTCTTCTTGTACTGGAGCACCCATGCGGTCTCTGCCGTATTGGCAGTCCAAGAGATTTGGAGCGCATTCTGGGTTGCATTCAGCAACTCGAGGTCCGTCGGTTTCAAACAAGTCGGGATGTAGTCAATAAGCACATTTCCTACGTGGATATCATTATCTCCACCCGAAACAGTGGACTCACCGTAGAAAGCAATCTGAATCGCCTGGCCATTGTAAGCCGAGAGATCCAGCGTTACCTCATCGCCCTCCGGCGAGATGTCATCATAGACACGCGCAGAGCCGGCATTGTCCCATTGCTCAAGGATAGCCCATGTAGCACCGCCATCCGTAGAAACAAGCACTACGAACTTATCATCAGCCTGATTACCCTTGTTGTCAATCGGGTTCTGGCTGTTGAAATCGGTTAACGCTACCTGGAAGGTAAGTTCGGCATTTCCGTCAAGAGGGATAGCCGGGCTGACAATCCAATGCTTGCAATTTTCTCCATAGAGGTTCATGTACGCGTGGGATCCACCCAGCACACCGTTTCTTGCACCGAAGTTCCAATAACCACCGGTGGTGTACGGCGTACCCGCCATCACGCTGCTCAACAGACCAGTGTACTTGGTCCATCCGCAAGTCGATGCGCCTAATGTCTCTGCATAAGGAAGACCGATAGCCGTTTGGAAAGAAACCGATCTCCAACCACTGAGGATAGCACCACATACACTCTGCACGCGAGCCTGATAAGCCGTGTTCGGCTCAAGGTTGGTAAGCGTAGCCGTCAGCAATGTAGTACCTTCGAGCAGCGAAGTCCAAACGGTGTCAGCCGATTTCTTGTACTCTACGTTGTACACACCGCTACCTTCTGCCCAAGAGAGGGTGATACCATGCGAAGTGGTATCGGAAGCTGCGATAGTCGGTTTGTCACAAGTCGGGCCACCGCCTCCGGCAGAGAAACAGAACTGCATGTTCGGGCGATATGAAGTTGTCGAACTTGAAGCCGTTGTAACACCGTTGACTACGCTGATTTGGTCAGGCGACGAGGTGTCATTCGTGCTGTACCGCACCATACCTGTCGCAGATGTTTGCAGGAAGCGTGAACCACTGGCGTAGTACGTTTCGGACGAAGCATAATTCATGTACACTGCCACTACCAAGTTACCACCTTCGTAAGCAAACGGTGTTTCGAGGTCAATAACAAACCATTCCTCACTGTTGTCAAAGGTTACTTCCGTAGCAGAAAGAACTTCCTCAAACCCGTCAGTCACATACGCGCTTGACAAGTTCTCAGCATCGGTATTGGCCATGTAGATTGTGATGGTACGTGTCGTCGATTGTGCATCATTGTAAGCAAATGCAATACTCGTGATGTTACCATTGTCATGATCAATCTCATCCGCCAAATAAAGCTGCTGCGAATAACTGTTGTGATACCAAGTGGCGATTGGGACATAGTAGACACTTGCCGCGGTACCGGTACCGATTACCTGGCAATCGTCCTGAGCCATTACCACTTGCGGCACGCCGAGACAGCAGAGTACCACCATCAACAGGAATGCCCACTTTTGAGTAATTTTTCTCATAAGCTTTTGGATTTAATTAAACAATAAAAAACAAACTATTTCATTATAGTTATTCCAAAATAAACAATTTGCCTGCAAAAGTACAAAAAGTTTTCGATATGTGCAAATAAATTTAAGAAAAAGTAACAAAATGTATCATTTTTGCAAAATAAAGATTGCAAAATGACATTATCATTAACCTCGATTAGTCACAGGTGGAATTAACCGCGCTTCGACTGCATTACGGCTGCAGGTAAGAGGCATTACGGTGGCATCTCGGAGGCAATGGCTAGTCAAATTCTTTTTTTCTATGATTTAGAACGAGAAAAGACGCCCATGAAGGACGTCTTTTCTCGTAGTCAGTGAGAAACGCTATTTGCGGGGATCAGCGACTTTCTTACCTTCGGCATTGTACCACTCATCATTGAGGATGATGTAGAGGTTGTCGCGGTAGATAAGTTTGCGTGCTCCGGCAGCGTTCTCATCGGAGATATTGTCGATATCTTGCGTCTGGATAATTCTGAGCCTATGAACCAGAATGGTCACACAGTTCTCTCCCTCCACACGCACGGTATCGGAATACGTACCCGGTGCTGTGCCAACAGGGTAGTAAATAGGAGCCTGACCCGGCACATACGGATGGTCTTCGTTCACATAGGTGTACGGGAGTTCGCTTGTCAAGACGCTTGCTGAGACTTTAATGGTATCCTCGGTCTTGTAATAAGAGAGGACGAGTGTCTCGATACTATCGCATCCCGCAGCCGAAACGAGCGTATCGCGGAAGATACCGGCACGGTTGTACATCTTATCATTCCACCAATAGGTCTCACCCGGGCAGAGGGAAACGATTTCATCTTCGGCGTAAGCACGCGGAGTGACATAGAGATGGAGGGTAACGATACTATCGCATCCATAGACCATAGTCTGCAGTTTACGACGGTATGTACCGGTGGTCTCTTTATCAGCAAAGTTGATATCGGAATAGGTATCGCCCTGGCAGATAGTATCCGCGAACTCCGTCTCCGGCGTCGGGAAGACCTCAATCTCTACTGCATAGACAGAGTCACGTGCTCCAGACGCAGCCTCTTCGGTAGAAGCATAGTAACAAGTCGGGAAGGAATGGATACCCGGTTCGATATCATCCCCCGGAATGACTATGTCGCCAATCTGGATATCCTCGTATTGGCAAGCCGAGGTATATTCAGAGGTCTTGTCGAAGTAAGCGAAACGCGCGTTATCCACATGGATAGCGATACCGGTATTGGAGTTCGTAACCGCTTCACGATAGAAACCGATACGCACATGCTTACCGGCATATTGCGCGAGCGAATAGCGCACCTTCATACCCGTGGAAGGAATATCACGGAGCTGCATACCTTCCGGATTGGTATTCTGCCATTTAGCAAGGATATTCTCGCTCTTCCAGGTAGCACCGCCATCATCGGAAAGGATAATCATGAAGTAATAATCATCCTTCATATCACTCTCGGCAGCGGGATTAGCCGCAGGCATGTGGCTGGTGTTACAAGCCGTGAGCGCCACATCGAGCGAGAAGTGAACACTATCCTCCATCGGCAGATAGATACTCGGCGTAATCATCCAGTGATAATCGTCATAGTATCCCGGAGCCACATAGTGCGAACCCGGCAGACCAAATCCGGTAGCCGAACGAGAGAATCCATAGGAGTTGTTTCCGCTCGACACAGGAATCATGCTATCCACAACCAAAGAAGCAGGATTGGTACTAAAGATCCATTCGTTGGAAACATTCTTGGCAAAATCGTCCAGATAGAACGGACTACGTGCGGTAGTGAAGGATGCTTTACGCGAGAAGCTGCTCTCTCCCTTGGTTTCGTCACATACAGCCTGAACACGCCAATAATACGGAGTCAGGCTCTTCAATTCGGTAACGGTGTACGGATTGGTATAAACGGTATCGTAGAACGCGAAAGCACCATCGTCCGCGAAGTACGGGTCCGTAGAAACCTGCAGGACAAACGCCTGTGCCTCATCCGCCTCCCAAGCGAGGGTAGCATCATACGCACCGGTATTGATAACCTCCAGATTCTTCGGATCCTTACACTCCTGACGACGCATGAAAGCGATATCGTCAATCCATATATAGTCGTTGTTCTTGCGCGTGTTATCTCCCTTCTCATAGAACGAAGTCATGAGTACAACATACGGACCGGCAGCTCCTGTGAGTTCCACTTTCATGGGCTGGTAGAGCCAGTTATTAGCCGGAGTAGCCACATCAGAAGCAGCAATCGAGCCATCATAGGTAACGGTATCGAGCGGCACGAAAGTAGCGGTATCGGTCGGGTCGGTCATTGTACCCACCACAATCGATTTCGAATACGAAGCACCGGTATAGGAAGTAACCACCTTACCCGTAGAAGCGCTGACGAACGCAGGACGCATCCAGAAGGTAATCTGCAGGGTATCGAGCGCCTCCACATCCATTGCAGGCAGCGCAATATAGGGCTGATAGGAAGCGGAGAAACTACCTCTCATCGCTACCGCGAAAGAGTCCGTGCGGCTATACCGATAGGCTTCGGTATTGGGCTGGTTGAACGGATCATAGGTAGCCGATTTCCATTTAGCCTGCATCGCATCGCTATAGGTCCAGCAGAGCGACTGCTTGTAGAGCGGTTGCCCCGGGATATTCGTCCATCCGTCTTCCAACTCGAATCCGCATGTATAATCCGGATTGATGGCTACACACTCTGTAGCGAAATTCACGAAGAGCGAAGGCTGGGTATTGTTCGTCAAGTCAGTTTGGTAAACATACCACTGGTACGAGGAGCCGGACACAAGATCTGTAAGTACATACGATGTTCCCGCAACGGTATCACGCTTAATCAGCTCATCTCCCGTAGCATTGGATACAACAACTACGGACGACAAGTCAGGATGTCTTACGGTCCATGACAAGCGAGCAGATGTAGCTGTGATATCCGTGGTGTGCGCTCTTGACGGAGCGAACAAGGTGTTGCCCACCGGCTTGACAGCCAGGTCATCCAAGAAGAAGAGTCCCGGAGCCGGCTGGAAGAGAACAATATACTTACCCTTCGCTCCCTCCAATGGCAACTGCATCAATTCCCAATAACGGAGACCTGTGGTATCATTGTTGACATTGTCACTTGCCGTGAGATGGGTCTGACGATAGGTCAATGTATCGATGACCTCCAATGTGCTGAAGTCGTGCGGGTCAGATAGTGTACCTACTACGATGGATTGGCTGTATGCCTCACTCAGATAGTTAGCATTCGCAATCATACCGCGAACAGACTCCGTCGGATGGGTCTCATCATAATTAGCGAAGCAACGACCGTAGAACTCAATCATCATATTATTCAGATTCGTCCCCAGTTCCGGCAGAACGAGATAGGAATTGAAGTATTCCGGACTGGTATATACACGCAGCGCTTGGCTGTCGTTACGTCCCGTCTCAAAATGACGCTCACCGTACGCATCGAGCGTAGCGAAGTAGTTATAGCCCTTCGGCTGCATCAACCACTGGTATCCGTCAACCGGCATCGAATAGGTAACGCCGGTGGTGAAGCAAGCCGGTTTGAAGTATGCCGTGTCCGCAGGAACAGCCTGTAGGACATCGTTCTGCTCCCACTCATACGGGTCATCGAAGTCCCAAACGAACTCACCGTTAGCATCCGGTTTCAATGCCAGACAAAGGGTACGGAAATTCAGTTTGGTAGTAGTGACATAGGTTGTATCTTCTGCTTTTGCAGCCAGAACAGCCGTATAGTCCGTTCTCGGATTGAGATTCTTCACTACCAGTTCCGACTCGGTCAGGTTGAGATACTCAGCCACCGTATCAAGCAACTGCTCTTCATTGCGCGTGGTGATATACAAATTCCACGGACCGCCAATCTTCGCCCACTCAACCGTAGCCTGCGAACCCTCAGCAACGATATTCTCAAGCGAAACGAGATTGATACCATTAGGCTTATCAATCGTCACATCATCGATATAAATCGAAGCGGTATTGAGCGGTTGATGCGGCATGTGGATTACCATTTGCTTGGTAGCCATCGTAGTTGAATCCACATCGAGCGTGAAATACTGGTAGAGATAATGATTGGACGCATTCGCCACATCGGATGCCGTCAGAGAATCCAAGCGCACATACGCCAACACCTTATAGGTGTCGAAATTGGTATTCTTGTCAATCGTACCAATCTCGAGAATACTATTATAGGAAGACATCGGCTTCATACTCTGAGCGTCCAAATAGCCCGCACGTGCTTTGAAACTGAAGGAACGATCCTTCGGTTCACCAATCGGCGGGAAGATGACATAGCCTCCGTAGTAACTGCCGGACGAGAACATGCAGAGCGCACCTCTACCGGTATGTGCATACAGATTGGAAACCGTATTCTCGAGACTATACGGATAATAGCCATAGGATGTGGTCGGATAGCCGATTGTGTCACGACCCGTCTCAAGAGCCGGATGGATATAATAGTTATCCGAAGCGGAGTACTGGCTGCGCTCCCACTGCTCGGATTTCTCAAAGCCGAAGAGGTAACTGTCCTTATAATAGAACTGGGTTGTCACTTTCAGCGGCTCTTTGATCCACGGGCTATTGCCATCGGGTTCGCCACAGTTGGTACGCGCGTATATATAATAGGAGGTAGCAGGCTCGAGACCGGTAATCACTACATCTACCGAATCGGTAGGAATGAGCGTAGCCGTTTTTTCCAGATAAGCATTGATATCCCTTATCTTCGCACGAACCGAATCCGGAATAACTGCATATTCCCAATGAATATTTTCTTCCTTGGTCGGAATAATCTGGAAGTGCGCAGTAGTAGCATCCGTTCCGAGCGATCTAAGTTTCGGCGCATGGCAGAGCGACTCAATCGCCAGGCTGACATTATCCAAATAGATATCACTTTCAGTAGGAGTGGTTACACCTACTATACCGGACGAGAAAGCCAGATAATCACCGGCGAGGTCAAAATCCGCCAGTGTTATCTCGTAATGGCTGAATGTGGACGAACCGGTCAACGGGAATGACTGCAGCGTCACGAAGGTTGTCGGGTCATTAGGATCACTCATTGTACCGACATGGAGTGTAGCCGATGAAGCAGAGGTACTCCATGTGCGGGCATCAAACGCCAATTGCAAGTCTTGAAGCGAAGCATCCACTTTCGGAACAACCACAAAGGAACCGTTACTGCCCGTTGAATAGACATCGATAGCTTTGGTACCATTGTTCGAGACCTCCTCCAACTTCGGCCAAGAAGAAGAGGGGCTCGTATTACCCATAACCCAACAGCCGAGGTTCTTGCCCAAATCATAGCTTTCGAAATCTTCATAGAACGGAACAGGCACACCCTTCGTAGTAGGACACTCGGTACGAATCGAAGCATAGAGCATGGAGATAGCCGTGCTGTCGCCCTCTTCACAGATACCCTGGGCATAGACATAATAGTTGGTAGCCGGTTGCATATTCGTCAAACGGATATGAGAGGAGTGGTCCACAATCGAATCCACCAGATAATCGTACGACGGTTTCTCTTCATCCGTCAGAGCGATATCGGAAACGAGCATGCGGTATCTATCCTGATAACCTTTCCAGCTGACAACAGCACTATTCTCACCGACACTATCGACTGTGAAAGACGCAATAGGACGGCACTTAGGAATGAGTTCAACCGATATCTCGGACAGGTACGCATAGTTAGTGACGCCAAACTCAGAGAGGAACATGACATTTCTACCCATCTCTCCCAAGAAGTCACCGTCATAATTATCGAAGCCGACGCTATACGGATTCCAAACTCCCGACTCAAATGTGACGGTATCCACAGCCACAAAAGTATTGAGGTCAGACGGATCGGTAACCACACCTACGATAATCTGGCTGTTATACGACGAGTATCCACGCCCCCAGAACGATACCTGGAATTTGTTAATCGTATCACCAACCGCCAATTCCGGCATGATAGCGTACGCACCGACATACATGGACGACGAAGTGACATTATCATACAGTCTAAGGTAGTTGTTACCCTTATGCATGAATGTAGTTGAGTTATCCACATAAGGAATATAAGACGAAGAAGCACCGGAAGTCTTGTTGCCCACCATCCAGCACGGCAATTCGCCCGAGGTACCGGTGGTATAACCTTCCGCCTCGGAGAAAGTAATCGTGCCCAAAGCCTTCGGTGTAACAGCCGCACAAGGCGTGGAGAACGAGAGAGTATTCCAACGCGAGAAGATGGAATCGCAGAATGCCGCTGTAGCAACATAATACTTAGTAGCACTCTCCAGCCCCGGTACCACTTGCGAGCGACCGCTTTCCAAATGGTTGTAAACAACGACAGAATCGGGTAACGCATACGTAGGCGAGAGCAACGAATCGGGGTCAATATACACCGTTGTCACGAGCAACTGCCAGTCCGTATCCGTTGTACGAAGACCGGAAGCGATACGTACGCTCGACTCGGTCACTTCCGAATAACTCGGCTTGGTGGCAGGACAGAGAACAGAGCTGAAGGACACATCATCCAGATATACATAATCGCTCGTCCTCATACGTCCACGCCATGCTATATGCTTGGCTCCGGCCGGAATACGCGCCTCATACGCACTCAAATCAAAGGACGACTTTGTCAACTCAGCACTAGAGCCTCTACCAACCACTGAATCCAGTGCCACAAAAGTGCTCAAATCCAGCGGATCGGTCATCACACCGAGTACACAGTATTCGGTTGACAATGATGCGCCGGAAGAGAAGGAAACAATGATTGAAGACAAGGAGTCACAATCGATCTCCGGCGAAGCAGCCCATGAAGTACAAGAAGACTGGTGGAGATACAATATCTTCGAGCCACCATGAGTGGTAACATAGGGCATCGAAGTAACAGAGGTACCGGTTGTCCCGACCGTCCAGCAATCAGGAACTGATTCTAACGCATAACTCTCGAATGTTTCTTTATTGGGCAGAGCGGGATTCAATGCTTCGCAAGCCGTATGTATCCGGAATGTCACATAGGTGCTATCGCCACAGAGAGCACGGAGATATACTTCATAGGAAGAACTCGGCTCCAGACCCTGCAGATTATAGGATTTGCCGGTGATGACCGTTTCATCAAGGAACGTATGCGAAGTTGCATCCAACACCTTGATACCCCATTGATTATTACGCGATTCACCGCTCCAAGCGAACTCTACATTGTTAGCACCCACGTATGTCAACTTGATGTCATAAGCATCAATACAAGTAGGATCCACCAGGCCGACATTGTCAATCAGCACGCTGCTATTCATACGCAGCGGACCTACACCGGTAGTAAACACGATATTGTCATGGACGAGATCATAATCGGAGAGCAGCAGACGCACCTTCGTAATCTCACTACTAGCCGGAATATTAATGGTATCAAACGGCACAAACGAATTGTAATCATCAATATTCATTATCGTACCGACATACAAGACGGACGCAGAAGACGTTGAATACGAGCGTGCATCAAACGCAAGCATCATATTCGACAAGCTTCCCTCAACAGCCGGCATCATTGCCAGCGAGCGATGGGTGGAACCATACGAATAGAGATAAAGCTGCTTGCCGCTCGTAGCACCAGATGTCGGTGTATAAATTTGCGGATATCCGGTTCCGATATAATCCCTTAGCTCCCAACAACCGGCAGAGGTACCCGAATAATTCTCAAAATTCTCATGATACGGGAACGAATAGGTAGGACAGGGTGTCGTAAACGGAATCTCCGTCCACCATGCCGCATCGCCGTAACAAACAGTACGTACATAGAAGTAATAGGTCGTCTGCGGCGTCAAGCCTCCAAATCCAAATCTCGGAGCAACAGACGGGTTGTCCCATGTTACAGTATCGGCATATACCACCGAACCCAAAGTCTTGATTTCCGAGAAGGGTTTGTCTTTCTGCGCGGTCGTCAAGGCATTTCTGGAGATAACCACCTCCCACATATCCGCAGAAGATATATTCCAGTACGAGGTGATAGAATCCGCCTCTACATCCAGATCCACTCCGGAAGGCGGAACACACTCCGAGAGACGCTCTACACGCAGCTCATCGATATAGTTGATGGTGTTCTTACTCATATTCATCACATCATCCCAAACGATAGCGATAACACCATCCGGACCACTGTAGTTCTCGAAGTTCGCATAACACATCGTATAACCCGTTGTGCTAAGCATGAAATCAGCTACCTTATGGAATGTGTTGATATCCATCGGGTTGGTCATCACACCCAGAGAAGCATGCGATTGCGAGAAAGTGGTGCTCCCACTGAGGAAGAACTTCACTTGCAGCGTATCCAAACCTTCCACCATCGGCAAGGTAATCCACGAATCAGCACCGGCGGTCTTATTGAGGAAGAGACAGCCCGAGCCCTTATACACATTCGCCGAACTCAAGCCCGGATATTTCGGGTCATTACCGAAGATACCCAAGCCTGTAGGATAATAAGTAGTACCCGTACCTATTCTGTATCGTCCGGAAGCGGACTCAAAATCAAAGGAGAACGGTACGTCGCGTTTCGAAGCAATCGTGACGAACGGATAGCGGTATGACCACTCTGTGCCTTGCGCTTTCACATAAACATAGTATGGACGATTCCAACTATGGTCCGCCTCCAAGCCCGTACAATGGTAACTATTGGTGTTCACCGTAGCCTGCGCCACTATAGCTGCAGCATCAGGGTTAGACGGATCTACCTCTGCATTGGTGACGAGCACGTTATAGGATGACGCATTGCCTTCCCATGCTATATCGGCATAGACATCACGCGGGTTGACGCTGATCTTGGTAACCTTGTTAACCGCCGGTTTGTACTCAATCGTCACATCATCGATGTAGAAGAGGTTCTGACGGTCAAAATCACTCACGAATGCCACATACGCGCCATGACCCGTATAGGAACCAAGATCCACGATATTCTCCTGGAAGGTCTTGTTTCCCCATACAGAAACTGTATCTACAGGTACGAAGGTAGTGATATCCTCCGGATCAGTCATCACACCCACGATGATACTACGCGCATAGTTACGACCGGTGTATATATAGACCGTACTCCAGAAACGCACCTGACACTGGTTGAGCGAGAAGAGTGCCTTCGTAGTATCGGCAATAGCCGGAGTAGCCATGAAGACATATTTATCCGCCGGTATGACGGTAGAAGGGTTCGTAGCACCCGAGAAAATTGCACACGGGGTCTTGTCCAACGAATAGTAAGCACGCTGCGAAGCGCTGGTCATATTCGTATTGATATACGGGTTTTTATTACCCGTATTACTACCCCATGCCCATTCAGGATCACGCTGAATATCCTCCGTTCCTACAGGCACCGTAAAATTATACGAGTAAGGTATTTGTTTCGTTGGACGAACGCGGAAGCCGAACGGACCATCTTTAGACAATTCGCTGCTCCAGATACTTGTTTCGTTCTCACACAACGAACGAATATATACCAGATAAAACTCATCGGACTCAAGTGTGATATCATAGTTCTGCTGCAATCCGCTGATTAATCCGTGGAATACGATAGACTCCACCGGAGCATCATCAATCATATTCGGATCAATCGTATCCTTGCTGACCACCAGTTCGAAGAAGTTAGCATCCCAGCTGGCCACCCAAGATATATTTACCTTGTTGGCACCCTTGTTATTGACGATAATGTCATGCGGCACGGTACACTCCGGTGCTGAACGCAGTTTCACGCTATCCAGCACGATACCACGGCCGAGATTATCTTTACCCTCAAAGGCAATCTGATAGGTCTCGTTTACCTCCGGCAACTCCAGATTGACACGCTGCCAGTTAGCCGAAGCGGTGCTATATTCCGCCAGTTGTTTCCATTTGGATTTAGCACCCGTGCGATAGAGCACACGTAGCGTATCGCGATCTGCTGTCCATTTCGGATTTGCATACCAAAAGGACAACTCCGGCTGATAAATCTTACTTGGACGAAGGTCCATAACCTTGCTGACCAGACGCGTTACATAACCCTGGGTCTCACCCGTGGTATTACGCAAATACGCACGCTTGGTACCCTGCTTCACCGTATTCGGATATGAAAGGCCGTCATTGACATCCTCCACCATCCACGGTGTGTTACCCTCCGCGAATTCCTGCGTCCAAACGCTGTCCTGAATACCATTCTCAAAGCCGTCATCGATAATGATGGTCTGGGCATTGAGGCTCATTGATGCAGCCATCACGGCTACGAACAACATGAGTAGATGTTTCTTCATATACTTATTGTTTTTATTAATAATTGACCTTTTGCTATAAAAACACAAAGTTTAGGGCGCAAAGTTACTCATTTTGCCGAATTTATGCAACTTTTAACACAAAAAAATGCAAAATTAGTGCTTTTTGTAAAGTTAATTTTGCATTTATAGAACAGAAAGAAAGAAAAACTATCTGCTATTTACAAGCGCTTATGATAGTGATAACCGTCAAATTTGTTGTCCTCTTCTGAGCTATCAAGACGCTGATGACCACCGAATCGGGAGCGGATAGAAGACCATAGTTCACCGGGTTCACGCCAGTTGGTTTTCTTCCAATAGAGGATGAGCAGCCAGCCGAAAAGCATACCGCCAAGGTGCGCAAAATGAGCCACATTGTCCGCCGAGAAACCCGCCACAGAACCAAGTCCGGCGAACAATTCGATAAGCGCATATATTATAACGAACACGCGCGCACGAATAGGAATCGGCACAAACAAGATATACAGCGGCACATCCGGATACAGCCAACCGAAGGCGAACAGGATACCGAAAACGGCTCCGGAAGCTCCGATAGTATTGAGCATTGAGGCATAATGAACAAGCGCTGCAGAACCATAGACATCACTCATATTGGACAACATCAGCGCCCAAACACACTCCTGAATAACCGCAGCGCCGAGACCGCAGACGAGATAATAAACCGCGAAGCGTCTCTGCCCCCATTCCTGCTCAATCATCGGACCGAACATCAGCACCGCAAACATATTAAAAAAGATATGGCTGAAGTTCGCGTGAAGGAACATATAGGTGAACGGTTGCCACCAATGGAAGGACTGAGCGGAGACATAATGAAGCCCGCATATATTATTCAAATCCCATCCCTGACGCAGCAACACCACGGAAAGGAAATAGATTAGAAAATTGGCTATCAACAGATAGCGCGTCACTGTTGGTAAATTTCGCATAACGAGTGCAAAATTACTGCTTTTTTACGATATAAACACTAAAAAAGTACGCAAAAAGGGTGAAAAACGTACTTTTTTTGCAAAAAATGCATTTTTTTTGCCTAAAATATTTGGTATATAAAGATTTTTTTGTAACTTTGCACTCGCGTTCGGCAATTGGTCGCAATGGTCTATACCACTCCGCTAAATAGACGGGCTCCCAATGCCTCCGCTCTCCCCACTGAATGCACTGCGTTAGCATTCATCGGGGGCCCCAATAAAATAAAACTAAAGGTGAAATTAATAATTCACTTTATTAATAACTTAAAAAACTCATTATTATGAACAAATTAGAACTGATTAAAGCAGCAGCAGCAAAGGCTGAAGTATCTGCAGCATTGGCAGCAAAAGTTATTGACGCAGCTCTTGAGGCAAGCGTAGAGGCAGTTAAGAAAGGCGAGGGTCTTCAACTCATTGGTTATGCAACCATTGGTTACGCTCAAAGAGCAGCTCGCAAGGCTAAAAACCCGCGTACCGGTGCTATCGTAAACGTTCCGGCAAAGAAGGTTGTTAAAATCAAACCGGGTGCTAAATTTGCTCTCTAATTGGCAATGTAGCTTCACAAACGAGTTGCTCTGCTTAGCGGGCAACTCGTTTTGTCTGTTTATTTAAAAATATATGCTAAACATTATTTTATGCGGAGCTCCGGGTAGCGGTAAAGGTACGCAGTCGGAGTTCATTATGAAGCGCTATGGCCTTCAGCACCTGTCAACGGGCGATGTGCTACGCGCTGAGATTGCGTCCGGAAGCGAATTGGGCAAGCAGATTGATGCCCTCATTTCAAACGGAAACCTTGTGCCCGACGAGATGATGTACGGGGTGATTGAGAACTATATCGCCAACCTGCCCAAGCACTGCAAAGGTACCATCTTCGACGGCTATCCCCGTACGGTAGCGCAAGCGGTGGCATTCACTTCGCTGCTCAAGAAATACCACATGGAGGCTATTATGATAGACCTGCTGGTGGACGAGCAACTGTTGATTCAGCGTCTGATAGAGCGCGGCAAAATAAGCGGTCGTGCGGACGACAACCTCAACACAATCCGTCACCGTATCGCCGTTTATCACAATCAGACCGAACCGATTGCGCATTACTACCTGCATCACGGCAACTACCGCTGCGTGAATGGTAACCATAACATGGAGGATGTTTTCCTGCAGATCACGCGCATCATAGACACCGCAACAGAGCAATAATACGATAACTATGTCAGGCAATTTCATCGACTACGTAAAGATTTACTGCCGCTCGGGTAAGGGCGGAGCAGGATGTATGCACCTTCATCGCGCCAAGTACCTGCCGAAAGGCGGTCCTGACGGCGGAGACGGCGGTAAAGGCGGGTCGGTGATTCTGCATGGCAACCGCAATCTGTGGACACTGCTGCACCTGAAGTACCAAAAGCATATCATGGCTACAGACGGAGGCAAAGGTGGTCAGAGTCGTTCGTTCGGCAAGGACGGTGAAGACAAGATCATCGAAGTGCCCTGCGGAACGGTGGTCTATGACGGCGAGACCGGTGAGTTCATCTGCGAAGTCAAGCATCATGACGAACGCGTGGTGCTACTCAAAGGAGGTCGCGGCGGACTGGGCAACTGGCATTTCCGTACGGCGACAAACCAGGCTCCGCGTTATGCGCAGCCCGGCGAACCGGCACAGGAACGCACCGTCATCATGCAGCTCAAAGTACTGGCAGACGTAGGTTTGGTCGGATTTCCCAATGCCGGCAAGTCCACCTTGCTCAGCGTGGTTTCGGCTGCCAAACCCGAGATAGCGGACTATCCCTTCACAACCCTCACACCGCAGTTAGGTATCGTCTCCTACAGGGACGGACGCTCATTCTGCATGGCGGATATACCTGGTATCATCGAAGGTGCCAGCGAAGGCAAAGGACTCGGACTGCGTTTCCTCCGCCATATAGAGCGCAACGCGGTCCTGCTCTTCATGGTGCCCGCCACGAGCGAAGATATCGTGAAGGAATACAACATCCTTCTGAACGAACTCGAGCAATATAATCCCGAACTGCTGACCAAAGCGCGCATTCTCGCTATTAGCAAATGTGACGCTGTTACGGACAAGGAACTCGATAAAATCAAGAAATCCAAGAAACTCCAGAAACTCGACATCCCCGTCGTCTATATCTCATCCGTTGCCGGTACGGGCATTGATGAACTAAAAGACGCCCTTTGGACAGAACTGAACAAAGAGCAGAACCAAGTCATCGAAATCAGCCATGCACCGATAGATGTTGCTGTTATCGAACGGGAAGAAGAACCGGAGACGCAGGACGAAGAAGAGCACACTATCTATCTCAATGAGGTGGAGGAAGAGTGGGATCTCGACAAATACAAAGGTATCGGATGGGATGAGTAGCAGTTTCTACGATAGGATGATTGAGTGGCGGGAACGCCACATCAGCGAGAAGCACCTGGTGCTACTCCTATCCTTTTTCGTAGGTGCTTTCTGTGCGGCTGCGGCGGATATCCTCAAGGGATTTATCCATTTCATCCAGTGGTTTGTAGAGAACCATCTGATTGCCGGTACGAACACATGGTGGTATCTCATCACGCCGTTCATCGGCATCACCCTGGCGGCACTATTCGTCAAATACATCGTCCGTGACGATATCTCGCACGGTATCACGAAGATACTATATGCTATCTCCCAGCGCAAATCGATTATCAAACCGCACAACATGTGGTCCTCGGTAGTCGGTTCGGGACTGACCATCGGTTTTGGTGGTTCGGTCGGAGCCGAGGCGCCTATCGTACTAACAGGTGCCGCTATCGGTTCGAACCTCGCCAAGGCTTTCCGCCTTGACCAGAAGACGATGATGCTGATGATTGGTTGCGGTGCTGCCGGTGCTATCGGTGGTATCTTCAAGGCTCCTATCGCCGGTCTGGTCTTCACGCTGGAAGTGCTGATGATGGACCTGACGATGACGTCCGTTGCGCCGCTTCTTATCTCGTCCGTCACGGCAACAACCATCTCTTACATCCTCACCGGCACGGACCCCATGTTCCCACTTGACGAGATTGAGCCGTTCATGGTTCAGCGCATCCCATGGTACCTCGTGTTAGGCGCCATCTGCGGACTCGTCAGCCTCTATTTCACACGGGGTATGAACAAGCTTGAGCAATGGATGAAGCACAAGATCAGCTCCATGTGGCTCAAACTGCTGGTAGGCGGCGCCACCCTGAGCATGCTCATCTTCCTCTTTCCGCCTTTATACGGCGAGGGATACGATGTCATCCGCCAACTCATCAACGGCGACAGCCTTAGTGCACTGCAATACAGTCCGTTCGAGCAATACCTATCCATCACCAATCCGCAGATTATCATCGTTGGTTATTTCGCTGCCATCATCTTTGTAAAAATCATCGCCAGCGTTGCGACGAACGGTGCCGGTGGCGTAGGAGGTATCTTCGCTCCTTCTCTATTCATGGGAGCCATCACCGGTTTCGTCACTGCACGACTGATGAATATGACGGGTCTTATGGTGCCGGAAGCGAACTTTGCGTTGGTCGGAATGGCAGGTCTGATGTCCGGCGTGATGCACGCTCCGCTGACGGGTATCTTCCTCATCGCCGAACTGACCGGCGGCTACCACCTGTTCATGCCGCTGATGATAGTGAGCGTGATTTCGTATCTGACGATTATGCTGTTTGAGCCGCACTCGCTATATGCTATGCGTCTGGCGCAGAAAGGAGAACTGCTCACGCACAACAAAGATCGTAATGTGCTGACACTGTTGAAGATGGATAGCGTGCTGGAGACCGATTTCGTAACCGTATTCCCAGAGATGACACTCGGAGAACTGGTCAAAGTCATCTCGCAAAGTCACCGGAACATGTTCCCCGTCATTGACCACGAAGGTCATCTGAAAGGACTGCTGCTGCTCGACGAAGTACGTAATATCATGTTTCAGCCACGTCTGTACAAACGCTTCACCGTCCAGCAACTGATGACCTCGCCGATGGCTATCCTGCGATTCGATATGCCGATGGAGAAAGTGATGGAGATATTCGAAGACACCGGTGCATGGAACCTGCCGGTAGTGGATTCCGACCGCCGGTACTTGGGATTCGTCTCCAAATCAAAGATTTTCAATTCCTACCGCCACGTTCTCGTTCACTTCAGTGAAGAATAATTAGCCTATGAAGCGGATTGTCCTCTTACTCACCGGTATCCTCTACGTTGCTGCATCGATGGCGCAACGTGCAAGTGATTATACCATTAGCGGTTACGTGAGCGATGCGGAAAGCGGAGAGCGGCTGATTGGAGCAACGGTATATGATACAGTGACGCACCAAGGAACCGTGACCAACACCGCAGGATTCTACACGCTGACTATTTCCGGAAAAGAAGAGAGTCCCAAAATTGTGCTCGTGGCATCCTATGTGGGATATAATGGTGCTATTCGTGAAGTGCAAGGCGGGAGTCAGACCGTTCATTTTGAGTTGACGAGTGCCACCGAGTTGCAGGAAGTGACGGTAAGCGGTCATCAGTCTGTCTCTGCGCCGGAAAATGTACAGATGAGCGCTATTGAAGTGCCCGTGACGCAGATATTGGCTATTCCTGCTATCGGTGGCGAAGTGGATGTGCTGAAAGCCATTCAACTGCTTCCGGGCGTACAAAACGGAGGCGAAGGCAGCGCAGGCCTGTATGTGCGCGGCGGAGGACCGGACGAGAATCTGGTGATGCTGGACGGCGCACCGCTATACAATATTAACCATGCCCTTGGTATGTTCTCCGTCTTCAACGCCGATGCCATTAAGAACGTGACGCTCTACAAGGGTAATTTCCCGGCACGCTTCGGGTCAAGGCTCAGTTCGGTGATTGACGTTTGGCAGAAAGAGGGAAACAACACCTTCTGGCACGGAGGAATATCGGTAGGTCTGATTGCCAGCAAAATCAACTTGGAAGGTCCTATCTTCAGCAAAGCGCAGTTGGATAGCCTCAAAGCCGGCTATTCGCCTCGCGCCAAGACGACTTTTAACATCTCCGCGCGCCGGACCTATTTCGACCTTTTCACCGCCCCCCTGATAGCTCTAATGACCTCAATGGAGGACATGTCGCTATGGGCAGGCTACTATTTCTACGACATCAACGCCAAACTAAGCCACACTTTCTCGGAGAAAGACCGCCTGAGCATCGGTCTGTACAGCGGCTCCGATGTGGAGTATATGAGACTGCGCGAGAAAGACACGTATGGCGATAACGCGGAATTACAGATGTCTATGCGCTATAGTTGGGGCAACACGCTCGCTGCTATTGACTGGCAACACCAGATCAACCATCAGCTTTTTCTCCGCACCCGCGCTCATTACAGCGGATATCGCAGCAAACTGAGCCAATCGATGAGCGAGAAAGAGACCGGGGACGAAGGTATAAGTTTTGAGCAGCAGATGGGTTTTAATAGCCAAATCAACGATGTATCCGTTTCCTCGCAACTGGAATACACGCCCAACCAGAAACATAAAGTGCAGGCAGGACTGGAATATATCTATCATCATTTCCAGCCTTCCGTCCAGAACACCATCATCTTCAGCACAGGCGATTCAGCTGCAGCGGCTTTTAACATGGACACCACCATCGGAAACGAGGCCTTGCACGGACACGAGGTGGCCGCTTATATCGAAGACACATGGAGTCCGACATCGTGGTTCAGACTGAATTACGGTGCGCGGTTCAGCATGTATGGCATTCGCGGCAAAGTGTACCCGTCGGTCGAGCCGAGAATAGGTATGCGATTTCTGGTACATAAGGATATAGCCATCAAAGCGAGCTATTCCTACATAAGCCAATACGTACATCTGCTGAGCAACAGTTCGCTTTCACTGCCGAGCGATATGTGGGTGCCCGTGACGCGCAACTTGCCTCCGATGCGGTCCATGCAGGTGGCAGCCGGCATCAGTTATAACGTACTCGGACAAGTCGAACTGAGCGTCGAGGGCTATTACAAACGGTCTCTGAACCTGATTGAATACAAAGAAGGCGCATCGTATATGGGTTATTCCGCCGATTGGGAAAGCAAAGTGACAACAGGTAACGGTTGGAGTTATGGAGTGGAATTCCTCGCGCAGCGCAAGATAGGACCCGTAACGGGATGGATAGGCTATACATGGAGCCGCACGATGCGGCAGTTCGATGAGATCAATTACGGCAAACCGTTCCACGCCAAATACGACCGTGAGCACGACCTGAGTATCACGCTGCAGTACCAGATTACGCCTCGCATTGACATCGCCGGCACTTGGGTCTATGCTACCGGCAACAGAGGAACACTGGTGTCGCAGACGTACATAGATCCGGAGATAGGAACGGTCGAGTATTTCAGCGAGCGCAACGGATACCAACTGCCCGACTACCATCGTCTGGACCTCGCGCTCAATTTTCATTTCCCGCACAAACGCTCCGAGAACGGAAAGAAAGGGAAAGAAGACGGTTATTATGGCAAAGGCGGATGGTTGCGCCATGCCGAGCATATTCTCAACATCAGCTGTTATAACGTCTATTGTCACATGAACCCTATGTTCATCGAAGCGGACCCTTATACCGGTAAGTTATACCAAATAACGCTCTTCCCGATTTTGCCGAGCATCAGTTATCATTTTAAGTTCTAATGAAGAAAACAGTTATCGCATATTATCTGTTCCTTCTCCTTTGCTTCACGGGATGCAAAGAAATGTTCTACCGCGAGGTGGATTTCAAAATCGAAGGTGAAGAAGAAATGCTTGTTCTCGAGACTGGGAATATCGTTGGCAGGTCGCCTAACATCCTCGTCAATCATACTTCCCTTTTCGGAACCGGTCGGGAAGAGAGAACGGGTGCGGTACTGGATGCCGATGTCTCGATGCGCATTAACAGCGGTAAATGGATGAGGCTCTACCGTTATGGTGTTTCTCCGGCTTACAGCATACTGGAGGACGGCACAAAAGCTCCCGCAATACAGGCATTGGACACCGTGGAGATACATGTCTCTCACACTAAATATGCACCGATTACGGCACGGCAAATCATGCCTAATAACATTCATGCGCAGATGATGGAATGCGAGTTGATGAGCAACGGATGGGTGAGCGTCAAGTTGCAGTTAGCCGCCTATCACGGCAACCCCGATGACATAATAGCCATCCGGCTGGATAGCGGCGTGGTACAGATGACCAACAAACGATCTGGAGAAATAATCAATAATGTGTTTGAAGCACTCTATTCGACCGAACCTGTGTTTTCCGAAGCGCTCAACCTACAAGCGGCAGGTTACTATGGCGGGCGCAAAGGATATGATCTCTTTTTCCCCGCATCTGCTCTCAGCCAACCGATGGAAATCTATCTGATAGCCGATTGTATGAGAGGATTCAACCAAGAGTCCTATAGCGATATTCATATCCAAAATCTAACCCTTTCTGTGCGTGCCTGCACCTACGACTACTATCTGTATGAGCAGTTCTACCGCGTGTATAGAGATTTATGGTTGGAAGAGCCGAGCGGCATTCCATCGCAGGACGGCAATATCATGGAAGAGATTTTGAAAAGCATTACCGAGACATTGGGACAACAGGAGAAAGTAGCTGTCTATACGAATGTAGAAGGCGGATTGGGCTATCTGAACGGTTACAGCGAAGAGTCGGTAACGTTTCCGAATCCTTGACCTTGTAACTCGGCCCGGCAGTACTTCAACAGAGCCGTGACTTCCGTAGCCAGACGTTTATACTCATCCATACTGATAGCTTCAGCGGACTCAAGTTGGGCGATGATTGTTTCGGCTTTTTGGATTGCCTCGTCGTAGGTTAGTTTATTGACCTTTTCCATCGATAATAACTCCTAAAGTATAGAATAAAATCTTCGCGTCAAGGAGGAGGGACATATTCTCCACATAGACGACATCGCTGTTGAGGCGCTCTATCATCTTCTCCAATGTATCGGTATAACCGACACGGATGGGACCCCAACTTGTCAGACCCGGACGCACCTTGTAAATCAGGCAGTAGTACGGTGCTTCTTTCATGATTTGCTCAATGAAATACGGTCGCTCGGGACGTGGTCCGACAATCGACATGTCGCCTTTGAGAATGTTCCATAACTGCGGCAGCTCATCCAGACGATACTTGCGCAGCCAATGACCGAACTTGGTAACGCGGGGATCGTTATCCAGCGTCAGACGCGGTTGACCGACTTCTGCATTGTTGACCATTGTGCGGAACTTATAGATATTGAACGGCAGGCCGAACTGACCGATACGTTCCTGACGGTAGATTGCAGGACCTTTGGATGAACTCCAGACGATGATATAAATCGTTGCCAACAGCGGCGAGAGAAGAATCATTCCGAGTATAGAAGCACTGATATCGAATGCACGCTTGATACACAGCTCCGAATCCGACATGCTGAACTCCGTAATTCGGACAAGCGAGGGACGGTCCAGTTCGCCTATTCGCGCAGCTCCTGTTAACATATCATACACGCGCGGAACCATACTGATTTCGCATGAGAGCGGGTACAAGCGCGCGATAAGCTGATACAGCTCGCGGTCGGAATAACCGTGCGGCAAATCGATAATCACCTCGTCCTGTTCGCCGGCAACCAGTTTCTTCGCTTCCGTCATGTTGTGAACCACTTTCGTACGCATGATTCCGCGGCTACGCGTCAGAAGCGTAATCGCGAGACGAGGGATATAACTGAGCACAAACTGGAAAACGAAAAGCACCGCGAAGGAAACCAAATACCGCTGATACGACTCCACCACATCATCAATGATGGTGTAGAAAAAGAACACCATCGTTATGATAAATGCCGAAACAAACGTCCGCAGAAACTCGCGCCACAACGGCTTTTGGTACGGCCGCAGATAATAGCCTGAAAGATAGTAAACCAGCAGACAAACCAACGGATAGACAATCAGCGGTGGCCAGAAACCGAAGGCAGGGATAATAGCATCCTTCACAAACTCCACACGACCGTCATACACAATCCAACGAAAGGTAAGGAAACAAATCCATACCAGTTCGGCACTGAGAAAGTCAGCGATTATATACAAATATTGTTGTTTGCGTCTGGGAGTCATGGCTGTTTAGGGTCTGATGATGCAGAATGTGCCATCGGCGTTAATTTTGATGATAGAACTCGGTTCATGCGGGCTCTCGTCCTCTCTTCGGAAGAGGCAGCAGTAGTCTGAACGGTCGATAATCTGTTGAGAAATCTCTCTGAACACTTTGGGTGTCGGTTCGCCGCTGATGTTCGCGGACGTCGATACAATCGGATGTTTGAGTTGCGCGCATAGTGCCTGACTGAAAGGCTCGCGGGTGATACGGATTCCGATGGAACCGTCTTCGGCTATCAGGTTCGACGCCAAATGACGGGCATTCGGATAAATGATGGTGAGCGGGCGGAGAGCCTCCGCAGGCGGGCATTCATTGATTGCCAGTAATTGCTCCGCTGCTTCCGGCACGTCCACATAATAATCCAATTTCGCCGGCGAATCCAGCAGCACAAGCATCGACTTCGAGTCTTCGCGCTTCTTCAACGCATAGATTTTTGCAACAGCCTCAGCGTTCGTTGCATCACAACCGATACCCCAAACGGTATCCGTCGGATAAACGATGACGCCTCCGCTGCGCAACACGCGAAGCGCAGCCTGCAAATCTTCCTTATCATATCTGTTTACATCCATCTATGTATGCTCGTCTCCGGAGACTCTTCGGCATAATTCGGTGCAAAGTTAATACTTTTTCTTGAAATTGACAAACTTATTAGACAATTTTAAGATATTTTCTTAAAAAATGCCCTATAAATTTGCACAATTGCAAAAATTGTAGTACTTTTGTACTCGGTTTAGTAACGAACAATGTAAAATTTCAAAATATATACTACAATGAAAGAGTTAGATCTTACCAAGTATGGCATTACGGGCGCAACCGTAATCGCACACAATCCGTCCTATGAGTTCCTGTTCGCTGAGGAGACCAAACCGGAATTGACCGGCTATGCGAAAGGTCAGAACACCGAGCTCAATGCGGTTAACGTAATGACCGGTATCTACACCGGACGTTCGCCTAAGGACAAATACATCGTTATGGACAAGAACTCGAAGGACACCGTTTGGTGGACTACCGAGGGCTACAAGAACGACAACCACCCGATGTCCGAAGAAGTTTGGGCAAAAGTGAAAGAGTTGGCTGTTAAAGAGCTCTGCAACAAAAACCTCTATGTAGTGGACGCTTTCTGCGGCGCTAACAAAGACACCCGTATGGCGGTTCGTTTCATCGTAGAGGTAGCATGGCAGGCACACTTCGTAAAGAACATGTTCATCCAGCCGAGCGAGGAAGAGCTGGCTAACTTCGAGCCGGACTTCGTGATTTACAATGCTTCGTTGGCAAAAGTAGACAACTACAAAGAGCTCGGTCTGAACAGCGAGACTTGTGTGGCTTTCAACACCACCAGCCGCGAGCAGGTTATCCTCAACACATGGTACGGCGGTGAGATGAAGAAAGGTATGTTCTCGATGATGAACTACTACCTGCCGCTGAAGGGTATCGCTTCGATGCACTGCTCCGCTAACACCGATATGGAGGGTAAGAACACCGCTATCTTCTTCGGTCTCTCCGGTACCGGTAAGACCACCCTTTCCACCGACCCGAAACGTCTCCTCATCGGTGACGACGAGCACGGATGGGACGACCAGGGTGTGTTCAACTTCGAGGGCGGTTGCTATGCAAAGGTTATCAACCTTGACAAAGAGAGCGAGCCGGACATCTACGCTGCTATCCGTCGTAACGCACTCCTCGAGAACGTTACCGTGGACGCTAACGGCAAAATCGATTTCGCTGACAAGAGCGTAACCGAGAACACCCGTGTTTCGTATCCGATTAACCATATCGAGAAGATCGTTAAGCCGATCTCTGCAGGTCCTGCAGCGAAAAACGTCATCTTCCTCTCCGCTGACGCCTTCGGCGTGCTGCCTCCTGTTTCTATCCTGACGCCGGAGCAGACGAAGTACTACTTCCTGAGCGGCTTCACCGCTAAACTCGCAGGTACTGAGCGCGGTATCACTGAGCCGACGCCGACCTTCTCCGCTTGCTTCGGACAGGCATTCTTGGAGCTCCATCCGACCAAATATGCTGAGGAGCTGGTTAAGAAAATGGAGAAATCCGGTGCGAAAGCATACCTCGTTAACACCGGTTGGAACGGTACCGGCAAGCGTATCTCGATTCGCGATACCCGTGGTATCATCGACGCTATCCTCGGTGGCGACATCCTCACCGCTCCGACGAAGAAGATTCCTTTCTTCAACTTCGAAGTTCCGACGGCTCTGCCGGGCGTAGATCCCGCTATCCTCGATCCGCGTGATACCTACAAAGATGCTGCTGAGTGGGAAGTTAAGGCAAAAGACCTTGCTGCTCGCTTCATTAAGAACTTCGACAAATATACGTCGAACGAAGCAGGTAAGGCTCTCGTGGCTGCAGGTCCGCAGTTATAATCGTAAATCGTTAAATCGTCAATAAGAAACAGGCATCCTTTCGGGTGCCTGTTTCTTTATTCCGGTTCAACTTCGTCGTTAATCTGTTTGATGACGTTCCGCCGTGTGAGAACCATCATCTGCAATACCACGGCAGGCAGAATAGCCATATAGTTCGGATAGAGCGTCGCGTAGTAATCTTCGGCTATCACCACCGCATAATACGCCATCAGCACATAGTACATGCCTGCCGCCACAGCCGTGAACACGCAAACCCACACGCGCCATTCCGGATAAAAACACAGCAGACACAATATACTGCCCCATAGCATCGCCAGATAGCAGTAACGCAATCCCTTTACCGGCATCGTTGCCACCAAATGTGCTTTACCCGTATCCAGCTCTGTCTGTACGACATAAAACGTGCGGTCGTCCATGGAGAAACTGCGCTCATAGATGATACCCTTGTCCGTCTGAAACGAAAACACCGGTTTCATCGGTAGTAACGCCGCAGCCACGATGGCGACAGCCATATACACCCATCGCCTGTACATCGCCTTGCGCGCACTTCCGCTCGCAAACAGCCCACTATGGTCGCTCTTATTACTCATATTCGAATGCAAAGGTACAACAAAAATCCCACATACGCAAATTTGAAGGCAATTATTTAGCCAAATAGGATGAAATTTCCATTTTTATTTGCGTATATCAAAAAAATGTTGTACCTTTGCCGCAGATTTGAAAAAGTAAGGTTACTATGTGGCTGTGTGACAACCATATATTGCGAATTACCCACCCCTACGGGCGTAAATCATATTCGCAAACATAACCGACCAGCAGCGGTGCTTGACGCGTGTCAAGTGCCGTTTATTGTTGTAATATAACACACACTATTATATATCTTAAAAAAATATAAAGGTATGAAAACAAAATTCTTTTATTTCGCAGCAATTATCCTCTTCGCCGGGATGTTAAGCTCGTGCGAGGCAAACAGAGGCGGTAGCGCCAGCAGTATGACCTTCAAGCGTATGGACATTGCCGGAGCGAAAGCGATTGCATTGGCGAACGACGGAAGTCAGAAGAACGCACCTCAGCGAATTTTGGCAAGAGACGGAGGCGACCCGGATTACAACGTGTCGAATCCTGTATGGACTGTGTCCGAAGATGGCACACTCGTTGAAGTACACTATACCATCGAAGTCGTAGGTAATGGCGAAATAGTTGATTTGGTCAAAGCCAACATGCGCCTTGTAATGCAGTATATCTATCCTATCGGTGACGAATGGTTGTGGCTCGTAAACTGCGAATACGACTACCCGGGATTGGATGACATCCCTGAACCGCTGCACGGCAAGATTCGCGAGTTGATTAATAACGCAGGTATTGACCTCAACTTCCTCGTGCGTAAGTCCGACGGTGCGCTCTTCCAATGGACGCAAGAACAAGGTTGCCCGAAGCAAGGTAGAGGTTACAGGCGTCCGAGCGACATCTATGGTCAAGTCGAATCGGTAGGCAAAGACGTGTTCTCCTGTCCTTCTATGGGCGGCTTGGATGACTACTACGGACGAATCTACAAACTGCAAGACCAAGGCGATATTCTCAATGTAGTACAAGTATTAAGCAGTTCACAATCCGGCAACGGTTTATATGTCGACGACCGCGGCTTTGTTGGAACAATCTTAGGCGGCGACTTTGGCGGCGGAATACCCGTGATAATTGATCCGAGTTCTGTGAAGTTGAGCAACATCAATCCAGGTGAGGCACAGCTTGAGAAACCGGAGTATATCGCCATAGGCGGAAGAGCATATATATACGCAGAGAGATATATTACGACCACGGAAACCGACGGCAAAGAAGGTAGTTGGGATGTAACGAAACACATGGGCTATTTCTATGCCTTGGAGAACCAATCGGGCATGTGGACAGTCAAAACTCCTGCCTTGTATGAGTTTGATCTAGAACAGCAATCCGGCCCCAAACAAAGGGTTTACAAGACGCCGGTAGCCACATGGATGGGAACGGAATATGAAGCTGACTGGACAGCTCATTCGTATATTTATACCCTTGACCCAATGGCTCCGTCTTTCAGCAAGAAAGAGTTACCGGCGAACTATCCGGTGGATGAAACCAAGTACTATGACGGTGTTGCGTATGTCATGGGTGAAGGTCAGAGCTTCTTCTATGTGTGCGACTTGGCAAAGAACGAGGCAGAGCAAGTAATGATTGAGTTTGACGAATCGATAGCTGAATATATCCCGCAGATTGCAATGATGGGCGGTTTCAGCGAGTATGACCCGAATACGCAATGTTTCACCGGCGGAGCACAACTCTTGGATGGTACGTATCTGTACTTCATCCTCTATGCACAGGGGGAGAATCGCGGTAAGGTAACCGTTCTTCACGAAGGTGAATCCGACGCCGGACAAGTCATCTCAGTCATGGTTCGTCTCAACTAAATTAATTCATAATTATAATTTCTATGAAACCTCGTTTCATTTACGCCCTTGCGGTCATAGTGGCTGCAATAGGCTTGTCCTCCTGCGACGGCGGTGGTGGAAGCGGAAAACTCAAAGAACTGGAGTTCAAACGTATGCACTTGGACGGAGTTAACGCGCTTGCCTTAGCTTCTATCAGTTCTGATGCACAAAATGCGCCACGGCGTGCTCCTGCTGCTGAAGGCGACACCGTTTATGATATGAGAGACCCCATCTATTCCGTTTCGGAAGATGGTACTTTAGTCGAAGTCTCATACACCATCAATTGTCGTGGCAATGGCGAGATTATTGATATGGTGCAGGCTCACATGCGCTTGGCGATGGAGTATATCTATCCGATTGGAGATGATTGGTTGTGGCTCTATAACTGCCGATATGATTACCCGGAACTCGATCAAGTAGAAGAACCTTATCGAAGCATGTTAGCAGAGAAATGCAACCCGCTCATGAGTAAACATTTCCTTGTCCGGCTCAAAGACGGTGCGCTGTTTGAATGGGACTACAATATTCTGCCTTATCTGGAATACGACATTGAGGGACATCCGCTGGCGGGAAACCGTCGTCCTTCGGATATCTATACCATTGTGGAGAGTATGAAGGGTGAGGTGTATTGTATAAGCGAATATAGCGATGCCAAAATGGTGTACCAACTCAAAGACGAAGGCGATTACCTGAACGTACGTATGATGCATGAGAACACGCTCTATTTCGAATCTATTCTTCCGGACAACCGAGGTGCCATAGGCGGTGATATCGGCTATCGAGGAGGCGAATGGGGATGGACGTATAAGACAGGAGTGCTCTTCCCGAATACGCTGGACATTGTTGCTATTACAAGCGATGAGCATAAAGAGGCTAATTGGTATGTATCTTCCATCAATGGTACGCTATATGCCATTGCCGTTATTCGCGGATACGGTACTGCGTTCTATGCCTTGGACTTGCAAGAATCGCCTGTTGCTCAGGCCAAAGTAGGTGAATTGCTCGCAGAATTGCCGGACATCGAGACCGTAGCCGGACCTATTAGCAAAACCGAAACGCTATCATGGCTTGACCACAATAAGAAGTTTACCTTTGACCCTAAAGGCAAAAAAGTCACGCACATGGATCTGCCGGACTACTACCCGGATAACGAAAGAGATTATTACGATAATATCGCTTATATCATGAATAACGATGAACACTCGTTCTATATCTGTGATTTATCAAAAGATGCAGCTGAACAGGTTGTTATCGATTGGAGCGAATACGATGCTTACCAGGCACAGATAGTGACGGAGAAACCGTTTGGCAAGTATGATCCAAGCACCCAATCCTTCCAAAAGACGGCTATCACTATGAATGGTAAACAATTAACTATCATGGTAGATGTAGCCGGTGAGAACAAAGGCAAAGCACGCGTCTTCAAACCGGGCGAATCCACCGCCGGACAAGTCATCTCCGTCATGGTAAGACTCAATTGACGCAACTATAGGCATGTAACACAAACATAAGCCAGACATAAGTCAGACATTTATACAAAAAAATGACATTTCCAAGGCTCAAAATTTGGAGATGTCATTTATTTTTTGTATCTTTGCACCCGATTTCAATAAACCAATTAACTCTCAACAACTAAACCCTCTTTTAACCCCTTTATAACCGCCTATGCCCACCGTAGTTCCACAACTCTTTTACCGATGTTTTATACATCCAAACACGGGTGATTCACGGGTGATTGTCGCGTGATTCACGGGTTATTCTCTTGTTATTTTCGGGATATTTAGCCAACCTCTCGTGCCAAAGCAATGTCGCAAATTACACTAAACACACCATTTGAAAACATCCACGGCAAATTCGGCAAAAATGTCGTCATGCGCCAGAAAAAGTTCCGCGCTCCGAGCGGAAAAGTCATCTTCGAAGGAGTCAAGGAATCGTAC
The DNA here is from genome assembly GCA_902778935.1 of uncultured Bacteroidales bacterium. GTDB lineage: Bacteria > Bacteroidota > Bacteroidia > Bacteroidales > Paludibacteraceae > Colicola. Next base: position 74,973 of record CACYZT010000004.1, read on the forward strand.
CCCATCGAGAACCCGAGAGACTATGTCAAGAACCCGCCAAAAGGCGAAGAACTGGCGAATATACGCCTGTTCGGAGACGTCAGTCGCCTGACTGCACAAATCATCAACTCAGAGTTTTACACGGACGATGAACTCGCGGCTATGACACCCGAACAGCGAGAATTTGTCCGCACATGCCGTGAGCAACTCGAGGATTTCAAAAACCGATTCCTTGCACAAATCAAACGCCCCGACCCCGAAGCACCTTTCCTTAAAACCAAGGAGCCAAACTCCATGCTATTCAAACGAAAAACCTACAAAACACTCCGTACGTTCATTCAGGGCATCATCCGCGAAAGGATAAAAAATCAACACACATCGGCGTAACTTCACTATTATTGGGCTGTTTTAATAAAAAAAGCAAAAAAAATTTGCGTATATCAAAAAAAAGCAGTACCTTTGCACGCTTTTTGTGTTGCGTGCGCACATAATACGCGCACAGCACATACAATAAACAGCATAAAATTAAATTAAAATACAACAAAACAATTATGCAAAACAAAGGACTTGTTAGAATTTTGGCGGTGTGCCTTGCGTTGGTATGCGCCTTCTATCTGTCGTTCTCGCTCGTGACCAGCCACTATGACAAGGCTGCGAAGGAGTATGCGGCAGGTGATGCAGTTAAGGAGTATCAGTATTTGGACTCGATTGCTGCCAAGAAAGTTTGGTTTGGTTACACGCTCAAAGAGTGCCGTGAGAAAGAGATTAACCTCGGTCTGGACCTCAAGGGCGGTATGAACGTGACGATGGAGGTATCCGTTCCGGACATCCTCGATGCGCTCAGCGGACACAACGAAACACCTAACTACAAAGAGGCTCTGGCGCGCGCTCGTCAGAAACAGAAATCCAGCGGTGCTGATTTCGTAACCCTTTTCATCGAATCGTACAAAGAAGTGGACCCGAACGGACAGCTGGCTTCTATCTTCTCGACCTTCGAGTTGAAGGACAAAGTGACGCTGACCTCGACCAACGAAGAAGTAGAGAAAGTTATCCGCGAGGAAGTGGACGGCGCTATTCAGAACTCGTTCAACGTGCTCCGTACGCGTATCGACCGCTTCGGTGTGGTACAACCGAACATCCAGAAGCTGGCTCAGCCGGGCCGTATCCTCATCGAGCTTCCGGGTATCAAAGAGCCGGAGCGTGTTCGTAAGCTGCTCCAGGGTTCTGCGAACCTTGAGTTCTGGGAGACCTACGAGGCTGCCGAGCTGCTGCCGATGCTGGCGCAGATCAACCGTGAGTTCGCCGCTTCCGCTCCGCAGGAAGAGGCTGCAGAAGAGGTGAAAGCAGAGGAGGCTCCGAAGGCTGAGGGCGAAGACCTCGCTGACCTGGTAGATAACCTGGGTACAGACAGCGCAGCCATCGAGGCAGACCAAGCTGCTCAGATTGCCGAATACAAGAAGAACAACCCGCTCTTCGCTATCCTCAACCCGTCCGTCAATGCTGCCGGTCAGGCTTACCGCGGTCCGGTCATCGGTACTGTTCACTATGTCGATACCGCAAAAGTAAACGCTATGCTCAACTCGCAGATTGCGAAAGCCGTTCTGCCGCGTGACGCTCGTTTCTACTGGACGGTAAAAGCTATCGACGAGGCTAACTCCTACTTCCAGCTCGTAGCACTCAAAGCACAGCGTGACGGACGCGCTTCGCTCGAAGGAGACGTGATTACCGATGCTCGTGCCGACTTCTCGCAGTTCAGCGCTTACGCTAATGTATCGATGTCGATGAACGCTGAGGGTGCTAAGACCTGGCAGCGTCTGACCAAAGATAATATCGGCAAATCGGTAGCTATCGTCCTTGACGGCTATGTATATTCGTTCCCGACCGTACAGAATGAGATTGCGGGCGGTAACAGCCAAATCACCGGTAACTTCACCGTAGAAGAGGCAAAAGACCTTGCCAACACCCTCAAGTCCGGTAAGATGCCGGCTCCTGCTCGTATCATCGAGGAGAGTGTGGTTGGTCCTTCGCTCGGTCGCGAGGCTATTCAATCCGGTCTCTGGTCATTCGTTCTGGGCTTTGTGCTCATCCTCATCTACATGATTTTCTACTATGGCTGGATTCCGGGTCTTATCGCCGATGCAGCCTTGGTATGCAACGTATTCCTGCTTGTCGGTATCCTCGCATCCTTCAGCGCCGTACTTACCCTTCCGGGTATCGCCGGTATCGTGCTGACGATGGGTTGTGCGGTCGATGCTAACGTGCTTATCTACGAGCGTATCCGTGAGGAGTTGCGCAGCGGCAAGGGTATGCGCAAAGCGATAGAAGACGGTTTCAAGGGTGCCATCAGCGCCATCGTGGATGCGAACGTAACCTCGTTCCTCACCGGTGCTATTCTGGCTATCTTCGGTACCGGTCCTATCAAGGGCTTCGCCGTTACGTACATGATCGGTATCATCTCTTCGTTCCTCACGGCTGTGTTCATCACCCGTCTGTTGCTCGAGGACTATGCTAAACGCGAGGGCGCTAAGGAGCTGAGCTTCACTACCGCGCTGATGAAGAACTTCCTGCAGAATATGCACTTCAACTTCGTAGGTGCCCGTAAGATTGCTTACTGCATCTCCGGCGTTCTCATCATCTTCGCTATCCTTGGTCTCGACCCGCATATCTTCGGTAAACTGAACCTCGGTATCGACTTCTCCGGTGGACGTAACTACGTTGTTCGTTTCGACAACAGCATCAATACACAAGACGTACGCGAGAACCTCGACAAGACCTTCAGCGCAACGCTCGAGGACGGCGAACTCTTCTCGCTCAACGTCATCACCTACGGTAACGACGCTAACCAGGTTCGTATCTCCACCAACTATCGTATCCACGAGGAGACCGCAGAGGCTGACGAGCAGATTGAGGCTCTTCTCTACGAGGGCTGCAAGCCGTTCCTGGGCGAGGATATCACCTTCGAGGACTTCCGTTCGACCGACTCGAACGCCGAAGTAGGTATCATGTCGAGCCAGAAAGTAGGTCCGGCTATCGCGGATGATATCAAGACCAGTGCCGTTTGGGCTATCATCGCTGCCCTGATTGTCATCTTCCTCTATATCCTGCTCCGATTCCGTAACTTCGCTTACTCCGTCGGCGCACTCGCAGCCTTGGCACACGATACCGTCATCATCCTCGGTCTCTATGCTATCCTGTGGAAGATTATGCCTTTCTCTATGGAGATTGACCAGGCGTTCATCGCAGCTATCCTGACCGTCATCGGTTATTCTATCAACGATACCGTGGTCATCTTCGACCGTGTGCGTGAATACAACGGACTCTATCCGAAACGCGAGAAGCACATCAATATCAACGACGCATTGAACAATACGCTCAGCCGTACGTTCTCGACCTCTATGTCAACGTTCGTGGTATTGCTCGCTATCTTCATCTTCGGTGGTGAGACCATCCAGGGCTTCGTATTCGCACTCCTTATGGGTGTTATCGTAGGTACCTACTCTTCGCTGTTCATCGCTTCGCCTATCGCTTATGACATCCAGATGGCACAGGCGCGTCGCGCAGAGAAGAAAGCGGAAGCTAAGAAATAAAACGCAGATTGTCTATGGCAAAAGAGCGTAAACCGAATACCTGTTTTTTCTGCGGAAAGACAAAGCCGAACATGTTCTCCGGCATCGGAGATGCACTTATCTGCTCGGATTGTATTGAAGCGGGACACCAGTTGGTACTCACCCTACCCAAGCAGCGCAAAGCCGCCGGAGAGCTGGATATCAACACGCTGCCCACACCGCAGAAGATAAAGGATTTTCTCGACCAGTATGTCATCGGCCAGGAGGAAGCAAAACGCTTCCTCTCGGTCGCTGTCTATAACCACTACAAGCGTCTCTTGCAGGAAATAAGCAACGACGATGTGGAGATAGAGAAAAGCAACATCCTCCTGGTCGGCTCTACGGGTACCGGCAAAACGCTTCTTGCCCGGACGATTGCGAAAATGCTCAAAGTACCGTTTGCCATCACAGACGCCACCTCGCTCACGCAGGCCGGATACGTAGGAGAAGACGTGGAAACGATTCTCGTACGGCTCTTGCAGGACGCCGATTATGACGTCAAAAAAGCAGAGAGAGGTATCGTTTTCATCGATGAAATCGACAAAATCTCACGCAAGAGTGAGAATATGTCCATCACACGCGATGTAAGCGGAGAAGGAGTACAGCAAGCTCTGCTGAAGATGCTCGAAGGCTCTATCGTCAATGTACCGCCTCAAGGCGGACGCAAGCACCCGGACCAGGAGTTTATTCATGTGAACACACAAAATATTCTCTTTATCTGCGGAGGCGCGTTTGAGGGCATCGAGCGAACTATCGCGCAACGTCTGCACACACAGGTCATCGGATTTACTGCACAGCAGGAAACGGAGCATCTGGACAAAAACAACATGCTCCAGTATATTGCTCCGCAGGATTTGAAGGCGTATGGACTTATTCCTGAGATTATCGGTCGTCTGCCCGTTCTGACACATCTCGACCCGCTGGACCATGACGCCCTGCGTTCTATCCTCTTGAATCCTAAGAATGCGCTAACCAAGCAATACCAGAAACTGCTGTCGATGGACAATGTAAACCTTACCTTCGATGACGAAGCGCTGGATTACATTGTGGACAAAGCGCTGGAGTATAAACTGGGCGCACGTGGCTTACGCGGACTCATGGAGGCGATTATGACGGATATCATGTTTGAGCTGCCGAACCGAAAGCAGGAAGGTGCACAATCCTTCACCGTCACCAAAGAGTACGCACAGCAGAAACTGGAGCATGCAGACTTATACAGACTAAAAAACGCGGTTTAAGCCGCGTTTTTTTTGATTCTTAGAATCCGCTATAGACAATCTCAAACCGCATTCCGTTCTTCGCCGAACGTATCTTCGTAGCGGACATCGTTTGTTGCTCTTTAACAGCCGTTACAGCTACAGCAGAATTACTCGTAGTGGCTGTTTTTACTGTCACCGGCACTAATACCATCGTCAATACAGAGTCGCCTCTATCTTTGCTTACCTCATTGGAAACCAGAGGATGCAAGTAATTGGTCAGCAAATCAGACATATCATACGTATAGTAGTAGATGGTATTTCCCACAGAGTCGATACCGGAAGTCAAAGCACTCAGTAACGCACACGTATCAGACGGTAATTCTTTTTTCCGGAAGAAGCGCGGCGCACTCTCCTCACGAAGCAAGAGCATATAATCAGCCGGTTGTAACCAGTTATCACGCCCTCTGTCTTTGCTTGAGCCGGTAAACTTATTCTCCACCGCCACGCGCACCTCAGCTTTGTTGACATACGGACGTTTGACCGTATCTCCCGTTAGCGGATCACGCATATCATCGATGATGTCATCGGCAATCTTTTTAATAGGGAAGCGCAAGCGCGTATATACGCCCGCGGGCGCGACAATATAATTATAGGTGTCGGAGTCTTTCTCAAGCTCTTCTACCCATTCCTGCTTATCCTGGTATGCAAAATGATTGATAGTGCGGACTTCCGAATTGGCATAGAATGCCTTCATATCCTCCACTACCGTGTCACGGCCGTTCTTGTTATAGGAGAAATGATAATACACACCAAACGCAACGTCGGTCACGTTTAATACGGTGGAAGAACCGAAAGAACTCTCCAGTAACAAACCTTTGAACTGCTCGTTGAATTTTTCCTGACTCGTAAACGATGTGATGGCAGAGAAATACTGCTCAAAATCATCATTGACCCGCATCCTAATCATCGGCACGTAGTTGCCATAGCTGTCCTTCACAGAATCGCGCTTCTCAGAGGCTACCACGATACGGTGATTCGTCAGAATACTCTTGTCGCGTGTGCAATAATCATCGATATCCAAATCCGAACTATAGGTATCCGAGTAACGGAAAGTATTCTTGTCCATCATATAGGCATTGATAGCTAAGGGCGAATTAGCATCTCCTACCCAACTGGAATAATACAAGAACAGGCAAATAGAATCGACCACAAAGCCTTCCGGATAACGAAAGCCTTCAGGGCATGCCACCTGCGTCAGAATAGATGCGCGGAGAACGCCATAGTCTGTCTCAAGCTCGCCTAACAGGAACGAATCGGCTTGCAACGTGATCGCTTCGCTGCTCATAATCTCGGATTTCAGAGCAAACGTATCAGCCAGCACAATGATTCGGTCCTCGGGCTCGAGAATCGATTCGCCCGTCGTGCTCACATCATCCTTGCACGCCGTCTGACAGCACGCAACAGCCACTAATACCCCTATGAACGCAAAGCGTTTAAGCATTCTCCTCCGTCTTCGTTTCTAATAAGGTCTGATAGAAATCCCACTGACGCTTACATGCCGCATTCAAATCTTCTGTCGGCTCATACGTCAAGATCGGTTTCCCCTTCGTTTCGGCATAGTTGGCCACACGCTGGTTCACCTGAGGCATCGCATATACGATAGCGTCCGAATAATCCACCGCCAGACGCATCAACTCCTCATAACCGACAGGGAAACCCGCCAGCGAACGGACATCGGTATTAGTCACGCCGTCGATACGCAACTTGTCGCTGAATTTGGTAGAGAACGGTTGCTTGTACTCGTTGTCATCCAGCATCAGCACAATCTTCGAGTTTGCAAAGAACGGCTCGTCATTGAAAGCCTTCTTCAGATACAGAGGCGCTAACGCACTCATCCATCCGGAACATACAATCACATTCGGCGTCCAACGCAACTTCTTCACCGTCTCTATCACACCGCGGGCATAGAAGATAACGCGGTCATCATTGTCCGCATATTCGACACCATGCTCGTCAACCACACCCTTACGGCGATGGAACAAATCATCATTGTCTATGAAATAAATCTGAATACGCGCCGATTGAATAGACGCCACCTTGATAAGCAACGGATGGTCCGACTCCTCGATAATCAGATTCATACCAGAAAGACGAATCACCTCGTGAAGCTGATTACGACGTTCGTTGATGTCGCCAAACTTGGGCATGAACGTACGAGTCTCATAACCATGACTCTGGAAGTACTCCGGCAACTGGCGACAGAGAAGACGAATGGGATTCTCTTCAGCCAGGTAGGGATATATCTCCTGAGAGATAAATAGGATTCGATTCGGCTCTTTCATAGGCATATACACTTTTTCGCACTGCAAAATTACAAAAAAATTTTGATATATGCAAGAAAAATTGTAACTTTGCACGATTTTTCGCAATATTGACACTAATTAACGCTAAATAATATGCAAATTATCACTACAAAGAACGAATTAAAGGCTATTGTAGGTGCATGTAAGGCCAACAAACAAACCATCGGGCTTGTGCCAACAATGGGTGCGCTCCACGCCGGACATGCCAGCCTCGTAAAACGGGCAGTTGAAGACAATGATGTATGCTTCGTCTCCGTTTTTGTCAACCCTACGCAGTTTAACAACAAGGAAGATTTGGCTAAGTACCCGCGTAACATAGAGCGCGATGCTCAGTTGCTTGAATCCATCGGTGCTACTTATGTTTTCGCGCCTACACCCGAAGAGATGTACTCTGCTGAAGAGATGAACACTACCTTCGAGTTTGATTTTGCAGGTCTGGACAAAGTGATGGAAGGTAAGATGCGTCCGGGACACTTCAACGGCGTAGTGCAGGTCGTCAGCCGTTTGTTCTATCTCGTTCAACCCGATAAAGCTTACTTCGGAGAGAAAGACTTCCAGCAACTGGCCATCATCCATCACATGGTAGAGCGTAGCTCGATGGCAGGCACATTCGGCAATCTGCAAATCATCGATTGTCCTATCGTACGCGAGGAATCAGGTCTGGCACTCTCCAGCCGAAACGAACGTCTCTCTGCTGAAGAGAAGAAGACGGCCTTGGCTATCTCAAAGACGCTATTTGACTCGTTGAAATGGGCAAAAGAAGACAATGCTACCGTTGCTTCTATCCAACAGCGCGTCATTGATACCGTCAATGCTGTTGAAGGACTGGAAGTGGAGTATTACGAGATTGTGGACCAAACAAGTTTATTACCCACCGACACGTTCAACCACGCTATCGGTTGTATTACGGTCTATTGCGGTCCCGTTCGACTCATTGATAACATCAAATATTGATTCTGCCGGCCGGGCATGACAATCATTGCTGACAAATATATTCCCTTCCTCTTTGAAGCCGTCCGAAAGGAATGGCCGGATGTCGATATTTACCCGATGGAACCGGAGCAAATAGACCATTCGGCTGTTCACGATGCGGACGTACTCATCGTACGCACACGTACCAAAGTCGACGAATCCCTATTAAGCGGTTCACGCGTTCGGTTAGTATGTACTGCCACCATCGGCTATGACCATATTGACACCGCCTACTGCGAGTCGCACGGTATTCGCTGGACAGCCTGTCCCGGATGTAACGCACAAGCTGTATGCGACTATGTCGAAGAAGCACTCAACGAAACCGCTATCCAGAAGAGCAGTCTCACCATTGGCGTAGTCGGCGTAGGACATGTCGGTACGCTGGTAGCCAAGATGGCGGAACGGCGAGGACTAAAAGTTCTGCTGAACGACCCGCCCAAGCACATCGGCGTTTCGCTCGATGAGATTGCGCATCAATGCGATATCATTACTTTCCATGTGCCGCTTGATAACACAACGAGACACATGTGCGACGCCGCTTTCCTCGACCGCTGCAAGGCTCACACCCTGATTATCAATGCAGCGCGCGGAGGAGTGGTAGATGAGAAGGCACTACTCAACAGCGGACATCCGTTCATTCTCGATACATGGGAGAACGAACCGAATATCCATCCGGATGTGCTCCAACAAGCACGTCTGGCATCAATGCATATAGCCGGATATTCGGTACAAGGCAAACGCAATGCTACGCAGAAATGTCTCGATTTCATCGGGGAAATATACCACTTGCCTAAAATCGATATTTCGGAATATCGCTATGCCGATAAGGGAACAAAAAAAGGAGACTCGGCGCCAGGATGGCTGTCCCGAGTCTCCGAATCTCTAAAAGTTCAACCTACGGCTTTTGAGTCGCTCCGCAAATCCTATCCACTGCGCGGAGAATAGGTTCTATCGACGGCGCTTCACCTACTGCCTGAACCATCCATTCTTTCGGCGTTAACCGACCTAAACGATAGATACGCATGTATTCAAGCGCAAAATCTTTTTGCGTCTGGTACTGCGCTAGATGTTCCTCCAACTGATATTGCACGATATGACCCAAAGGATAATTGGGCAGGTACATCGGCGCATTCACCATGTGGCTATAGACCGCCAGAAGGATACAATCATGTTCGCCTAATACAGGTTCATAATACTGATTCCATATATCCTTGGCTATCTGCTGCGTCGCCTCACATAACTCTTTAGCGGTCGCTTTAGGATGAGCATAGATCCATTGCCACATAGCCATATCCACCAGACTCACACCCATAATCTCATACATAGACCAGAATTGGTCAAGTACTTCATCCGGATTATTGATGCCGTTGCCCATCTGGGCTTCCGGTAACAACTGCAAGTCGCGATGCTGCCAAAGGAATGCACTTGCTTCCGTATAAGCGGTATTGGGTACGCCGGACAACATATAGTAGTCAATAAAATACATATCCAACACTTGCTCCACGCAGTGGCCGAACTCATGAACGGCTATATTGTATCCTTTGTAATCCATTCCGCCGGCAGGAATACGCGTACGAAGACGTGCATCTTCTTTTCTGCCCAAGCACGGCCATGCGTGACCTGAACCGCGAGCCGGCTCCACAGCGATATGATGAGCGATCCGACGGGCATCCTCGGAATAGAAACCCATCTTGGTCAGCAATCGGTACATATCAGCAGCAAAGGCATTGGCATCGGGGTAGAGTTGGCGCGTTTCTGCGCTCAACATATCCTCATTCAGCGATGCACGCGCCTTGAAACCGTCATACCATATATCGTACGGACGCAAATCGCGCTCCAAACGCTCTTTGATGATGGACGCCACCTGTTTTACTTGCTCCGAACCCACCAAAGCACGGAACAGGCTGTCTAACTCGGCAGCAGGTATCTCCACTCCTTCCTCGAAATTACGCTGAATAGCCGTAGGCGCAGATGGATAATAGGCGTCGGCTGTAAAATAAGCATGGGCGATATCCAGTATTTTCTGATAGCGCGTATAAGGCTCATTTTCTCCGTTGAAATCGGCAAAAGGTTCCCATATATAGTCCTTTCCGTTGATTGCCTCTTGCGGAATAGTCTGGTCCACGATACGCTGCATCACTTTGTAAATCATCTCCTGCTTCTCACGGTTTCGTCCGCGCGACTCGAGATTATCCGATTGATACAGTGCCTTCAACTCGTCACGCAGATTCCAGTGGCTAAGCAGCACTTTGTCGTTCTCCCATAGTTGTCTGCCGTCTTCCGTACGCAAGTTACCCATATAGATATTATAATCCGCAATATAGTTTTCCGCATTCGCGTACACCTGACTTATTCGTGCATTTACCTCACCTGGCACACGAGACGTAAACACATCTCCCATGCGGGCATAAGCCCATTCCTGACGTGACCAAGTTCTGCCCAACTCATTCTTCTCCTCCAAACTGTAATGGGGGAAGTTAATGATCGTGACAAAAGCCAGCTTGCTGGCAAACATATCATCGGAGAAATGCGCCAGCGGATTGTAGCCGGACATAATCCAGTCCGCCATCTGCGGCTCTGCTGCATTCGTTAACTGCGTCGAACGAAGCAACTCGACCGTCAGCATGTCTGCCGATTGATAGACATTCTCCAAGATACGACTCAGCGATTCAAACAACATCTGGCGCTGACTGTCCGTTTGACAATAGTAATCTGACACCAATTGTTCGAACTCAGCGCGCGAGCCATCTTCTTCCGTCCATAGTTCCCATGCCTGCTGCACTCCTAAAGGTGCGTTTTCGTCCGGTTTTACCGGACTTTTTTGTGTACATGCCGCTAACATAATACATCCTAAAAGTAAGTACTTTCCTTTCATACGAGATTTGATTTACGCTGCAAAATTACAAAATAAATTTGATATATGCAAAATTTTAGATGTTTTTTATTTGCATATATGCAAAAAAAGCAGTAACTTTGCACCCGCAAAAAGAAAAGCATATAAATTAAGACACAATACATGGCAAATTATCAGAAACTGACTCCTCGTAGCGAGGACTACTCCAAATGGTACAACGAACTGGTCGTAAAGGCTGATTTGGCGGAACAGAGCGCCGTTCGCGGATGTATGGTAATCAAACCCTATGGCTATGCCATTTGGGAGACTATTCAGGCAGAACTCGACCGCCGGTTCAAAGAGAAAGGTGTGAAGAATGCGTACTTCCCGCTTCTTATTCCGAAATCATTCCTGAGCCGAGAGGCGGAGCACGTAGAGGGCTTTGCCAAAGAGTGCGCTGTAGTGACTCACCACCGTTTGATGAACGACCCGAACGGCAAGGGCGTAGTTGTTGATCCTCAAGCCAAACTGGAAGAAGAGCTCATCATCCGTCCGACATCTGAAACAATTATCTGGTCCACCTATAAGAACTGGATTTCGTCCTACCGCGACCTACCCATTCTGTGCAACCAGTGGTGTAATGTGATGCGTTGGGAGATGCGCACGCGTCTGTTTCTGCGCACGGCTGAATTCCTCTGGCAGGAAGGTCACACGGCGCACGCTACCAAAGAGGAAGCGGAAGACTACGCTCGTCAAATGCTCGATGTATATGCGGACTTCGCAGAGAACATCATGGCTATCCCAGTAGTAAAAGGCGTCAAGTCGCCAAACGAGCGTTTTGCCGGTGCACTGAATACCTACTGCATTGAAGCAATGATGCAGGACGGTAAGGCACTGCAAGCCGGTACAAGTCACTTCCTGGGACAGAACTTCGCAAAGTCATTCGATGTGCAGTTCCTCAGCAAGGAGAATAAATATGAGTATGTCTGGGCAACATCGTGGGGTGTATCAACCCGTTTGATGGGTGCGCTAATTATGACCCATTCGGATGATAGCGGACTTGTTCTGCCGCCGCATTTGGCTCCTATTCAGGTTGTTATAGTGCCTATCTTTAAGACTCAGGAGCAACTGGAAGGCATCATGGCTAAACTCAATCCGATTGCCGACCAACTCAAAGCACTCGGCATCCGCGTCAAAGTAGATGCAGACGAGAAATACACACCGGGATACAAGTTCGCAGATTACGAACTGAAGGGTGTGCCCGTACGTCTGGCAATGGGTGGCCGCGACCTCGAGAATAACACCATCGAGATTGCACGCCGCGATACACAAACCAAAGAAACTATTTCTCTCGATGGAATCGTAGAAAAGATACAGGCATTGCTCGAAGAGATTCAAAAGAATCTGCTCCAAAAAGCACTCGATTTCCGTATCGCCAACACCCGTGAGGTTAATAGCTACGACGAATTCAAAGAGGAGCTGAAAAAAGGTGGTTTCCTGCTGGCTCATTGGGATGGTACCGCTGAGACAGAGCAACGCATCAAAGACGAGACAAAAGCCACTATTCGTTGTATCCCGTTAGCGGATCTACCAGGACACAAGAACGAGCCGGGAAAGTGCATTCTCACAGGCAAGCCCTCTGCCGGACGCGTTGTTTTCGCACTCAACTATTGATTTTGGCACGATATTTGTCAGTAGGACGATAGATGAAGCGACTACTGTACATATTCATTCTGTTGGCAGTGAGCACGCAAATGTTCGCTGCCAAACAGTATTTGGACTCCTGTATGCTCAAAGTAGAGGACGGAGACACACTCTATATAGCGTGGTTGCACGAAGTGTGGGTCTATCCGCCCATGAAATTCAAAAACAAGAAACAGGAGAAATTCTACTGGCGCACTGTACGGGACGTCAAGAAATGTCTGCCGTACGCCAAAATGATTACCAAAGATATGGCATACGCAGATGCAGAACTTGCCAAACTGCCGGACAACAAAGCCCGTAAAAAATGGTGGCGTGCCTTCGAACGCTCGCTTTATAAGAAATACGAGAAAGATTTTCGAGGAATGTATGCCAGTCAGGGACGTATGCTCATGTTGCTTCTCGACCGCGAGACAGAACGCACCAGTTATGATCTTATCAAGCAGTATAAAGGCAAAGCTGCCGCTAACTTCTGGCAGTTCATCGCCAAACTATTCAAAAACGACCTCAAGGAAGAGTACGATGCTTCGGACAAAGACAAGATTGTGGAGCGCGTCATCAATCTGGTAGAGGCGGGTCAGTTGTAGCGGTGATGTGCAGACTTCGGCGAGCAGTAATCAGGATAATCACTGCCGTCACCGCAGACATCGTATCGCTTATCGGAATAGACCACCATACACCATCCAGAGGGTCAGCAAACACCATCGGCATACATATTGTCAAAGGAATCAAGTAGAGCACCTGACGCGTCAGGCTAAGAAAAATAGCTTTGCCTGCTTTTCCTATCGATGTGAACAGGTTACCGGTAACCATCTGAAAGCCGATAATCAGCATAGTTGAGCAGATGATACGCATCGGTCGTATCGTTTGCGCTATCAGTTCCGGATCGTGCGTGAACATCTGCGTCATCACGACAGGGAAGCACTCGCCAAGGATAAACGCAATTGCCATTACGCCCGTCGCGTATCCACAGGTGATATAAAAGGTCTTTAACACGCGGTCATACCTCTTAGCGCCATAGTTATACCCGGCAATAGGCTGCATTCCTTGATTAAGACCCATCACCATCATCGCAAACACGAATGTCAAACGGTTAATCACTCCATACGCAGCAATTGCCATATCGCCTCCAAATGTTTTCAACTGATTATTGATGATGATAACCACAAAACAATGGGCAATATTATACAAGAACGGCGACATGCCGATAGCCAATGCACGACCGGTGATATGCCGACTAAGACGCCATATTCCCCGATGAAATCGGACTAATTCATTCTTATCAAAAAACTTCGTCAATTGCCAGATAACCGCCACAGCCTGACTGATGATAGTCGCCAGAGCTGCTCCTCGAACGCCCATTTCAAGACCGAAGATAAAAATAGGGTCAAGGATAATATTAATACCTACTGCCACTATCGTGGCCGTCATCGAGAATCGAGGATGTCCCGCAGAGCGCAACAACGCATTGAGGCCAAAATAGATGTGCGTGAGGATATTACCATACAAGATGATTTCCATATACTCATGCGCATAGCCTATGGTATCCTCACTCGCTCCGAACGCCATAAGGATAGGGTCCAACCATATCAAACCCGCCACCATCACAATCGTGGATAAGATGACATTCATCACGATGACATTGCCCAAGACCTTATTCGCACGGTCATAATCTTTCTCGCCGAGGTAGATAGCCAATAAGGACGAAGCACCGACGCCTACCAAACTACCAAAAGCAGCGCATATATCCATGAACGGCTTTGCTACCGTCAATGCTCCCAACGCCAACGCTCCGCAACCGTGACCGATATAAATACTATCCACGATGTTGTACAGCGAAGTAGCCGTCATTGCTATGATGGCAGGTAACGCGTACTTCCATAGTAACTTATGCACCGGCGCAGTGCCGAATTCGGTGGTATGACTCATCCTTCTATTTGCATTCGTATTTGCTCAAACGCCGTCGCTGCCGGATGCCCCACTTGAAGGGCTATCGGTGTTCCTTCATCACCACCCTCCCGAATAGATTGAACCAACGGAATCTGACCTAACAAAGTGATATTGAGTTCTTGTGCCAACTTCTTTCCTCCATCTTTGCCGAAGATATAGTATTTGTTGTTCGGTAGTTCGGCAGGAGTAAACCAGGACATATTCTCAATAAGTCCTAAAATAGGTATGTTAACCTTTTCGTTACGGAACATCTCTATGCCTCGGCGGGCATCCACCAATGCCACCGGCTGCGGTGTAGTCACCACGATGACTCCCGTCAAGTGTAATTCGGAAATCAAGGTCAGATGGATATCACTCGTACCGGGAGGCAAATCAATCAAGAAATAATCCAATTCTCCCCAATGAGCATCTTCGATGAGTTGCTTGATGGCATTTGAAGCCATTCCTCCACGCCAGATGACCGCTTGCTCAGGGCTGACAAAAAAACCAATGGACAACATCTTCACACCATATTGCTCAATGGGTTCAATGAGCGTGCGTCCATCTTCCTCCACAGAGAAAGGACGACAATCCTCAGTATGGAACATTTTAGGCATGGATGCTCCGTGAATATCAGCATCCAATAGTCCTACACGGTAACCGGCTTGCGCCAAGGAAACTGCCAAATTAGCCGTCACAGTCGATTTTCCCACACCGCCCTTTCCGCTATGAATAGCGATGATATGCTTGGCATCTATGGCAGTTGGCTGTTGGCTATTAGCTATGGGCTGTACTTTAACAAACTTCGTGCGTATATCCGCCGCCACATTCGGATCTACATAAGTCTGCAAAGCCACCTCGGCGGCTTTGACAACTGATTTTACGAACGGGTCATTGTCCTTTTGGAAAATCAAGGAGAAGGACACCTCAAAACCCGAGATGCGAATGTCATCTTCCAGCATTCCGCTCTCTACTAAATCTTTTCCCGTTCCGGGATAGCGCACATGGCGCAACGCATCAATGATTTGCTGTGGATACATTTACCAAACTGATTATTAAGAAACATTGAATTGACTTCCACCGATAAACTCGCGCAAAATAGAATCGTGCGGGACATACGAAGACTCCAAGGGAGTGAAGAATCCGAGAAAGCGCAACAACGACTCCGCCATCCCGTATTCTGCTGCCGAGGCAGGAACTGTCTGCAGAGCGGCCTCTACCGTCATACGGAGAGCAGGCAATTCATATACCATCGATGTATCGAACTCTGCATCCGCCTCTTTACGAAAAGGCTCTATCCATTCTACTTCCCCTTCAATCACAGACGGCCATAAGGCAATTGTTTTCTGCGGACTCCTACCGCGGGTTCGCAAGTCCCGACTCATGCGCCGCAAGAGACGAGGAACATACGTAGGAATCCAATTGTCACCACTAAGCGAAACAGGACTCATGGGCGCTGCATAGATTTTATATTTACGCGAGGCATCGATATGCTTTGTCAACACAGGATTAAGCGCGTGAATACCTTCCAGTACCAGAATAGCATCCCGTTTCAATTGGAGCATTTCACCAAGGAGTTCCCGCTTCTCATCAGAGAAATTGAAAGTAGGCACAGCTACTTTTTCTCCAGCAATCAAGGCTTTCAGATCTTGATATAGCTGTTTGATATCCACCGCATAAACCGATTCATAATCCTTCTTTCCTTCCTTGGTAAGCGGAATATCCCGGCCATTCAAAAACCAATTATCAAGCGACAGGGCTACCGGGTGTTTGCCGTGCTCCAGCAGCTCCATACAGAGACGATGGCTGGTTGTTGTTTTTCCGCTGGAGGACGGTCCGGCTATCAGCACTACCCTTACATGCTCGCGCGAACAGATATCGGCAGCTATACGCCGAAGTTGACTCCGGTGATAATCTTCCCCCTCCGCCACGAGTTCGGCAGCACGTCCGGACTCAATCATCTGATTGATATACGCGACACAGCGTTTGGATTCATCTATCATAGTTCTAAAGTGGATCTACATCCGTTATAATTTTTACATTTTTTCCCGATGGAATCGAAGAGATATAGTCTATAGCCTCTCTCAATCTCCTTTTGGCTTCATCCATATTGGCAGAATGCTCTATTCGGAGCGTCAGTTCGCGCATATAATAGGCCTGTACGCGCTCTACGGAAGGCACTATTACCGCCGATACACGAGAACCGAAGATCTTCGTCAAATGCATTTGCAGTTGTATGGCAGCCGCCTGCACATGTACACTATCGGAATGACGTAACTGCAAACGGATTATCCGATGAAAGGGAGGATAATGAAACATCTCCCGTTCGGCTATCTGATGGTTATAGAGCTCTTGATAGTCATGCTTGACTACCATCTGCAGTACCGCATTCTGTGTATCAAAGGTCTGAATCCATACTTCTCCCTTGGTGCCTTTCCTCCCCGCTCTGCCTGCAACCTGCTCCAACATCTGGAAGGCGCGTTCATACGCCCTGAAGTCCGGTTGGTTAAACAGCGGGTCGGCGTTAAGCACAGCTACCAAGCGTACATCATCGAAGTGCAAGCCTTTGGTTATCATCTGCGTGCCCACAAGGATATCGCACTCATGCATAGCAAACGAATTGATTATATCCTGATAGGCAGACCTATTTCGGGTTGTATCGAGATCCATACGCAGTACACGGGCATCCGGAAAGAGCGTCTGTATCTCATCCTCTATGCGCTCAGTACCGAAGCCGATGAGTTTATATTCTCCACCGCACTGCGGGCAAACAGGCAGTACCGCGGTATGGTAACCGCAATAATGACACCTAAGCTCATTCTCCCGCTTATGAAAAGTCATCGGCACATCACACTGGACACATCTCGGCGGTTGTCCGCATTGCGTACACTGCAGTTGTGGCGCATAACCGCGTCTATTCTGGAAGAGAATAACCTGCTTTCCATCCGCCAAACACTGGCGGATTCGCTCTACGAGCGGGTCACTAAAATGACCATACATCTCCTTGCGCTCATATTGACGCTTAAGGTCAATGAGACGAATATCCGGTAACTCAACCCCGCCGAAACGCTCCGCGAGCGAGACTAAGCCATAGATTCCTTTCTGAGCCAGATAATACGACTCAACGGAAGGCGTAGCAGTACCGAGTAACACTTTCGCCTTATGCGCTTTCGCCAGCATGATAGCCGCTGCGCGGGCATGATAGCGGGGATTGGGTTCTGCCTGCTTATAACTCGGCTCATGCTCCTCATCCACAATAACCAGCCCCATATTAGGAATCGGCAAAAAGACCGCACTCCGCGCACCTATCACCACATGGGGTTCGGCCTTAGCAGCTGCCACATATAAATCGCCCCTTTCGGCATCGGTGAAACGGCTGTGATAGACGATGAGTTTATCGCCGAAGACCGACTGAAGACGGGAGGTTAACTGCGTAGTAAGGGCTATTTCCGGGACCAAGTACAGCACATTCTTTCCGCATGCTATTTGCGATTGGATAAGATGGATATAAATATCCGTTTTGCCAGAAGAGGTCACCCCATGCAGCAACACTATATCCCTGCCAGTAGTCCAGAAACGCTCGATATCATCGGCACTTTTCGCCTGTGCCGGCGAGAGCGGATGTCCCGTTTCAACCGGCCCGTCATAAGGTATCCTATGCGTGCGACGTCGTTTAGGAGGATTCGCCAATCGCTTATCCAATCCTCCGGGTAAAGCCGCAGCCATCACTTCGCCTAAGGTACACATATAATATGTGCTCATCCATTGCCATAGCGCCAGCTGCTCTGACGACACCACCGGTGCGCTATCCAATACCTCGCTAATCGGACGTATCTTAGAGGCAAAAGGAGCATCTACGGGTTCGGTATGAGCGCGCAGCACAACTCCCCTCACTGTCTTTTTCATCAAAGGCACAAGAACGCGCGTTCCGGGAGCAGGCATAGACAAACCATCCGGGATGCTATACGTATAACAATCTCGGATGGCAAGGGGCAATATTACATCAACTGCATTGATAATTCAAAATTAAAATTAAAAATTATTGTTCCTGCGCCAAAGCCTTATTATAGCATTCACGGCAGAGCGGTTCGTAGCTATCGGTTTCTCCAAGTAACACTCGTTTCTCCGATGCCACAAGACGATGGCTGACATAAGCCAAATCGCCACAGTGGACACAGATAGCGTGAGTCTTATACACATCATCGGCTATGGCCATCAGCGCAGGGATAGGACCAAACGGCACACCGCGATAGTCCATATCCAGACCGGCTACAATAACGCGAATGCCTCGATTCGCCAACTGCTGGCATACATCCACGATACCCATATCGAAGAACTGCGCCTCATCGATACCGACGACATCAATATCATTGACCATAAGCAGGATATTCTGGCTGCTATCCACAGGCGTAGATTGAATCACATTGCGGTCATGACTCACTACATCCTCCTCACTATATCGCACATCGATAGCAGGTTTGTAGATCTCCACACGCAGTTTAGCAAACTTAGCTCGTTTCATACGGCGGATAAGCTCTTCGGTCTTACCCGAGAACATAGAGCCACATACTACTTCGATTGAACCTTTTCTCAAAACAGGTCCTTTGGTGTCACGTTCTGAAAACAACATATAATTGACGATTTGACGATTGACGATTTGACGATTTACTCACTCCACTTAATATCCTGCGCATTCATCTGAAGGGTAGTACGACCGCGGTAAGTATTTTCCTCCAGATAGAAACAGATGTCTATTGCATTGCCGTTCTGCAAATGTGTAGCTTTATCCCCTTGTCCGAAAGCAATACCATCCATCGCGACAACGGTATCCGTCACATCGAGATGCAAGTGTCTTCCATCACTGACGGCACGGGAGTTACGATTATTAATCAGATGGCGGCAGAGGAAGAGCGGTCGTTCATTACATGGTCCGAAAGGCTCCAGACACTGGAGTATCTTATACATCTTCCAGTTCATATCGCTTAATTCCACTTCCGCTTCTATATCAAGTGTCGGCACTTGTTGCTCCGGTGTGATATGCGCTGCCACATACTCTTCGAAACGACGTTGAAACTCGGGCAAATCAGCCTTGTGCATACTTAGTCCCGCAGCGAATTTATGTCCGCCGAAGTTGGTCAACAAATCACGGCAGGAGTCAATCGCCGTATAAATATCGAAATCACTTACCGAGCGGGCACTACCGCTGATGATATCATCTTCGCCAGCAGTCAGTACGATCGTCGGTCTATACCATGTCTCTGTCAGACGGCTGGCCGCTATCCCCACAACGCCTTTGTGCCACTCAGGAGAATATACGACGGTAGTGAATTTAGTCGAATTCATCGGGTCTTTCTCCAGTTGCTCGAGTGCTTCATCGGTAGTACGGCTATCATAATCACGGCGGTCCTGATTATACGAATCAATCTCTTTGGCAAAACGCAAAGCCGCTTCGGCATTATCGGTAATGAGCAAGCGGACCGCTTCCGCACCGCTCTTGATACGTCCGGCGGCATTGATACGCGGGCCTATCTTATAGACCAGATCGCTGATGGTAATGGTTTTTCCTTCAATACCCGCCACCTGCATAATCGCACTCAGTCCAACCGAAGGGAAGGCATTCATCGCCCGCAGGCCAAAGAAAGCGAGGATACGATTTTCACCTGTTAACGGAACAATATCGCTGGCAATCGACATCGCCAAGAGCGGCAAGAGACGATATACCTCCTGCATATCGATTCCACGCCGCAAAGCATAGGCCTGCACAAGTTTGAAACCCACGCCGCAGCCACTGAGTTCCTTGAAAGGATACAAACAGTCTGCACGCTTCATATTGAGCACCGCCACCGCCGAAGGAATCGTTTCTCCAGGTGTATGGTGGTCACAAACGATAAAATCCACGCCCAAACTATTTGCATACTCGATTTTATCGACCGCTTTGATACCGCAGTCGAGCGCAATGACAAGGCTACAACCACTCTCTTTGGCCGTATCGATACCTTTGGTGGAAATACCATATCCCTCCGTATAGCGGTCCGGAATATAATAGATGAGGTTGTCCGTTTGGGTGCGCAAGAACGAATACATGAGTGCGACAGCCGTCGTACCATCCACATCATAGTCGCCATAAACCATGATGCGCTCATGGTTGTCTATGGCAGCGCAGAGTCTATCGACCGCCGCTCCCATATCTCGCATGAGGAAGGGGTCATGCAGGCTGTCGAGCGACGGACGTATGTATGCCCGCGCTTCTGCTGCCGTACGCAGTCCGCGACCGGCTAAGATACGTCCCGCCACGGGACTGACATCCAGCTCCTTGCTTAGACGCTCAGCAGCAGCCTGCTCCTCAGGCGTCAGTTGTTTTATATGCCAATTGATATTCATCTGCTTCCTGCCATTGCGGCAGTACTTCTCTAAAATGTCTCAGTTTCTCTATAGACAAGTCCACTATCTTTGTTCCAGCCTCATAGTCCTCAAAGCCCGCCACATCCTTGAGCCATGTATCGTATGCTGCCGAATGGCCATTGTAGTCCAACTGCATACCATCCGTTCCAATCATATTGACTCCTATGCCATAAGCATGGTTCTCTGCGGCACGAGCGGGCAAAAGGGCATCCCAGTACTGAATACGGATAGTAGGCCAGCACGCCACTACAATCAGGACATCATACAGATTATGCTTATCCTGCCTCAGCCATACGGGAAAGCGCAAGTCATAGCAAACCGCCAAACGAATCTTCACCCCGCGGAACTCCCATACAGCGCGTGTCTCACCGGGTGTAAAAAACTCCGCTTCTCCGCCGCTTCTATACAAGTGGTGTTTATCGTAATAGAGCGGTGTATCGGCAGGACGAAACATAAATCCGCGGTTATAGAGTTTTCCATTCTCGGTCGCCATTATGGACCCAACGATAGCGATGTTATATTCATCCGCCATGCGTTGGAGAGCTTGGCATGTCGGTCCGCCCCATGGTTCAGCCAGTCCGGGACGGTCGGTACAGAAACCGGTACTGAACATCTCAGGGACCACTGCCATGTCCGCCCTACCGGCGATAGCACGCAGACGCTCGTCTAACAAGCCTATGTTAGCCTGCGGATTCGCCCACTCAATCGGATATTGAAGAAGAGCTACTTTCAATTTACGATTTGACGATTTACGATTTTACAATTTATTTCTTCGTTTTCTTTTCTCCTCCTCCAGCGATATTCTCGCGCATAGCGGTATCCGCCTGCATATTCTGCATACGATAGTAATCCATGATGCCAAGGTTACCTGAGCGGAAGGCATCAGCCATTGCCTGTGGCACGAGCGCTTCAGCTTCAATCACCTTTGCGCGTGCTTCCTGCGCTTTGGCTTTCATCTCCTGCTCGCTGGCGATAGCCATCGCACGGCGTTCCTCAGCCTTGGCTTGCGCGATATTCTTATCCGCTTCGGCTTGGTCCATCTGGAGCTGCGCACCGATATTCTTACCCACATCGATATCGGCTATATCAATAGAGAGGATTTCGAATGCCGTGCCGTCATCCAGTCCTTTGGAGAGCACCAGTTTGCTGATAGAATCAGGGTTCTCGAGCACCAGTTTGTGGCTCTCAGCGCTACCAATAGAGCTGACGATACCTTCTCCTACGCGAGCCAGGATAGTATCTTCTCCTGCACCACCGACGAGTTGGCGTATATTCGCGCGCACGGTGACACGGGCTTTGGCAATCAGCTGGATACCGTCTTTAGCCACTGCGGTTACAGGCGGCGTGTCAATCACCCTCGGGTTAACGGACATCTGGACGGCTTCGAATACATCACGTCCGGCAAGGTCGATAGCCGTAGCCATCTGGAAGGAGAGGTCTATTCCGGCTTTGTTGGCAGATACGAGTGCATGCACCACGCGCTCGATATGTCCACCGGCAAGATAGTGCGCCTCCAGTCCGTCACGCTGCACCTCTGTCAGACCCGCCTTATGCGCCTCAATCATACAATTGACGATTTTAGCAGGCGGCACTTTGCGGATGCGCATGAGAAAGAGCTGGACCAGACTGATATGCACGCCACTGACGACGGCATTGATCCACAACATGAAGGGCACATAATAGAAGAAGATACAGAGCCCTATGACAATAAGGGTAATAAGAATAACATTTAAAACTTCCATACTTATCCTTTCTTTTTAGTTTCTTTCTTTTTCAACTTGTTGTCCGCCAATTCGACATGTCCGTCTATTTTGGAGTCCAACGCCATCTTATCCAAGGCATGGCTGCGGAGGAAGCCCCAAATAGCCAGAGCCGAGAGAAGCAGACACGCGCCGAGAGTGATATATCCGGCAATGCTACCTATGCGCAGCCATGCCAGCACTACGGCTCCTATCAGGCAACCGAAACCGCCTATGCCCGCTATGCCAAAACCGGGCAAGAGGAACATCTCCAATAATAATAACGCGACGCCCGCGAGCACTAATAATACTACTAAAAAAACATTCATGCAAGTCCTTTCGACAAAAATTTATAAATATTTTTTTTCAAATCGGGTGCAAAGATACTAAATATCTTTGATATATGCAAGTAATAAAAAAAAATTTGCACAAATAAATTAAATATACTACTTTTGCGGCGATTTTTTGAGGTCACACCTTATTATATTGTTGCATATGAGCAAAAATTTGGTAATAGTAGAGTCCCCGGCGAAGGCCAAGACGATTGAGAAATTTTTAGGCACCGACTATCATGTCATGAGCAGTCAAGGTCATATCCGCGATATCGAGCCGGTGGGCAAGAACTCGATGGGCATTGATTTTGAGCACGGCTACCAACCTCATTACGCCATTGATGCCCACAAAGAGCACCTGATAGCGCAATTACAGAGCGAGGTGAAGAAAGCGGATACCGTTTGGTTAGCATCCGATGAAGACCGCGAGGGAGAGGCGATAGCATGGCATCTAAAAGAAGTATTGGGTCTGGACAAGAAGGACACTAAGCGTATCGTATTTCACGAGATTACCAAACCGGCTATCCAAGAGGCTATACAACATCCGCGCGATATCGATTATAATTTAGTGAACGCCCAGCAGGCACGCCGTGTGCTGGACCGCATCGTAGGATTTGAGCTCTCTCCGATACTATGGAAGAAAGTGACGACCGGTTTGTCAGCCGGCCGTGTACAGTCTGTTGCCGTACGTCTGATTGTGGAGAAAGAGCGCGAGATAGAGAACTTCCGCGCATCGTCTGCTTATCGAGTTTTTGCCGATTTCATCGGGATAAATCCGGGTGATGCATCGGTACTGAAGTGCGAATTGAACCATCGTTTCTCACACAAGAAAGATGCGATAGAGTTTCTGGAGAGTTTGAACTCGGCAATGTTCATCGTACGGGATGTTCAGCGCAAGCCGATGAAGCATATGCCGGCACCTCCGTTTACCACCTCCTCACTGCAACAAGAGGCTGCACGGAAGTTGAAATTCTCCGTTTCGAAGACCATGCGATTGGCACAATCCCTCTACGAAAGCGGAAAAATCACCTATATGCGTACCGACAGCGTCAATCTATCCACTTTAGCATTGGCGACGAGCAAAGATGTGATAGCCGAACAATACGGTAAGGAATATGTACATACGCGTCAGTTCCGCACCAAAGCGAAAGGCGCTCAAGAGGCACACGAGGCTATTCGCCCGACCTATATGAATGTGCAGAGCGCAGGAACAGGAAGGGATGAACAGCGTCTGTATGAGTTAATATGGAAACGCACTATTGCCAGTCAGATGGCTGAGGCAGAGAGCGAGAAGACGACGATAGAAGTATCGATTCATGGCAGCAAATATGCTTTTGTAGCCACAGGAGAAGTGATTACCTTCGACGGTTTCACCCGTGTTTACGTTCAATCAACCGACGAAGAGGCAGAAGAACGGCGTATCTTACCGGCGATGTCTCCCCGCGAGCGATTAAGATTATCCGGGGCAGAGGCCGTTCAGACATACGCCAAGCCGCCCTTCCGCTATAACGAAGCCACCTTAGTGAAACGGATGGAAGAGTTGGGTATCGGTCGTCCGTCCACCTACGCTACAATC
This sequence comes from uncultured Bacteroidales bacterium, assembly GCA_902778935.1. Classification (GTDB taxonomy): domain Bacteria; phylum Bacteroidota; class Bacteroidia; order Bacteroidales; family Paludibacteraceae; genus Colicola. The sequence continues at coordinate 99,603 of CACYZT010000004.1, forward strand.
ATCGAAACGATTCAGAACGTCAAATACGTAGAACGCGGTTCTGTTCCGGGTCAGAAGCGGGACGTCACTACTCTGAGTCTCAAAAACGGCATGGTCGTAGAGAAACAGAAAAGCGAGATATACGGCGCAGAGGCTCAACGACTGCTTCCTACGGATTTAGGACGCGTGACGAATGATTTTCTCGTAGAGCATTTCCCTGAGATATTGAACTATGATTTCACGGCCCACGAGGAAGAAGAATTCGACCGTATTGCCGTTGGCAGAGTAGATTGGGTACAAACAGTAGATCGATTCTACAAGACATTCCAACCTCTATTATCGTCGATTCCATCGGGGAAAGTGAACGGTCGGTTATTGGGCAACGACCCTGCGACAGGCCTTCCCGTAATAGCCAAAATCAGCAAGATCGGTCCGTGCGTTCAGTTAGGCGATGCGAGCGATGCGAAACCGCGTTTCGCGAGCCTTAAAAAAGGTCAATCCATTTTCTCGATTACGCTCCATGAGGCACTGGAACTATTCCGCACGGCATTACCGATGAGTTTAGGCGAATACAAGGGCCACGAAGTAATCATAGGCGAAGGTAAGTACGGTCCGTACATTCACTACGAAAATGCGTTTATCAGTATTCCGAAAGGCAAAGACCCTCTGACGATGAGTTTAGACGAAGCGATAGAGATGATTGAGCAGAAAGAGCAAAGTTCGACGCCGCTACAACAATGGGGCGATATACAAGTTCTTCGCGGTCGTTACGGGGCATATATTCGTACCCCGGAAGGCAATGTGCAGATACCCAAAAGTCAGAACGCAGAAACGCTAACAGAGGCGGAGGCACGTGAAATAATTGCCAAATCAGCACCTATAAAGGCAGGAAAACGCACTTTTTATAGAAAAAAGTAAAAAATAATTTGCGTATATCAAAAAAATGTTGTACCTTTGCACGCTTTTTTGAAAAAGCAAGCGAGAAAATTTCGAAGAAATAATCGAGGTTTTCTTTGAAAAGCGAGAAGTAGCGCAGTTGGTAGCGCACTACGTTCGGGACGTAGGGGTCGGGTGTTCGAGTCACCTCTTCTCGACAAAAGGATGGTCTAATGGGCCATCCTTTTGAGTAGTAGGGACTCGAAACACCCGTGGTCTTATCTCGCTACGCTCGAACGATTATTGCCAAACCGCAATGTTCTTAGCCCTGAAGGGCACGATTATTGCCGAGGGCAATGCTCGAGTCACCTCGTCTTAGCCGCAGGGGCACGATTGTTTCTCGACAAAAAAGACAGCGATGAGCTGTCTTTTTTGATATTTGACCTCGTATTGCCTCTTATTTGCCCCTTTGTTGCCCCTTACTTGCTGCTTATTCGGCTCTTTCAACCTTACGGCCATCAAGGGTGTACAAACCATCGGTACAACTGACGTACATAACGTTGTTTATGAGCGTCAGGTGGGCTTTGGTGTTTACTGTGGGTTGGACGGTCTCTATATCCTGCTGCTTGCGGGTAAACTTAAAAATAGGCGGGTTACCGTCATCCGCATCGGAGGTGGTATAGAAGGTATTGTCATCCAGCCAGCAGATTGCTTCGCCTTGCCACTCGTAGGTATTGTAGGCTTTGATGGGTTGCGGTTGGCGCTTAATCGCATCGTCGATACTCTCGCCCTCCTGACGTTCCCAATAGAGAACCCAGCAATAGGAGGCGATGATATTATTATGATTCTTAATCAAGATATACTTGCCATCCGGCGATATATCGGCTGCCGTCACAAGATGGAAACCTCTGGAAGGCTTAGAACCGGATCCAAGGTCCGATTTCACGCCCAGGTCGCATACATATTCAACGGTTACGGTATCCGAGGTATTGTAATCCAAGCGGAAAGGCATCTTGAATACCTGGCATACATCATAATAGACCTTGGTAATGATATAGATAGTGCTGGTGAGATTATCATACATCAGCGCCTCATTATTATGGCTCTTGCCATCCGGATACTTATAGCGTATATAATTAGGTGTAACGGTTTGCTCGGGCATAGTGACAGAATCGATGGCGGGCTCTTCAAACCATATGATTCGATAGTCCTTCCGTTGCTCGTCATTATCGCCGAAAGAGCCGATGAAGAGATAGTTGGTTCCTTCATATACACCACCGGACATATCCTCCCAATCCCAACCGATCGTCTTGGACATTTTCAGTTTGCATGCCCGTTTGGCACCTTTCTCATCGGTAGCGATAATGTATTTCTCCGTCTCGTCACTCTGCATCCAGATATAGCCGGGCGTAACACGCGAGCAGGCAATACCCGATACCTCAATGATATTCTCTGTAATATCGAGCGTACCACATTGGCGTTTAACCCAGTCCGTATTCCACTCCAGTGTGTCGCCGTTATAAACCAGTTTCGGCGCACCATTACAAGCCATTGCGCCAATTAGCAACAAAGCAAAAAACAACCACTTTTTCATATTTCTTAATATATATAAATTACTTCGACAACGCGTACATAGCGAAGGCGGCACAACAGATACCTGCTATCTGGAGCGGCGTCGGGATGACGGAAAGGATAATAAGCGAGAGGAGAACCGTTACCATCGGCGAGAGTCCCTCCATCGGAGAAACGATAACCGCCTTACCATAGCGATAAGCATAGACGAGCGTCAAGGCGCCAATTGAGTTCAGACTCTGGATACCGAAGCATTTCAGGCTCTTGGTTGTTACCTCTGCGCCGGCAAAGAAAGCCGCAGCGTCACCGCTCATATAATAAGCAATAGGCGCGAGAACGACAGCCGAGATAGCCATCCATACGAAGATCGACTCTGCGTCCATGGAATTGTTAGCAAACTTCATGAAGAAGCCCTGAATACCCCAAGCGAAGAGCACCAAAACCGCCAAAATAATCCACAGGAATCCGCTAACCGGTCCTTGATCTCCGCCGGTCTGGATAGAGAGCAACAGAATAGCCGCGAGAGCGACTACGATACCTGCTATCTGCCAGTTGTTGGCTTTCTCATGCAGGAACAAGGCAGCCAAGGTGATGACAATCACCGGAGACATGGAGATGAAGGGGAAGATGATATAAGCAGGACCAATAGAAAGCGCCTTAAAGAGCACTAACTGTCCACCTGCGCCCAAGAGGCCGACCGTGCAGCCCAAGAGGGCAGATTTCCAATCGGTCATAAACTTCCCTTTGTTGATAACCAGCGCCACAATCGCACACGGAATCATCGATGCAGCCCAAAGGATGTACACTACCGTCTCGGGAATACCATCCCGATCCATCTGAAGGTCCGAAAACGCTCCCCAAATACCCCACGTAACGATGGTGATGAGGATAAACAGCAACCAAAGTTTGTCTTTCATAAAGCTATTTACGATTTAAACATTTACAATTTACAATTTACCATTTATTTGGTCATTGAGCTATTTGATTTTCTCGAAGTACGGGAGGCGCTCCAAAGGAACGGAGATTTTGTAGGTCTTGCCGCCTTTGTAGCGTTTGCCGAGGTCATCGCGCCAAGTGCCTTTAGGCAGGCGAACCTCACGCTCGAGACGATTGTCCACCACCGGAGCTACCAGATATTTGTCACCCAGCATGAACTGGTCTTTGACATTCTCAAAGCCCTGATGCGGGAACTGATATTCCATGAGTCGCACGATAGGTTCGCCCGTCTTAGCAGCCTGGTGGGCATAGCGCATGATATAGGGTCCGAACTGAGCATGAAGCTTCGCCATGCGCCGGACGATAGCGAGGTTGTCTTTGGAAAGAATACGCCAAGGTGCTACGGAAAACTGCATCATCGGCATGAGGGCATGTACCTGCGCCGAGCGAACGATAAGCACCTGGTCAAAGGCATTCTCATCGATATCCAGGAAGGCCGCGAACTGACCTCCGCCCACCATATCGGGGCAAGCGTAGGCATATCCGAGCAGACCGGCTACGCACATCTGCGGAATGAGTTGGCGCACAGCATCCCAACTATAGTCCTTATCACCCAGACGCTGAACGAGGGGCTGACCGCCCATCTTCCAGCACGCGCGGTACTCATTGAAGGGGAAAGAGAGACCTATCTTCGCCCACGAGGTAGTATGGTCCACGGTGGTAGCCGACTGATCGTACGACAGATAGGGCGCGGAGGCATAGCAGTTGTTATCGCCGGCATCGAACTTAAAGCCGTCAATACCATATTGTTTTTGCGCATTGCGCAGCACTTGCACGAAATGGTCCGCCGCAGCGGGGTTGGTCAGGTCATAGCAAGCGGAGTAGCCATTCCACCAATTGAGGATAGCCGTTCCGCCATTGGGATTGCGGAGCAGATAACCTTTGGCTTCCAGTTCACGGAACTCCGGCGAGTCAGGGCTGACGAAGGGACAAATCCACACCATGACCTTGAAGCCCAGCGCATGGAGTTCGTCTATCATGCCTTTGGCATCAGGGAAACGCTCTGCCTTGAACTCAAAATTGCCGTAATAGCGCTGCCAGTTATCATCAATCATGAGCACACCGGCGGGGAAGCCATTATCCACCACGGCATGGGCATAACGCAGGATATCCGCCTGGTTCTGATTATACATCAGTTCAATCCAGGTGTTGTACTGCGGCATGGTGAAGAAGAGCGTGTCGGGCAGTTGTCCGTTAGCGGGGAAATATTTCGCCTGTGCGGCTAAATAAGCATCGCGAAGGGTGTTACCTGCTTTGACTGTCTCCATCGCCACAGAGGGCTTAATTTCGCCATTAACGGCCTCGAAACGGAATGCCCCGTCGCTCCACATATACTGCCCGTCCGAAGAGAGGAAGAGCGGTACGAGTTGGTTATTGGCATCCTGAGTCGAAAGGTCAAAGACAGAAAGATTGGTATAAGGCTGCTCATGACCAAGGCCTACGGCTGCGCCCCACCAAGTCTCAGCAGAAATGGCAAATGGAGAATGGAAAATGGAAAATGCCAACAGACACAAAAGATTGACGATTGGACGATTTACGATGTACGATTTATTTACCATTCGGACATTTTATTAGGTTATTAAGAAAATAAACATAGATAAACCCTTTTAAATGCTTTAAAGCTTTTAAAAGCCATAAACCTAAATATATTATCTTAGCTGTGTTACTCCTGTTTCCTGTTATTGTATAGTAACGTTAGCGATGAAGTTATAGCCGGTTGCTTCGTCCCATACGTTTTCGTTAGCAAGACGGATGGAGAAACGGGGGTCATCATGGATGGACTCATACGGGTCCGGGAGATTAAGATAGAGCTTGTAGCTGCCCGGAGTCATATCCGTAAGGGTGCAGGCCAAGGTAAATTTGCTGGTCTCACCGGGCATCCAGAAACGCGGGTCTTCGGTTTGCGGGAATACATATTCCGCGCCCGTCTCGGCATTGACGAAGATGAGTTCTACATCGCGCTTATTCATCGGGGCTGCAAAACCACGGTTATTCATCACACAATAGGCCTCGAATGTTTTTCCAACCTTCGGATTCGAAGTGAGAACCACTTTCTCGAGTGCGAGACGATAGCCGAGGCGGCACAGCATAGTGTCCATCGTACCATCCTGACGCCACATGGTCGTCACCTCCTCGCGGTAGTCACGGTTGATATATGTCCAGTGGAATTTAGCCATCTCCTCAAGAGCATTCTTGCCATTGGATTGAGAAGCCTTTTCACAAGTTTCTCCACCCATAAACGTATATTTGGAGTCTTCAGCCCAGAATTCACGGCTTGCAGGACCACTATACGTTCCTACATCATTAGAGGAAGAAACAAAGCAATCATTATGCGCACATATACGGGATTTGAAAGAACCATTATGTGCTTCAGTAGCAGTTATCGGCGAAGAAGTAGAATCACCGCGCATTTTCAAATAACGCATTTTGAACATAGGTGTACGGAGCGCTACTTGACGTGACTCGGGAACTGCACGCAGCATGTGCTCCAATACTTCCCATCGAGGCTCGAAATCTTCGTCTTTAGACGGATTCATTCGATAATAGGAAACATAATACCACTCACCCCAGGAGCCGAGCCATCCGCATTGAACGCACGCAATCACATCAGCATGCTTTTGCAGATAGGGTGCAATTTGGTCTATATGCTTGTGAATCCACTCCGGGGTAGCATTCCAAGGAGTATCTTTCGTATCCATACTGGATTTATAGGAGAAGCGTAGTACGGCTTTAGCGCCGCCTTCGCGTAGAGCATTCATATTTTTTTCAAAGCGATCCAAGAACTCTTGGGGTATATCGGACTCCATATAATCGGTTAGATAATAGGAGTGCAGATAAAGCGTCATTTTTGCGACCGAGTTACGATTATAGTTAATGACTGCAACATTCGCATGTGAACTCAGGTCGGCAGAGGTATAGTATGATTGTGCATACACACCCCTCTCGGGGTTTGCAAAAATCTCGTTTGATTCGGTGAACAGAATTGTGTCGCCTTTGGGTTCAGGATTATTGGGATTACATGCTGCGGACAGCAAGGCAACAAGTACTATAGGCAGAAGATGTTTCATATCAAAAAAGGGATAAAAAACGGTACCGGTGTGGGGCGGTGTGCCACCACACCGGCACCTTCAATCAACATTGATTAAGCTTAATTTGTTGTTTGTTAAAACTAACTAATTCCGGAAATTACTTGTTAATTTTAACTTGCAGTTTAACAGTGTGACCTGTCGGGTTTTCGTCTGTCGGAGATACCAACGGAAGAATACCAACAGATTCCCAAGATTGCTGAATGTCGAAACCAATGCCAAATTCGCTTTCATTCCATCCTACAAGCGTCGGAATCAACTCGCGCAACATTTTGAGCTCTACATATTTACCTGCTACATGCTGAGTCTGAACGAACGGAGCAGCAGGAACGAGCTCCTCGCCCCAGCCCCATCCGGTACCGCCAATCTCACCGGTCCAAGGAACTACAACAGGGTTGTAATCACAAGCTTCGCCAGTGCCACTACCCTCTTCGCCTGCATAGAAGAAACCTTCCATCATAATGTCTACGTTTGCATCATTCCACTGGTCACCATAACCACCGGTAGCATCGCTGTTGTCGGTATTCAGATAAACATGGAACGGAACCGATTCATGATTGGGAACTTCCTCAGGGTCATACTCAACGAGAATGTTGATGTACAACTCATCAGCGTAAACAGCTGCACCCTTGAGGGCGAGATAATTAGCATCTTGCGGACACTCGCAGGAAGCAACTTTCTCAGCAGGAAGTGCCTTCCAATCCTCAATGCTGTTATCCGTAACACTGATTCCTTGAGTCGGAGGAGGAGTTATACCACCGTCCTTAACAGTTACCTTGCAGGTAGCCATAGCATTGTTCTTAACTGCTTTAGCAGTAATAGTAGCCTCGCCTTTAGCAACACCGATTACAAGACCTTTGTCGCTAACAGAAGCGATAGTAGCATCGCTGGAAGACCAAGTAACTTCCATGTTGGCAGTCAGCTGGTAGTCAGCAGCAACAGCTACCTCAATTTCAGTCGCATTGAGTTTCAGCGGCTCTTCAGGATCCTTTTTGTTGTTACATGCCACTAATGTCAGCGCTGCAAGCGCTACAGCAAAAAATTTGTTTGCTTTCATAATGTTTGTGTTTTTTAAATTGGTTAATAAATAATGTTGATTGTTTTCTTTTTATTTAATCCGACCAATTAATAGCCGGTGTTTTGCTGAATACCGCTAACGGTCCATTCGTTATTCGGAATAGGATAAACGATATGCGGTTCCTGATCCCATTTATGCACTTTCCAGAAGTGTGCACCAGGGTAGCGGCGATCCATATCCTGTTTGTTACGATATACATCGAATACACGGTGTCCTTCGAAAGCCAACTCCAGACGTCGCTCGTCGAGCACGACATCAAGTACGTTGTCATAGCCATGCATTTTAGTACCCATTTCGAACATACCCTCTGCAGGAATGCCAGCACGAGTACGGATACTATTAACATCTGCCAGAGCTTCTGCATTCTTTCCTTGGTGAGCATAAGCCTCAGCACGGTTCAGAATAACCTCAGCCCAACGGCAAACCACCGGCGAAGAAAGCATCGGGCTGCCATCTTGGTAACTAAACTTTGTCACGAAAATCATCGGATAACTGAAACCAGTACGGAGGACCATCTCCGGTGCCACGCGGCAAAGCAAATCGCTTGCGATACCTTCCCCAACATTGATATGATACTCGAAGTACTCGCCAGCAGGATCTGCTTCGCCTTTACCGTTCACCTTGCGTTTCTCAATAGGAGTAACTACACCACCTATCTTACAAGTATAGTTACCAGCACCATCATCCGTCACTTTTGCCTTCAGGAGCACACTACCCTGCTCCGGACCAATAGAAGCCGGATCTGGATAATATACATAGGTATCAGACGAATTAGCTTTGTACTGCGGTCTCAAGAACGCCGTGTAGCGGATATCCGACGGATAGCGCTCGTATAGGTACATCAGTGGGTTAGAAGGATAAATCTCTCCCCATCCGATACCATCCTTGAGGAACATCGAGCCAATAGAAGACTGACCGCGGTCATCTGTTGTCTCATGCGCAATACAGAAGAGTGTCTCTTTAGAAGTCTTTGCATTGATGAAATAGTTTGCCAAGTCAGCATCCAATTTGGAAGCGGGGGCAGCACCGTTGAGCGCCTCATCAACGACTGCGACGCAATCGTCCCATTTCTCCATATAGAGATATACACGACTGAGCAGACCAAGTGCAGCTTCTTTACTCGGATAACCGGCATTGCCGCGGCTCTTACCCATCAAGTCAGCAGCCTTGCGGAAGTCTTTGGCGATTTGCTCATATACCTCGCCAACCGAATTACGTTTAGTCTCGCTAGTGCTGGTACTGGTACGGAGAGGTATACCCAGGTTATCCTGTCCATGCGTATAAGGTTTCGCATACAATGTTACCAAGTGCAGGTGCATCAAAGCACGGGTAAAGTATGCCTCACCAAGCAACTGATTGCTCTCTGGTTTGCCTTGTTTCTCTAATGTCTCTATGACTTGGTTAGTCATAAAAATGATTTTATAACCTACCATCCAAAGCGTACCTACATTCTTCAGACCATCGTTCATCGTGTAGGTAGTAGCCTCATAGAGTGGGTCCGTGGTATGCGCGGAAAGACAGATATTATCTCCCGGGAACTCCGCCATCTGGAAGTAGTGGCGGCAATAGGTGTTACCATCTTCATATCCCAAGAACTCCACATTGTCCTTCATCAGCGCATAGCATGCATTCATGATATACTCTGCGCCTTTGGAATCTTGCAGCAGCAAGTCGCTATTCATCTCATCCGAGGGGAAGTAGTCGAGATTGCAACTGCTGAAACCGAGCATCATAACCATGTACAAAGGTAAAATGTACCATGTACGAAGGGTTTTATTAACAATATTCGTTTTCATAATCTTCGAATTATTTATGTTATACATTACACTTTACACATTACACATTAGAACGAAATCTCCAGTCCTCCCTGGAAGGTACGACCTACAGGATAGTTCTCCGAATAGAAACCGGCAAGGTTGCCTGTACCACCATCCATTCTAACTTCCGGGTCCATACCTGAGAACTTGGATGCTGTGAAGAGGTTGTCTGCCGAGAAATAGATACGGCACTTGGTCATGTGCGCCTTCTTGATGAGCGAAATCGGGAAGTCATAACCAACGGTGAGGTTCTTGAGACGGAAGTAGGAACCATCCTCCAAGAAACGAGACGAAACCTGATTCGAACTCTTGTTTCCGCTCAACTGAGCCTTCGGGTGCGTAGCGTTGTCGCCCGGGTTCTGCCAACGGCTCCAGCCAAGAGGAGAATTCTCAATCGAGAGCTGGTTGTAACCCAGATATGCACCATCAGCATCGTATGCCTGACGGGTGTAGTTGTAAATGAGGTTGCCATATTGGAAATTGCTGTTCAGATGGAGGAAGATACCATTCCAGCTCAACTGCGTGCTCAAACCGCCGGAGAACAACGGGGTAGCTGTACCAACAGCGTGCGCCTGCGTAGCGTTGTAATCATTGGTAGTGGTCTTGTTGCCAGCAGCATCGAGAATATAATCACCCTTCTCGTCCACGCAATACCACAACGGATCACCGTTAGCAGGATCAACTCCCGCCCATTCTTTCATATACCAGGTATAAATATCATGCCCTTCCATTACGCGTTGGTTAACCGAATTTTCGGACTGGTTGAATGCTCCCTTATTCGGATCATCAGCAGCATGCGGCAGACTCATTACGCGGTTTTGGTTGAAACCGATATTGAAGCCGATATCCCAACGCCATTTGTTTATCTGAATTACATTTGCGTCAAGACTGAACTCAATACCACGGTTGCGTACCGAACCAATGTTTTTCGTTACCTCATAGAAACCCGTCGAAGGAGCTACAGGTACATCCAGCAACAGACCCGTGTTGTCGGTTTGATAGAGGTCAATAGACATACTGATGCGTTTGATAAACGATATATCAATACCTACAGCTGCCATATTTGCAGTCTCCCAGTGAAGCTCAGGGTTCGACAAGCGGCTCGGCATTGCACCCACCTGCTGCTGATAAAGGAGAGTCGGTTTCGGGCTCTTACCGCTAAGAAGATTCGTAAACGCATAAGAAGAGAGATATCTGTATGCCGGGATGCTGTTATTACCCGTGATACCATAGGAAGCACGGAGTTTCAAGAAGGAAACGACATCCTGACCCTTCATGAAGTCCTCATTGGAAATCAACCAGCTGGCAGCTACCGAGGGAAAATGACCTACACGGTTGTTCGGAGCAAAAATAGAACTTGCCTCTGCACGGTAGGTAGCCGTAATGAAGTAGCGCTTGTTCCAGTCATAGCTGGCCTGTAGGAATGCAGCCCAACCTGCGCCCGGGATGGTATAACCACCCACACTATGCATTACACTAACATTGAGTACATCCACGCCATTCGGCATATCCGTACCTTCAGCAGTAGTGTACTCATTATGCCAATAGCTGTATTCAAAACCGGCCATTGCATTGAAGCTGTGAGCACCCCATTGGTAACCACCCTTAAGGATATTGGTCGTACCGAAGCTCTTGCTTCTACCTACGCTCTTGCCGATAAAGCCATTCTTATACGAGGTATCGTATACGCGCGGATCGATAAAGTTTGTGCTTAGCCAGTTACCGGCACCGAAGGTATTGGTTGTCGTGAAATGTAACCAGTCGGTAAAGTGAACACCAAGCTGGAGCACTCCCGAGAAATTGAAGTCATCACCCTTTGAATAGTTATATTGCGACGAATGGAGTGAGTTCCAGGTTTCCTGGCTCCACCATTTACCGCCGTTATCAGGACGCGTACCTTTCTCTATACGGATAAATTGGTTGGTAATATTACCATTCTCATCGTATGCATACGGGCAATCCCACGGCATCTTGCCATAGGCATCGGCCATCATCGTCCATGTAGAAGGGTAGTTTACACTCGACTTGGAGAAATCCACTTTCACATTCATATCCAGCCATTTAGCGATGTCTGCTTTGAGCGAAGCGTGACCTGCCACTTTCTGCATACCGGTTGATTTGAATGTACCTTGCTCACCGAAGTAGTCCAGCGATACAAAGTAAGACACATGCTCCGAACCACCGTGAACAGCCACATTGTAGTTCTGGATAACACCGGTCTTAAAGAACTCGTTTTGCCAGTTCCAGTCAACGAGATCCTCTAAAGGAGGATAGGTAGCATTGAAAGCAACAGGGCTGTACATCGATTTATGGAAATTGTACAACTCAGCGGATTTCATCATACGGAAGTTACCAAACAAAGCCTGCTTAGCACCGGCTGTAGCCTTGATGTCCACATGAACCTTGTCATTTTTCTTACCGGACTTGGTGGTAACTACGATAACACCACCAGCAGCCGCAGCACCGTAGATACCGGTAGAACCGGCGTCTTTCAATACGGAGATGGTCTCTACATCGTTTGGGTTGAATGTACCGCCCATGACACCATCGACCACGTAAACGGGGGCACTTCCTGCAGTAATAGAACCTGTACCACGGATACGAATCTGGGCAGCCTCACCCGGCTGACCACTTGCGTTAGAAACCGTCAAACCTGCTACTTTACCTTGGAGCATGTTACCGATATCACTGGTGGTGACGTCGGTCAGTTTCTCTGCGTCCACCGTAACAACGGCTGAACTCAATTCGGCTTTCTTAACAGCAGAATAACCCAGAGATACGACTTCTTGAAGTTGCTGTGCATCGGACTCCATGATAATCTGCATGTCTTCCACCGCACGAATCTCGATGGTTTTGTAGCCCATGTACGACAACTGGAGTGTCGCTTTGTCAGGCACATTGATGTCGAAGTTACCGTCAAAGTCCGTTACCGTACCGGTAGATGTGCCTTTAACGAGAATACTCACACCAATCATCGGTTCCGATGTGTCCGCATCGATAACCGTACCTTTCACGTGGATGTCCGCAAAAGCAGCGACAGCCAACGTCAGGCAGAAAAAGATCGCTTGTAATCGTTTCTTAGCCACAAGGGCACGATTACTTTTGGGAAAAGTTCTCATAAAATTAGTATTTTAAGTTAAATGAAGTGATTGGTTGCTTTATTTGTAAATAAACAAAGATAAAAACCTCATTGTCTATTGCACATACGTGCTCTGTGTATTAGTCCGCTTGACCATCTATAAAAACAAGCTTTTCTATCTGTTCAATCGCCCTAATCCACACTCTGACGAGTAATTGACAATTCGGCGATAAACATAAATAAATTATTTTTCTATTACTTTTAATAGGTAGTTGCGCTCGAAGTTCACTTCTATCTTCGGGTCAGAGCCCTTGACGGTGAATTCACGCGGTTCGTCCGCTGTATATTCGATAGCGGTATATTCTTTGGAAGGATCGAGTCCGCGGAGCTCCAGTGTGCCCCGATAAGAAGGAACAGGAACCGAAGCGGCATCTACATGCGCCGGATCCATCGCACCCTCCGGAGCTATTGGATCTACATAGAAGGCATAGTAGAGCGCATCGTTCTGGCGAATGACATGTCCCTCGGGATAGTCATAACCCCATGTATAGAGATTGAGATACTCACCGCGGGCGAGGTTGTTCTCCTTATAGATCTTCATCCATTTGCGGATGAGCGCCTCTTTCTCCGGCGTCAGCAGGAAGGGACCTTCGGACCAGTTCGGGTTATCTTTTGGCCATGTGAACTTCGTTCCGATAACGGAACCGGTACCAATCTGCGAAGCGAAATCATCGCCTCCGTCGGTCAGCTCCACATGGTCGCCATAATAAGCGAGTTGCGGCGCCATAGCGGCATACGCTTTGCGTTTCATACGCACCTGACGGGAAGACATCGGGTCAGAAGCCACAGCCTGGTTAATCTCCGGCACGAGGAAATAGTTGACCGCACAGCCGCAAGGGCATACCTGAATGACTGCATCCGGCTTCATAGCGCGTGCCTCGTCATAAATCTTACCGAAATAAGACGGCATCTGCTCCGGAGCATCCCACGGGCTTTCCAAACCGGAAGCTTCGTTATAATCCGGCATACAGCAGTTGAGGTGCTGACCATCGATTTTGAGACCATCGAAATTCCATCTGCGGAGGAACATATCGAGCAGATCTTTCGTATAAGCATCAGTTACGGGGTTCACCGGCGAGAGATACCAACTGTCCCACCATGTGATATACTCATTGGACCATTCCTCGGTCTTGAGCAGCATCTCCGGGTGCTCTTTGAGAATCTGTGTGCCCGGGTCAGCAGCCAGCGACGCCCACCACAGTTTGGCTTTCAAGCCGCGCTTATGGCACTCGTCCGTGATATGACGCATATCTTTGTCTCCACCCGGGAAAAGTTCGTTGGTATTCCAGTCGCCTTCGGCAATCTGATAACCATCGTCTATATCGACCCATGTGAAACCGAGTTCCGCCACTTTATCGAGCGTACCCAGCACCATGCCCATCTCAAACGGACGTCCGTAGCCCCATGCGCACCAAACCGGCTCAAAAGCCTGCGGCTCCGACGGCTTCATCTGCACGCCTTCGTTAGCCTGCATATAATCGGAGAAGATACGGAGAGCATTGAAATAGTCGCCCTTATGGCTCAGGCGGAAAGCCTTGAAGCACTTGAGCGTGTCGCCCTGCGCCAACTCTACCGGCTTCGGTAGGTCGTAACGCAGCGCCATGGTGACCTTGTTATCATAGCGCTTCCACTCCACGGGCATGGAAATCATACGGAGCACGGGCTCGAACAGACCGATAGCCATACCACCGTCGCGCTGCCAGAGGTCCACCACAGGAATACCGCCTCCGTAATCGGAGTTATTCATACCGAGATAGTTCTGCTTAGCGAAACCCTCCTGCACAGGCAGCACCCAGTCCATACGCGCGTTGGACGAAGACGGCTGGAGCGACCAAACGACGCTATCCTTTGCCTCTATCTCCGTGCGGCACAACTCATAGGCCTTTACCGTCACAGGCTTACCTTCATTAACGAAGTAAGTCTCGACAACCTCCAGTCCATCCACACCTTCTACGGGCGTGACGGTCTGATGCTTCACCACTTGGATGCCATTCGCTTTATACGGGAACGATGCCATCTCCGCTTCCGCGCAGATGAGACGCTCCGTCTGCGGCTTCGAGCAAGCGGACATACACAAGACCGCTGCGCTCAGAGACAAAAGATAAAAGACGTTTTTCATATACTTATTTAAGTAAATAAAACCTAATAAACCCTTTTAAATGCTTTTGAGCTTTGCTCTACGCGTGCTTAGTTGTTAAAATCACTTGTGAGTAAACTCCCAGATGAATTTACCACCTAACCCCGCACTCCGACGAGTAAAGCATTTAAAAGCAATAAACATAAATAAAATATATATTCTATTGTGTTTTATTTATACTCCGTAAGGATTCGCTCGGCATTGTCATGATAAATCTTCTTCAGCACTTCGTCCGGCAGATTGAATGCAGAGAGCGCCCAATGATAGCCGTACTCCATGTTGTAGAAATGCTCGTCGTTGGTCTCCAGCACACGGAAGATAGCGCGGTACATCTCCGGATCGAAACCATTATCGGTACCGAAGAGGACGCGGTCCTGATATTTAATAAGGAACTCACGCGTAGCGCGCGGCGTATGCGCGGACTCAGCAACACGAGCAGAGATATCGACATACATATTCGGATATTTATCCAGCAATGCGCCGAGGCGCGGCCAGTCGTGGCTCATGTTCAGGTAATGGCAAGCGATGAAGATGGTGTTCGGGTTCTCGCGTACGGCGTTCTCAAAGGACTCCATGAGTTTGTTGTAGCCATAGCAGTTGGTGGTGTCCACATGCCAATTGACAGCATTCACCAGACCGTCATTCGTCTCATCCATCGGCAGATACATCCAGTACGGCTCTGCGATATGGATACTAATCGGCATCTTGAGTTCCGCACATTTGGCAATGAGCGGCCGGATGCGCGGGTCATCGATATGGATATCCTTGCCCTCCACCGGACGAGCATAGGTATCGCCTTCGCCTTTATCGCCGAGTTCACCGACACCGGTAGCACCGAGTTCGTTATGATAGCGCTCAAGCAGGGCACAAGCTTTCTCGATACCCTCCGGCGACATGTCGCTATAATCGAAGCAGCACCAGAAGCGGAAGCGGTCTTTGTAGGGGCCATAGAGCTCTACTACCTCCTCAAAGGGACGACCGATCCAGGAGCAATGCATAATAGCAGTGTGCAGCACGCCGACCTCATCCATATTCTTGCACCACTGGGCAATCTCCTCCGCATTCGCGCAATAGTCATGGGAGTGCATGTCGATAATATCGAACTTAGCACGCTCCACGCGGGTAGCAGGGATGTTGTTCACTACGGTCGGATTGAAATCACGGAGCAAAATCTTATCCGTGGGATTAGCCGACTGCTCCGCTTTTTGGGACGGATTACAAGCCACCAAAATGGCCATCGAAACCAAGAAAAATATCTTCTTCATCATGATATTGTGATTATAGCAAATTTTTCACGTTGCAAAATTACTACATTTTTTTTATATAGCATAATAATTTAATATGTTATACAGCATATTTTTCGTGTTTTACACAACTAACACACTATAAGTCAGTATATTACGAAACAAAAAACGATATTTCGTAATGTTTCGAAAATAGTATCGAAACTTTTTTTATTTGCATATTTCGGAAAAAAAGTGTAACTTTGCCGGCGAAATTGATTAGACCGCTGCGCTGACGGACCACTGCGTTGACAGACCACTGCGTTGACAGACCGTCCTGCGGACTGACAGACTGAATTACCGACAGAGCGATAGAACGAGAAATCGATATATCGAAAGACCGCTGCGATGACGCACCACTACGTTGACGGACCGTTGCACTGACAGAAAAAAGAAGAAAGACATAAAATACAGATACCATGAATACTTCTTCGGCAAAGGAACGCAGGGCGCTGATATTGCGCATGCTGGAACAGGAACAGGAAGTTCGTGTGACCGACATCAGTCGGGAGACGGGCATTTCGGAAGTGACTATTCGAAAGGATTTGACGATTCTTCACAACCGTCATTTGCTCTTGCGTACGCGCGGAGGGGCTATGCGCAAGCCTGTGGATAACCCCAATGAAGACACGACGATAGCGAAGAAGCGGATGTTCAATTTCAAAGAGAAAGAGCGCATCGGCGAAGAGGCGGTGAAGATGATTAAGGAAGGTGATTTCATTATGCTTGATTCGGGTACAACGACCTTAGAAGTAGCGCGTCATTTAGGCAAATTCCAACATCTGCGTATATTGACCAATGCGATGAACATAGCTACGGAGCTGATGGTCTATAAGCGCTTTGACGTAGTGCTGCTTGGCGGCAACGTGCGCGTGAACAGCCATTCGATGGTAGGTCCTTTAGCACTATCGGTGCTTCGTAATTTCCGAGGATACAAACTGTTTCTGGGCGTTGATTCATTCTCGGTAGAAAACGGTGTATCCACTCCGAGT
Source organism: uncultured Bacteroidales bacterium (assembly GCA_902778935.1). Taxonomy (GTDB): domain Bacteria; phylum Bacteroidota; class Bacteroidia; order Bacteroidales; family Paludibacteraceae; genus Colicola. The sequence goes on from CACYZT010000004.1 coordinate 116,558, forward strand.
CTGGAGGAGGCGCTTCTTAACCAGATGATGATTCAGCAAGCAGGCAAGGTGATAGCTGTGTTTGATTCCTCGAAATTCAACAAGCGGAGTTTTGTGCATATCGCCGAGACGAACGAGTTGGACTGCATCATCACCGATAATGCCATACCGGCGGGGATATCCACGAAGCTGCAGAAGCTTGGGATTGAGGTAAGGCTGGTATAGCCCTCTGATAGTTTCTAATAGAAAATAAACCAAGATAAACCCTTTCATCGGCAATTCGCTCTGCCGAGCCTACGAGGCGCCACCGCCATGTCTCCCTAAAAGTAAACTTTTCGGTAGCCCTTGCGGCTACGCCTCACCTCCGAAGGAGGTAATTGCCGCAGAAAGCGATAAACATAAATAAATTTTAATGCTCTGCATTGAACGCTGCCAGGTGTGACCTCAGAAGACAGACCGTTGCACTGACAGAACGTCCTACGGACTGACAGACTGATTTACCGGAACGACTGAGATAAGAGAAACAAAAACAGCCCGCATTGAGCGAGCTGTTTTTGTATAGAATCCTAATGGATTACTTCACGGGTTGACCGGTAACGGTGTAAACCTTGTCACCACGGAGGATGAAGATTTGACCGTTCTGGAGAACTTTGACTGCCTTCACAGAAGCATCGATATTCTCGAAGCCTTCAGCCTTCTTGTCATAGAAGTAGAGGTTAGCGAATGCTAACGGATTACCCTCGAAGCTCTCGCCAGCCGGAGTCTTGTAACCCTCCAGAACGAAGCACTTCAGATTAGCGAAGTCATACTCACCCGTCCAGGTTGCGATTTCGATATCCCAGCTGGTCCAACCTTCTGCAAGTTCAAGAACGACACCGTCTTTGTAGTTGCCACCGGCAACAGCCTCTGCAGTGAGTTTAATCTGTGCAGCAGCCGGAGCCCAGAAGTCAACGTGGAGTTTCTTGTAACCACTGAAGTCATGGATCGAATCGGTGTTAACCGGATCGATAACGCACTCCCAAGTCATAGCCTTCCAGTAAGCAATCTTCGTGTCCTCAATGTTGAGGGTCTCGTAAGCACCAGCCCATCCAGAGATACCGAAGTGGAGGTTGTTCGTCTTGTAGTAGTCACAATAGATAGCCATTACATCCTCTTCCGCCTGAGTCGGAGCAGCAGGAGCGGTAGTCGGACGTGCAACCGATTCCTCAGCAGAGATGAAGTAGAGCTGGAGGGCATTGTAGTAGGAAACAGCGGCAACGATGTCGTATTTCTTACCTGCCTCGAAAGCATACGCTAATTTGAATTTGTTGTACAGATCAATAGCCTGGTTGCCCACGTTAATGTTGATTGTAGTCGATTTCGTAGTAACGAATGCTGTATCGGCTGCAAACTCAATACCTCTTACGACGATATACTTGTTCATATCCAAGGAGTCGCTGATGAACGTCTTCTCTTCCGGAGCAGGAGCTGCACCTTCAGCAACGATGACATTCTTCACTTGGTTGGTATCCGGTTTGAGCTCATAGAGACCATTGTAGATATCAATCGGAGCTACAAGACCTGTGAGTTGGTCACCGGCCTTCCATGCAAAGTTCGTATTCGGCATGTAAAGCAACATTGCACCAGCCTCATCCTTAACAAAGACATTCTTGCCGTTCACATAGGTAACCGTTACCGGATTCAGATTGACTACGTCATTCTTAGCCATCGAGTAAACCTCAAGACAGTTCTTCAGAACGATGAGTTCCGGATAAGCAACTTCGAGTGTCTGAGTAGCGAAGGTATAAGTGAAGGTATATTCACCAGCCTGGTCAGCAGTCATGTGCATGTTGCCATCACCGGTAGCGAGGCAAGCCGAAGGAGCCTCACGGGTGATGTTAGCACCATTAGCTTTCCAAGTACCATCGAACTTCATACCGAACTCATAGGTCTTAGCCTCGAGATTGAGTTTAAGGCTTGCGGTCAAGCTGTCAGCAGCCAGCGTGAACGGATCGGTAGTAGCCCAGTTAGGATTGGTGAAGGTACCATGCATCGTAACAACCGGGATAACAACAGCATCAGCAGTCTTCTGAGCAATTGCACTAATTCTCAACGAATCAGCTTCAGCGTTCGGGTTGAACAGGATTGTGATGGTATAAATACCAGCCTCCGGAATCGGGAGAACATAATCACTTGCCGGCCAAGCGTGTGCCCAAGCGTGATCCTCACAAATCTTGAACTTAACCTCACCAGCTGCGAGAGCAACGCCAGTTTTCTCCCAACCATAGAGGTATTCAGAACCTACCAAGTGCTCCATGTCATTAGCAGCGTACGAAGAAGCCCACTCTTGTCCGAACAACGTAGCAGGAGCACCTGCAACGGTGTATGTATGCTGCGGTTCCGGAGTTTCCGGATACTTGAAGCCCAGGAGCTTAATGGTTGTGCCCTTGGCAGCCAACGTATAGGTATGACCTTCTACGAGTTCAAATGCCTTACCAATGTAATAGTACGAAGAGTCTACCAGAACAGAATCCTCTACCATCGAAGCAGCAACCAACTTGGTTGTCGGAGCAGCCTGGTCGAAGAGAATCATATCCTTGTTGTCGTTCTCCGTCCATTTCTTGTCAATAGCCTGGCGAACGTAGTAGAGGATGAACGGCGCACTCTTCTTAGCCGTAATCACGAGCGGAGTGCTACCGTCTTTCTTCGTACCCGTAGGATTCTCTGCGGTCGGGAAGTTATCTACGCGTACTTGGATAGCGTGTGTAAAGGTCTCGTCGAAGATGTTAGCGCTGTGCTCAACAATCGTGCCCTTGTAAACCGTCTGAATCTTCATGTACTCGTTGTCCACGTAGATAGCACCGGCAGCAGTGTCGGTAGCAGCTACAGCCTTGTAGAGAGCCATCGGGATAACCGGAGTTGGCTCGATATACTTACCAAGCAGGGTAGCGGTAATCGTAGAATCAGCAGGATTGAGAACGAAGGTTACAGTATCCTTAGCAGCAATAGTGTCGCCAAGGAAGTTAGCCATCGGTACCCAAAGTTCAGGAGCACCCAGGAGGTCAGACTTATAGTTGACACCCGTACCACCGAAGACAACGTTCTCCAGTTTGTAGTTGTCACCGTCCTTGGTCATTTCTTTCCAAGTCCACTCTTCGCCTGCGCCCCAGTTATTCTTGAGAGAATAGTTAACTTCCGGTTGCGGCTCTGTACCGTTTACGTTAAGAACAGTGAAGGAATAAACGCCGTCTTGCCACTGAACGGTAACTTCAGTCTCTTTAGCAGTGAAGGCAGTGAGATAGAAGATAACGCCAGCACCCTCAATTTTGTATTGGTCAGCAGCCAGCGAGATATTGCCAATAACAGCATCAGGGAAGGTCATATAGATACCTGTACCGGTAGCAAAGCCCGGAGTCTGGATATTTACAACGGTCGGAACATCACCATCCTTGCAAACCTTGAATTGGTTAGCATAGGTCTGCTCCTGACTGCCATCACCGAGGAACGGTATATTGTTCCAGTCGCATCCTTGCGGTTGCGGAGTCTCAGCTTTCGGATAAACAGTAATAGAGGTCATGTAGAAACGACCCTTATTAGCCTTATTTTGTACAATCTCCAAAGCGGTAATTTCACCTGCAGGAACATACTTCAGGTTCTCAAATTTCTTGTTACCTCTCGAGAGTGTAAACGAAGTACCATTGACTGTAAAGCCTTCACCACCCTCGCTATCACCATACATAGCAGCACGGAAGATAATAGAGTCAACATTCATGTCCTTCAAAGCGAATTTCAATGTACCAGCAGCACTAGAAGTACCGAACTTAACATTCGAGAAAACAGAGTCTTTCGAAATGTCATCTTTATACTTACGACCAAGGTAAACACTTGTCAGCGTACTTTCAGCTGCAGTATCAATATACGCAAGACTTGCCTCAGCAAACAGACCGGAAAGTTTCGTTTCCGCTGCAGACTTGTCACTACCCGTATTGTTGTTGTAGTTGAAGAATAATGTATAAGGACCAGCAGGTTCGGGAGTCGGCTCATATTTCGACCATGCACCAGCTACGCCCGGGTCACCCCAAACAGCTGTTTCCGAAGTGATGGTATAAAGATCGTTGTCATCTGTCGGGATAGTCAAATCACCTGTCTTTGCACCCCAGTCAGCAACGTCACCGCTACCGTTTACGCGGGTGAAGATGATGCTCTCGTATGCGTTAACGTCCAAATCAATCTTCCAGAGGTCAGCCTCGCCTTCAACAGCTGTCATGCGTGCGCCCGGCCATGCGGCATTGGCGGTTTCGCCTTTCCAAGCGTAAGCACCTACAGCAGCACCGTCAGCAGTCCACCAAGCTTTGTCCATCTTGCAGTAGATAGTCTTCATCTGCGGCTCAATAGGAGCAGGAGCGGGAGCCCAACGCGGGTCACCGATAGGAGCACCATCATTCATCGTCAGAGCGGGCGAACCCTCACCAAGAGTATAGTCGCCAGTAGCAGCATTAACGAAGAGCGGATCTGCAATGACGCAATTCGTTTTCGTTACATTGCTCTGCATTCCATATCCAGAGTCTGCCGTGTAATTGTAAACAAGGATATTGGTGGCAGCAACTACGTCGCGAATAGTTCTAACAGAGCTAGCAGCTTCCGTCGGCATAGCGAAGATACAGTTGGATACAGCAGCTCCACTAGCCAGGCTCACTTTACCTACTGCTGCGTAGTCAGTATTCATAGCCAATACATTGTAGAACGTACATTGATTAACGTTCAAGGAACCTGCAGTAGCACGAATATCAATTACACCAGCACTATAAGAATCAGATGTAGCAACATTTGCAAAAGTAGAATTGGTTATTGCCACTGCTGCTTCATTGGTATTCTCAAGGAACAGACAACTCTTCATTACATCGTGGAAATAGCACTTGTCAATTGTTACAGCGCTTAATCTCCTAGCAGTAGTACTACGAATAATTGCTGCTACTTGCGTCCAGTTATAGAACTCACATCCAGACAAGATAACTGTCTTACCCTCTGTATCATCAGCGGGAACAATGAGGTTCTCATAGCTATTCACATCACTAAGATGTCCGCAATCGAACTTAATGCCGATAAACGTTGCAACAGCACCTTCTTTCAAACGGATAGGTACTTGCGGTTGCAGGATAACCTCTGCACCTTCAGCAGCCATAACAGTAACTTCCTTACCTGTGAAGGCAATGTAGTTAGATGGCGACTCCACGTAGGTTCCGGCAGCCATGACGATTGTGTCTCCGGTGGCAGCACCATTCAAGGCCAGACGAAGATTGTCGGCAGGTTGCGGTGATGTAGGAGAAATGTTAATCACCGCTGCGTTTGCTGCGAAAGCGATAAGCATCGCAGCAACAAAAGATAAAATCTTTCTCATACGATTAGAATTTTGTTAATAAATTGGTTAAATTAATTGATTGGGTTGTTTTTGATAATTAGTACTGTATTGTGTAATACATACGTATCGTATCGGGACTCCATTGCCCTATTTCTAAATCTGCTCTCAAAAAACCACATTTAGAATAGAAGCCAACCGCCGAATATTCATTAGTATGATAAGCATCCACTGTCAGGAACTGGCACCCCGCCAAAGCCTGCGCCTTAACACGTTTTATTATCTCGCGAATAATAGCCTTGCCAAGATGTCTATGCTGGCATTCCTTGCTAACTGCCAAGTAAGCAATATCGATAGCAGGATATCTCATTTGTCCATTGAAAACAGAGCGATGATCATCTGACTTAAAAGCCGGCGAGCCTATGCCCATTTTCATATCATCGTAATCATTTTCTGTCAAATGCAAAGAATCAAAACTCAATGCAAACATAGCAACAACCTCGTCGTGGTCGTTGTGCATGGTATATAATTTACAGTGGCGATTATCTATATCCAACTCAAGCCTCGTATGAATGAATTCATCCATACTCTCTACACCGCAATAGAAATCTTTTAGGACAGCGGCAGAGGATTGCTGAAGGATATAATACGAAGGTTTCATTTCCAAACTATATCAAACTCTCCTTCTTCCTCTTGGAAGCGTTTACGCTGTAAGTCGCTTTCATTCAGCTGGCCTGTCTGCATGCGGATGAGCGTTGCTCTAATGTCATCCGCCACCGCTCCGGTAATGGGATTATGAACGGATTTAACACCTAACATAGTTGACTCCTTTCTTACAGATTTTTAATTCGGCTGCAAAGTTACTACTTTTTTTTTAAGTATGCAAGAAAAAGGAGAAAAAAATATTTTTTTTAGTAAATTGTGGCATAAAATCAATGGTAAATAAACATAGATAAAGAAGTGTTTAGCACAGACCGCTGCCAGGTGTGACCTCAGAAGACAGACCGCCTACGGCTGACAGAACGTCCTACGGACTGACAGACTGAATTACCGAGAAATCGATATAACGAGAGATCGATATATCGAAAGACCTTTGCTCTGACAGAGAGTGGTAAATGTTGATAAGCATTTGATATGCACTTGATAAGCACTTGATACCGATATGGGTGCGAGGGAAAGAGCAAAACAGCCCGCGGGGTGCGAGCTGTTTTGGGATAAATGATGATGAATGAGCGGGCAATGGAATTGCCCTGCTAATAGACATACGATTACTTGACTTCTGTGCCTAACGTGGTGTAGGTCTTGCCATTCTTGCGAATGAAGAGTTGACCATTACGGATGAACTTTTCCCCTTCGCGAACTTCCGTATTCACATTTTCGAAGCCTTGCGGCACGGTATGCTCTTTGGTACGCTTAATTTGCAAATTATTGAAGAGCGTAGCATTTCCGTGCTGATCTGCCGTATAGGAGTTAATCTCAATGCAATTATCTTTTACTGTGAACTTGGTGAACGAAGGCGCACCCGGTTGACCAAATCGAGAGGTGAAAAGGTCAAAATAGTTCTCCACGTCATGATGGTTACCATCGAAAAGGAGCGACTTATCGGTCGTATATTTCTCCTCCATCTCGGCACGGCTATACGGATAGTAACGCTTGCGTCCGCAGGTAGCGCCGATGAAATAGAGTGTACCATCGTCCGTGGTGAACTCACCACCATACTTACCGTTCATATTGGTACTGGTGTTAACGGTAGTATCCTTGACGTTGGAGACAGAACCGGCAATAACTGTCCGCGTATCAGGATCCACCGGGCCAATCACCTCATAGCAGTGGTCGTGACCCTGGATAGCGAGGTCGATTTCACACTCCTTGAGAATAGGCAACATGAACTTGCGGAACAGAGGAATCTCATTGTCGGTAGAGTGACCGGAACCTGAGAAGATGTTCTTATGCGCCAGCGTTACACGATACTTGGTATTCGGGTGCTTGGCTATTTCTGCCTTGAACCAATTGGGCACATCTTTAGAAAGATAGGTTGACATCATAGACGTCTCACCACTGGATGAACGCCACCAATCCTGGAGCGAATATACGAGGAAGAGGACATCGCCATAGACGAAGCTATACGTGATACCGTGGAACTGCGGTCTATACGATGCCGGAACAGACATCGCGAAGTCAGTAGGCGTATTGAAATGATAGTCGTAGTTGAGATTCTTGGTATCATCGTGGTTACCATCCGTCGGCACAATCGGCATTTTCATGATAACGGGTTTGATAGACTCATCGAACCAGCGCTCCCACTCCCATTCGGAGTTCATCTCTGTACCTGTTTCCACGAAGTCACCAGGGAAGAGGCAGAAGCGCGCATCACCTGCGTTTGCCGCAGCCGCCTTAGCGCACCACTTGGCATTCTCTACGTATTCCGCATCCATAATATGGCTATCGGACATATATAGGAACGAGAACTCACCCTGCTCATCTTCCTTAGTGCGGAACTGCGCGATGTCACTCCAATGGCCCTCATAACCGCAACGCCAACTATAGGTTGTACCGGGTGTCAGGTTCTCAGCAAGGGCTTTATGGCTGACATAGGTGAACTTGGTGTTACTTGCCAGTTTTGCCGCCTTAGTGATACCGGAAGCAGAAACGGCATAGTTGAGTGCCGGTGTGGTGGTAGGAGTAGCATTGATAGAGAGAACGCCATCCATCGTAGCGAAGTCGTTCGCTGTAGCATTGGCAATCGGGAGGAGTTGTACCAGTCCATCATTAATACCTTCATTTGTAAACCAGCAGAATGCCATGCGTGTTTTGGGATCCCCATTGATATTCGCTATCATGTTATACGGTTCCTCTTTGCCAACTAATTTGCCGATAGCAGCGTTCATCTCAGCAATTTTGCCCGCAATAGAAGGCAGGTCGCTCTCGGGATTTAAACTATCGATACGCGCAGCTTCTTTAGCAATCAAGAACGGGATGAACGAAGGCACCGTGTAGTTCACCATCGGATAGAGCGAGTCAGCCGCTAACACTTCATCCGGATATTTGGTTGGAGGAATGGGTAATATAACCACAATTGCGCTATCCATGAATCCACCATCCTGCGTCTCAACGCGAGCTATAGTTTGTCCTTCTTCTACTCCGGTAACAGCTCCATTATGGATGGTGGCAATTGCCTCATTGTCAATCGTCCATGTGACACGCTTATTGTTGGCGTTTGCCGGTTCGATGAGTGCAATGAGCGTACCCGATTGCTCCTTGATAATCTTAATGGTATCCTGCATGATATTTACACCTGTGACAGCGATGACCGATGCATCGGGGTCGTACTCATAGGCACCGATATCCACGCCCGTTCCTTTAGGACGAGCCACACCCTCGATATCAGTTGCAGGGGCTTTGGTTGCATCCGCAAGATTGAGGAGAGCAACAGAAGCTTCCGTCAACGAGAAATCCGCGTTACGCATAGCGGCAACTTGACCGGCATCAGCAGGAGCACCAACAAAAGTTGTCGGGTTTCGGAAGTTCGGTCCACCAGCCGCTGTATTATTTGCATCAAGCAACGGAGTCAAGAATTTGCCACTCGTGGTAGATGCATCGTCCGCTGCATTATGACTACCGAGAGCTCCAGTGGCGATATAGTTGACGTGTTCCGTAAATTCCGGAGCTGCCATATTGCCCCAAAAAACAGAATTATAAACGCCACCTGCTTCTGAACAATAACCCGCATACTGCGCGCCATAGTTATTGCAGACCGTACAGTTATAGACATTGCCTCCATCATTATAAATACCACCGCAGTCGGGCCACCCTGTCACACTGGCACTATTGTTGTACAATACGCAATTGCGAACTATTCCGCCTGTTTCGTTTCTGATGGTGCCATATTTGCCCTGACAGCCACGAATGATACAGTTTTCTATCAAGGCTCCTTTGTTGCGGATAGCCCCTCCTGAACTAGTAGAAGAGCACAGCTCAATAAGGCAATTACGTATAACTGCTTGAACTGTGGCATTGCCCTGCTCAACGTGGATTCCACCTCCATTTGAACCATGGCAGTTAATGATTTTACAATTGCTGACAATCATATTGCCACGCATAAACATAGCACCACCTTCATAGCTATGCTCTGCATTCTGCATGGTGAGACCATCAATAGTGATAAGGGTTGCAGGCGGAGCATCATACTTGACAATAATCCACTTACCCTGATCAGTACCATCAATGATGGTTTCATATAGTTCAATGTCGCGAACACCGGTTGTAGCATTGTACCCGCCGAGGATAGTTTGACCGTCACTGACGGAGAAAGCTTGATTATACAGGCCTTCGGCAATAAAAACCGTATCGCCGGCAGGAACGCCCCATACGGCTTGTTGAATTGTCGCTTTGGCATTAGCCCAAGACTTTCCATCCAAGCTGTCATCGCCATCAGGCTTGACATACTTGTTACTTGCAGACGCGCACAGCACCGCTGTGCAGACCGTCAAGAGGAGTAAAAATCGTTTCATAAGCATTTAATTTGGTTAAACGAAAAATTAGTTGTTCTTTCTTTTATAAGGCAGGCCCAGCATTGTGACCATTTCACCGTCCTGCCTGCGGATAAAAACCGCACCGTCCTTCACTACTTTTTCCGGTGAGGTAGCGGTTTGCGGTGTTTGCACGTCTTGCGGCCGGTCGCTACCATCCAACATAAAGCGATAGGTATAGAACTCGTTGCCCACCGAATCACGCGCAGAGAGGTCTATATACGAAGCATCCGCCGCCATATCCAACAGCGAGAAACACGACACCTGACGATAGAACAGCGAATATTGCGCATCTTTCAACTGTGTCTGCTGCGGATAATTGGAATCGCGGCCGCAGCCCGGGCGGACATAATGCACGCCATCCTTATAGATATGCTCGAAAGAATGATCATCACCGGAAAGGGAGATAATCCGCTTGCCCAATGCCGCATGCTTCTCAAGCAGTTTGGAGAACTTCTTTGGATAATCAGACCACTGGCCATGATAACCACTGGTCCACATACCTACATGATGGCAGACAAAAATCCACGGTCTATCGCAAACAGCCAGTATGGAATCCGCCCATTTATACTGCTTGCTGCCCGGCAAAAAGCGCGGCGAAGAAGCATCATCGTTGATATTGAGCATTATCACATCGGCATTACCATAGGTAAAATGGAAATACGCCTCTCCACGGGGATCTTTGATAGAATCTTCCGGTGGGCCATCATGGCTGAACTGGTGGAAATAATCGTAGAAAGAGGACCATCTGTATGTTGCCGGTACTCCTGTCTCATGATTTCCTACCGAAGACATGATCGGCACTTGACCCAAGAACGGCGCCCCAGGCGTGAAGAAATACTTATTCCACCGGCGGTCCGCTCCATTGTCGCTGACAAAATCACCGTTCATGAGACTGATATCGGGATTGAGTGCGCAGATGGTGTCCTGCATATTCGACCAATTATTGCGGGCATTGCCGTGGATATCGGAGATCGAGAAAATCCGGTACGCTGTTCCCTGCTCCGGAGCAGTCTTGGTGCAACATGTATCCGCATAGCGACCGAGGCTGTTGCCGACCGTGAAATAATAGCGCGTGAAAGGTTGCAGATTCGTCAGTGTGACAATATGCATATACCCTTCGCCCGCCACATTCCATCCATCAGAGGTAGTGACACACATGCTGAGGCTGTCACGGCACGTGCCGTAATACACCGATGCCTCTGTGGGTTCCATCTCCTCCGCCATTTGCCATAGAATCTTCACCGACGAGGTGGTGGGAGCCATGGAATAAGGCTTCTTGTATGGCACATAGCCCTCCGCTGCCGCCCATACGGGCAGCAGAGCGAGGGCGAATATGAAGATTGTTTTATGCATTATTGCATCATGGTTGGGATAGAGTGATTCTTGGTGCGGACGATACGCATGGTATTGAGCAGGGAAGCGTTACCCTGGTCGTCATCCGCCAGATAGGAATTGAACTCCAAACAATCCTCTTTAACCGTAATCGCCGTGAAGCACGGTTTCTCGGGTTGGCCGAACATACCGGTGAAGAGGTCAAAGTAATTCTTGACATTATGGTGCTTGTCATCCTGAAGGAGATTGATATCATCGGTATATTCTCTCTCCATACGCTCACGGCTATGCGGATAATAGCGTTTGTAACCGCAGGTAGCGCCGATGAAATAGAAAGTACCATCGTCCGTGCAGTACGTACCTCCCTTATAGCCGGTCATATTCTTATTGTTACCACCTCCCACTTCTTCGCGATCGGAGATAGCGGAGAGAATCGGGGTAAGGCTATCGGGGTCAACCGGACCGATGACCTCATAGGTATGGTCATGTCCCTGGAGCGCCACGTCTATTTCGTTCTCCTTGAAGACCGGCAACATACAATGGCGGAACACAGGCGGTTCCTTATCGGTCGAGTGGTCCGAACCGGAGAAGAGATTGAAGTGGGCGAGCGATACACGCCACTGCGTACCGGGGTTCGCCATGGTCTGATCGCGGAACCAGGAGCCGATATGGTCGGTCAGATAGGTTGAGGTCCAGTCCAGATAGCTATGGGTCTCACGCCAGAAATCCTGCATGGAGAAGACATAGAAGAGCACATCGCCATAGACGAAACCATAGACTATACCTTGGAACTGCGGCGCAGAGGTGTAGTTCTGGTTAAAATCATTGTTGGTATTGAAATGGTAGGTATAGTTGATGTTCGGGCTATCGTCATGGTTACCATCGGTAACGACCATCGGCATGGCTTTGATGACGGGTTCCATGGACTCCTCGAACCAACGCTCCCATTCCCATTCGGAGTTGCTGGCATCACCATCCTCGACAAAGTCACCCGGGAAGCAGCAGAACCGCGCTTCAGGCACCGTCTTAACCACGGCTTTGGCACAACGGCGTGCTTCCTTGATGAAGGTAGGGTTCTCGATATGGCTATCACTCATCACTACGAAGGTATATTCTCCTTGGTTCGCATCCTCGGTGCGGAAATGACCGATAGGGCTCCAGTGGCCGTCATATCCGCAGCGCCATGAATAAGCAGTACCCGGCGTCAGATTCTGAGCCAGTGCTTTATGGGCAATATAGTTATATCTATCTGCAGCAGAGATTCCTGCGGCATTGACGATATAACGCGCCTTGCCGGCATAACGCAGTTTGCGGGTTCGCTCATAATCGGCACGAACGGTCATGACTCCGTTATTACCCTCAAAATCCTCGACCGTAGCATTCTCAACCGGAATGATTTGTACTTCACCCTCAAACACACTATCATTGGTAAACCAGTTGAACGCCATGCGGGTTTTCGGGTCACCATTGATATTCGCCACCATACAATAAGGCTCGGTCTTAGGCTTCAGTTCGCTTATTCTCAGACGCAAGGTCTCGAGGTTCGCTTCCGAAGGATCGGATGCACAAGCGGTGATAGCAATCTTGAGTGCTGTATGGCTCGGGACGGTATAGTCGTAGCGGGTGTAGGCAGAGTCCGCTTTCTCCCACTCGGTCTTCGGTATCACCACTTCCGAGGTATCGGGTGGCAGGGGTGGATCGGGCGGTTCCGGCGTAACCGGTTCCTTACACGAGGTAAAGGCAAAACTTACTGTCATAAATAATGACAAAAGATAAAAGAAGGATTGCTTTTTCATACTGTTACTTATTTAGGGTTATTGTATTGAAATGCTTGATTGAGCCATCCGGCTGCACTGCGAAAGTCTCCAGTTTGAGCCGGTCTTTGCGGACGGTGACGCGGGTGTAGGAAGGTGCGCCGGGTTGCGCCAGTTTCGAGAAGAGGTCGAAATAGTTCTCCACATGATGGATATGCTTGGATGCGTCCATCTCTTCTCGAGTAAGCGGCGTATAGCGTTTGGCCCCACAGGTAGCTCCGATAAAATAGAGGGTGGAGTCCACGGGACCGATGACCTCATAGCAGTGGTCGTGTCCCTGCAGAACAAGATCCATGCGGCACTCCTTCATCACAGGCAGCATGGTAGAGCGGAGGAGCGGCGTCTCTTTATCGCGCTGATGGTCGGAACCGGAGAAGAGATTCTTATGCACCAAGCCTACATGCCAAGATTGGGCGGGATGGGCTGCCACCTGCGCCTTAAACCAATTACCGAGGTCATGCTCCAAATACTCGGAAGTACCGGCAGCATAATTGTATTCCCCTCTCCAGAAGTCCTGCATAGAGAAGGCAATGAGCAGCATATCGCCATAGACGAAGGAGTAGTTGATGCCTGCAAACTGCGGACGAACCGAGGTGATGAGGTTAAAGGAAGTATCGGTATTAAAATGATAGGAATAGTTAAGCAGCGGCGAGTCGTCATGGTTACCGTCCGTCGGAACGATAGGCATGGCCATGATAACGGGTTTGAGAGCTTCTTCGAACCAGCGCTCCCACTCCCATTCGGAGTTGTTCTCCGTGCCGGTATCGACGAAGTCACCGGGGAAGACACAGAAGCGAGCGTTTTTCTCATTACGCGCGACCGCCTCTGCGCACAAGCGCGCTGCGTCCACATATTCCTTATTTTGTATATGGCTGTCCGTCATATAGATGAAGGAGAACTCGGCGTTGGTATCATCCGCTGTGCGGAAATGCGCGATGTCACTCCAGTGACCGTCATAGCCGACGCGGTACGAATAATCGGTGCCGGGCTTGAGGTTCTGCGCCAGAGCCTTATGACTGACATAGCGGAAAGCGGTGTTCTTATCTATGAGCGCCGTCTTGAGGATACCTGACGAAGAGATAGCGTAGTGCAAAGGCACCGTCGTAGTCGGCGTCGCGACTACATTTGAGATTTGAGATTTGAGATTTTCAAAATCAGTTGCAGTGGCATTGGCTTTGGAAATGATTTGCACTTCGCCATCGGTAATACCTTCATTGGTAAACCAGCAGAAGCCCATTCGTGTTTTCGGGTCTCCATTGATAGTAGCCACCATGCAGTAAGGTTGCTCCTTGGACACGAGTGTCGTAGAAGGATCTACGAGAGAAGCGATATAGGAAGGAACGGTATAATCCAAGGGATAGGGAATGGTTCTCAATTCCGGCATATAATCCCTCGGAGAAGCAGGCGGCATCGATGCTATCCGATGTGAAGGCGGTCCGATGCGATAGTCGGCAGCCAACATGATTGCCTGTTCCGCCTCTGTGACGGGCACTCCGGCAAAGGTAGCGGGGTCACAGAAATGCGGTCCGTCGGGTGCTTCGTTATCCGACGAGAGCCATGGTTGATCAAAGAAATGCGTCTCAAAGCCTTCGTCCGCCCGGCTCTGGCCAGACGTACTCTCATCAGAGACATAGTTAGATGGGTCCACGAATCCGTACTCGTTGCGGTTGCCCCACATAGTACAGACATAGACCGAACTCTCGGAATGGATACCGCCGTAACGGTCACCATAATTGTTGGCAATGGTACAATGATTGAGCACACCATCGAAGTTCGCCACACCTCCTGCATCGGGCCAGTAGTGGCCGGTAGCCGAACAGTTATGGATAAGACACTCTTCGAGTTTGGCACCAAGCGCTGAGGCTTCGGGCAGGTCTCCTTTGATAAGGACACCGCCACACTGAAGTCCGCTGCAGCCACGGATGACGCAATGGCGCATGATGACTTTTCCTCTCAGCCAAGCTGCACCACCCTGCTGGTTATGGCGTGCATTCTGGAGCACAAAATCTTCGATACGCGTCGGCAGGGTACAATCCGCTTCACAGGACACAAGACGTGTGTTGAGATTCGTACCATCCAAGACGGATTTATCCTGATGGTCACGGAAGCGCGGAAGGGGTTCATCCGCCGCGCAACCACCGATGATGCTCACTCCGTCCTTGAGGACAATCCCCTCATGATAGAGTCCCGCTTCCACGAGCAGTGTATCGCCCGCGCGACAATTATCTATACCAAGGCGAATAGACGCCTGTGCTGTCTCCCATGACTTACCATCGTCACCGTCATGGCCGTCGGTACGCACGTACCATGTGGCAGCCGACGCATTAAGCGCCGCTGCCAGACACAGTACTATGAAAAAGATTCGTTTCATTTTATTGCTTCGCAATGACCGCTTCGCTGTTGGACCACTGCGTTGTAAGACCGTTACTCTGTAAGACCGTCCTTCGGACTGTAAGAATTTATTAGCTCCAGCCGAAGCGTTCACGGCCGATGCGCTCTACGTCTTCACGGCAAGTGAAAGCGGTGGTGCCACCGGCTGCGGTGGTATTGACAGCACCGGTCATGTTACCATATTCCTGACACTTATCCAGCGGATCACCTGCTGCAAGACGAGCGATGAAGCCCGAGTTGAAGGAGTCACCGGCACCGATACAATCGACTACATTCTTATTGAGCAATGCAGCTTGCTTGCGGTCGGGTTGGCCTTTGCGCATGAGGATAGAGCCCTTGCTACCGCACTTGATAACTGCGGCGTTGGTGTAAGGACGGATCTTCTCGATGGCCTCTTCCAAGGTCTCGGAACGCGTGAGGAACTTGAGTTCGGTCTCATTAGGCATGAAGACGGTGAGCATAGGGAGGACGGCTTTGTAGTCGAGGTCCCATTGCTCTGTCGGGTCCCACTGGCTATCCAGCGTGACGGTAACACCATTCTCCTTGCAAAGCTCAAGAATCTTCATGAGGTCACGTTTGACACCACTCTGCATGTAGATAGAAGAGATATGGATATGCTTGGTCTGCTTGAAGACCTCGGGGTTGATGTCTGCCAGTCCCATATAATCCATGGCGCCCTGATAAGTCAGGTTCGCACGGTCCTCATCATAACTCATACAGATGGTAGCGCCGGTAGCATACTTATCCTGACGGATGAGATAGCGTGTGTCCACACCTTTTGCGCGAAGGCTCGACTCCACGAGGTCGCCGAAGCTATCGTTGCCTATCATACCGCAGAATGCCACTTTAGCACCCAGTGCGGCTGCGTTCGCAGCGAAGATGGCAGTAGAGCTACCCAATGTAAGGGTCATCTGCTTGGCAAACTTCTCTTTACCGATTTCCGGTTCGCCTTCTATCTGATTGAGAATCAAATCGACGTTTAACTCGCCTAAGGCGATGATATCAAATGGTTTCATTGTTGTTGGGGTTAGAGGGTTAGAGGGTTAGGGGTTATTGGTATTTTTTCCAAAACTCGGCTATCATCGAATACCAATTCTTAGGATAGTCATGCGTCATATCGGGATAGAAATGATATTCCTTGTCCGCTTCGGGTGTCTTCAGATTGTTGAAGGGCGCGATATTGGTATGCGGCGGGCAAGTGCCATCCTTCAGACCGCTCGTAGCGAGTACGGCGCAGGAGATGCGCGTAGCCAGATTCTTGGTATCGAAATAAGAGAGGAAGGTGTACATCTCTTCGTCCGTCATTCCTTTCTTTTTCGCTTCCGCTTTTGCGGTAGAGCCAGGCCAGTCCACAATCTTGAAATAATCCGGGAAGTCACCCAGGAATGCCACATTGGGCGTGATAGCCTTGAAGGGATAGTCACTCAAAGCGGCAGCGGCATAGCAGAGCGCACCGCCCTGGCTGGAGCCTTCGGCGAAGATATGCTCCATATCGCTGGTCTCGCGGGTAGCCATAAAGCGCACCGCTTGGACTACATCCATGAAGGCACCGCGGTAGTAATAGCCGTCCTTGTCTCCGAAGTTATATGCAAACCAGTCGCCGTAGATATTAACGGTTTCCTCATCCACGCCGGGGTTCGTTCCCGCAGGGCGGTTGTTGAGGTACTGTCCGCGATGGGATACATAGAACTCAGCATAATTGGATGAGCCGCCCATCGGGCACTCGCATTTGGACTTGCTGCCCTGTGTGTCATATCCGAAGAAATGGAGCAGTACCGGATGCTTGGCGCCGTCCGTCGGTTCGCAATAGTATCCGCGAATCTTTACCGGTTCTCCGGTCAGTCCATCGGGCACGGAGTAGAACTCCACCAGATAGACCTTGCGTTTAGCGCTGCTATTCTTCTCTATCTCGGTTAGCGTAGGATTCATCTCCACTGCAGCGAGTTGGTCTTTCGCAGTCTGCCAGAACTGGTTAAAGTCCGGTTGCATATCCGGGGCAGAGACGATATCGAAGGGGTCGATACCGAAAGGTTGATTGCGCACGGTCTTGCCATTCACGAGGCAAAGCGCACGGTAGAAACCGGGAGCCATATCCTCGGTGGTGGTGACGGCGTAGTTACGCTTCGAATTGCCCGCCACTTTCACTGTATCATCCATCTCCACTATCAGCTGCTTCATATCAGAGGTGATACGAATCTTTATCGGCATGGCTGCTGAATCGGGTTCGGTGTTCTCCAATGTGATATTGAAATAGGGTCTGGCATGCCAAATCATGTCTTCCGGCTCGACCACCGTTGTATCGTGCGGATTCGGCGTCGGGTCCACCTTCGGGTCAACAGGATTCGGTCGCTCGCAGCCGCATGCGCCCAACATCAGGACGCATGCTACTGCTGCTACTATAAAGAGTCTGCTTCTCATTTCAGATAGTCGTTAAGATTAACGATATTGAATGCATTGTAGTACTTATCCATATTATGCTCAATACGCATGAGTACTATCTCCTCCGCCTGAATACCGAGGCGCTCGAGGTTATCGTACAGCATCTGACGAGCAACGAGAGCTTCGGGTTTCTGCCAGATATAACGGCAGCCGGTCTTCACGAGCCAGAGTTGACGCTCCTTAGTGCAGTCCTTGAGGTCTTTACCTACCTCATCGCCACGGAGCCATTTCTTCCAGCGATTCGACTCGTAAACACATTGCCAGAGCACCTGGGTCATGTTACTCAATTGGGCCACCTTGCCTTCTGCATGCAGTTTCTTCTCTTCTTCCTCGAGTTCAGCTAATGCATCGTACTCGTTCATGGTGAACTCCGGACCTACGTTAGCAGCACCCATGCCTGCCTTCGGGTAGTCCTCCGGGTTGTCCACATCATCGGAATAGTGGCCCTTGATATAACTGCCGTACGGGCGTACCTTAGCCGTCAGCTTGCGGGCTACCTCGGCGTCAAAGAACGTGGTATGCAGGTCGGTGCCCACTTTGCCCACGATGAAGCATGGCCAGATGTCATCCAGACCTACCTCGTGCAGACCGGCTTTCAGCCCCTCAAGGAAGGTATCGAAGGTCTTCTCGTCAGCCAGACCGCCGTGTACCTCTTCGGTTCCTACTTCGTAGGAGATAGGAGCGATGTTGTGTGCTTTGCGGAAGTCCTCGGCATGCTTGATCAGCTCAACCGTACGTTTCACCACCACATGGATGTCGATGATCTGACCTTTCGGCAGGAAGATATCCACTGTCGGGTCCACGTGAATGAGGTCATAACCGGCGAGGAGAGCCGCCTCGTAACTCTTCTTCACACCGTCCATGGCACGCTCGGTGTCCCAGCGCTCGATGCTCTGTTTGTCTTTGAGCCACGGACCGCCGTGGTCAATCGCCACTACGTATGGACCCGTGTAATGAACGGCTGCCGCCTCACGAGCCAGGATCTTCGTGAAGACCTCCTGTGTCATACCCGTATAACCACCATCGCAGTCCACCTGATTGAGGGTGGTAGCGAAATAAATAGGCGCGTTGTTACGTTTCGCTGCGCGGAACGAAGCCTTGATTACCGACAGGGAGTTCGGGCAAGCTGCAAAGAGCGTCATAGGAACTCCAGTTGCTTTTTTACGCTCCTCCATTACGCGGAGGATATTCTCAGTTTTTGCCATAAGGAAATTTACAATTTAGATATTTACAATTTATTTACAATTTATTCATAGATGGTGACACCTTCAACCACGCGGTGGATGTTTCCGGAAACGGAGGGAGCATCGGGGTTGAGATTGTGTGCACAGGAAGCATAGTATCCGAGGAGCTGACCGACGAGAACGTACGGTACGATACCATAGAAATCGGTCTCGGCAGGGCTGTACGGCATGCAAACCATGAGGTCGGCCTTCACACCATCCAGAGCCGGTTTGTTACCAGCAATAACGATGATTTGCGCCACCGGCTTGTTGTTACTATCCACCTGACGAACGAGGTCACGCTCATAGCGCTGTACTTTCTCGTCATCAACCATGAGGTAAACGACAATCGACTTGCTGTTCACCACCGCCTTCGGTCCGTGACGGAAGCCAAGGAAGCTATCGAACTTGCAGACCACAGCACCGTCGGTGAGTTCCTGCAGTTTGAGATGGCACTCCTCTGCGATACCCTTGAGAGCACCGGAACCGAGGAAGACGCCACGCTCGAACGGGCGCTCGGCGATAGCTTTGAGTTTGTCCTCATACTCCGCGATAACCGCCTCTGCATTCTTAGCTGTTTTCTCGATTTTGTCGATGTCCTTGTCCAGCGTGTCGATATGACCGAGCATGAGGCACGTGAGCAACATCGTAGAGAAGCTACTGGTCATAGCGAGCGACTTATCGTCCGTCTCTTCGGGCAACAGGAGCAGAAGGATGTTGTCTTGTCCGGCAGCCTGGAGGGCGAGGTTACCATTCTTGTTGCAAGTGATATAGACGTGTGCTACATTCTTGCAGTGTTTGTTAGCGAGATTGACCGCTCCGACGCTCTCAGGGCTGTTACCGGAACGTGCGAAGCTGACGAGCAGCAACGGGCGCTCTTTGTCGAGCAGGTAATCGGCATGGGTGATGATATCGGTGGTGGGCACGGAGCGCACATTACGCCACATACCGCGCATAACCGGCAGAAGCGCATCTCCGATGAACGCCGAAGTACCGGCACCGGTGAGAACAATATCGGTGTCCGGGGTTAAATACTTGTGCATAAAAGCACTAATCTCAGCCTTTGCTTTGAGCAATGTCTCGAGTTCCTTGCGCCACATAGCGGGCTGCTGATGGATCTCATTGAAGGTAAAAGAAGTTGCCATATTGTTATAGTTTAGAAATGATATACGTTGTTTTACGTAGTAATTTTATTTGACGGCGCAAAATTACAACATATTTTTGGTATTTTAATACCATTTTTTATGCTTTCGAACATATTTCCTATTTCGAAATATATAAGTAACTGATTATAAGCGACTTGTATTTTTTATTTCCGTTTTCGAAACGTTTCGAAAAAAGATGATACAAAAGGAGATAAAAGAAGGCGCAAGGTATTCGTTTCTCTCTTGTTGGTATGCTGTTGATATGCTTAATGTATCGTGTATCTAACGTATATGTATCGTATATCTATCGTATATGTAACGTAGATAAAGGCGGATTAGAAGCGGATTAGAAGTAGATTAGAAGTAAAAAAGAGCGCAGTGTCGCAGGAATACAAAAAGCAGCACCTTCAGTCGAAAGTACTGCTTATTTGCTGTAGTTACGTTATACTAATGTAAGATATACTACCACTATTGTCCCATAAAAAAGAAAATAAACTAAGATAAACCACTGGTGTCCCATAAAAAAGAACAAAAACATAGATAAACCACTGGTATCCCATAAAAAAGAAAATAAACCAAGATAAACCCTTTGAGTGCTTTAGAAGCGATGCTTCTTTGACAAATTGCTACTAAAATCTGCTTGTAAGCAAGCTCACAGACAGCTTTTACTACCAATTTGTACAACTCTACGAGTACAAAGCACTCAAAGACATAAACAAAAAAACATTTTCAAATCAAATCCGTTCACTCAAACGCTAAAGATAGTCCGTAGTAAGGTTATTGTAACTCTATCTCTCCGAAGAACTGGGGGCAATGGAAGTTCGGTTGCGGGAGGGGGATAGGTTGCCAAGAGAGGTAATGGGGTTGTTTGGTTTTATCGGCACACTTATAGAAGTTCAGGCGCAGTTTTTGCGGGAAGTGAGGCTTGGTGTTTCGGAAGACAAGAGCGAGCGGAATACGCAGTTCGACCGTCCATTCGAAGAGTCCGTCTTTCTCTTCGAAAGGTTTGCGCGGGAAGGTGCATTTACGTTCAATTTGCTCCATTTCATCGGGAGAAAATGGTTGTACGTCTTCATCGCGTCCGCGGCGCCGAGAAGCCACCATGGCGCCGATACAATTGGTTTCAAAATTATAGTAATAGGGTTCTCCGGGCACCTGGCAGAAGAACTCGACGCAGGAGTCTTCCCACACCTGTCCTTGGTCGTGAGCCGTAACGGCACGGAGTTGCTCGCCCTTGACGGAGTACTTGAGGTAGAGCGCTTCGCGGTCGTTGGTCACATCGACAGACACTACTGGTTTCTCCGGGAACTGAGCGGGCCAGTTGACACAATCAATATTCAGTTTCATGGTTAAAAATAATTAAACAATAGTAGTGATGTGTTAATTTTAAACAAAAACATAGATAAACCCTTTTGAAGGCTTTATGAGCTTCGCTCTATGCGTTATTAGCTGTTAAAACTCCCTTGTGTGCAAGCACCAAGATGACTTTTACCATCTAATCCCGCACTCTAACGAGTAGAAAGCCTTCAAAAGCAATAAACATAAATAAATACTGCAACCGATTTTATCGATTATCCTTAGGAAAGGCGGTTGATGATAGCGGTCATTTGGTCGGCGACTTTCTCTTGCTCTTCGAGTAGGCGTAGTTGGGCACGCGTACGGACGAGGTTATGCTCGGGATACTGAATCTTATAGTAGGTGTCTCCGTTGATGTAATCGGTAAAGAAGCGCACGGTCTGCATATAGCTGAGCAAACGACATCCGTAAGGCAGCAGTTCTTTCTCTATATCAGAGAGGAAGGTAGCGTGCTTGAGATAGCCGCGTGTGTAGGCCTCGAAGATCTGCAGGTCCACATGGATATTCTCAAGGTTCGGGTCGTCCTCAAGTCCGGTGTTGGCGGCGGTACGCATGAAATCGCCGAAGTCGCTGAGAACAAATCCGGGCATGACGGTATCGAGATCGACGATACAGATAGGTCTGCCGGCATCATCGAAGAGGATATTGTTGACCTTGGTGTCACAGTGGTTGATATGTTTCGGCAGTTTGCCTTCGCGGAAGAGTCGTTCCGCCAGACACATATCCTCGCGGCGGCTGTTGATAGCCTCGATGATATCGGCACAAGCGGCTTTTCTGCCCACCGAGTCAGCAGCAAGCGCTTCGTCGAGTTGCTTCAGTCGGAACTCGATGTTATGGAAATTGGGAATGGATTCGCACAGTTCATCAAAGGGCAGGTCCGCCAGTTGGCACTGGAAGCGTCCGAAAGCCTCTCCCGCCAATTCAGCCGAAGCCGGCGTCACTTTCTCCTGCGAGTGTGCATTCTCAATGAGCACATAGACGCGCCAATAGTCCCCTTCTGGCGTGCAGTAATAGAGTTTGCCGTCCTTGGTAGGCACGAGTTCGAGGACCTTACGGTCGATGTCCGTTTCTCCTGCTTCGGTCAGTTTGCGGCGGATATGGTCGGTCACCTTACGGATGTTCTGCTGCAAGCCCTCAACATTCTGGAAGATATGGTGGTTGATACGCTGCAAGAAATAGGATTTTTCGCCCTCGTGCTTAGCACGGACGATGAAGGAATCGTTGATAAAGCCTATTTTCAAAGGCTTGGGGTCCGCCACCTCATTGGGAATGGCAAATTGGTTTAAGATGTTTTTCATGATATAATAGATTTGAGTTCGTCAATAGAAGCGCAGGTTCGCCAGCCGGCAAATCGTTCTCCCGCTGCGCGGTTCTTATCGAGGTCATCGACATAAATAGTGTGCTCGCAATCAATATTCGCTTCGCGCACGACATAGTCGAAGATTTCACGGTTCGGTTTGGCAATATGCAGATGATGTGACGCAAAGACAGCATCGAAATAGCGGTCGAGGTGGTATTGCACAAAGATAGGATCCCAATGCATCTGATTCGAATTAGACAAGAGCACGGTCTTGTATCCCGCCTGACGAAGGGAGGCGATGTAATCGAGTTTGGCCTGCGGCAGTTCCGCCAGCATGCTCATCCATGCTTCGCGAATCTGCTCAATCGTTGTGCCTTCATAGCAATACTGCTGCAGGGTGGTGAGAAAGTCATCGGTTGAGATATTGCCGTACTCATAGTCATGCATGAGTTGTCGCGTAGCGGCACTGACCGCCACGACGCCTTCTCCTTCGTCATCAATACCGAGGATGTTTCGCACATTCTCTTCGCCCATCAATCGCTTGAAATTCTCCACGCAACGGGGCACATTGAGGTCAATGATGACGCCTCCTAAATCAAAGACTATTGTATTCATCTTTTAAGTTCTCCTTTTTGCCATTTGAGAGAGGGATAGGTACTCCGCAAGTACGCTTCGGCATCCTCAATCCCACTGCTTCCGCTCGTAGCAAAGGGGATGAGTATTTTGCTCTCCAGTTGTGGCAGGTTGTTATCGAGCCATGAGTTGATGATACGCGGACATATGCCCCACCAAATCGGGAAACCGACAAAGATGGTATCGTACGGGGTGATGTCGGTACACTGTTTGATAGCAGGGCGTGCTTCGGGGTCGTTCATCTCGAGAGACGAGCGAGATTTGGGATTGCGCCAATCGAGGTCCGCTGCCGTGTATTTCTGCGCAGGTTCAATCTCCCAGAGGTCAGCATGGTGTTGTTTGGCGAGTTTTTGTGCTGCCGCCTTTGTCGTGCCGGTAGCAGAGAAATAAGCAACTAATGAATGCATTTCGTTTGATTTTTGAGCCCAAGCTGTCATGGTACAAAGCGCCAAGGCGAAGATACATAGTTTTTTCATATTGTGTTTTCTATCAATGATTAGCAATTTTGCGGTGCAAAATTACAACAATTTTTGCAAATATACAAGAAAATGACGAATTAAAAATAAAAAAATATATGCTCAAGGGTAGCGCAAGGGTAGCGTAAGGGTAGCGGATTAGCGTGATTTACAGAAGCGAATATACAGACGGAAGAGAAGCGGAGGAACGGTGAACGCCATGAGCAGGACGATGGTCATTCCGATAAGAGTGACCGTTCCCAAGGAATGCATAGCGGGATGGACAGCAAGGACAAGGATGCCGATGCCGAGTAACATAATCAACGCAGAAAGGATGATAGACTGGCGGTATTGAGGTAACATCGGTTTGCCGGTACAGTGCTCATAGAGCAAGCCTTCGACGATGAAGATGGTATAGTCATCTCCCTGGCCGAAGATAAAGGTAGCGAGGATGATATTGACGATATTAAACTGGATGCCGAAGAGGTGCATGATAGCAAGAATCCATACCCAACTAAGCGCCATAGGAATGAAGGCAATGAGCGCCAAGACCAGACCATTGACGATTGGACGATTGACGAATATATGATTGGCAGAGGGCAAAGGGTCTGAAGGAGGGCGCAAAGCAAAGGTGAGAAACAAAAAGACAAAGACGATGAGCGAGCAACAGAGGCCGATATAATCGAAATTCTCCGAGAGGCGTTCGGCGAGATTGTTGAAACTGAACGTATTAGCGGTCTGCGGATTAGGGTTCAGGAGATAGTCATAGAAGGGTTGGAAAGCGTCCGGACGGAACCCTGCTCTTTGAGCTTCGGCTTGTATGAGCGAGACCAGAGCCGGCGCATCGTGCGATTGCCAATAGGATGACCATTGGTCTGCATTGGTATTGGCTTGGGTATTGGCATAGACTTTTGCTAACTGCTCCATATCCGCACGCTGCTGCGAAGTCATATAGTTGATATGGGTGAGGTTGGAATCAAAGAATTGACGATTGGACGAATGACAATTGACGATTAAATAGCCTCCAAAAACAAGCGTAAGGATGAGAACACCCCATGGCAGTCCCGCTTTTAGTTTAGGGCTATGGGTTGTTTGTTTTAGTTTGATTTCGCGAAGCGGGGTCGGTTCCGCAGACATGAGATGAGGCATGACGAAGATGCAGAAGAGGATCGTGCCTACGAGCATAGCCGATGCGAAAATCCCCAGATGGCGCATAGCCGTCGCTTGCAGCGGTACAAGGGTCAGGAAAGCTCCGACGGTAGTGATATTTCCCACCACGAGCGGGGAGAGCACTTCATCGAGCGTCTGTCGTACGGAGGTGGTATAACGCTGGTGCACGAGGAGGTGCAAGGGGTAGTTAACCGCTATTCCGATGAGGACACTGCCTATTCCAAGGACGATGGCACTTACTGCCGTTGTGAAGAGGCGTAGCACCGCCATGCCCGTCAACCAGCCGAAACTGACCGCCAAGAGAATGAGCCACAGGTCGCGCCTACGCGGGAATGCGTACGCTAATAAGATAAGGATAAGCACCAGTGAAAGGGCTATGCAAAGGAGTGTGTCGGTTTTGATTCGACGCGCATTGCCGACAGCTATGAGCGGTGCTCCTATCCAACGGATGTTGAGGTCGGGATAGGCTACAGCGACTTCGTTGGTTATTGCGTTGAGCGAGTCGATAAGCGCCGCATTCTGTTTTGTTTCCGTTCCGCCAAACGGGCTTTCGATATAGGCGTATTGGCTATTGGCTATTGGCCATTGGCTGTTGGCAATAGGCATAGGGACCAGTCCTAAAGGGTCGGCCTGGATGAGCGGTGCAAGGGCAGAGCCGCCGGGTGTAGAGAGGATGCGTTTGTCCCGCTCGAGGGCAGCACGAACCGCTTCGGGCGTAAAGAGCGAGTCGAGTCGGCTATTGGTGATTGGTGATTGGCTGTGAGCTATTAGCCATCGGCTATTTGCCAGGTCACTCAAATCAAACTCCGACAAGGGATGACCGGCTTCCGCCAAACGTTCATCCAGGTCATAAAAGGCATCGCTACGCCGGAGCTCGTCTTCCCCCTCGATGATAAGGACGAGACGAGAGGCAGACTGCTGAGACTGATAGGCTTCGAGAGCAGCGCGTTCTTCGGGCGTGACAGGCAGGAAATCCATGATATCCTCGTTATAGCGCAAAGTAGCCGCCAAGGCGACCAGGATAAGGCACAACGCAGCGAAGCCCGTCCACAGCCAGCGGCGATGGGTTAGGAAGCAGTCATATAAGCGAAGCAGCCTATCTTTCATCGATGAACTTAACGGGTTTGCGGCTCTTGGCAGGGAAAGTGATTTGACGAATGACATCATCGGGCAGTATCTCCACATTCGGCGCTACTCGCAGACGACTGCGGAAATGGTCCTTGAGTTGCTTGACCGCTTCGTCGGCAGTGATGGTATTGTCCTTTAGACTGATACGAACTATCACTTCGTCCGTACCTGCGTCAGAGGGACGTACAACGACCACATAGTTCGCGACAAAAGGTGTGTTATCCAGCACATCATTGATAGCAGGCGGGTAGATAGTGGTACCTTTGAGTTTAATCATATTATGCTTACGTCCGATGATAGGCGTGAGGCGATAGGAGTTACGTCCGCAGGCACAGGGTGTGATCACTTTGGCAGCGATGTCCCCCGTTCTGAAACGGAGCAATGGCATGCCTTCGACACCCAATGTGGTGATGACGATTTCTCCGGGTTCGCCGTCAGGTACGGGTTGGTCATTTTCTCCGATTATCTCAACGATGATGAGCTCCGGATGCACATGTCCGCCACAGGCATGTTCGCACTCCGAGAAAGTAGCAGACATCTCCGTAGAGGAATAAGTTGCGTACAACTCCACTTCGGGCCATTTATCATGAATACGCTGCCCGAGGAGGTTGAGCCGGAACTGCTGGTCACGGAGTCCTTCGCCAATACCAATGATTTTGCGTATAGACGAGTGGCGATAGTCAATATTATTCTGCTCCGCGTAGTCAATGAGACGCAGGATGAACGATGGTACACACATGATAGCCGTCGGATGCAGGCGCTGAATGGTATCCCATTGGAGTTCGGGAATACCATTGCCTACACGGATGATGCTTGCCCCCATGCGGCGGATGCCCATCCAATAAGCCAGACCAGCCATGAAGCGCTTGTCGATGGTGGTCATGAGTTGAAGGATGTCCCCTTTCTTCAGTCCTGCGCAAGCAAACGATTTATGCTCGTTATACGCCAAGCGCTGCAAGTCCGCCTCCGTACAGCCGAAAAGAACAGGGTCTCCGAGTGTACCGGAAGTAGTGATATAATCGATGATTTGCTCACGCGGCACGCAGAGGAAATCATTATTGAAACGCTGCAAGTCAGCCTTTTCCGTAAAGGGCAAACGCTGCAAATCCGCAATAGTGCGGATGGAGGCAGGGTCAATATGCTGCTGCTCGAACAAGCGGCGGTAATAAGGCGAATGAGCAGCAAGATAGGCCATTTGCTTGCGCAACAAGTCCTCCTGATACTCACGAATAGATTCTATTGATTCAAATTCGATATCCATTGTATAAATTCATTTTTCCATTGACGTGATTCTTCCGTTCCTTTGGTCTCCGAGGCACCGAATCCGTGTCCGCCGGTCCGATAGCGGATGTAACGATGCGAGACATGATTTGCTATCAAGGCAGAGTCCAACAATACGGAGTTTTGATATTTGACAACCGGGTCATCCTCGCAGTTGACGAGAAAGACAGGCGGGCAGTCGGCTGCTATATGCTGCTCGATAGAGAGGCTATCGCGCATGGGTTGCTTCCATTGCCCCCATACCCCGAGAGCTCCACGTCGCGAGCGCTGATGTGCATAACGTTTGTCCGACATGGTAACCACAGGATAAACAGGACAGAGAAAAGCAGGTTTATAAGGCGTACGATTATGGGTAAAAGACATCATGGTAAGGTGTCCACCGGCAGAAAAACCCATGACGCCTATTTTCGCTTTATCAATATGCAGCGAATCGGCGGATTCATATACTTGTTGTAATGCGTTTTCCACATCCGCAAGCATCTTCGGATAGCGGTTGCCGATTCCTAAGACTCGGTATCCAAACATGTATGCAGACACATTGGCTACATGGTATCGCAGGACGAACGCATTGATTCCATTCGACTGAAGCCAGCGAGCCACGCCTATGCCTTCCGTTTTCATATCCAGCCAGGAATAACTGCCCCCCGGGCAGACAACAACAGCGATGCCCGTATTAGTCGCGCTATCCGCCAGGAAGGGCGTGAGCCGCGGCTTGGCTGTTAGCTGTTGGCTTATAACTATCAGCAGGAGTGTCAATATGATTATTGCGCATCTTCGCATAGAGCTTGTACTGTTAGTTGGGCGGTCATGGCTGTTCCGCAAAGACCATGAAGGAAGATATTCTGTCCTGAGAGGTAGAAATTCTTCACGCGAGTTCGGACAGAACCGACTGATTCACTCATTCCGAACATGGCTCCTTCGGGCGACAGGTAATCATCACGATAGGTAAGGGAGGTAGAGGAGAAGATATCAATCATTTGTTCGCGTATGTTCGGGTATATTTTCCCGATGAAATCGAGCGTTTCCTGCTCTTTTTGATGCTTGAACGCCGCATATTGGTCATAATGCTCCTGGCGGTTTTGATGCCACGGAGCGAGTTCGCTATAGTCCATCGGCATGACCGTCTCAATCGTGCGTGCAAAACGTTGGTCAGATTCGGAGCAGGGCGTCATGACGAGCAACTTATGCTCGGGGATATAATGCGTAACCGAATCATAGGGAAGCGTATCGGGTTTGAGACGAATATAGGTCTTGAATGAACCCGCTGTCTCGGGTGTATTGAGAATGCGATTACGGGTGATCGTACGGAACAAAGGCAGGTCGGTAAGGGACAAGAGCTGCTTGGGATGCAACGTAGAAACGACCTTATCAAAAGAAAGACCGGAGATGGAGAATTTAGAATCCGCTGTTTGCGTGATATTCTCTACCCTATGCGAAGTGAGGATACGTCCGCCATGACGGGTGATATAGAGCGCGAGGTCATCCGCCAGTTGCTGACTACCGCCAACAAAGCGATAGACTGTATTATGGGACTGCTCCCATTCCGATTTGCCTATTAGCTGATCAGGGTTATTGTCTAGGATTGTTTCGGTAATGCTCGCTTTCAGGTCTAAGGTTGACAGTATTTTGGTTACCGGGCCATCGGGTTCGAGTCCAGAGAGAATATGCATGCCTGTGAGCCATGTTTCTCCGTTGCGCTCGTAGGAATAGAGTCCTCCGCCATAGACGGGCAGCTGCTCAAAAAGCGTTACGAGGTATCCTTCTTTCGCCAGCAGAGCTCCTGCAAACAGTCCACCGACGCCTGCTCCGAGAATAGCTATTTCGGTTCGATTACTATGCAAGAGGGCGCTATAATACAGCTCGAGCGACTTGGTTCTGCGTTTGTAATCGCGTCCGAACGACACATCGCCATGCGGAATGAGCGGCAGGATATGAAGCGTGACGTTATTTGGTTTGATGGCAAACTGACGACGCGAGAGGTAATCACACATTCCCTCCAACAAAAGGGGTTGAACGGGCAGTTGGAGCAAGTGAGCATAATAAGCAGCTCCTCTATGGAAACGTCCGATTTCACCGGTAGTAGTACGTGTTCCTTCGGGGAAAACCATGAGCGAATATCCCTCATCCGTCACTCGCTGTATGAGTGTTTGTTTCGCTTCTTCATCCAAAGAAAGCGGGAAGCAGTCCAACTTACGAGCGACGGTATGGAAGATAGGATTATTCCAGATATAATCCTTCACCATAATCGCCATCTTCGGCGTCTGCGAAAGGATAAGCATAATGTCGATATGGGACTGATGATTGGAGATGATAACAGACGGTTGTTCTCCCAATCGAATATTCTGCGGATTATCAATGGTATAATGGAATCCGCTAAGTAATAAACAATAGTGCTTTGCCAACCGCTGCATCTGCAGCCGATAGCGCAACCGGCTTTCAGGTGTCTCTCCACAGACCGCAAAATAAAGGAGCGTATAAGGCGTGACAAGAAGCAACATCGTCAGTCCGAAATAACCGAAACAGAGGATGGTACGCCAATACATATTGATGTAGCCGAAGAGGAGTGCTCCAAGGCAAAGGAAACAATTGAGAATACTTATCCGTGTGAAATCATAGGCGGGCCTGAAATGGCTGACGCGTTGTTCCTTAGGCGGGTAATAGACACGAATAGGCACCGGTACCAAGGGGACATTACGCCATGCGGCGAAGACGAGCAGTTCGAGTTCAGCCTCATAACGGCTGGTGATGAGATGGAGTCCGTACAACTGATGCAAAGGGTATATGCGCATACCCGTTTGTGTATCGGGCAGATTGACGGTTGTCTGGAGTCGGAACCAAAAATTAGAGAACCTATTGGCAAACCGGCTCTTGCCATCCATGTTCTCGTCCGTGAATTGGCGTGAACCGACGATGATGGCACCCTGATGCAAGTCCAATGCGCGCAAAAGAACCGGTATGTCCTCGGGGTAATGTTGGCCGTCGGCATCCAAGGTCAACGCATACTCAAAGCCCATTTCCATGGCTTTTCGGAAACCGGATACGAGTGCTTGTCCTTTGCCTTTGTTACGTTCATGCGTGACGATGGTTATCGGGAAATCCAAGGATGCCAAGAGTGCCAGAGTGTCATCCGTACAACCATCATTGACGACGATAATATCGCGCATGTACTTATGCACACGGCGAAGGACATCAATGATTGTTCCGGCATTATTATACGTCGGTATCAAGGCACATATAGGATGCTGAGAATGAAGCATTTAGGGAATTGGAAATTGAGAATTGAAAAATGAACGTATTCAGCGGTTCGCCTTTTTTCAAGCCTAAGATGATATCCTTATCGGGATAGACAGGTTGGCGAAACTTGAGATTATGCACGGAAGTGAAAGCGACAGACTTGCCGAGACGCTCGGACAACAAGTCTTCGGCTATCTGGACAAGGCATGCTCCCGGCACAATCGGATAGTTCGGGAAATGGCCCGCAAAGACAGGATGCTGTGCATTAAAACGAATCGTAAAAGACGAATCGTCTTGGGCTATAACATGATATAAGTTATCTCGTAACAACATTGATAAACTCTATCGTTGTGATGTCACCGTTTTTCTCGGTTAACTCTACTTTTTTCGCTACTAGTCCGGTATCGTCCATAGTGATTTGCACGTCTTTGAAAAGCCGTTTGGACTCCCGCTTCATCTTCTCGTCTTCGTTATTACCGGCGATAGAAGACATAATCATTCGCAGCAGTTTCTGTATCTGCGGGTTGACATTCGAGTTCTGTCCATCTACCTCCCAAACGAGCTGTTGCGGCTCGGTATATGCCCACTGCATATAATCCGGTGCGCGATAGATGAGATGTCCTTGGGACACCTGCGGTTCGCTCATTAATGCGACCGTTTTGGTCTGCGTAAAATCAGCTTCGAGGCTTACTATAAGTGCGATGATGAATGCTACCATATCAATTGACTACTAAATAACAACCCGCCATAATAAAGAGTATTCCGACCCATTGCGTCCACACGATATGCTCATGAAAGACGAGCATCGCCGCAATCATACCAAAGACATACGCAAGGCTGCTTAGAGGATATGCCTGCGAAAAAGCCCAATGCTTGAGTATATACATCCACAGCAGTCCAGCCGCGGTAAACGAAACACCACATGCGAGCCACCACCAGTTAGTAAGCTGACTTGCTACGAATGCCCACGACCATGAAACAACACCCATTGCCTTGAGTGCCAATTTCATAAACATTTGTCCTGCGCAAAGCAGCAGACTCTGTATGAGTGCCAAAAGTATCAGTTTCATTTCGTTACAATATATGCTTTGGCTATGTTTTGCGTTTGGTCTCCTACCAGCCGGAGGACATTATCCCAAGCATCCACTTGCTCGTCAAACTCAAGCACCAGCGCATTGTTGATAAGCCCGAGTGACAGCTGTGTTTGGATATCCTTGAGGGCACAATCGAGCGAGTGTTTGCCTTGCGAATAGGTTGCATTATAGCCGTGGTTACCAGTAAGTATCGCTATGAGCGAGGCAATGGTGTTATGCGTTGACTGGATGAAGGGCGTAGGTTTGAGTTGCTGTTCACCGGAGTCTATCATATCCTGCAAGAATCGCATAGACTGGAGCATACATCCATACTGTGTAGCACAGACGACAGCATCCGGTTTGAGGATATCGGCTTCCTCCATTGCCCGTTTCGCAGCCGCGACTATACGACGCGTCTGCGGGGTCATGCGACGAGCCTCAGCCGGAGAGACATAGCGATTTATCTCCGTGTCCTCATTCATATCGACAGATGTCACGGTTGAGAGAGTGCTATTCACAGGATTTTCGCTCAAGTTGACACCCTCGGCACTAATGACCAATGAGGACTCATTACCACCAAAACCGAAAGCATTACACAAGATATTGCGCAACGGACGATGCTCTGTATGAACAGCAGGCTTGACCAGTCCTTCAGCCGTCTGCTCCCAATGCAAGTTAGCAGGAACAAAACTATGCTGCATAGCCAGGACACAAATAGCTGCCTCCAGTCCTCCGCTGGCGGAAGTCGTATGTCCTGTGAAAGCTTTCGTGCTGCTGACAGCAGGCATCAAATCACCAAACAAACGCTTCAAAGCAGCCGATTCACTAAGATCATTATTGGGCGTAGCCGTGCCGTGCGCATTGATATAATCAATATCATCAGGTTGTATTTTCGCCATCCGCAGCGCCTTGCTCATTGCCCAATAAGCCCCTTCTCCATTCTCCGAAGAAGCCGTCTGATGAAAAGCATCACATGTATTGGCATAACCACCTATATAACCGAGAATCTTCGCTCCCCGCTCCAAGGCATCGGCTTCGCTCTCCAACATCAGATATCCCGCTCCTTCACCGAGGTTCAAGCCATTCCGATTGGCATCAAAAGGCCGGCATGGCTGCTTATCAAGAATCATGAGCGTATTGAACCCATTCAAATGGAACTTGCTTAGGCTCTCAGCACCTCCTGCCAGCACTTGCTTGGCTTGCCCCGTACGCAAGAGATTAGCTCCCAGCATGATTGCATTCAACGCAGACGAGCATGCCGTTGAAGGCGTTGCTATAAAAGCGAAGGGCGAAGGGACGAATGGCTCAAGGTGCTTGACTATGAGATTGGTGGATTCACCAGCCTCGTGGAGACAGATGTTCTCCGTCGCTTTGCCTTGTGCATAATCCGTCCAGTGCTGCTCCGTCAAGTCCATTCCGCCCACCGTTGTTCCGCTGATAAAGGCGAAATCATTGGCCATTTGGCCATTTGGCCATTTGGCCATTTGCAAAGCTTCACGCGCTGCCATCAAACCCAAGAGAGAAGTACGCGACATGGGTTCGTTGATGCCCAACATCGCTTTCAGTTGGTCGTTGCTATACGGCACTTCCCCTACGGGTATGTCGGAATGGGCGCTGTTCAGATAACGCATCGAAGCAATACCTGAGCGTTCGGCCAATAATGCCTGCAGTGTCTCGAAACAATTCGCTCCGATTGCACTGACAAGTCCTATTCCGGTGATGGCAATTTTCATTATTTCGTGCGGTGCTGCTGAATATATTCTGCCATGGTACGTACCGATTGGAAGATAGCTTTCCCTGCTTTAGGGTCAGCGAGTTTAATTCCATATTCGCGATCCATGAGCATAATGAGTTCGAGCGCATCAATCGAATCCAGCCCTAATCCTTCGCCAAACAACGGAGCATCGGTCTCAATGTCCGCAGGCGTCATGTCCTCAAAATTGAGCGCATCAATAATCTGCGCTTTCAGTTGTTCAATCAATTGTTCCATATAATTTGCAATTTCGCATTAAACATATTTGCTTCGCTACACTCGCACCAACCGGTCAATATGACAGCTGGCGAATGGCGAGTGGCTAAAGTGCTCTGCACGATTGGTTCCAGTTGTTCGGGATTATCCAACACGTAGAACGATGTTTCCCCCTGTATATGATGGCGAATGGCAATCTCGCCGGTTACTATATTCGGCAAAGTATAGACGAAGAGCGCAGGAGATGGATAGTAATTACCATCCGAAATAGTAGCCAAATAATCCGTGTCATTCTTAATGCTGGCACTACGATTAGCCAGGATAATGGCCGTTGGCTGTTGGCTATTGCAGGTCTGCCCCTGCTGCTTGAGTACTATCTCTGCCGCTATGAACCCAAGGCGAGCGAGGGTGTCCATCTTGAAGAACTTCGGATAATCCCCCACATAACGACGGTATAACTCGACCAGCATTTTCTCGCCAGTGTCATTGACCGCGATGGGCTGTCCGTCCAGGATTACCGACGTCGGCGTTATTTCTATTTCGTGACTTACTCGCATCTCCATCTAACTGCTGCATTAACCCCTCCAAAGCCGGAGAGCATTTTGATGATGAACGATGTACGATTTACGCTGTACGATTGTGTGGCTTGCAGGGCACAGATAATCGTCTCCAAGACGCCTGCCGCTCCCATGGTGTGACCGAAGACGGGCTTGAGCGCCGACACAAGCACATTCTCCAGTCCAGCACGCTGAATAGCGATTTTCTCCATATCATCGTTATACAGCGTAGCCGTACCATGCACGCCCAATAAAGCTATCTCGGAAACAGAGACTCCTTCCAACACGTCCTGCAGACATTGGAAAGCCCCTTCGCCGGTACGACTGGGCGCAGAGATATGATTGGCATCATTATGGATACTACCCGTCTCCAAACACCAACCATCCCTTGGTTCGGTAGTCAAGACCATTGTAGCCGCCGCTTCTCCCAAATTCAATCCTTTTCTATCCGGGCTGAATGGTAAGCAGGGTTCCGGCGACAAGGCTTTGAAGGCTTGAAAACCGCTGACGATAAACTGCGATTGTATATCACATCCCACCACCACTGCATGTCTGTATAATCCCGCGTCCAACAATCGCTTAGCCGTTATCTGCGCACAGACACCTGAGGTGCAAGCATTGCTGACGACGATGGGTCTGTTCGGATTACCGAAATGGCGTGCGATGGTTTGCGCGGGTGTCCACAAATCGAGATTGTCACCTTTCGTGGTGCTTAAGACAAAGACCGTTTGAGAAGAAGCCAAATCCACGTTCGTCACAGCTAACTCCACACTCTTGATACACAAAGGCACAAACGATTGAGGAGTATCAAACAGCGAAGCGCAGAAAGGTTCCACGGAAGGGAACCGGTCCGTGTACTGCTTCAATCCGCTACGTCCTGCACGGACGGCTTCCAGATTTGCCTGCGAGCCTTCGCCAAGCGGAGAAATGATACTATGTCCGGCACAATATACCATCTAATTAATCGACAATCGCCAGTTTAAGCGTTGTTGTTGCTATTATCTCATCGCCTACCTTCGTTGCACACTCAATAAGCGAAATATTCATTACTTCCTGTAAGAGCCGCACTTCGGTAGTCAGCGTCTCTCCTGATTTCGGAAAGCGCGTTGCTACCATCTGCTTAACCGCTCCGATGAATCCTATTCGGTTACCGCCGCTAAAACCGGCTCTGACCGCACATGTCTGCGCTGCATTTTCCATAAGTCCCGCAAGAGATAATTGTCCGTTCTCCTGCAACGGAGAGTCAACAGGAATGGTATATTGCGTGACAGCGTGCGTCTCACTCACTTCCACCACCGTATCAATAAATACAAACGGCGGTCGCTGCGGAATCCACTTATCTATGTCATGCATCGGGTTCATGCCAGAAATCAAAGAAATTAAACCACTCATAAGGATGCGCCAATGCCATTTGTTCCAATCTCGTAGCAAACTGCTGCGCCAAAGCGACAGCCTGCTGTGCACGCGGCAAAGAGATATCGGTATGCAGTTCTTCGGTGAAGATATGATATCTATTGTTCGGTTCTTTGAGAACGAACGTGAGGACAATCGGGCAATGCAAAGCTGCGCATAAATGGAACACTCCTGCAGGGAAAGGTGCCGCAGCTCCCATGAAGGTACACGATATTGTTTTATCTCCCATACGACGATCACCAGCCACCGCCAGCACTTCGCCACGCTCCAGTGAATTATGAATCTCAAAGATATGTCCCATTTCTCCGGGATTGACAACAATCATGCCAATATTATTGCGCTCCAACACTTTAGCCCGCTCCGCCATAACAACAGGTGTCTCACCGCCAAAAGCGAGAATATTCATGTGTTTGTCCGGCGTAGCCATCGAATAAGCCGCCATCTCGCTATTTCCAAAATGGGAGAAAAGCAGCACGAATCCTTTCTCTCGGTTCATCTTACCATAATAAAGTTCTTTATTCTCCACTATGATATCGAACCGATGACCGGCATAAACCGCAAAACGGTCAATGATTACCTTACCGAAATGGTAAAAACTGCGATATACATCGAATGCTGCCTGCAGTCGGCGACGCCCTCTACGGCGATGGAAGATATATGCCCCTCGTGTAACGGACGGACGAACGAGTATGTACCAAACGAGCCAAAGGTGCATGAAGCCATAAACAGGCTTCACACCTACCACCCGAATGAGACTCACGAGCGCACGCTGCATGCCGTGAGTACCACCTGTCTGTCCATTCCACGCTTGCTGAGCCATTATACGTGAGCTTCAATATAATCGTAGAAATCCTGTAATGTCTTAACCGCTTTCAGTTCCTCTGCTTTAGGTTTGAATCCGAATTCGCGGTCAATAAGCACCACAATATCCACAAAATCAAGCGAGTCTATTTCCAAATCGCTTTTGAGAGAAGCCTCAGGCGTCAGTAAGTCCTGCTCAATCTCAAACTCCTCAACCAAGAGGTTGTTAACTCTGTCAATAATCAAGTTTTTATCCATAAATTGTATTATTTTTTACAAACCAATATTGAATGTCCGCCGTTTCCAATGCGGTCATAAATCTGCTCTATCTCCAATCCAGCCTGTTGTATGAGGCGCGTCAAATCGTCCGTATTGTACATTTTGCTATTGCCGTTAGCGAGCGCTGTGAAGTACAGGCTTGTCATGGTCAGACTCATGGCAGCCGGCACATAATCCTGCCTGTCCCACAAGGTCTCCATGATATAAATACGATTGTTCGAATCCAAAACAGCCGCAGCACGACGCAGAATAGATACTATCTGCTGCTCGCTAAAACAATCGAGAAATTGCGACATCCAAATGACATCATAGCGAGTGTCGGTCGGAAAAGCGACACTCTCGTCCAATATATTCATCCTCACTCCATGGATACGCTCCGAACCGGGTTGCCCATCCGTGGCCTGCTTCATCATCTTAATCTGCTGCGGCAAATCACATATTGTCACTTCGATGGTTGGGTTAGAAGCCACGCATCGCATTGCAAATCTACCGGTGTTGCCTCCTACATCAAGCAAATGTCTCGTATTATTGGCATGAATGATAGCCAGTGCTTCATCAAACGAGTGGTCCGAATAATAATGGTCAAATCCGAACCAACTCTTCTGTACTTGTTCCGGCAGACTGCTGAGCCCTTCGTATATCGTCGGCCAATCGCCAAAATGCTTCAATCCGGCAGGTTGTCCTTGCTCCAACGCTTTATCCAAAACGAACCACCCTTCATAGTTCACATCATGATTAAAGTCTATATCCGCTCGAATCATGGCGTCTCGAAGGAGAAACCACCCTGTCTTGGCCAAAAAGTATTTATCCGTCTCTGTATCAATCAAGACGATATGAGTTGTTAAAGCCGACTCCAACAGACATTTGGCAGCGTAGTCGCTCAGGCCTGCAGCCCGAGCTATTTCATTTTGCGTCAAGCCTTCACGATGGTCATTGAGCAAATCCAGTATCCCATATTTAATCAGCAAACGGCACACTTGAAAAATCACCGCTCCCCATGAATATAAATGCGCCATCTCCTGCGCTTGCTGCGCATTGTACGGCTCCTTGGTAAATACCCTTTTTAAGTTTTCAAACAGCTGCATATTCTACACCATACGAAGTACCAACGCACTATTCGTACCTCCGAAACCAAAACTATTACTTAACACCGAGCGTAAAGGTGTCTCAACCATTTGCTTTGCGAGACGTAATTGCGCCGCACACGGGTCAACGTGCTCAAGATTGATGTTCGGCGCCACAAAACCCTGCTGCATCATCAAAATGCTATATACTGCTTCACTGGCACCTGCCATCCAACATTCGTGGCCTGTCATGGATTTTGTACTGCTAATCCATGCTTTCTTACCGCCAAACAACCGCGTCAGAGCGACTGCTTCTTC
Organism: uncultured Bacteroidales bacterium; assembly: GCA_902778935.1. Classification (GTDB taxonomy): domain Bacteria; phylum Bacteroidota; class Bacteroidia; order Bacteroidales; family Paludibacteraceae; genus Colicola. The sequence goes on from CACYZT010000004.1 coordinate 154,779, forward strand.
TTCGTCACCCTGCTTGGTAGATGTGGCGTGCGCATTGACATAATCGATTTCATCCGCACTTATGCCTGCATCCTTGAGCGCCCGCTCCATTGCGATGAACGACCCTTCGCTGCTGGGTTGCGATATACCTCCCCCGTTACTGGAGAAACCGTAACCGCATACTTCGGCTAAGATGGTAGCTCCCCGAGCGACGGCATGATCATAATCCTCCAAGACCAATGCAGCAGCACCACCGCTGGGTACCAGACCGTCACGATCACTATCGAAGGGGCGACTGGCTTTCGCCGGTTCGTCCACGCGGCACGAGAACGTGCCCAAGGCATCAAAAGCCGCCATGGCATAGGGATTGACCTCCTGAGCGCCACCTACCAACACCATGTCCTGCAAACCCTGACGAATGAACATTGCTCCCAAACCGATGGAATGACTACCGCTCGCACAGGCTGCACTAACGGAGAAATTAATTCCACGCAAATGGAAAATGGTGCTCATATTCATATTAACCGTCGAGTTCATAGACTGGAAAATGAGTCCGCTTCCCAACAAAGCAGTATCATGCTTATCGAGCATTAACTCATGCATTTCTACGGTGGGCAACGCCGTACTGTCATTACCGAACAATACACCCACTTCATTATCAAGCAGGTACTGTTCGTCCACAGCTGCCTGATGGAATGCTTCTCTCGCCGCCATATAGGCATAGGTTGCTTCCTGCGACATACCGGTACGGAGTCGACGATGAAGCAGCGCCTTCAAATCCGGCGTTTCGACTATTCCGGTTAGCGGGCTGCGGAAACCGTATTCCTTGCGCGCCTCGTCATATCCAATACCGCTTTTCCCTGCTCGCAACGAAGCGGTCACTTCTTCTTTATTCCGGCCGATACAACTCCATATACCCATGCCGGTAACGACTACTCTTCTCATCCCATTCCTCCTGCTATAGCAATAACCTGCCCTGTTATATACGCTGCCTGATCAGAGCATAAGAAACTAACCAATGAAGCCACTTCTTCCGGTTGTCCGAAACGTCCGGCAGGGATAGTCTTCTTCAACTCTGCTTCCTCCAAGTCCGCCGTCATATCGGTAGCAATAAATCCAGGTGCCACTGCATTGACCGTTACCTTACGTGCTGCCACTTCTTTGCTCAGCGCCTTGGTAGCCCCTATGAGCGCTGCCTTGGCTGCAGAATAGTTGACTTGACCGGGTAAGCCGCTAATACCGGAGACGGAAGTGATATTGACTATTCTGCCTTTACGGGCTCTCAGCATGCCGGACAGTACATGACGGGTGATAAAATAGAATCCTTCGGTCGTTGTACGCATCACATTATGCCAATCGTCTTCGCTCATAAAAACCATCAATCCGTCGCGACGAATCCCTGCATTGTTCACAAGCACAGATATATGTTCTCCTTCGTGCGCCGCTTCCCATTGAGTCAAGGCCGTTTCGATAGCGCCACCATCCGATACATCAAACGGAAGCAATTCGGCATAACCGCCTTTCGCTTCAATAGCCGCTTTGGTGGATTCAGCCGCATCGATATTGTGATGATAATTGATGATGACCTTAAAGCCATCTTCCGCCAAACGCTCAGCGACAGCGCGACCTATTCCGCGACTCGCTCCGGTGACAAGTGCATATTCGTTCATTTGGTACTGCGTAAGTAAGTTTCAATTTTTTCCAAATCCTCGTAAAAAGGAGTATCTTCAATTATCGTCGGCGTGATAGCACGTATTGCGTTGTATTGTGCCTTCGTTGCCGGCGCAAGGTAATTCGCTATCTGCAAGCAATCCACCGCCTGCGCCATTGCCAGGAACAGGATGGACAGCACCTGATAGCAGTTATTGATGACGAGTCTGCATAGCTCGGCACTATTCGTTCCCATCGAAACGATGTCCTGATTATCGTTATTGTTTGGTATCGAATGCACATAGTTCGGCATTGCCAGCGTCTGACACTCCGCCGTGGTACTGGTTGCCGTGAACTGGCAAGCCTGAATACCGTAGTTCAATCCGAGCGTACCCATATTCAAGAACGGAGGCAGGATACCATTGATACGATCATGGCACAGGTAGTTCAACTGCCGCTCGCTGACCATCGCCAGACGCACCATAGCTATCTTGATTTTATCCGCTTCCAGCGAGATATAATCGCCGTGGAAATTACCGCCATGATAGACATTCTCTGTTACGGGATCGACTATGGGATTATCGCTTGCTGCATTGAGTTCCTCCTCTATAACGCGACGGCTGTACGCCAGGGTGTCATAAATCGGTCCGAGAATCTGCGGAGCGCAACGCAAGGAATAGTACGCCTGCACTTTGTCTTCAAACACTTTCGTCTCGGAATGTCCGGAGTCATAGAGTTTATTCGCGCGTTTTTGCAAACGCTTGCTTCCTTTGCTTAAACGTCGCATATCCTGAGCGATGCTAATCTGTCCTTCGTGGCGACGGTACTCATTCAATGGCGCCGACATCAAGTCATCATAACTGCCGGCTATCTCGTTCATCCAAACAGCCGCCAGCACTGCCCAATGCAACAGATTCTCAGCGTCTATCAGGTTGACCGCACTAATACCGGTCATGACACTGGTTCCGTTGGTACAACTGAGTCCTTCGCGGATATGAATACTGATTGGTTTGAGTCCGCACTCGTCCAACACCTCTTTGGTCGGACGCCATTCGCCTTTGTAATGTACTTTTCCTTCCCCGATAAGGCATAAAGCCATGTGCGCCAGCTGCACCAGGTCACCGCTTGCTCCTACACTGCCGTGCTCAGGAATAAACGGACATATACCTCGATTGATAAAATCCGTAAGTAAGAGTATCAATTCAGGGTGAATGCCGCTTTTGCATTGCGCGAACGAGCCCACGCGCGCGAGCATGGCCGCGCGTACAAGAGAGTCCTCGAGCGGTTTACCGGCTCCCGTTGCATGGGAACGGATGATATTATATTGCAATTCTCGCAGATGGTTATCTTCCACGCGCCATTGTGCCATTGGTCCAAAACCGGTGTTAATACCATAGATAACCTTATCGCTCAAAAAACGCTCCAAGAAAGCAAAGCACTCGGCAATGCCTTTTCGGGTTGCTTCATCCCAAACCAACTGGCCATCCCCGTAGAGGATGTCGTGCATCAACTGTAAATCTATTTTCATTTTAATCTTTTACGTCCTCGATCCGTCGATAATCATCGACCAAGCCGGGTGTTAAAATCGTGCGACCGAAACCGCCGTCACAATAGACGGTCTGCATCGTTACCTTGCGCATCAAATCGCTGAACAGCGCCACACAAGTATCGGCACAATCGTCTGCATCGGCGTTACCCAGCGGGGACAAATGGTCCGAATAACGATAGAAAAACTCTATCTCTTTCCATCCTCCTCCAGCTTTGGTAGGTGTGGGAGACTGGCTGACGATATTAACCCTGACTCCTTTCTTCTGTCCGTACAGCGCTCCCATTTGGCGCGCTATACTCTCGAGCATCGCTTTGGCATCCGCCATATCATTATATCCGTAGAAATAACGCTCCGAAGCGATGTACGAGAGCGCTACTACACTTCCACCCTCGGCTATTACATCCATTCTCATGGCTGTGCTCAGTAACTTATGCAGACTGAGGGCAGATATATCCAGCGTTTGCTGAAAATAGGTGTAGTTAGCCTCTTCGTATGTTTTATGCCGTCGCAGGTTCGTGCTTTGCGCCACGGAGTGCAGAATAAAATCTATGTCTCCGCCCGTGAGCGCCCTCGCACGCGTAAAAAGAGCCTCTATATCTTCGGTTTTCGTTGCATCACAAACAATCAAGGGCATGTTGTGCACGGCAGCGAGTTCCGCCACCGTGCCCAATTGGATAGCCGTTTCAGTGTTGGTTAGAACGATTTGCGCCCCCTCCTGCTGGCAATGTGTCGCCACATGCCAAGCCAGCGAACGCTCATCCAACGCACCGAATATAATGCCTTTTTTACCTTCTAACAGTCCGGCCATTAACGTTTATAGTTTTCCCATTTCGTATTACGCATATCACCGCTCTTGAGGAACTCCTCGTGCATCGCGAAAGCGAGAGAGAGGTTATGTTGCGTCTGTCCGTGCTTAGCGAACTTGAGATAATCACGCAGCATTTCTCGGTATTCGGGAGCTACGCAATTATTGATAATCTCTTCCGCACGCTGACGAGGACTCTTGCCGCGCAAATCGGCTACACCCTGCTCCGTTACAATCACTTTGACGGAGTGCTCGGAGTGGTCGAGGTGCGTTACCATCGGTACGATGGACGAGATAGCTCCGTTCTTCGCCGTAGAAGCGGTGGTGAAAATGCTGAGGTAAGCGTTACGGGCAAAGTCACCCGAACCGCCGATACCATTCATCATCTTCGTACCGCATACATGCGTGGAATTGATATTTCCGTATATATCCGCTTCGAGCGCTGTGTTGATAGCGATGATACCCAGACGACGAGCCACCTCGGGACTATTCGAAGTCTCCTGCGGACGAAGCAAGAGCTTGTCGCGGTAGAAATCGAGGTCCGCCAGCACTTCTGCCATTTTGCTCTCTACCAGACGCAGCGAGCAACCGGAAGCGAACTTACAGTGACCGGCTTTGATGAGGTCCACGACAGAGTCTTGAATTACCTCCGAGTACATCTCAAACGGCGGGATATGCGGGTTCTTGCCCAGCTCGCCAAGGACGGCGTTGGCTACGTTACCTACTCCACTCTGGATGGGCAAGAATGACGCAGGAATACGTCCGGCTTTCATCTCTGCCTCCAGGAACATTGCTACGTTAGCACCGATTTTGGCGGTTGTCTCGTCCACGGGTGTGAAGGGAGCAATCTCGTTCGGACGATTGGTCTTCACTACCGCAGCTATCTTGCTCGGGTCCACTTTAATATGGTCCGAACCGCAGCGGTCGGAGGGTTTGTAGATAGGTATCTCGCGACGGCAAGGCGGGTCGAGCGGCTCATAGAGATCGTGCATTCCACGCATTGCGGCCGGGAACATCTCATTGAGCTCAACGATAATCTTATCCGCCATGCGACAGATAGTCGGCATAATACCGATACCTGCAGCGGGCACGATAGTACCATCCTCGCCTACATACGAAGCCTCGATAATTGCCCATTTGGGTTTGGGCAGGAAGCCGTAACGCAGGTCTTGCGCCATGTGACTCAAGTGCATATCGAAATAGTGCGTACCTTCGGCGTTAATCTCCTCGCGCATGGACTTGTTCGACTGATAAGGCGTACGGAACTCCACTGCGTGCGCACGCGCCAAAGCACCGTCGCAACTATCGCCCATCGAGGCGCCCGTCTCCAATCCTACACGGAAAGGTTTGCCCTCCGCGTGCAGACGCTCTGCGCGTTGCGCTAAAGCAAAAGGAACCGCCTTGGGCACACCGGTGGCTGTGAAGCCACCCATGCCCAGGACGTCACCGTGTTGTATTAATTCAGCCGCTTGCTCAGCGGACATAAATGGTAAAGCCATGTTAATGTACAATTTAAAAATGTACGATGTACGATTTATTCAGCTTTGCCGTCGGAACCAAGCACGTTGATGATCTTATGCTTGTAGAGCTCGGTCATCAGGTCACGTGCCGGACCGCAGTACTTACGCGGATCGAACTCACCCGGTTTCTCTGCGAATACCTTACGAACGGCAGCGGTGAAAGCCAGACGGGAGTCGGAGTCAATGTTGATTTTGCAAACAGCAGACTTGGCAGCCTTGCGGAGTTGCTCCTCAGGAATACCTACTGCGTCAGGCAACTTGCCGCCGTACTTGTTGATCATATCCACATACTCCTGCGGAACGCTGGACGAACCGTGAAGGACGATCGGGAAGCCCGGAAGCTTCTCCATAATAGCGTCGAGTACATCGAAAGCCAATGGAGGAGGAACGAGACGACCGGTCTTCGGGTCACGGGTACACTGCTCCGGAGTGAACTTATATGCTCCGTGGCTCGTACCGATAGAGATAGCCAAGCTGTCGCAGCCCGTGCGGGTAGCGAAGTCAACAACCTCTTCCGGTTTGGTATAGTGGCTGACAGCAGACGAAACCTCGTCCTCTACACCTGCCAGTACACCCAACTCTGCCTCAACGGTTACGTCGTACTGATGAGCGTAGTCAACGACTTTCTTGGTCAGCGCGATATTCTCCTCGTACGGCAGGGAAGAAGCATCAATCATGACGCTTGAGAAACCGAAGTCCACACAGGATTTGCACAGTTCGAAGCTGTCACCGTGGTCGAGGTGCAAGCAGATCTGCGGGTGCTCCCAGCCGAGTTCTTTAGCGTACTCAACGGCACCTTGCGCCATATAACGGAGGAGGGTCTGGTTAGCGTAGTTACGAGCACCTTTCGAAACCTGCAGAATAACCGGACTCTTGGTCTCTGCGGAGGCTTTGATGATAGCCTGTAACTGCTCCATGTTATTAAAATTGAATGCAGGGATAGCATAGCCTCCCTTGATTGCCTTTGCGAACATCTCTTTAGTGTTCACAAGACCTAATTCCTTGTAACTTACCATAATCGTTAAAATTTATTGTTTATATATGAATTTTTTAGCATGTTTTCCTTTTATGAGGATATGATGGTTGGCGATGGGGTCGGTCAGGAAATAGTGTGCCACTTGTGGTGTAGCTTTTATCCAAACCTGTGTACGGCATAAGTTCGGTTCGAACTGGCACCGCTCCAGGTGTACATCAACCGCCAAAATACGCTTCATGTCATTGCTCAGTTTGACCAGCGTGTAGTCACCTTTGGGCAAATCGCCGTGAATGGCGACACCGATGCCCGACTCGAAATGGGTGGTGTACTCATGTTTCTCCGTCATGCCAAGCGGCAACGTACAATGGGCAAAGAGCATCTCACCGTCGGGCTGAATACGCGCGGGGTTGACCTGGAAGCACAACTCGCCTGTCAGTCGTTTACAAACCATCATCGTCAGTAAGGTCGGTATATCTCCTTCGCACGCCGCGGGTATTCCTTCGTCGTTCAGTTTGCTCAGGGCGATACAACCGGTGTTCTTGACCGTTGTCAGCAGATCGAAGCAACGAAGCGTGACGCCCTGCAGATTATACTTGCCGACTATCTGTTTGAGGCGTTGATAGATAGCCTCAGCACCTTTCATGCCCGGGTCCACTTCTCCAAGCGAACTGACTTCATCAATCGGAATATCTATCAGTTCGCAGTTCATCCGCTTGAGCACCTCGGTGTAATCGACACCCGAGGCAATCAACCAGTCGGACGGCATACCGATAACTCCCAATCGCATCGTTTGGGGCGATTGAAGGAGTGCGTCAGAGGGGCTTAACGTCAGCGGATGGTCTGCTGTATTGTCCAGGATTGAGTCGATATGGGTGTCTTCTGCACTCGACATGACCTTTCCTATTCCGTTGTGCTGACGGATGAAACTTAGTATCTCCAGTGCGGCTGCCAATGAATTGCTATGACCGCTTACCATCAGAAAGACCGGTTTGCGCAAATCGACCAAGCCCTCCTCCACTAACTGCAGGAACTTCGCTTCGGTTCCTCCGGTCAGCACAGCGACAACCTGGTTCTCCCGCAAGAACGCTTCAGGCAACTCGAACGGCACCTTCAGCGTCTCTTTATGCATTTCCGATGATAAGATATGTAGCAGCATACTATATTATTCTCTCCAGAATTTAGCGGCGTGGTGGCCTTTGATGAGTACATGGTGATCGCTAAGCGGATTCGAGAGCAGATACTGGCTGACGATAGGTGTCGATTGAATCCAAATCTGCGTGCGGCAGAGGTTCTTCTCGTACTGGCAGCGGGTAACGGTCACATTTACCGCGAGCAAACGCTTCATGTCGTTGCTTAGTTTGACCAGCGTGTATTCACCGGGTTCCACTTCGCCGTGAATAGCGACACCGATGCCGGACTCGAAATGAGTGGTGTACTCATGTTTCTTGGTCATCGAGAGGGCGATGGTACATTTCGCCAGCAGGATTTGTCCGTCGTTTTGAACGCGGGCAGGACTACCCATCCACCCGGCTTCGCCCGTGAGTTTCTTGCAAGCCATCAGGGTGAGCAGCACAGGTATATCTGCTTCACAACCGGCAGGAATGCCTTCGTCGTTGAGTTTGCTGACAGCGATACATCCGGTGTTCTTGACCGTCGTAAAGAGGTCAAAGCAGCGCACGGTGATGCCATCCAGTTTATGCTTGGTGATAATCTCTTTCAATCGTTCGTAGATAGCCTCGGCTCCTTTCATACCAGGGTCCACTACACCTATGCTTGACAATTCTTCGAAGGGTATATCGACCAGTTCGCAGTTCATCTTCTTCAACACCTCTTTGTAATCCACTTGTGAACCGATGAGCCAGTCGGAGGTCTTGCCTACCACACCCAGTCGCTGCTTGGTCTCATTGCAGAGCACTTTCTCCAACGGGGTACGGGTCAACGAAACCGTGTCACTATCGTCCACAAAAACAGTGTCTTTCGGGTGTTGCATGATTTTCGCCATTCCGTTACGCTGACGGATGAAGCTCAAAATCTCCAGTGCCGCAGGTAAGGAGTTGCTAAAACCGCTGACCATCAGATATACAGGACGCTTCAAATCAATCTTGTCCTCACGCACGAGGTCCATGAACAGCGCCTCGGTACCGCCGGACAAGACGGCTACAACCTGGTTCTGGTCGATAAAGGAGTCAGACACTTTGAAAGGAATGTCTTTTTCGGATACCTCGGTGTGAAGTTTGGAACGAAGAATGTGTAACATAGATTTATATATTTAAGGGTTTATATTTTTGCAAAGGTGTAGTATTTCTGTCCTAAGTAACTAACGGCTACGGTAACGAGCGTGATAGCCATTTTGCTGGGCGTCGGATACCAGCCCCACACCTCCACGCATAGTTTCAAGCCGAAATAGTTAATCGCCAGATTGAGCGCGACGATGAGGATATATCTGCCTAACTGCCGCCATCCGTTGAGCTCAGAAGCCGTGAAGGTCACGTATTTCTGCAGCCAAAAGCCCGTCAAGAGGGTAATGGGGAAGACGATACAGAGAGTCGCTATGTGCGGGGTAAGACATATTTGCTGACTAAAAACAGTAAAATACACCAGATCATGACCTATAACAAAATTATAAATGAGAAAATACAGCACCCAGTCCAGAACCATGTTCCCTCCGCCGCAAGACGCATAACGAAACAGCTGCTTAGGCACCCATTTTTCGAACGGATGATAGAAAAAATCAATTATTTTCGCAATAAATTTGCTCATTTCAAAAAAAAGTAGTACTTTTGCAGTCGCAAAAGAAAGCGGACTAAAAAATGCGCTCTTTTGCAATTTGCGTGCAAAGGTACAAAAAATTTTTGATACACGCAAATATTTTTAACTAAAATTAAAAATAAATGGACGATTATCATCTAAACAATGCAACAAGTACGAGCAAAGAAACAATCGTGCGAGTACACCGTACGAGCAAAGAAATTTCTCGGGCAGCACTTTTTGACAGACTTGAAAGTCGCCCAACGAATTGCTGAAACCCTTCTTTCCGGCCGAACCATCGAGATTGGTCCGGGCATGGGTGTACTTACTCAATATCTGCTTAAAAACCCGCAAATCCGGCTTACGGCGATAGAGATAGACCGCGAATCCGTGGCTTATCTCAAAGAGTGGTATCCGGAGCTGGACCTCATAGAGGGCGATTTTCTCAAATTGGATCTTGACCAACTTATTCCCGAAGGCGAATTCAACGTCATCGGTAATTATCCTTATAATATATCCTCGCAGATTTTCTTTAAGGTACTGGACTATAAGGACCGAATACCTGTTTGCTCGGGGATGATACAAAAGGAAGTGGCGGAACGAATAGCGTCCAAGCCTGGCAAAAAAGCGTACGGCATCCTATCGGTTCTGCTGCAGGCCTATTACGATATAGAATATCTATTCACGGTGGACGAACATGTGTTCAACCCGCCGCCTAAAGTCAAATCCGCCGTCATACGCATGACCCGAAACAAGCGACGACGGTTGGATTGCGACGAGGCGCTGTTTAAGACAGTCGTAAAGACGGCGTTTAACCAGCGACGAAAACAAATGCGCAATTCTCTTCAGCAGCTGGTAGGAAAGGGTAATCCCATCCTCGAAGAGAATATATTCACAATGCGCCCCGAACAGCTGACAGTAGAACAATTTGTAGAACTCACTAAATTGATTGAAAATGAGCGAAATCAAGATATTCTATAAAGATAAGGAGAAAATCAAGGTAGCCCGCACTATCTCGGCTCTCAAGGAACTGGACAAGAAGGATATCATCTGGATTGACCTGCTCGATGTATCGGACAAGACCGAGGATACGCTGGAGGGATTTCTTAAAATCGATATCCAGGAAGACGAGGAGATGGAAGAGATTGAGTTCTCGTCCCGTTATATCCAGACGGATGACTCGATTGTCGCGAACTCCAACTTCCTCAAAAACAACTTCGAGACCGAGCCGGTGAACTTTATCTTAAAGAACTCCATTCTGGTGTCTATCCGCGATAACGAACTGGACACCTTTAACGAGACCTTTAAGAAGCTCTTCGTCAACACGCGTAATTTCCCGACAGGCTTTCATGTGTTGGTGGCGCTGATGGAGACCCGAGTAGAGAAGGATGCCGATATGATTGAGGACACGACGGATATGATTACCGCGCTGTCTCAACAAATCACCGCCAATTCGGACAAAGTGGATGAAGACTTGCTGGTACAGATTAAGGACTTGCAGGAAAAAGTGACGATTATCCGTCAGAACATCATGGATAAACAGCGTGTCATATCCAACCTGCTCAAGTGCGATTTCTTCCCGGAGGAACTATACCCGCGTCTGACGATGATTATCAAGGATATCAACTCGCTGTTCGATTATACGAAGTTCGGTTTCGACCGTCTGGACTACCTCCAGGATACCTTCCTCGGTTTGGTAAACATCGAGCAGAACAAAATCATCAAGATATTTACCGTCATCAATATTATCTTCCTGCCTCCGACGCTCATCGGCAGTCTCTACGGAATGAACTTCGATTTTATGCCCGAACTGCACTGGCAGTACGGCTATGTATGGTCATTAGGACTGATGGTATTGTCGGTAGTGGTTATCTTACTGATATTCAGACTAAAAAAATGGTTATAAACATTTTGTTAACAACCCTATCGTTCCACATTTGATAACCTGTTCCACGTTGCATTTATCATAAATCATAACATTTCGCTTACAATACCCCTTATCCAATAACCCTCTAATCCTCTAAACGTTACCAAACTTATTAACAATTTCAACATCCTATATATATCATGGAATTAAAAAGAAAAAAAGAATATATAGATAAAATAAAGTCTTTAGCCCGCGAGAAGAACGCCGTTATTTTTGCGCACTATTACACCCGTCCGGAGATACAGGAGATAGCGGATTTCATCGGTGACTCTCTTGCGCTCGCACAGCAGGCTACGCGCGTGCAGGCGAATATATTAATAATGTGTGGTGTTCATTTCATGGGCGAGACGATGAAAATCCTCTGTCCGGATAAGAAAGTGCTCATTCCTGATATGAACGCCGGCTGTTCGCTGGCGGACAGTTGTAAGGCGGAGGACTTGAAACAGTTCATCGAAAGCCAAACGCAAGCAGCTGATGGCGAAAAACCGCTCGTCGTATCGTATGTCAACACCTCTGCCGATGTGAAGGCGCTGACGGATATCGTGGTGACGTCTTCGAACGCCAAGAAGATAATCGACCAGCTGCCCAAGGACGCGAAAATCATCTTCGGTCCGGACCATAACCTCGGTTCGTATATCAATTCGGTTACGGGCAGGCAGATGATCTTGTGGAATGGGGCGTGCCATGTACACAGCCGTTTCTCGCTGGAGGCGCTCTTGAAGTTAAAAAATGAGAACCCGGGTGTGGAAGTATTAGCTCATCCGGAGTGCAAAGCGCCTATTTTGGCGCAGAGCGATGTCATCGGTTCGACGCAGGCACTTCTGCAGCATACCATCAAATCGTCCGCCAAGCGCTTTATAATAGCCACAGAGAGCGGTATATTGTTTGAGATGCAGCGGGCATGTCCGGATAAGGAGTTTATCCCTGTACCGCCGGAGGTGACGGAAGGCGTCGGTTGTAGTTGCAACGAGTGTGAGTATATGCGTCTCAATACGCTGGAGAAAGTCTATGAATGTCTGCTCAACGAATCGCCGGAGATGCAAGTGAACGAATCGACAGCCCGCAAAGCCGTTTCGTCGATTCAACGCATGTTACAGATGAGTTAGAACAGTTGTAATTGCTTTTGTTGGAAAATCTTATAACCCACTTCGCAGTTGATGCACTCGTGGTGTTGGCAATAGTTTTGGTATAAATGCAGCAGGGCTTGAGTGTCCGCTGCATTTTTTATTTGCTGTCCCAATACGCGCCATTGACGGATGACGATATTGTTCTCCGGCGCGATGTGGTCCATGAGTGCCATGATGGTTTCCGCATGGCTGTCGTGCTTATATAGCGCGTACGCGTATTTATAAGGAATAACGGTGTTAATAAGTATGATGTCTATACTGCTTTTACCCAACGGCGGGACGGACGAGTCTTTGAATTGGAACAACTGTACCAATTCTTTCAAATCGTTGGTGTCTAATATCTTACTGAGCAGGCTCTCCGATTGGTAGAGCAGTTGTGCAAATTGTCGGATACGCAGTTCAGGGCTGTTCTGCGGACGCATTCTGGCGTGCTTCCAGACACTTCCGTCTAAGGGCGTCAAACTGAACTTCATCCGCAAGAACTCATATTCCTTCTTCATTTCCGGGAATCCTTCAATAAGCCCTGCCTGCCCCATAAGCAAAGCCGTTAACTGAAACAGGCTGTTACGATGTTTCTGCAGGCAGGAGAGAGGGGTGTTGATAGCGAGTTCCTCAAACGGCACGCTGTTCGTATGAAATCCGAAATTCCGCGCCAACGAAATGTATAGTGCGTGTTCCCAGCTGTTTTTGGTTATTTGCAACAATCGTTCGATGGATGCGCGTTTGCACTCCAGTCGTTTGCGTAGCAGCGTTTTGCGCCATCCGTCCGTAAGCAGCTTCGGTTCCTGCAGTAATTGCTCGGCACATCCTATTCGCGCCATGGCACTATCCATCTGTTGAGCTGACTCAAACAACGCACTCAGATAGTCCTTGTCCGACGGATATTGTAATTCGCATTGCGGTACCAACTCACCATGCGAGTTATAGATCGGTTTGTCTGCCGTACGGACGACATGTAGGATAACGGAGTCATAGGCGGGGTCGAGGTGGTGATGATGCTTCACCCAATCGCTTGAGCATATATGGATTTCGATGTTTCCTATCCATTCATGCCCGTCTATGCGTATCCGCGCATGGCTGTAATCGGGACCTGCGTCTTGGTTATGTTCGCCCACAGACAGGATATCTACTCTCCGTCCGTCCGTTGTCTGCTGTTCGAATCCCGCCCATAAACAATGTTCCCAGATATAATGCAATACAATCTCCGGCATACAGGTTTCTTTTTGTGCTTGCAAAAGTACTTCTTTTTTTTGACATGTGCAAATTTTATAGCAAAAAAATAGCGTTTATGCTTTCTATCTCCCTTTACTTTCTCACTTATCTCTATAGGAGAATCTTAGGTGATACATAGGTGATTCTTAGGTTATTGATAGGTGATACTTAGGTGATTGGTTAGTTGGTATGCTACCCAACACGATACATGAGTGATACCATAAGATACTAACAACGTACAAAAAAAATAAACACCATGCTTTGCGGGCATGGTGTTTTGAATGTCAGGTACAATATTTGTTTACCTTATTAATTGTCCGTCAAGGGTGTAGATATTGTCACCGCGGAGGATGTATATTTGGCCATCAATGAGCACTTTATAGACGCCATTCTTGCCGACGGGCAGTTCCTCTATTCCTTGTTCTGCGTTACGGCGGTCCACCACATTGGAGCGTCCGGAGATGCCGTTAGCGGGAGCCTTTGCCTTACCGGGAGCGGAAGCCGGAGCAGAGAGGATGTACTCAATCGCATAGTACGGCAGGTTGTCGTCCGGTGCCTGGTCGGTATAAGAGGTGTTGGATGCCGCTACGGTAGCTATCGACGTGAGGGAGGTCGGTGTGGCACCACGGAGGATGTTATAGGAGCCTATAGCGGCACCCTCGTAGGCGTTCCAGATGAGGTTGAACGTACCGTTCGTCACACCGCGGTTGATAGTGAGGTGTACGGTCTTGTGGATAGCACTCTCAGGCGACTCGTTACCATTTGCCGTCACGCCGGTTAGGCGGTAACGCTCGGCTTTCTGCGAAGCATCGGACGTATTGTCGGTATAAGTACCGGCGGAAGCCGCAGCCGAACCGATGAGTTGGAACTCATTGAGGCTGTTACCCTCCTTATAGACATTGACGGAAGCAAACGCATCGGCATTGGTCCAGTTGATGAAATTATGCGCCGAAGCATCGGTAGTGACGAGCGTGAGCGTCGGGATATTGGTGGACGCGAGTACCGTAACAGATGTATAGAAATAGTGCTCGCAGTAGTTGGCGTTGGTCACCTTGAGATAGAGTTTGACGTCTTGACCCACGAGTGTCTTATCCGTTGCATTCCGTACATAATGTGCCGTGACGTTCAGTCCTTGCGCAGTCAGACGTTTGTCATAGTTGGCAAAGACAGTGGTCGTCGGCAGGATGATTCCGTACTGGTTAATCGGATAGAGCTCACCGTTGTCGATGGAGGCAATAGAAGCGAACCATTGGTATTCGATACCCTCAGGCACACTTGCGCTGGCCGGTGTCTCCTCGTAGAGGACGGTAGGAATAGATACCTCTATCGACTTGATGTTATCCACCGTGACGGTCTGTGTGTAGGTCTGTCCATTGAGGGTCAGAGTGACGGTCTTCTCTCCGCCGGAGAGCCAGGAAACGGTATAAGGACCAAATCCCGAACCGCTCTTTATCACTCCGCCGCCGAAGTTCCATACCGGCGTGCCGGTGGTCTCTGCGCCGCGGTAGGAGACAGTCACATACTTGTCCGCACAAGCGGAAGCGGGAGCCTCTATCGGATTACGCGTAACGGGCACGGTGACGGTCTCCGAGAAGAAGGACAACTGGTCTTGACGGTCGAGTGCCTGAATAGTAATCTCGTAATTGCCGTTATTAAGATAAGCTGTCGGAATGAGATAGGAAGTACCCTCTATGTAGTCATAATCCGGAAGGAACGCTGCATTCGCATTAAGTCCGTTCTGCGGGCTGATGAGATAGGTAGC
>CACYZT010000005.1 GCA_902778935.1 uncultured Bacteroidales bacterium
GGCCTGTCGCTAGCGTTCATCCTGAGCCAGGATCAAACTCTTCGTTGTAAAAGAAATTTATAAGATAGCTCAGAATAATCGAATTTATCAAGTGTAGAATTTAATCGGGAACCTATTTCAGTTCTTGTACTACACTAATTGTATCAATCTTTCAATTCGCTTCGTCTTTCCTTCGGTTTGGCGCAAAAAAATTAGGTCCTCAATCGAGAATCTGAATTTTAATGTCCGGGCCTCCGGTAGAAAATCGAAACACACTTGTTTCTCAAAAGCGGATGCAAAGGTACTGCTTTTTTTTGAATTGACCAAATATTTTGCAAAAAAAATGCAAGAAAAAATGCATTTTCTTTGTAACTTGCTGATTATCAGCACATATTATTTTTGCCCATTTTTAGGCATTTTTGGCTATATTTGTGATTTTACCCTATTCACGCCTTTTACAAGCGATTGCTTGTTATATTATATATAATTAAAAGGAGCGGGCGCGCGCACGCGCAAAACAAAATGACAGAAAATGCAAAAAAATGTAAAAAAAATGCAGAAAAATTTGCGTATGTCAAAAAAAAGCAGTACCTTTGCACCCGCTTTCGAAAATTGAAGGCGATGATCTTACTTTTATAGTAAAAAGATTGCGGAAATAGCTCAGTTGGTAGAGCACGACCTTGCCAAGGTCGGGGTCGCGAGTTCGAGTCTCGTTTTCCGCTCTTTTTTTTTGCCCAGATGGCGGAATTGGTAGACGCGTGCGTTTCAGGTGCGCATGCCGCGAGGTGTGCAGGTTCGAGTCCTGTTCTGGGCACAAAAAAACACGCTACTTTGAGGGGGTAGTGGTCGCAAGATCGTGTGAGTTCGAGTCTCATCCTGCGCACAAAAAATGACATACAAATTTGCGTATGTCATTTTTTTTTTGTAATTTTGCACGCAAAATTAAATAATGAATATGAGAACAACTTTTTTTGCAGCATTATTATTGCTCTCGATGAGCGCAAGTGCACAAATCAGTAACATCTTGGGCGACTGGAAAACGGTAGATGACAAAACCGGCGAACAACGCTCTGTCGTCACTATTTACAAGGGTTCCGATGGTTTGTACTACGGCAAAATCAGCAAGATGCTGATGTATGGTTCGGACCTGCGCTGCGAGGCATGCAAAGACGAAGACCATAACGCGCCGATAGAAGGACTCGTCATCATCCGTGGCATGAAAGCCGAAGACGGGCAACTGCTAGGAGGAAAAGTATTGGACCCCGAATCCGGCAAGTTCTACTACGGCAAGATTTACCTCAAAGACGGCAAACTCGTGCTGCGAGGCTCGCTCGACAAACGCGGTTTTCTCGGACGTAACCAAACATGGATTCGCAAATGAAACTGGTTTTTGCTTCAAATAATGCGCATAAATTATGCGAAGTACGCGCTATGATGCCTGCCGGCATTGAGGTGCAGAGTCTGCATGAGATTGGTTTTGAGCACGAGATTGACGAAACAGGTACTACCCTCGCTGAAAACAGCAAAATCAAAGCGGAAACAATAGTCGAATGGCTCAAAACTAACCATAAATGGGCTACCGTTGATGGTGTTTTTGCAGACGACACGGGCTTGGAAATCGATGCGCTCGGTGGTCAACCGGGTGTCTATTCAGCTCGATGGGCAGGAAGTGCGGAAGCCAACCGAAAAAAGGCGCTGCGCGAACTGGAAGGAAAAGATAATCGCAACTGCCATTTCAAGACCGTTATCACGCTGATTACCAACAACTTGACAACGCAAGTGGAAGGAGTTGTGCGTGGCTGGATTGCTACCGAGGAATATGGCGAAGGAGGCTTCGGTTATGACCCCGTTTTTATCCCGGAAGGCTATGACAAAACTTTCGGCGAACTGCCGGCGGAAGTAAAGAACAGCGTCAGCCACCGAGCAAGAGCGATAGCCAATTTAGTCGAAGTGCTGAAAATGTACGATTATTAAGATTTTGCCCATTTATACGTGCTCGGTATCATCTCGGACTCTTATCGGAGGCAAGTCGGAGTTATATCGGACTCAAAAATATACACGATTATTAAGATTTATGAGAAAGCATAGATTCATTGTTTTGACATTTTGTAGTTTGCTGGTCGCTTTATCGGCACAAGCAGAGACATGGACCACACACTTCGCGTATAACAACGTGACGCAGATTGCCATGACGCCAGACGAGGTTTTCGCCATATCGGATGGTAGTCTGTTTAGCGTGAACAAACAGTCGGAGAAGATTACGAAATACGACCGTCAGTCGGGCTTGCACGGCACGGGCATTAACTGCATCCACTACGATGCAACCGGTAAACAGTTGATTATTGCCTATGCTAACGGAAAGATTGATGTCCTTTCCGCAAACGGAGTTCGCTACATCAGCGATTTGTACGACAAGGACATGACACAGCAAAAGACTATTTACAATGTCACCATCCAAGGCCGAACTGCTTATCTATCAACGCATTACGGAATTCAAACAATGGATTTGCGCGAGAATAAACTCGTGGATAGTTACTGGCTCCGCCCGGGCGGTCAAGAGACGCCTATTCAAGACGTATTGCTGACGTTTGATAGTATTTTTGCCTTCGCATCAGATAGTCTCTATAGTGCTGCTTTAACAGACAATCTCGTGGACTACACCTATTGGAAACGTGAGAAGCGCAGTGCCCGTATTTTACCGGACGCCACCAAGGGAAAGCGCTATGTGGACGGCAGCAACACATGGTCTGCCGGCGGTTCCGTCGGTATCACCCGCGTCACTCCCACCGAAACTCTCCACTACAAACCCGAAGGACCATTAGTTAACAAGCCCTACCGTCTTACTGCAACAAAAGACGGAGTGTGGGTTGTTCCTGGCGGTAGGTGGGCCACCCAAAACAATGAACCGGGCGTGGTTATGCGATACGATGGGACAAATTGGTTCAACATTTCCACACAATACATTCAAAGCAAAACCGGTATGCGCGCACGGGACTTTATGAATATTGCTGTGGATTCAAAGAACAAGAATCATTATTATGTAACCAGCTTTGGTACAGGTCTATATGAATTTGATCATGATACACTTGTGAGACATGTCATAGCCGGCGAAGACAACCCAATAACCTCAGCATGGCCCCCGACTCCAGAGTCGTATACTCGTCTCGATTTTTCCACATACGACAGTCAAGGAAACCTTTGGCTTACTGTAGCAAGCGGTGAGTATCCTCTTGTTAGTATTGACACTCTCAACAATTGGCACGGCTTAAAACTCATGGAGGGAACAGAAGAGATTCTTTTATACACTCCCGGCGGGCTAATAATTGATTATTTATATCCTAATTATAAATGGATAAGTACTGCTCGATACAATACCTGTGTATGCCTATTGGATGATAATGGTACGTGTTATGACAATACTGATGATCGTATTATACGTCGTATAAAATGGACGAATCAAAGCGGCCGTCCTTTTGAACCCGAATTCATCTATACTATGGCTCAAGATCAACAAGGACGCATCTGGATAGGAACCAATATCGGTGCAGCATATATTGATACTGGCGGAGATTACTTTACCTCTGATGCCATTGTGCAACCAGACGTCATGGACGAGAATGGAGAAAATCCAATCACCGCACTCGTCATAAATGCCATCTGTTCTACTCCTAACGGCGAAATTTGGATAGGGACATCCAACTTAGGTATATATGTTCTTAACAGCGCAGCCACTGAGATTATTGCTCACTATACAACAGAGAACTCAGCTATGCCTTCGAATGGTATTCTATCACTCGCTTGTGATGGAAATGGGAAAATTTGGATTGGAACTGAATTAGGTTTAGTTGATTGCGACCAACACACAACTCCAACTAATGGAGATCACAATGATGACGAAAAGGGATATTCTGACCAAGGAACAATGCAACAATGGCGGTTGCACTTGTCATACCGCGACGCTAAAGAAATAGCTGCAACTCCGACTCATATTTATGCAGTTGCTAATGGTTCTCTTTTCTCGTTTGATAGAACCGATGAAACTCTGAATTATTGGAGTCGCGCAACAGGTCTAAACGGAAATACAGTTGCACATATTGCTTACGAACCATCGTCTGCAAACCTTGTGGTCACCTATGAAGATGGACGCATTGATTTAATTGCAAAGGATGGTTCCGTTAGACAAATGCCAGATATCAACTTGAAGGCCGGCTCTTTGGCTGTTACTATCAATAGCATTACTATCGGTTCAAAATATGTATATCTTGCTATGCCTTTCGGTATTGTTGTTATTCAGCCAAAGAAAGGAGAAGTAGCAGACACATACTACATAGGAGATGAAGCAGCAGCATTAAATATATTAAATGTGATAGAAAAAGGAGATTCTCTTTATGCATTCACAGAAGACCGAATTTATAGTGCTGCATTAAAAGACAATCTGGTAGATTATAATTTTTGGCACTTATCGGCCATAACTACAGATAGACTACAAAATGCTGTTATTCACAATGATTTATTATATACACTTCAACACGATTCTCTTTATTATCTTAACGGCGACACATGGCAGTTGGCAGCAGCACAACCCATTGATTGGATGCATGTTTCCGGGGGCCAAATACTATTATGCATAGATAGACATAATTTGTATCGTTTAACCGATGATCATCAATTAATAGGTCTAAGCAATAATTACTACATAAACGATGCTGTATATTCTAATGGCGAGTATTGGTTGGCAGAATCCAACTGGGGTCTTGTCCGACTGAATAGCTTGGGAGATGATTATTTCCACACAAGTGGTCCTAATAGCAATTTCGGCTATTTCATGTGCACGGCACATGGTCAGGTGTATTCAGCCATCGGCGGCCGTTGGGCTACTGAATATGGGCGCTTTGCATCGGTTAATATTTTTACTGGTACAGACTGGATTGGCAAGGATTATTTACATTTGCTTTCGCAATTGCACGTACTACACCTCGATCCTGTAAGTATCGCTGTAGACAGACACGATGCCGGACATTTCTATGTAGCTATGTATGGTACAGGTTTGGTTGAATTTCGCAATTACGATGCTGTAAATTACTATAGTTATCACAATAGCACTATACGACCCGCAGATAGTTCTATTAATCCTGATTTCTACACACGCACTGATGGTTTAATGATAGATGAACATGATAATCTTTGGGTAATGAATGCGACATGGATAGGACAGCCTATACATATTATGACTCCGAATGGCATTTGGCATCCTTTAACTCTCCGTTATAACGGCAACAATATTGACTTTGCCACTCCTAAAGGAATATGGATAGACAAACGAAATCCTAATCACAAATGGATGATGGATCAACGTTACAACCCGCGTCTCATATTATTAGATGATAAAGGCACTCCTACGGACAATAGCGACGATAGATGTATGGCTCGCAATTCATTCGTTGATCAAAACGGTAACACTATTACTCCATCTTTCTTCTATTGTTTTGCACAAGACCATACTAATCGCATTTGGATAGGCACAGAAAAAGGTATCATCACTATTCCTGCCTCAGTGGACTTTTTCGCATCCAATACTTGCCGTCGCATTATCATTCCTCGCAATGATGGTACCGGATTGGGCGATTATCTTTTAGGAGAAGAGCAGATTAACTGCATGGCGGTTGACGGAGGTAATCGGATGTGGATAGGAACAGCGAACTCCGGCCTCTATCTCATAGAAGATGACACTATTACGGTAGCGCATTTCACGGAGAATAATTCATTGCTTCCATCTAACGCCATATCCTCTATCACCATAATGCCCGAAACTGGCGAAGTCTTCGTTGGCACAGACCGAGGCATTGCTTCCTACCGAAGTGATGCAAGCGAGCCAAGAAGTGACTTGAGCACCGCTTATGCTTACCCGAACCCCGTTCGCCCTAACTACACTGGTATGATTACAATCACCGGTTTAATGGAGAACACCATTGTCAATATCGTTGATGCAGGCGGAAACCTCGTATGCAAAACGAAGAGCAATGGAGGTACTGCCGTTTGGGATGGACGAGACGCCTATGGCCGTCGTGCTACTGCAGGTGTTTACACTGCGTTCTGCAACGAACCTAATGGAAAACATACAATAGTTAAAATTCTTGTAATGCGATAATGTCAAAAACTCACATCAAAGATAAACTCGTTATTCTAATTAGTGTTTTGGTGTATTTATTCATAAATGTATTATTTGTGGACAAATATACAATGCGCATTACAGAATGGCATTATTTATGCGATATAATATACATAGTATTTGGAGTTATTATATTGGTTATACCAAAATTATTACAAACACCTACTTGGAAGTATAGAACCATTCTTGGAATTGGAGGGACGCTATATATTCTTGGGATGGCAGTAATTCAATACCATGTTGACCCAATAACAGTAAATGTAGATAGATGGTCAGCTATTCACAATTTCTTATATAATCTTTTTCATGGTATATATCCATACGCAGCTCAGACACACTTAGGTGGCTATGGATCTCCGTTCCCTATTTGGCAGATTCTACATATTCCATTCTACCTGTTAGGAAATGTTGGGCTATCATTTTTTGCTGCTTTAATCCTGCTCTTATACTACATTTCAACATATGATTCTCATCGTACAGCAACCATTGCATTAAGCCTAATAGCATTTTCACCGGCCATCAATTATGAAATCATTGTGAGAAGCGATCTTTTCTCTAATTTCTTAATAATCTGTGCACTATGCAGATTGCTACAACAAAAAAAAATACTATTAAAACAGCATACATATGCATTAGGAGTCATCACTGGTTTGTGCGCTTCTACAAGATTAACGGCCGTCATCCCACTCGCTCTTCTATATGGTTATGAATTTTTACAAATAGGATGGCGTAAACAACTAATATTTATTATTACCGTTTTCGCCACATTTATGCTTACATTTCTTCCATTTATCTTATGGAACGGCAACCATTTGTTTTTCTTTGAATATAATCCATTTATATTACAAACTCGTCAAGGCAATCCATTCATCTTTATTTTTTTTGCTTTTAGTGCTATCGTTTTTACAATTTATAAAAAGAACCATCTGCAACATTTTAACTTGTATGCAGGCGGTTTGCTTACTTTTTTAGTTATAATTACATTCACTTATAACATGATTAGTAGCGACAATTATAACCTATATTCATCTGCATACGATATCACTTACTTTAATATGGCGTTGCCTTTTTATATCTACGAGATTGCACTTCCATCCGCACTATACTCCACTACTTATTATGACGAAAATCGACATCCATAATGGTTTATACACATATAGAATTAAATGGGTAGATTATATGAAGGCCTTCTCTATTATAGCCATGGTTCTGCATCATACTCCTATTACACCAGAAGTTAATGCATTTGTTTATTTAATTTGCCTTCCTGCATTTTTCTTCATAGCTGGCTTATTCGCCTGTCCACAAATCTCGTTAAAGATATTTTCCTAGCACAAGACGAAACGCCTTATTCTCCCATATTTTTTATGGGGTTGTTTCTCATGGCTTTTATGGCTCCTTATCTTGCGAAATTATGGTAATGACACTTATGCTTCTGTATCGTGGTGGTTCCCTTTAATAGGTTTGATTCTTGGTAAATCGGATATGCAGGTATATTGTCCACTATGGTTTCTATGCTGCTTAACGAGTGTAGAATGGATATATTATGTCATATATAGAATTTCAAAGCAATGGCAGAGGTGGCTTATAATCCTACTTATCGGAATTATCGGTTGCACACTCTCATACTGGAGACAAAATTGAATCTGGGAGATTTCTGCGGCTTTTATCATTCTTCCGCTTTACGCGTTTGGAGCTGAGTTTAACAAACAGATTCAAGAAAAGGCTAATTCATGTAGGACAATTTCCATATTAATCATTTTGTTAATATCTGCCTTCGGAGTTTGGTTTGGCGCGAAATATAATGCGGGTATTGGACTACATGAGAGTTTTATTGGCAACCCACTAATATATTACCCTTCTATTTTATCAGTTGTAGGATTGTGGGGCACCATATCTTTACTTTTGGATAGATATTGCTGTTCTTTGCGTTGGTTATCGTACATCGGGCAAAATACTTTACTCATTTTATGTGCTCACATTCCTGTTTTTGGAATGATAAAAGGCATAGCCATGCTATGCCATATACCGCTTGATTTTTTTGAAACCTCTCTAGGATGCTTATGTTTATGGGCGGGAACTTTTATAATTCTGTTACCTACAGCTTATTTCATCAATAAATATTGCCCTTGGATGGTAGGTAAGAAAAATCCTACCCCTTAATGAGTTTCATGAATTCTTCGCGGGTTTTGGCTTGGTTGAAGACGCCGGTGAAATCGGATGTGACAGTCATGGCGTGCTGTTTCTGAACGCCGCGCATTTGCATACAGAGGTGCTCTGCTTCGATGACTACCATCACACCTAAGGGGTTGAGAGTGTTTTGGATGCAATCTTTGATTTGCGTTGTGAGGCGCTCCTGCACTTGGAGTCTGCGGGCATAAACATCCACCACGCGGGCAATCTTACTAAGGCCTGTTATGCGTCCATTGGGGATGTAGGCTACATGCACCTTTCCGAAGAAAGGTAACATGTGGTGTTCGCAGAGCGAATAGAAGTCAATATCTTTGACTACAACCATTTGGCGGTAATCTTCCTCAAAAAGGGCGGAGCGCAGAATGGCTTCCGGGTCCTCCTTATAACCCTTGGTAAGGAACTGCAATGCCTTACCTACCCTGTGCGGTGTCTTTTTCAGTCCTTCGCGCTGCGGGTCTTCGCCTATCTGTAAAAGGGTTGCTTCTACCGCTTTCTCGATAGCAGCAGTTACTTCGGGGTCACTATTAAACGCTTGCAAATCCATTATTGTAGCACTTGTACTTTGTCCCGTACGATATAGGTTTCACCCATCAGTTCGGGGAATTGTTCCTTAAAGATTTTCTTGTACTCATTCGCCTCATCGTACGAACGGAAATCGCCCAAGCGGACTTTCCAGAACGGCGGGAGGTACTGGACATAAATGGTCTGAGTGACTTTATCTTTGAGTCGCGTTTCGAGCTCCAGAGCCTCAGCCTTTGCTGTCTGCTGCTGGTTCGAAGAATAGACCTGGACACGATACCCATCTATCTCAACGAGTTCACGCTTGCCGTTAATCGCATCCTCAAGTAAAACGGCAACTGTTGAATCTTGAATCAACTGCATTCCCGGCAGTGAATCAAAAACGCTCAATATTATAACTAAAAGTATATGCATAATTCTCAATTTTTAATAACGGAACGACGAACCACCGACAAACTCACGCAGGAATGAGGTAGGCGGAATATCCTTCTCCGGTATTGGAATAAAGTATTGGAGGAACTTGATAAGTCTATGCGCCTCCGTGTATTCATCACAGAACTTTGGTACTTCTTGCAGAATTGGTTCCGCATGGCGTTTGAGCACAGCGAATTCAAAAATCAGCGCCGAATTGAACATCTCATCTGCTTCTTCCTGGAAAGGATAAACCCATTTCTGCTCGCCACGAATGACAGATGGGCAACGAGCAATAGTTTCCTTCGCGGAGAATCCGCGGTATTTGTAGTCACGCACAATACGGCGCAAGAGACGGATATCGGTGGTCGGAATCCAGTTATGGTTATCAATATTGATAGTGGTCAGCGCAGAGACGAAAATCTTAAATGTCAGTTTTCTCTCCACATCCGGCAGGACGCATGGATTGAGAGCGTGCAATCCTTCGATGACCAGCACAGAGTCTTTCTGAAGTTTCAGTTTACGACCTTTGAAGACTCGCTGTCCAATAGTAAAGTCATATGTCGGCAGTTCAACCTCTTTCCCTTCCAACAAATCGTGCATTTGCTGGCGGAAGAAGGGTAAATCGACGGCATTGACGTTCTCAAAATCCCAATCTCCGTTCTCATCCTTAGGCGTGTCCACACGATTGACGAAGTAATCATCCATAGAGAGTACTTCAGGAAGGATACCATCGACGAGCAGTTGTATCTGCAAACGCTTGGAGAAGGTAGTCTTTCCTGACGATGAAGGACCGCTGATGAATACTATTCTCGGTCGCTTCTCAGCGATGGCATCGGCAATCTGCGCTATCTTTTTCTCATGAAGGGCCTCCGCAAGTTTGATGAGTGCAAAGGACATTTTCTTCTTACAAACGGCATTGAAATCACTTACATTGTTTATTCTCAGCAGTTTATTCCATCGGTTGTACTCCTGGAAGATGGAGAACATCTTATCTTGCGGGATAGCGTCCTCAAGAATCGTCGGGTTCTGACGATTCGGGATACGCACAAGCAGACCATCCTTATAGGGAATAATATCAAAGAGGGTAAGATATCCGGAACTGGGAAGCAGCACGTTTGTGTAATAATCGATGTAATCGCCCATGCTGAAATATCGGCAGTACGGATTACCGAGTGTCTCAAAGATAGAAGACTCGTTATTGTAACGCTCCGCAAACATTTTCATCACCATCTTAGTCTGCTTCTCTTCTTCAGCGATAGGACGGTCTTCCGCTATGATTTGGAGCATTCGTTCCTTAATAGCCGATATCATCTCTTTGGTTATGACAGGCGGTTCCTTATCTTCGGTCAGCTCCATATTCTTATCGAGATGCCACTGAAGCGTGCAGTAATATCCTTTGCTAATAGGATGCTCCACGCGCAAGTCCATTTCAGGGAATAACTCATTTACGGCACAAGCCAATACCATATTCAGCGTCCGCACATACGCACGCATTCCAGAGGGTGTACTGGCATCCAAGAACTCCACGTCTTTGGGCTTATAGAGGCGGAAATCAAGGTTCTCCACCTTATAGTTAACGTGCGCAACGATAATCGGGTACGGCAACTGGATATTCAGCAAATCTTTGAGTTCGATAAGCGAAATCCCACATGGTACATCGTGGTATGCGTGCGTGTTCTTGCAATAAATGGTAATGGTCGATTCCATATTATTTGAGTTTATCTATTTCTATGGCTTGCTCCAAGAGCGTTCTCATATCGTCCAAGCGCACTTGGTTCGCTGCATCAGAGATAGCGGTGTCTGGATTCGGGTGTGTCTCTATGAACAGGCCGTCCACTCCGACCGCTAAGGCTGCTCTCATCAGATAGGGTACCATCTCACGGTTACCACCGGTAACGCCCGCTTGCGTCGAAGGTTGCTGCACGGAGTGGGTAGCATCAAAGATAACCGGACAGCCGAAACGTCGCATCTCCACGAGCGAAGTCATATCTACTACGAGTCTTCCGTAACCGAAGGACGAGCCTCGCTCCGTGAGCCATATATGTCCTTCTTGGGCGGCATTGGGTTGCACTTGCTCTATCTTCGCAATTGCTCCTCCCATGTCCCATGGCGCCATGAACTGCCCTTTCTTGACATTCACTATGCGTCCTGTCTTCGCTGCAGCTTGCAGCAAGTCGGTCTGCCGACTAAGGAAAGCCGGTATCTGCAGCACATCCGCCACTTCAGCCACCTGTTCGCATTGCCATGACTCATGCACATCCGTGAGGATAGGCAGGCCAAACTGCGTCTTCACCTCTTGCAAGATGCGCAATCCTTCGTCCATACCCACGCCACGAGCTGAAGCCGTGGTTCTGTTGGCTTTATCGAAGGACGACTTATAGTAGAGCGTGAGTCCCAAGTCGTAACAAAGACGCGTGAGAACTTCGGCGGTACGCAAGGTACAATCTCTACTCTCTATGGCGCAATTTCCGGCAATTAAGAACATAAAGTTATTGACGATTGGACGATTGACGATTGGACGATTGGCTATTTAGTCTACCGGCTTATAGACGCGTGCCCACTGCACTTTGAGTTTGCCGGTACCACCGCTTTCGTTGCCCGGAAGCCAAGATTGCGCAAGGAAGAACATTGCTTCCTTCGGCAGTTTATTGCGTAGGCGGAGAATCTCCAGGTTATTGACATACCAAATGATTTCGTTCTTGGTCCATCTGAAGGTATAGACGTGGTACATCGAGCGGAGAACACCTGTCAGTTCCTGCATTTCCGTCTTAGAACCGTTCACGAGACCTAACTGATGCTTGTTTCCATTATAGAAATACATCGCAACCATCGGGTTCTCGATCTTGCCCGTAGAGAGTCCGAAGAAATGACGACCTGAGCCTTGCGAACGCACTTTCGCCATGAACATACCAGACTCCTGCATGAAAGCCTCTTTGGTATTCATCACATCGGATGTATAATCGAATACATGCTCGACGAATCCTTTTTTCTCATCCCATGCGATCGCTTTCTTGCTTTCCTCGCGCGTCTCGATATCCATACGCCCCTCTACGAAGAACGTATTCTTACCACCGTTGTACGCCTGGCGCTCCGATGTCCGCGAATGACCATCTTTCATTGCCGGATTCGCATAGCCGTAACCGGGTTGCCAGTTCTTGGAAGAAGACATATCATCGCTGAAGGCGGGACGGAAGAGCTCTGCCCAGTCGATTTTCTCCTCACGAGATTTGAAGAAGAACTTGATATCGTCAGAGTTAGCCAAAGCGAGATAGCGCTGCTCGGTTTTGTATTGCTCAGAGTGCTCCCAACGTTTGGTGTCCGCCCATAGAGCGTGACGTTTCTGGAAGTCCTCGGTGTTAATTTCCTTCTCCAAAACCGCCAGTTGGTTCAGCTCAGGCGCATTGAGCATTCGCATGTAGTTTTTGTAATAGGAGGAGTTATAGATGCTGTAGTACTTACGGTAGAGGCTATTACTCCAGCGCTCTTTGAAGCTGTTAATCTTCGCAAACTCGTCCGTTTCGCGGAACTTAAGGAAATCCTGGAACACGGGGTCTGTAAGTGCCTCCTTGTAACGGCGGTACTCACGCGACTCAACGATGCGCTTGTAAGCCATCATTTTCTTGCCTTCGTCCGTATCCTGGTACTTACGGTCAGAAAGCTCTTTCTTGCGCTCCTGGAAATCGCTGCTTTCGATGATTGCTTTGAGTTGTTTGTACTCTTCCAGTTCCGGCGATTTCTCAATCTGACGCCAGCGTTTGACACGCTCTTGCATGTCATAAATGGTTTTTTCAAACTGCTCTGTTGAGAGCATTCTACCTGTTAGTCTGGCTGTGAATAGATTCATAAAAAACTTTGTTTTTTTTGGAGCTTCGGCTTCGTCGAATTGCGTAAGCAAGCTTACATTCGACTAGCACGAACCTTCATAATATTTATTATTGGTCATTTATTTCTTTGTATAATTCGTCCAAAGTGTCCACGAACGTCGGACAGTAATGTTCGGGGCTTGGGATGAAGCATAGGGCTTTCATGTGCTCAATCTGCGTTTTGAGCGGCTCGTAGAAGCCTTTGTAGTTAAGCACATATAAGGGTTTATGCTGCTCCCCGACGATGCCGCTTGAGGTAGCATCCATCATTTCGTCAAGCGTACCGTAGCTGCCGGGCAGACAAACGATGATATCAGCGTTGCTTCGGATTATCTGCTTACGCTCCGCCATATTCGCCACCTGAATCAAGTAATCGCAGTTCTTCGCCAAACGTCCCGCAGCAATAATTCTCGGCGGTATAACCCCTATTACGGTTGCTCCGGCCGCTTTAGCTGCATCGCTGACGCGGCTCATCAGTCCACCTGTAGCACCTCCATAGAGAAGCGTGTGACCGTTTTCTCCGAGCCATGTGCCCAACGCATCACCGAGAGCCAGATACTCTTCAGGAATGGAATCTTTTGCCGAACAATAAACAGCTATTTTCATTGACGATTTGACGATTTACGATTGGACGATTTAGGCATCGATGTTAGCGTAGGTTGCGTTCTCCTCGATGAACTCGCGGCGCGGCGCTACATCATCACCCATCAGCATAGCGATGATACGATCGGCTTCTGCAGCATTCTCGATGGTTACCTGCTTGAGCACGCGGCGCTCAGGGTCCATAGTCGTTTCCCAGAGTTGCTCATCGGACATCTCACCAAGACCTTTATAACGCTGCGTCTTAATCGCTTTCTCATCACCACCACCGTAGTTCATGATAAACGCCTGGCGCTGCTGGTCATTCCAGCAATATTCGCTATAGTTGCCTTTGGAGCACTTATAGAGCGGTGCACAAGCGATATAGAGGTGTCCCTGCTCGATTACTTCTTTCATGTGACGGAAGAAGAGCGTCATGATAAGCGTTGCGATATGGGCACCATCGACATCGGCATCGGCCATGATGATAACTTTGTGGTAACGAATCTTGGAGAGGTTAAGCGCTTTCGGGTCCTCTTCGGTACCAAAGGTAATACCCAGTGCGGTGAAGATGTTTCGCACCTCTTCGGACTCGAAGACCTTATGCTCCATTGCTTTCTCCACGTTGAGGATTTTACCGCGCAGCGGGAGGATAGCCTGGTGTACGCGGTCACGTCCGGTTTTAGCGGTACCACCTGCTGAATCTCCCTCGACGAGGAAGAGCTCACACTCTGCCGCATCCTTGGATACACAATCCGCGAGTTTACCCGGGAGTCCACCACCGCTGAGCGGGGACTTACGGAGGACAGACTGACGTGCGTTACGCGCTGCGATACGTGCCTGCGCCGCAAGAATGACCTTCTCAACGATTTTCTTTGCGTCATCGGGATGTTCCTCCAGATAGTTCTGCAGAGCCTCGGAAACAGCAGAATTGACCATACCTGCCACTTCGGAGTTACCGAGTTTGGTTTTGGTCTGTCCCTCAAACTGCGGTTCAGCCACTTTGACAGAGATCACTGCGGTCAGACCTTCACGGAAATCGTTCGGGTCGATGGTCGAGTTACCATCTTTGTCTTTGAGTTTTGCCTTCTCGAGCATTTTGCTCTCCTCGGCATATTTCTTCATTACACGCGTGAGGGCGGCACGGAAACCGGCTACGTGCGTACCACCTTCGATAGTGTTGATATTATTGACGTACGAGTGTACGTTCTCATTGAAGTCGGTATTGTAGATCATAGCCACCTCAACCGGCGTACCGTATTTCTCGGTGTTGAGATGGATGACCTCGCTGATAAGCGGCGTACGCGTGCCATCGATGTAACGGACGAACTCAGAGAGGCCCTTCTCGGAGTAGAACACTTCCTTCTTGCAGTTACCCTCAGCGTCCACTACACGCTTATCCTTGAGCACGATTCTGATGCCGGCATTGAGGAAAGCGAGTTCGCGCATTCGGTTCGCAAGAATCTCCCAGTGGTAAACGGTCTCGGTGAAGATTGAATCATCGGGCCAGAACTGAACGAACGTACCTGTTTTGCGCTGCTCCCAGTTACCGATTGCCTCCTCTTCGGAGATCGTGTGTACCGGAGCAAGCGGTTTGCCTTTCGCATAATCCTGGCAGTGGATAGCGCCGTTACGATAGACCTCTACGTGCATCGTCTTGGAGAGCGCATTCACACAGCTGACGCCGACACCGTGGAGACCACCGGACACTTTGTAGCTATCCTTATTGAACTTACCACCGGCGTGGAGGACGGTCATAACGACTTCCAGCGCGGACTTATGCTCCTTCGGGTGCATATCGACCGGGATACCACGTCCGTTATCCTGGACGGTAATGGAGTTATCCTCGTTGATATGCACGGCTATCTCGTCACAGAAACCGGCGAGCGCCTCATCGATGGAGTTGTCCACCACTTCATAAACAAGGTGGTGCAGACCCTTTTGCGATATATCGCCGATATACATCGCGGGGCGTTTGCGCACAGCCTCTAATCCCTCGAGCACTTGGATACTCGAGCCATCATACTTTTCTTGTTCTTTGCCATTCGGCACGATTGCTCCATTGCCTTGCGGCACAATTGCTTCTTCCATTGGTCTATATCAATTTTCAATTTTTCACCTCAAAATAATACGCGCATAACGAGCGAACGCGCACACGCGCACAAATTTCGGTGCAAAGGTACGAAAAAAAATTGATATATGCAAATATTTTTCTAAGAAAAATAGAAAAAAACGTCTGTTTGGCTCAGAAATCCGCTTTACAGGCACGATTTACGCGTTGGCGTGGATGTACTCGACTTTGTTGCCGAGCGTAGCGAGAAAGCGCTGAAAAGCGTCTTGGGAGATGACGACCGTTCCGCGGCAATCGTTCGGATGGAAAGAGAGCGAGGGGGCGTCTTTGAGGCGGCTATCAAGGAAGAGAATGACGTGACTTTCGGTATCGTTGATGAGTCCGAAAGGGCTGACGCTACCGGGTTCCAAGCCGAGATAGCGCATCATCCGTTCGGGTGAGGCGAAAGAGAGCTTGCCGGGTGCTTTATGTCCCTGCGAGACGAGAACGTCTTTGAGCCAGTGCTCGATGTCGTGAATCGCCAAATCGTAGTCGCAGGGAAAGCAGATGAGGTAGTGCTGGTCGCCTTTGTGATTGCGCATGAAGATATTCTTACAATGCACGCTGCCGTCATCGTGCCACCAGCGTTTTGCCTCCTCGATGGTTTTGCCTTCGGGATGATTGTAGGTGGAGAACGGAATGTCGTGTTCAGCGAGATAGCGCAGGACTTTTTCCTGTCGTTCGGATATGATGTCTATGCCCTCGAGAGGCATGTTGGGGTTTGAATCAGTCATGGGCGAGAGCTTACAAATATACAAAAATTATGCTGTCATAGCCATTGAAACGACATCTCGTAGAGAAATTATGACGGGATTCATTTCCCGTCGTTTCTTAGGATGAACCGGCGAAAGGAAGAGCTGGTAAACCCTGTGATTATCGTAAAACATATATTTGGGTTTCGTCTGCGGTCGACAAATCACCCAGAAACCGCATTTTTCGGCCTCTGGAAGGGTATTCAGGCGTCCTGTGGGCACACCTATATTATTGTAGAAAATAATCTCTATACACGTACTTGAGGTGCGTTTACGCCGATGCACGATTTCTGCGCCGAGCGTATCGTTAAGCCGAAGGAAAAACTTATATAATATCGGGTGTATTTTACAGTTCATTACGCTTGTTTTTCGATCAAAAATTCAAAATCACGGAATAATATACGTAGTATATTATAGGTATGGGTGGGATACGGTATTGACTCGGGATTACCTCGGTTTTAGTAGGGAACGCCCCTTACTTTTCTATTGGTTGGTCGGTTGGGCGAGGGTGGCGGGTTTGCCGATGCGTTCAAAAGCCTTGAGCAGGGTGTCGAGGTTGGTTTTGCGGGTGTCAAAGGTGACGGCAACCGTTTTGGTGTCCAAGTCACAGACGATGTCCTTCACGCCCTTCTCAAAGGCGATATTCTTCATAATCTTGTCACAACAGCCCTTGCAATGGAGGTCGCAGTTGAGAAGAACCGTTTGCTTGCTCGATTTTTTGGACGTTGAAGTCGAGGATGCCTGCTTTTGCTCGGAAGTCTGCGAATCATTAAGGACAGAGGCCTGGGTTTGGGCATCGACGTCCGCGTTATTGTGCGCGTAAAGAGAGAGATCGCCTGCGGCTAAAAGAACAAAGACCGCTACACTAAAAGATAAAAGAGATTTTTTCATTTTATTCGGGTTTTTCTAAATCATATCTGAATCCTACATACACTTTCCAACCGGCGGTTGGTCCGTTCACCATGGAAGCATCAAAATCCGTGCCATAAGGATTGAAACTATCGACAATCGGGTTTGCTTGCCGGAAATTGGTCATATTCTCCGCTCCGACATAAAGGCTGCACGTGCGGAAATACTTGGTAATCTGCGCCATAAGTTGCGGATACCAGCTATAGGGTTTGGGTGTGCCATAGCCGCCGAGGAAGTCTCCCGTTGCGACAAAACCGTCAGGCATTCGACCTACTCCGTTGAACTGCGCCGTGACATCAAACTGCCATTTTTTGAGCGGCGTCTGGTAGCTGGTTGTGATAATCGCCTTGAAGCGGTTTGCGAGCGCTTTTGAGCGCAATTCATAGCGGTTGGTTGCGGCATTGAACGTCGTTTGCTCCACATCGGTATAACGGAAGGCGGCAGTCCATGTCCATCCGCGCAGGACCTCCATACTCGCTTCAATCTGGGCACAATGGGCAAAGGATTTGGCGCCATCGACATCGGTTTGGTTGAAGATATAAACGGCGTGTTTGTCGCGGTCCATATCGACGATAAGGGAGTTGATAAAATGGGTATAATAATACTCGGCAGAGAGCTGTAACTCCTTGTTTCCCAGCGGGATATAGAAGGTTGTGCTCAATCCGGCATTGACCGCACGTTCCTGTTTGACCAGGCCGGGCAGATTGAGTTCGCGAGAGGAAGGAAGGACAAAGGCGTTGTCGGAAAGGACATTCGGCGAACGATAACCCATTCCGACACTTCCGCGGATTGTCCACCACTCGAAAGGCGTGTAACGGATGTTCATTCGCGGAGTGCAGAAGAAGCCGTGTTTGGTGGAATAATCTGCGCGTACGCCGGCTACGAGAGAGAGCATTTCGTTGTATTTGAGATTGTATTCGGCGAAAATACCGGCTGTCAGTTCCTGTCGGTCAAAAATCGCCGGCATCATCCCTGCGAGATAGAACAACTGCTCGCCGTATTTGTCATAATTGATGCTCAATCCGGTGGTCAGGCGATGGTCGTTATCCACCTCTCCACGTCCCTCAAAATTGAGTTGGCAGAGGGCGTTCAGGTAGGCGTTGAGCTGGTCCGCTTTCCATGTCTTGACGCCGTACAGATTGTTGAGATTATGGTAGCTGACGGCGGTTATGACCGCCACGGACGAACCGCTTTCTTCATCGAAGACATAGCCGTTTTTGAGAAATCCCTCTACGCGCCAGGTGTTGAGGTTGATGTGATACGGATTGACAATCGAGTCCGCCAGTTGTCCGCCCCTTCTTCGGTCGTACAGACCGCGAACGAAAGCCTGGAAGGTATAGTTGTTGTGCTTGTAGAACCAGCGGTTAGCGAGGTTGGCATTTTGCACTTTAGGCATATCCACGAAGGAATCGTGGTTACCATCCATGCCTACAAAACTACCCCCGTAGTGCGCCAGGACGCCGGTATAGAGATGGTCTTTGAGTTGCCAACCGCCCATGATATTGGCTTCCGCCATGGTCTCGGAATTGACCATAAGGTTGATACTCAGCGGGTTCTGGGTCTGCGGTTTGAGCATTTCAACGTTGATCTGTCCAGACACAGCCTCATAGCCGTTGATGACGGACGAGGTACCTTTGCTGACCTGAATACTGCTCATCCACGGTCCCGGGATATACTCGAGTCCGAAATTCTGCGCGAGTCCTCTGACGGCAGGTGTGTTCTCCTGAATAAGCTGGACATACGTGCCGCCCAAACCGAGCAAACGAATCTGCTTGGCTCCGGTAGCTGCATCGGAATAGGCGACATCGACGGAGGCGTTGGTCTCGAAGGCTTCGCTGAGGTTACAACAGGCGGCACGGCACAACTCTTCCGAGTTGATTTTCTCGGTGTCAAAGGCTTCCGTGCGGCTCTTGACCTTGCCTTTCTTGCGCTGCACGACGGTGACTTCCTCAATCTGGAAATCACTCGCTTCCTGTGCCGCCAAGCCCGCACAGAAACTAATCCCCACAAATAGGTATATAAGTTGTCTTTTTAGCATCAAATTTACTAATTTTTTGAAATCGGCTGCAAAATTACTGCTTTTTCGGCACATACACAATACCTAAAAGTAGGTATTTCGGCCAAAAAATGCAAAAAACGGACAAAAAAACTTGCATATTTGCAAATTTTGTAGTAACTTTGCACCCGATATGAAAAAGTATATATATATATTGTTTTGCGCGTGCGCGTTATTATCGTGTCAACGGGCGTCCCGTTTGGCTCAATATTGGGCGGAGAAACATGCGCGTGATTCGGTTTCGCTGACAGAGCAAGAACGCAGTATGGTTTACTATCACAACCAGCTGGACTCGTTGCTTCCTGTGGCGGATTCGCTGATTACTTACTTCACATACGAGAAGAACGAGCAGTACCAAGACCACGGTTACTATGTGATCAATGCCCGCGGCAACGTTCGTATGTTGGTTCGTGACGACGGCCGTGACTTGCTTATTTACCGCGATGGTCAGCGCGTGGAGACGACGGCTTATGCCGGTCAGGCTCGAGGCGAGAACGCAGAGTTGTTCGACCGCGCCAAACATCTGCAGATTGTGATGTCCGACATCCACGAGTGCGAGAAACGGATGGCGCAGACCTCGCTGGAGATACAGAAATATGAAAAACGCTTAGAAGATAACGGAAACAAGAAGAAACGCATAAGCGATTATGAGTGAGAGTAAATACGAGAGCAAAATCACCTCGTCGCCCTGCTCAGCTGCCCAGATTTACCGCGTGCTGAGCAACATGGAGAACCTGGAACGGGTTCGCGACATGATACCCAAAGATAAGATTCAAGAACTGGAGATAGAGCCGGACCGCGTTCGCATGAAAGTGGACGGGCTTGGGCAAAAAATCACCATCGCCATCGTGGACCGCATTGAGAACGACACGATTAAGTTCGGGGCAGAAGGTGTGCCTATGGATGCGAACTTCTGGATTCAGATGAAAGAAGTCAGCCCGACAGACACACGCATTAAACTGACCGTAAAAGCGGATATCCCGTTTATGTTTAAGTTTATGGTGGAGAAAAAACTGCAGCAGGGCCTTGACCAGGCTGCAGACATGTTAGCACAGTTCCCGTACGCCCAGTGGGCATGACCGGCTTCGCCTGTAGGACCGCTGCACTGTAGGACCGCTACGCTGTAAGATATTTGAGAATATAAACAATTGTATGAAAAAACCAAGAATACACAGAGAAGGACGTACGCTGATTTGCGGCACAGCGTTACTTTTGTTCCTTGTAAATGTGCCGATGTACCTGTATTTTCCTCATTGGATTTTCGGTATCACGCTGTCGCTGACGGCTTTGCTGTTGGTGTTCGTCACCTATTTCTTCCGCAATCCGGTGCGTGTGCTGGAGATTGACGACCCGAATTTCATCATCGCGCCGGCTGACGGCCGTGTGGTGGTTGTCGAGCCGATGGAAGAGAACGAGTATTTCCACGAACCGAAACTGCAGGTGTCGATATTCATGTCGCCTTTCAATGTGCATGCGAACTGGTATCCAATAGAGGGAACGATTCTCGTGAGCGAGCATCAGAAAGGACATCACAAAGGTGCATGGTTGCCGAAGTCGAGCACGGAGAACGAGCGTTCACTCGTGGTTATCGAGACGCCATCGAAAGTGCAGATAGCCGTTCGTCAGGTGGCGGGTGCTATGGCTCGTCGCATCGTGACGTACGCGAAGCCGGGCCATCAGGCACACCGCAACACGCACCTCGGGTTCATCAAACTCGGTTCGCGCGTCGATATGTACCTGCCGCTGAATACGGAGATGTTCGTCGAGGTGGGTGAAGCTGTACGCGGCAACGAGACGATTATCGGCCGTCTGCAGGACGACCCGACACTCAACACCAACGAAGAAGTATAATTTTTAATTCCTATATCACCATGAATTTTGATGAATTATTCGCGCAGTACCCCTGCCCGTTTACCGATGAGCAAGTGAAAGCTCAAGTAGCTGAGATTGAAGCAAAGCATTTTGCGGAGAACAACAATGTGGAGGTGTGGAAAGAGTGCCTTCACCAAATCGATTATACCACGCTGAGCGCTGATGACACCATCGCTAAGGTGGAGTATATGGCAAACGCCGTGAATACGTTTGAGGCCAAATTCCCGGGTATCCCAAATGTAGCGGCTATCTGCGTTTATCCGGCGATGGCCGAGTACGTACGCAAAGCGCTCAAGGACCCGAAATTCAATATCGCTTGTGTGAGCGGCGGTTTCCCTGCTTCGCAGACTTTTCTGGAGGTCAAAGTAGCAGAGACAGCTTTGGCTCTGAGAGCCGGTGCTACGGAGATTGATATCGTGCTGAGCGTAGGTAAGTTCCTCGAGGGCAATTATCAAGAGTGCTTCGATGAGATAGCAGAACTGAAGGCTGTGTGCGGCGAACATCATCTCAAAGTGATTCTCGAGACAGGTATGCTCAAGACCGCAGAGAATATATGGAAAGCATCCATCCTCGCCATGGCAGCAGGTTGCGACTTCATCAAGACGTCTACCGGTAAAATCAGCGTGAACGCCACACCGGAAGCTACGTTCGTCATGTGCCACGCTATCAAGGAATGGAAAGCAAAAGCAGGTATCAAGATGGGTTACAAGCCTGCCGGAGGCGTGAGCACAACCGAAGAGGCGGTTCAGCATTTCACACTGGTGAAAGAGATTTTGGGCGAAGAATGGCTCAACAACGCGTATTTCCGCTTTGGCGCAAGCCGCTTGGCGAACAACCTCCTCTCTTCCATTGTAGGCAAAGAAACAAAACATTTCTAAAATTGACGATTGGACGATTGACGATTGGACGAATGATTGTTCTATTGAAAAAAAATGTACAATTGACTAAATCGTAAAATCGTAAATAACTTTATGAACAAGATCATTTCCAAGAGATTTTTCTCGGACAATGTAGCGGAGCTTGTAGTAGAAGCTCCGCTTATTGCCCGTAGTCGCCGGGCGGGACATTTCGTCATCATCCGCGTGGACGCTAACTCCGAACGTGTGCCGCTGACCATCGCCAATGCGGATATCGAGAAAGGAACCATCACTCTGGTGGTTCAACAGATCGGCGTCTCGACGCATAAACTATTAGCGATGGAACCGGGCGAATGCCTGCATGACATCGTAGGTCCGTTGGGCCGCGCCACGCGTATTGAGAAATACGGCACGGTCGTTTGTGCCTGCGGAGGTGTCGGCGCAGCTCCTATGCTGCCGATAGCCGAAGCGCTCAAGAAAGCCGGGAACCGCGTCATCACCGTTCTTGCGGCACGTACAGAGAGCCTCATCATCCTCAAGGATGAACTGGCTAAATGGTCAGACGAAGTTATCTTGATGACCGATGATGGTTCGGTGGGCCAGAAAGGTGTGGTAACCGTCGGCGTAGAGCAAGTCATCAACCGTGAGCCGGTGAACAAATGTATCACTATCGGTCCGGCTATTATGATGAAATTCGTGGCGCTGACCACCGCCAAATATAACATCCCAACGGAGGCAAGCCTGAACACCATCATGGTGGATGGAACAGGTATGTGCGGCGCTTGCCGTGTGACGGTAGGCGGAAAGACGAAATTCGTTTGCGTCGATGGACCTGAGTTCGATGCTCACGCGGTGGACTGGGATGAGATGCTGAGTCGAATGAAGTCCTACCGTGCAGAAGAGGCCGAGGCGATGGAGGCTTATAAGAACGCTACGCTGACAGACCGCTGCGCTGACAGACCGGCTACGCCTGACAGAGTAAAGACCGATTATTTGCCTTTGGAAACTGTTGCTCCTTTCACCGGCACAGCCAAAGACCGTGCGGCGATTGAGCGCGTGAAGATGCCGGAATTGCGTCCGGAAGTACGTGTGAAGAGTTTGCATGAGGAGGTGAACCAAGGTCTAACCTTCGAGCAGGCTATCATGGAGAGCCATCGCTGCCTGAACTGCAAGAACCCGACCTGCGTACAAGGTTGTCCGGTGAATATTAACATCCCCGGCTTCATCAAGAAACTGGAAACGGGTGATGTTCTCGGTGCGGCTGCCGTCATCAAGGAGAGTTCGTCTCTGCCAGCGGTGTGCGGTCGTGTATGCCCGCAGGAGAAACAATGTGAGGCGAATTGTATTCACCTGAAGATGAAACACCCAGCAGTGGCCATCGGTTATCTCGAGCGTTTCTGCGCTGACTACGCGAACCAGAGTGTCTCCGGAGCCGAACAGCCATGCGGCAAGCCTAACGGTCCCAAGATAGCCGTGGTAGGTTCCGGTCCAGCAGGTCTGACTTTCGCAGGTGATGCTGCCAAAAACGGCTACGAGGTACATGTGTTCGAAGCGTTGCACGAAATTGGCGGTGTGCTCAAATATGGTATTCCGGAGTTCCGTTTGCCGAACCGCATTGTCGATATCGAGATTGACGGCCTTCGCGCGCTTGGCGTACAATTCCATACCGACACCATCATTGGAAAGACGATAAGCGTCAAGGAACTCGAAGAGCAAGGCTTCAAAGGCATTTTCGTGGGTTCAGGCGCCGGTCTGCCGCGATTCATGAACATCCCGGGTGAGAACTTGAACGGTGTACTGTCCTGCAACGAGTATCTGACGCGCGTCAACCTGATGGATGCGTCGAATCCTACCACCGACACACCGCTTCTATACGGCAAGAACGTAGCGGTCATCGGAGGTGGCAACACAGCCATGGATGCGGTGCGTACGGCTAAACGTCTGGGCGCCGAGCACGCGATGATTATCTACCGCCGCAGCGAAGAAGAGATGCCGGCACGTATCGAGGAAGTGCATCATGCCAAACAGGAAGGCATCGAGTTTATGACGCTCCATAATCCGTTGGAGTACCATGCTGACGAGAACGGACGTGTCAAAGAGGCGGTGCTGCAAGTGATGGAACTGGGCGAACCGGACGAAAGCGGTCGTCGCAGTCCCGTGCCCGTAGAAGGCAAGACCGTCACGATTCCTGTAGATCTGGTTATCGTAGCCGTAGGTGTTTCGCCGAACCCGTTAATCCCTTCGTCTGTGGAAGGGCTGGAGATAAGCAAGAAAGGAACCATCGTGGTAAACGAAGGAATGCAATCGGCTATCCCTACTCTCTTCGCCGGAGGCGATATCGTGCGCGGCGGAGCAACGGTTATCCTCGCTATGTCCGACGGCCGTAAAGCCGCAGCTGCTATGCATGAGTACTTGAGTGCTTCGCACGTTAAATAGTTAAAATGGTTTTTATCTTATAAAAACGTTAAACTGTTCGATGCACTTTCTTGCGGCGATTATACTGAGTGTAAATTTCCTGACAAGCCACCCTATAACGGGGCAGGCGAATATGTCCGTGCTGGTACAAAACCTGAACACGGGTGAAGTCATCGACAGTTATCGCGCGGAGCATGTTGTTCCGCCGGCATCGGTGATGAAACTGCTGACGACGGGTGCTGCCCTGGAAATTTTAGGTCCGGGATATCGTATTCCGACCGTTCTCGAGTACAGCGGTCATATAGAGAACGGCGTGCTGCACGGCGACCTCTATATCCGCGGCGGTTGTGACCCGAGCTTGGGTTGGCAAGGTAAAACGGCCTTTCTCACTCAATGGATAAAAGCAGTTCGAGCGGCAGGTATCAGTTCCATCGACGGCGCTGTGATAGCCGACATGACGATGCTGGACGGCGAAGCGCAGAACCCGGGTTGGTTATGCGAAGACGCAGGCAACTACTATGCACCGGGCATCTTCGCTCTCAACTATTACGGCAATACAATGAATATAGTGCTCAAGAGCGGTGAACCCGGAAGCGTGGCAACGGTCATGGGCACGGAGCCGAAAGTGGAGGACGTCTATTTCATCAACCATGTGCGGTGCGACAAAATCACGTACGACGGTGCATTCGTGAGCGGTCTGCCTTACAGCCGCGAGCGATATTTGACAGGCGCTGTGCCTTCTAACTTAGGCACATTCGGCGTCAAAGGTGACTTACCCAACCCCGGTCTGCTGTTGGCGCGTCATTTCA
Source organism: uncultured Bacteroidales bacterium (assembly GCA_902778935.1). Classification (GTDB taxonomy): domain Bacteria; phylum Bacteroidota; class Bacteroidia; order Bacteroidales; family Paludibacteraceae; genus Colicola. The sequence goes on from CACYZT010000005.1 coordinate 25,497, forward strand.
CGGCGCGTCTCAAAGAAGCGGGTATCAGCGTTAAGCGCGATGCCGGTTATCTGGCGGACTACAATCCGCTGATGCCTGCCCGCAACGAGCTGTATATCCACTATTCGGAGCCGCTGTCGGAGATTATCCGGGAAACGAATGTGAACAGCAACAACCTGTACGCAGAGTCGCTGTTCCGCCTGTTAGGTACGCGCTATACACTGCCGGGAACCATTCATAACAGTCAGGATTTGCTCAAAGACTACTGGCGTCGCAGAGGAGTGAACATCCAAAATGCGATTATCAAAGACGGTTGTGGTCTGGCACCGCAGGACGCCGTAAGCGCCAAGACGTTTGTACAACTGCTGACCATCATGTCGCAAAGCAAGAACAGCGGAGAGTGGTTAGCCTCGTTGCCTGTGAGCGGACAGACAGGCACACTCAAGTCACTCTGCCCGAGTACGTTCCTCGAAGGACGTATTCACGCCAAGAGCGGTACCATCGCCGGCACGAAGAATTTCGCCGGTTACATCGATATGCCGAACGGCGACACTTGGGTGTTCGCTATTCTCATCAACTCTGCGCCGGGCAAAGCGAAGAATATACAAACGGTTATACAGCAGTACCTGTTGGATGTATGTAGCTCGCACAAATAGCACGAACACGCTCCTAAAAGAGTTATTAGCCAAAAGTGAATGGCCGGAATGTGAAGAGTTCCTTTACGCCGGTTACCAGACCGCAGGACGCGGACAGACGGGCAACGGATGGGAGAGCGAAGAGGGCAAGAATCTGCTGTGCTCGATATTAGTAGAAAGACAAAAGACCGCTACAATAAAAGAAGGAAACCCATTTTACTTAAACGTAACGGTAAGTGTGGCAGTACATAGGTTATTGAGCCAAGAGCTAATGGCCAAGAGCCAACAGCTAACGGTTAAGTGGCCGAACGACCTCTACTGGCAGGACAAGAAAATGGCAGGTATCCTGATAGAGAATGCCATCATCGGGAATGAAGTCAAGTACTCTATCGCCGGCATAGGGCTGAATATCAACCAGACCGAGTGGAAGTCCGATGCACCGAACCCTGTTTCGCTCAATCAGATAACAGGCAAGGAATATAACATCGACGAACAGATGAAATCGCTCGCGCACGCGATAAGAGCGGTGTTGAGCGAACCCGAAGAAGAGGTGTGGGCCTATTACAAAGCGCACCTGTACCGCAAGGACGGTTTCTGGCCGTTTGTAGAAAGAACTGTCAGCACTCAACCGACCATGAATGCCGACAAACTGACGGAAGGGCAATTCATGGCACGGATAGCGGACATCCTGCCGACCGGCGAGATAGTGCTGGAAGACCCAGAAGGAATAAGGAAGAAATATCATTTTAAGGAAATACGATTTGTAGTATGAAAAAGAGTATCATCATTACCGGCGGAGCCGGATTTATCGGAAGTCACGTGGTTCGTCTCTTTGTGAACAAGTACCCTGACTATCGTATCATCAATGTGGACAAACTGACGTACGCAGGCAACTTGGCGAACCTCAAGGACATCGAGGACAAGCCGAACTACCGCTTTGTACGCGCAGACATCTGCGATTTCGACACCATCTTTGCGCTCATGCAGGAGGAACACGTGACGGGTGTTATCCACTTGGCAGCAGAGAGCCATGTGGACCGCTCTATCAAAGACCCCTTCACTTTTGCCCGCACGAACGTGATGGGTACGCTGTCGATGCTGCAAGCAGCGAAGCTGTACTGGGAGAGTCTGCCGGAGAAATACGAGGGCAAGCGCTTCTATCATATCTCGACGGACGAGGTCTATGGAGCCTTGGAGTTGACGCACCCTGAAGGTATCAAACCGCCGTTCACAACCACCGCTTCCTCGGCAGAACATCACCTGGCGTACGGAGAAGATTTCTTTTACGAGACGACGAAATACAATCCGCACTCGCCCTATTCGGCATCGAAAGCATCGTCTGACCATTTCGTGCGTGCGTTCCACGACACCTACGGCATGCCGACCATCGTGACTAACTGCTCGAACAACTACGGTCCATACCAATTCCCTGAGAAACTTATTCCACTGTTCATCAACAATATCCGTCACCGCAAACCGCTGCCTGTCTATGGCAAGGGTGAGAACGTGCGCGACTGGCTCTATGTGGTGGATCATGCGCGGGCGATAGACCTCATCTTCCATAAGGGCACTATAGCTGAGACGTATAACATCGGCGGTTTCAACGAGTGGAAGAATATCGACATCATCAAGACCGTCATCAAGACTGTGGACCGTCTGTTAGGTCGTCCGGAAGGCGCAGACCTCGACCTCATCACCTTCGTTACCGACCGCGCAGGGCACGATATGCGCTACGCTATCGACTCAACGAAGTTACAGCGTGAGTTAGGCTGGGAACCGAGTCTGCAGTTCGAGGAAGGGATTGAGAAGACCGTGCAGTGGTATCTCGACAACCAGGAATGGTTGGATAACATCACCTCCGGTGACTACGAGAAATACTACGATGAGATGTACAAGAACCGTTAAGAATAAAGGACGCTGCAAGGCGTCCTTTTGTTTGGTACCGCGAGCCGGGGTCGAACCGGCACGCCCATCACTGGGCAAAAGATTTTAAGTCTTTCTTGTCTACCTATTCCAACATCGCGGCGTGATTGTCGAAATCGGGTGCAAAGGTACTACAAATTTTTCAAATATACAAGTTTTTTAGCAAAAAAATATCGTCTGTGCTTGCACAAGCGTAGTTTTATGCTAAAAAGATTGATGCTTGCACGAAAGTGTGTGGACTGCCTCCGTCAGACTGCAACATCACTGCAGGTATAACTTTCGAACTAATCAAAAACCTCCATGAGGATGTCGAGCGATTTAGGGTCTTCCCATGTCTCAACGTGCTCTGCGAAATACGCGCAGAGTTCACGAAGCGCCTGTTGGCGTTGCGTCCGGGTTAAAGGCAGTAAGGGCGCATATCCGAAGGTGTAAAGGGGATTCGTAGAGTCGATTCCGAAACCTAACTTGGCAGCTAAACCGACCAGAAACTGCAGATGAAAATTCTGTGGTTCATCGGTTGCATCCAGTTCCTGTATCGCGTCGGCTATGAAATCAAACATCGGTTCGTCCGGCATCGGATGACGCAGAACATGATAGAGCACTTCGCAGATAAACAGACGAATGGTGTTTTTATAGACCGCTTCGCCGTACGACCGCTGCGCAGTAAGAGGAACAGCTTCTTTGACCGTCGGCGGCTTAGAGGGAGAGGGAGGAGAGGATGTGATCTGAATGAGCGAAAGAGGTGTATAGATGCCGATGGCGTTCTTTCGTCCGATGCCGTACACCCTATAATTAATACGCCCGCCGGCGCGTGTGTACGCGTGGAGGACGAAGGCTTTGTCCGAGTGCGGCTGCAGAGACAGCACTATCGCATCAGTCGTGACGGACATAGAGCGAGTCTATCACCGCTCCGTTATCCCAACGATAAACGGTGAATTGTAATTGTTGCGGTTCGACGGTCAGCACACCATATCCCGGCGCGCTGTCTTTGACTTGGGCGAACAGGTGTTTATGCTGCTCTTTGGACTTGCCTGCTGTGTTGAGCACAACGAAATTGCGTTGCCGCATGTAACTATGGTCATGTCCGGCAATGACAAGGTCTGCCTCGCCTAAGGTGTGACGGAACGCAGCATAGATGAGCGGGTTGAAACGTCCTTTGGCGGGAGACAGCACGGGATGGTGCATCATCGCCACGACGAATCGTCCGTTCGCGCTATCCATCACTCCGCGCAACCATGTGAGCGTACGCGTCAGATAGACAACACGATCGAGCGGGTTGGTGTCAAGGACGATAAACCGAAGATGCGGGAAGTCCACATAATAGGATACTCCGGGAACAGTTGCCGGACCATTCAAAGGAACGGTAAAAGCCTTGTGCCAAACGGACGAGAGCTCTTTGGGAATGGACTTGGTGTACTCGTGATTGCCGGGACAAGCGATGACAGGCATACCGTAGAGCGCACTGTTCATCCACTCGTGCAACAGCTGTTGGTAGTAATACTCCTGTCCTCTGTCCATCCAGTCTCCGGCTTGCGCGATGGCTTCGGCTTGCGGCACACGCGCTGCGAGTGTGTCATAATCGGCACTTGTCAGACGATTGTGGATATCACCCAGCACGAGGATATCCTGCCGTTCAGGCGAGAGCGTGTCCTGGTCAAAGAAGGGGAATACATAACTGAGCGTATCGCCTCTCCACGCCGGTTCTTCGGGCATGCCGAACCAAGCCTGCCAGCGGATGACGCATAGCACTGCGCCACCCGCCAGCAATAGGCAGAAGAATATGATACTAAACCATTTTTTCATTAGAACGGCAGATCGCTCGTACCTTCTCCGGCCGATGCATCAAACGGATCTACATTAGCCGCAGGCTCTTGGCTGGCAGCCGCCGGTTGCGCAGGGGCTGCGGCAGCAGCAGGAGCAGCAGGAGCAGCCGGTGCAGCCGGTTGTGCACCTGCTGCAGGTTGGGTTACATCGCCTTGCTGAATACGCCATGCACGGATGGAGGTGTACCAGCGGCCGTTGAACTCACGGCTCTCGATATCGAAACTAACCGTTACCAGTTGGTCTAACTCGCATGGATTCTGCTTGATGCGGTCCTCGCCGAATACCTCGAAATGCACTTTACGGGGATATTGGTCGAGGGTCTCCAATACATATGGCTGTACCTTCCACGGGTTGCCGTTGCGACCGACACCTTCCTGTGCCGGCAGCACTTGTATAATCTTACCTACTACGTCCATAGCTTATTCTCCTTTGATTGCAGCAACACCCGGAAGTACCTTACCCTCGATAGCCTCGAGCAGAGCACCACCACCGGTTGAGATATACGAAACTTTGTCAGCCAAGCCGAACTTGTTCACACAAGCCACGGAGTCGCCACCGCCGATGAGCGAGAAAGCGCCGTTAGCTGTTGCCTCTGCGATAGCCTCACCGATAGCACGGCTGCCGTCGCAGAAATTATCGAACTCGAATACACCTGCAGGACCATTCCAAAGGATAGTCTTAGCGCCCTTGATAGCATTGCGGAAGTTCTCCTGTGCTTTCGGACCGGCATCCAGGCCTTCCCAACCCTCAGGAATAGCATTCGATGGGAATACCTTCTGGTTCGCATCATTGCTGAAGCTGTCAGCGCAGATAGCATCCGGAGCGAGCACGAGCTCTACGCCGTTCTTCTTTGCCAACTCTTCTACGCCGAGCGCTACATCGAGTTTGTCGAGCTCTACAATCGAACCGCCGATCTCACCGCCGTGAGCCTTTGCGAACGTATAGGTCATACCACCGCAGAGGATGAGTTTGTCCACCTTACCCAGCAGGTTCTCGATGATGCCGATCTTGGAACTTACCTTCGAACCGCCCATGATAGCTACGAACGGACGTTTGATATCTTTGAGGATAGCGTCAACGGCTGCTACTTCTTTCTCCATGAGGAAACCGAGCATCTTGTTGTCTGCATCGAAATAGTCAGCGATGACAGCGGTCGATGCATGCTTGCGGTGAGCCGTACCGAAGGCGTCCATGACATAGCAGTCTGCATAGGAAGCCAGCGTCTTTGCGAACTCTTTCTGACGCGCTTTCATCTCTTTCTTAGCCGCCTCGTAAGCAGGGTCTTCTTTCTCGATACCCACCGGTTTGCCTTCCTCTTCGGGATAGAAACGCAGGTTCTCCAGCAGGAGTACCTCACCCGGTTTGAGCGCAGCTGCTTTGTCGTGTGCCTTAGCGCAGTCCTCTGCGAACTGAACGGGACGACCGAGTGCTGCAGCCACAGCGTCCACAATCTGGCTGAGGCTGAATTTAGCCTGTACTTTGCCTTTCGGCTTGCCCATGTGGCTCATGATGATGAGCGCACCGCCTTCATCGAGGATGTGTTTGAGCGTAGGAAGCGCACCGCGGATACGGGTGTCGTCGGTGATTTTACCATTCTCGTCCAGTGGCACATTGAAGTCCACACGAACAATTGCCTTCTTTCCGGCAAATTTGTAATCCTTAATAGTCATAATCTTAATATTTTAGTTGTTTATTAATTGCTTTTTCTCTTTTGTCCATCGTCCATTGTCCATCGTCCATTTACTTCCAGTCGATGGAGTTCAGATGGCCCATATAGACATCGCTATAGGTCTTGGCTGCGTCTTGTCCGCCGAAGAGGTAGATATAGTTATCGCGCACGATGGCCGTTTGTTTCTGCCGCGCCTGATAGACTTCGGGCAGCCTATTCTTGGTGGTGTCCACCCGTTTCCAGTTCAGTCCTTCGTCCACCGAATAAAGGATGTCGCGTCCTTGGTACGTCTGCTTGTCATCCACGCCGCCGAACATGAGCAACTGGTCGTTGTACTCAATGACGGAAACGCCTGTCAGACTCTTGAACTGCGGACGGTCTATCGAGAACTCCTGAATACGATAACCATCGTTCTCCTCTATATGCTTGGAGTACTCGAGGTTCCATCGGGTATTGAGCGAACGTCCGTTCTCTGCGAAACCACCGATAATCATCGCGCGTTCGCGCCAACTGGCACTGCGGAAAGTGACGGCTGCAAAATCGCTCACGGGGAAATCTTCTCCGGGTTGCAATCCGCTCAAGGCCAACGCACCGTCAGCGTATGTAGCCAGCTCATATTCGGTGCTCGTCACCAGAGCCCACACTTTCTCGTTCCAATAGAGCAACATCGTGACAACGGGGTAAGCTACATTGTTTGCCGTCCAAGTGAGACCGTCCGTAGAGGTATAAATGGTGTTCCCCTGACCGTAATAAAGTGTCGTGCCGTCGCTGATGATTTGGCGCACTTTCGTGCCGGCAGGCAGTCCTGTCGGTTCGCCGAGGTCCGTCCATGTAGCGCCGTCATCGGACGTGAAGGTGTGTAACTCAAAGCCGTTGGATACGATCATCACAAACAGACCATACAACTCCACCACTCTCTGCTCGCTGTCGTCCGGCGGATAGATGCTCTCCGTCAGCTGGGTCCATGTATATAAATCCGGATCGATCTGATGCACCGTGGCGCGTATCTCATAGACCTTCACCGTGGATTTGTCCGCTGAGCGGATGGTGAGATAGACAGGCCGTTTGTTGAAATTCAGTGTGTCGTAGCCTGTCAGTCGAACGACGGTGTCGGGGAAGGTAAAGAAAGCGGCTCCGGGGGTAGCGGCGAACGAACAGCGAGGAACGACGCTATCCAAACGGGTACCGAAAAGAATCGAGTCCTGATTCCAGACCAGACCGGTGTCCAAACGCTCCTCGATGGTAAACACCGCGGCCGCCAAACCGGGCATGGAGTCGTTCTTGGCAAAGGTGAAACCCGATAGTTTTGCCACGGAAGAAGGCGTGGACGAGGTCGTCGCATTCTCACAGCCGGTAAAAATAATCAGGCTTAACGCGATAAATATGTAGAATAATTTGCGCATTTCGTTTTTTTTTTGTACCTTTGTCGCCGCAAAGGTAAAATATCAGTTTTGTATGTTATTCGAATCTCAAATACACGATTTACAAATGTGGCTTCCGTGGCTTCGTGCCCGCCGTCAGCAGATGGCTCTGCGTGAGGTCGTGGAGCAGCAACGTCGCATGTTGACCAAAGAGCAGGTAGCGGAGCAGTCAGCCCTTATCATTGCTCAGATAGAGCAGATGTCCGCCTTCCGCGAAGCCCAAACGGTGCTTATCTATTACCCGATTCATAACGAGGTGGATTTGCGTCCGCTGCTCGCCAAGTATGCGGGTGAAAAAACATTTCTTATGCCTGTTACCCATCGCCACTCGATGGAGGTTCGTCCCTATGACGGCGAAGATATGTTGCGTAAAGGTCGTTTTGGCATCCCCGAACCGCAGACTCCGACGTACAGAGGGCCTATTGATTTGATTTTTGTTCCGGGTGTTGTCTTCGACCATCACTGCCATCGTATCGGCCGTGGCGGAGGCTATTATGACAAATTCCTATCGAAGCATCTTCGCTCTAAAAAGATAGGCGTTTGCTATACGTTCCAGCTTAAGAAGCACACCATTCCTCACCGGTGGGGTGATCGTAAGATGGACCGTGTCGTTACTCCTCAGTTATCCATTGGATAGTCGGTTGACTATCGCGTAAGCGTTGTAACTCCCGGTCGCTCTCGGCTGAGAGTTTTCGTTCGCCCTTACGGTAATAATAGATGACGCCGTACAACTGGCATTTCATCAGTTTAGCGTAGGGCAGTTCGTCCTTATAGAAATCCTCTACGAGGTTCCATATATTCAAAATGATTGAGTCCGCCTCTGCGCGAAGCGGCTCCAGATTGCCGTGTACGCGCTCCGTGTTCTGCACGTGGAACGTGTGCTGACGCTGATGCTCGCAGAAGATATCGTAGTGTACCTTCACCTTGTTAATCGCCGGGTTGTAAATCGGGAAACCGCCGTTTGCCATTCGTTTCTGCTCGCCTTCGATGATTTTCTTTCCCCACTCAAGCAGATTCTCTTCGGAGGACAAATCCGGTACTACATGCTGATGCGGGTCCAGGCCGTAAAGCAGTTTCTGCTCTTTCTTGATTTCTCCGCGAATAACAGCCAGGTTGAGCACCTGAATGAAGTGCGAGATATACATACGTGCGTTCTGCACGATGTGGCGATATTGCTTGTTGGCGTTGACGCTCGTTTTGTAGTTGTCTTTGGATTGCATTACCACATTCTCAAACGACACTAAGAAACGCTGCGTTTCACTTTGCAACTTGTAAGGTATCACCTGTTCGGTAAAGTCCGCGTTCTGCGCACGCTGGAGTGCATTCTGCAGGGCATGCAGTCGGGCTAAATCGGTGTTGGGTAATCGACGGTAAGGCATAACTATTTACGATTTGACGATTTACAATTTAACTATTACGTGTAACGAGCCGTTCGGCAAGTTGACGTAATTTCTCTGTGGCTTCGTTCTGCGGCAGTTTGTCCAGCTCCGCGAGGGCGAGGGCTGTTTGTTCCTCCATGACAGCTTCGCATACCTCACGTACTTCCAGACGATTATAGATAGCGGTGACGGCTGCAATCTTCTGCGCATCGCAGTCGGTCGCCATGAGCCATTGTAGCAACTCGGCTTTGCTCTCCGGGTCGGCATTCTCCAACGCAGTGAGAAGCAAAATAGTCTTTTTGTTGCAGACGATGTCGCCGCCAATGGCCTTGCCGAACGTCTTCGGGTCGCCATAGACATCGAGGATATCATCCTGGACTTGGAACGCGATGCCGATATGCCGACCGTACTCATAGAGCGCTTGTTGCTCCGCAGCGTTGGCGCCGGCTATGTAACCGCCGGTACGCAGGGCGTTCGCAATCAGCACAGCCGTCTTGAGCTCAATCATCTTCAGATATTCCTCTATCGTCACTTGGCTGGCATGCTCGTAATCGACGTCGAGTTGCTGTCCTTCGCAGATACCGGTAGCCATCTCGTTGAACCATTTGAGGACTTGCGGCAGTTTGTCTGCGGGCACATCGCTCAGCAGTTTGTATGCCTCTATCAACATCTGGTCGCCGGACAGGATAGCGGTGTTGTCGTTCCATTTGACATGAACGGTCGGTTGTCCGCGACGAACCGAAGCTCTGTCCATCACATCGTCGTGCATAAGTGTGAAGTTATGGAATACTTCGAGCGCGAGGGCAGCAGGCAAAGCTTGCTCGATAGCATCGCCGTTAAGCAGACTGCCGTTCACTATCGCCTCAGCGGCGATAAGCGTCAAGGTCGGACGAACACGTTTGCCACCCGAAGCCAGCGTGTACTCAATCGGTTCGTACAATCCTCGCGGCTCCTTTTGCCAATTCAAGGCTTCTATCGCTTTGTTAATGTCTATCATAATAAATCTTTTTCTGTCAGCAGGCTTGCCTGCGGTCTGTATTCTGTCAACGAAGTGGTCTATCAACGAAGTGGTCTTCTATAATATCCGTCAGCACATCTTTGATATCAAGTCCTGCGGCTCGAACCTGCTGCGGAATAAAACTCGTCGGCGTCATGCCCGGAGTCGTGTTCACCTCCAGCAAGTTAATCTTCGGCATGTCCCCTGTCCATTGTCCATTGTCCATTGTCCATTGTCCATTAGGAGTAATAATCCAGTCCACGCGGATGATGCCGTTAGCGCCGATGATATCGTACAGACGCAGCGTCTCAGCTTGTATCTTGTCGCGAATCTCATCGGGGATACGCGCCGGAGTGATCTCATCCACTTCGCCTTTGTATTTCGCGTTGTAGTCGAAAAACTCGTTATGGGTTACCACTTCGGTAATCGGGAAAGCCACGGCCTTGTCCTTCGTCTTATAGACGCCACAGGTCACTTCGGTACCTTTCATGAACGACTCACATATCACCTCATCGCCTTCCCGGAAAGCACGCTCAATAGCCGGATAGATATCTTCCACCGTTTTCACTTTTGTGCAACCGAAAGACGAACCGCCTACATTCGATTTGATGAAGCACGGCAGTCCCAAGGTCTCAGCTATCTTCGGCGCATTCGGCCATTTCTGTCCGGCACGAAGCATCAGACTGTTGGCAATGTGGAAACCGAAATAGGACAGATAGTGGTTGCAGGCATACTTGTTGAATGTCAGAGCCGCAGCCAGCACGCCGCAACAGGAGTACGGCAGGCCTATCATATCAAGGTATCCCTGCAAAATACCGTTCTCACCCGGTGTGCCGTGAATCGTGATATACGCGAAATCGAAGGTGTGCTTCACGCTCCCGCGCGTAAAAGAAAAATCATTCTTGTCAATAGGACAAGCCTGCGCCATCATTTCATCATTGAGCGGCTTGTCCGCGCTCATGACATCATTGGGAATGGCTACCCAGTCCTTACCGTTAAACACTACGATCGTACAATCGTAGCGCTCTTTGTCCATAAAGGAATAGATACCCGAAGCGGAACGTAGCGACACCTCATGTTCGCTACTGTCCCCTCCGGCAATAATTGCTATTTTGCGTTTCATGCGTGTTTATCCGCAGCTACGGAATATTATTTGTCTGCTTCCAAGGATTGTTTCTTGGCATTCAAAATCAAATTACCTTCTCCGGTGATTTCGGACATGAACAGCGTTCCTTTGCACTGAACGTCCGTTTCCCATTTGAGCGAGTCGTTGACCAGCGGAGCTTTGGTGTTATCCAGCGTAATGGTCAGAGAAACTCCCTGTGCATCAATGGAGTACTCGTTTTTTACAACTTGTAACTGATTACCCTTTACAGTAGCCTCGAGCGAATCGAGTACCATAGCGATCGGGCCTAAGATAAGCACGCTGTCTTTCTCGCCCTTCTTCTCAATCTTGAATGTGCCATCCGTTACCAAAGGAAGGGTGCTCTCCTGTCCGGGCTCGGAACCGTAAATCGTCAGAGAACCGTCCGTCGTGTAGGTGTATGTACCTACGAATGCCTCACGTGCATCCGGACCTTTATCACATCCCACAAAAATCATTGCTACGGCAACAAGTGCCAACCAATACTTTTTCATTTCTTTCTTATGTTTTTTTTAGTTAATTGTTGTTAATTTTGAAAATTCGTGCAAAATTACAAAAAATATTTCATATTTGCAAATGTTTAACCAAAAAAATATGCGTAGCATAAAAACTCCCGCTACTTTCACAAGCGGCGGGAGTCCAAACTTTTTACTTTAACTTATTTAACCATCGTGTAGAAACACGAGGCTTTGGTCGTTTATTTGATGCAAGTACCGAAGACGTTGTAAACGTGTCCGTTCTTCTCAATAAAGAGTTGTCCGTCTTTGATGAATTTGCGATTTTCGATTTTCGATTCCTGATTTTCAATAGCGGTCGGAGGAGTAGGAACTTCTTCGCCACAGGCAGAAATAGTTAAATTTACTAGATAGACAGAATTGTTGCGTTGGAGTAAGAATTTGTTACTTCCGATTATACCATCACCTGCTTTAACACTATACGATATGGTTTTTGCTTCTCCAACTGCTGCTGCATTCCAAGTGAGATCTGCAATAGTGCTTTTAGTTAATGTCTGAATATTCAAGCCTCGACTTCCTGTATTTGAAGCAATCAAATCTACTGTGATAATAGTTCCTGCTTTGATATAATGATCAAGTTCAATACGGACTGAATCTGCGCCTCCTCCTCCGAATTGAAGACCACTGGCATTGTATGCGATAGAACTACCTGATGTTTTCATTCCCGCTACAAACATTTTACCGCCATTAGAAGATTCATCAAGAACAATTTTGTCACCTACTTTTAACGAGGCCGTTTCTGAAGTCGATGGGGTAAGGCTTGCACATTCAACAATCTCTTCCCATTGTGCATAAAGAATAAGGTCACTCTCTACTTTATCCCCAACAGCGTAATTATCACCATTTCCATCAGCTTGAGTATTCCAACCGTCAAACACATAATTATCCGGCGCGGTAAATGTGCAGCCAGCTATTTTCTTTGCTGCATCATCAATAATATCGTCTTCTTCTGTTCCATTATTAGCTTTGTATGTTACAGAATAGGTGGTAATGGCTCCACCTAACCAAACTCGAATACCCCAAACGCGAACTGTTTCTCCAGCAGACGGTAATGTATAACCAGTAACAGTTACTGTTTTTAATTGTTTATAGATTCTTATTTCCGTGGCGCCCCATGTATCAACATCAATTTCTCTCCATTCAGCAGTTGAATATTTACTTCCATTGCTACTTGGAGTTGAATAATCCAAAGTCAGTCCAGCGTCGGCTGTCGTCGATGTCCCATTCCATCCATCGTCCCATCCAACAACTGGAGCAGTGATATGCTTAGAATTACCACTTCCATTAGCAAGAAGTTCTATTTTGCTAATCGTGGCACCTCCTGTAACTTTTATACTAATATAGTTCTGATCGAATGCATTTGAAGCCGAACCCAAGTCAATATAGTAGCCTCCGTTTCCAGAACTAATACTACCAGCTGAGGTTGAAAGAGTTACTGTGTATGTGTCCACAGTATAATTTTTAAAATAATCCCCTATAGTCGAGCTTGAAAATTCAGCTGTAACATCAGGATCGGTTGCCCAAAGGCTAAAAGAGGCCATTAAGGCCAATGATAATAAGAAAAGTTTTCTCATAATGTAAAAATTTTAAAGTTAAACAAAAAATTGGTTGTTTTATTTGGGTTGTTATATTTGATTCGCGATGCTTTATTTACTTAAATTTTCACCACTATATAAATTATACAACGTGTTTACTCCGAGATTACTCCTTGATTACTCCTCGATTACCCTTACTGGTTAGAACAAACAAGCGGCAAAACTCTTTTTGCAAGCCTCCGATTAAGCAAAAGTGAGACAAAAAAGAGCAAAACGCAAGGCAAACAAAAGGCTTTTCGGACCAATCCTAGACCTTACAACTTTTGCAAAGCTCGCAAACCGCTGTCTTTCAGCCGATTACACAGCCTCTTTCGTCCTCCAAATTCTGCCGATTTTTGAGTTTCGATCGCCCTTTTTAAGCATTTTTGCACCCATACAACAAAAAAGCGGCAAACCGTTTTGGATTTACCGCTTTTTGTATTCTTACGAACTAATTAATCAATAATCAAGCTTTGGGGAATTACTCTATGAATTAGAACAACATCGCCTTCGATAAAATAGATAATAGCATACTTTTTGTAATTGATACGACGTGTGGGTTGACCATAATGCGCCGACAAGGACAAATCAATCGCAATACTATCAGCACCATGACTGAGGCTCTTCATTTTATTAAGTAGCCCCTGATAATACAAAGCAGCTGTTAAAGGAGCAAAAGCCTGATTGCAGATATAATCATAGAGAGAATCTGCATCCTCCAGCGCCTCGTCTGAAACTTCTACTATAAAATCGCTCATTGTAGAAGTTCCCGAATGTCATTTACGCCGTAGTGCTGTCCTAGTTTCTTTGCTAGTTTGTCTGCAAACTCATCCAAACTATGATGCCCGGTAGTATGAGTTGCATCAATTAATGGTTGTGTTGCTGTTGCCATAATGTATCTCTGTTTTTGTTGCTTTCACTTTTGCGGTGCAAAAGTACTACTTTTTTTTGACATACGCAAGCTTTTGGACAAAAAAGTGCAAAGTTTTTACTTTTTGCGGTAAATCACAATACTTCAAAGAGCAATACATAAAAACAATAAAGCGGACCATTGACTGTGTTCCGCTTTATATGTCTATATAAAATAAACAAAGCGGGACTGCAATCTTGCTGCTCCGCTACTCAAGGCTCTGGTATTGCCCTTAACTCAAAACAACAACACCGTAGCCCACGCTGTATGTACTATGTACGCGTGAACGCATACCATAAAATACATACCATGAGCATCTTAGTGTCGCTATGTCTTGGAGTTTAATGAATTTACCAGATTCTGAGTAGCCAAAACAAAGCGCTTAAGACGCTTTTTATCCTTATGTTAAACCCGTTTTTCCCGGAGAGACACTTCTCTCCTTCACGGATTTGTGCTGCAAAATTAGTAATAATTTTTGAATTGTGCAAATATTTGTGCCTTTTTTTTTCGTTTTTCCACAAAAACAAACAAAAAGTACACCTATAGAATGAAAAACCATGAACCATGAACCATTAGTCAAAGTTCAGGTATGGCGCGATTCGCTCAAGGTCTTCGTCCGTCAGTTCGGGCAAAGAACGCAGGTCTTCAATGGATTGCAAGCGAATATGCTGACGACGCAGCGTGTAGATGCTCTTCGCCTGCGAGTAGCGTAAGTACGGATGCCGCTGTAAGCGGTCTAATGAACAACTGTTAACATCGATGGTCTGCACGTCCTTGCTGTCCGCTGTGAAGTGGTCAAAAAGAGTATCGAGATGCAAGCGTTGGAGCGGTTCGTCGTTGAGCTGCTCAGGGCTGTAATAACCGCCTAACTGCTCGCGGTATTTGATAATCTGCATGGCCGTGTACCGCCCTATTCCACGGATATATTGCAACTCGGTCGTGTCACAGAGGTTAAGGTCGAGGATAGTGTCTTTTTTCTCATGCTTGATATATCGCCACCCTACCGAATCGCGCCAGAGAGAGTCCTCTCTGCGGAACGAATCATATTGCTGTTGGCGTATCCGCTTCCATTCTGCCCGTCGCAACGAGTCAGCGAGGCGAAAAGAGTCATAGCGTTGTTCGCGTTCCGCTGCCCATTGGACATAACGCAACGAGTCCGCCAAACGAATGGAGTCTTTGCGCTCCTCCCATGATTTCTTCTTCGGCTTGTCAGGCGATTCGGGCGCATCGGACGAGACGATAACCGCAATGAACCATCCTATAAGCGCGATGCCGAAGAGGATGGCTGCACCTTTCCATTGTTCTTTAGCCAGCATAGGAGACGATTAATGGTTAACGAGTCATGGTTAACGGTTTACGGTACTTTGTACCGTGCCGTCGATGAGATGGGATTCTATGGTGTCGCCGGGCCGAAGTTCGTTCGCCGAACGGATGATTTTGCCGTTTTTGGTCAAAAGGCTATAACCCTTCCGGTAGATGCGCTCAGGATTGCAAGCCTCCAGTCGTTGCTCAAGCATTTCTACTTTGTGCCGGCGAATAAGTATCTGCCGTTCGGATGTCCGTTGGAGCCGGACCAGTAGGTCCGCTATTCGCGCCATCTGTTCGTCCATTCGATGGATAAGCCATTCGGCAACGGCGGTGGGCGTCTTGAGCGACTCGTGCGCCACCAAATCTAAGATACTCACATCGCGCGTGTGTCCGATGCCGCTCAAAATGGGCAGTTCGAACTGCGCACAGACGGCGCAGAGCGTATAACGGTCGAAACAGCTGAGGTCGGTGGTCGCACCTCCGCCACGGATGATGGCTACGCAGTCGAAGACCGGCTGTTGACTTATCTCTTCAAGGGCAGCGAGAATGGATTTCTCGGCTCCTTCGCCTTGCATGGTGGCGGCGAAGAGTTGTGTCTCAAAGGCAAAGCCGCTGTTGTCCAACTGATGCTTGAAGTCTTCGTAACCCGCTGCACTCTCGGAGGAGATGACGGCGATGCGGCGGATGAGCGTCGGCAACGGCAGTAGTTGCTGGGCATCGAGCAGTCCGTCAGCCTGCAGTTGAGCGATGGTCTTCTGCCGCTGTTGGGCGATGTCACCCAGCGTATAACTCGGGTCGATGCCTACGATAGACAGACTCAAGCCATACACGGGGTGCCATTGAACCTCCGCCTCTACGAGAACCGACATACCCGCTTGCAGTCGTTGGCCTGTCTCGGACTCGAAATAAGCCATAAGCATTTCTTTCGTTCCGGACCAACAGGTCGCACGCATCTTCGCAGCTACATTCGCATAGGCATGTTTGGGTGTCGAGCCGCTCGACTCGACTAACTCCAAATACAGGTGTCCGCCTTTCTCGCTAAGGCTGCTTATCTCCGCTTTCACCCAGTACGAAGGCGCCAGACTGTCGTCCAGCGCTTCGCCTATGATGGCGCATAACTCCGAAAGGGTGTAGCGGATCATGAGGGGTTAGGGGTTAGAGGGAAGAACCAAGTACGCTGTACTTCTTTCCGCCGCGGATGATGACTAATTGTCCGTCGCGGATGATCTTGACAGCTTTGGCGTTGGCGTTGGCATTGGAGAGACCTTGCTCGTCCTCATCTAATCCGCCTTCAATAAGGCCGCTGAACGAGAAGTTGTAGGTCTTGTAGTTCTCGCAGGTGATAAAACCGGTAATGGTGTAAATACCTTCAGCCTTGCTAATCGTCATTTCGCCTTCCGTAGCGTACGAATAGTCCTCGTATTCTTCGCCGTATTGGAAGAACGAATAGGTCGTCATATTGCCATTCTCAATGGAATAGGCACCGACGAACTTGTTCTCTTCCGGCGTATTGATGTCCAGCGTCAGATAAATATCTTCGTTCGTTTGGTCCCAGATATACAGGGAGTACACATATTTGCCGACCTCTGACTCATCCGGATCCAGAACTACGCTTGCTGTGTCGTAATTCAGAGTAATCGTGTCGCGTACAATTTCCTCATTGTCAAGTGGTTCCGGGTTCTCTTCAAAATACACGCTCACACCGTAGCAACTTAAGTTCTTGTCGCAAGTTATGGTCACACTCAACGCATTGATGTCGCGAACTACCAATACCGGGTCGCCGGCCATCTCCATATCTTCATCTGTCAGATACGAGATGAAGCCGCGGTCGCTGCTGGCGCTGAAGTTCTTGCGCACATTGCCGTTGATAGCAATACCTTTGATGTATTGGGTCGCCGTAAACGTGATTTTCTGATGCTCCATCACACCAAAATATGCGTCCTCAGTGTCGGAAGCTTTTACAATCGAACCCGAATCGCAGTGAACCAATATATTACCATCAATAAACGCGTACTCTTTGTGGAAAATCTGCGTGTCCGGAACATTCACCGTTTCCGGCTCAAAATATTCGTAGCCCCAGTCCAAATCATCTTCGGTCGGCAGCGGCTGCTCCTCCGGGTTGATTATATCCACGGAGTCACCGTTAATGACCAATTGTTTTATTTGACGTTGTTTTCCCGGGGCGATGAGTGTGAATACCACTTCCGTCGCATTGCCCGTCCAGGAATCTACTTTCAAGTCCGTCGTACCGGTAGAAGTACCGCCGGAAACCAAAGTGCCGACGGAAGCGGATAAGTCGGTATAATCACCCTTGGAAGCACTTGTTTTCGCAAAAACCATTTGAATACTGGTCATCTCGGTTGTACCGCTAACAGTAATAGTATTGCCAAGGTATAAGCGAATCTCAGGTTCCTGAGTTTGATAGTTCGTCGTAGCCGCAGGTGCTGTTTGGCCGCCGCCTTTGGCTAACGTCACTGTAAAGCCGTCCGCTGTCTGCGGGTCAACCGAATCCGAGAAATCAAATGTCGTTGCGGCACTCATACTCATCGCCGCACAAATCATCAAAAATGTAAAAATTTTCCTCATTGTTTGTTAATATTTATAGTTGTTTTTAATTGCGACTGCAAAAGTACTGCTTTTTTTTGATATATGCAAATGCCAAAGCCGCAAAAAAGCATATAATACACGATTACCATCGGCAAACTGACGGAAACATATGTCAAGCTGCCCGGCAAATGTTCAATCCATTCAACGCTGTGATTCATGGCCCAAGCCAATGCCCATGTCGCTTTACTCACTATCAATCCGAGCCAAGAACCGCCAAGAGCGATGGATAGAAGACCAAACGGGACAAGAAAGGTAGCAAGCGGTAATACAATCAGGTTCGTCAGCAGAAAATAATTACTCATCTGCCCGAAATAATACATCGTCAGCGGCAATGTCCCTAATTGTGCCGCAATAGAGATAATAATGGTGCCTGCTATCCAGTCAAATAATCGTCCTTTCCATGTGCCGAGCCATTCTTTGCGGCGTAAGTATAATTCCATGTGTTTTGCAAACAGCACTATCGCCGCCGTAGCTGTAAAACTCAACTGAAAACTGGCGCTCCACAGGTCGGTTGGTTTGACCAGTAAGATAAGCACAGCCGCAGCGGCTATAGTGTTAAGCGAAATAGCTTGTCGGTACGCCATTCGTCCGACTTCAAAAATCGTCACCATCAGCACAGCTCGTACCACCGAAGGCGTCATCCCTGTGAGCCACGCATAGAACCACATAACGCTGATAATCACGAGACTAATCGTCCATCGTCCTGCGCGGTTCTCATAACGCGGTTTGACGTGCCCGCCGAGTGTTAGCAGCCATAGCAGCACGCCGTAGATGATACCTGTATGAAGACCGCTTACCGCCAACACATGGGCTGCTCCGGACGCTTGAAAATGCCGTCGCAGCTCTTTGCCCAACTCTTCTTTATAACCTAACGTGAGTGCTCCGACCGTTGCCAACTCATCGCCTCTCAGACCGGCTGCAGCCAAGCGTCCGTACAATTGTTCCTGAACGGCGTTCGGCTCTTTCTTGGCAAAGCTGTACCTGTCCGGAGGTGTGACAAAAAGCAGTATTGCTGCTACCAGCGGTAACAGCAATACAACCATCGGATAAGCCTGAACACGTTTGTTAAATCCCATAAGACTAACAACATTTCATTTTATGAATAGCTTCTTCGGGATTCTTTGCGCCGAAGACAGCACTTCCTGCCACAAGCACATCTGCGCCTGCGGCGAACAGTTGTGCCGCATTCTCTGTGTTCACACCGCCGTCAATCTCGATAAGCGTTTTCAGTCCGCGTTGGTCTATCTCCGAGCGGATGAAACGTATCTTATCCATCGTCTCAGGAATGAATTTCTGTCCTCCGAAGCCTGCAAACACGGACATCAGCAACACCATGTCCACCTTGTCCAGATAGGGCACAAGGCGCTTGACATCGATGTCGGGATTGATGGTCAGACAGGTTCGTACGCCTTTGGCTTTGATGAGGTCGAGAATGGGCATCGGGTCGTCCACCGCCTCCAGATGAAAACCGACTGACCATGCTCCTGCATCGCAGAACCGCTCCACGTATTTCTCAGGATGAACAATCATCAGATGTACGTCCAGCGGCTTATTGCAATACTTGCGCATCGGTACCATGAGCGGAAAACCGAAGGAAATATTCGGCACAAACGTACCATCCATCACATCGATATGCAGCCAGTCCGCCTCGCTGCGGTTAATCATCTCTAAATCGTCTGCCAGATGTCCGAAATCAGCAGATAAAACACTCGGAGCAATTAATCTCATAACATTTTAACTATTTAACGTCGCATAAGCGACCAATTTGTATCCCTTGTATCGCACGGCGATGATTTGATACCCTGCGGGCGTGAGGAAATGCCGTAAATGATTGATATACACACCTAAAGACCGGGCTGTGAAGGCGTTGTCCTCTTTCCAGAGAGCACTCAGAATGGCGTGTCTGTCCACTATCTCGCCTTCATGACGGCATAACATAAGCAGTAGTTCGCTTTCGCGCGAAGACATGTGCTCGTCATCGAAAGTCTGATGCGCGGCATCGAATATACGCCCGTTGAGTTCAAACACCTTTTGTTTGCTCTCTTCGAATGCCCGTATCCGGCGCAGAATGGCTTCAATGCGGCAGATGAGGATGTCCATGGAGAAAGGCTTGGTTTGGTAATCGTCTGCACCGAGTTGGAAAGCCCGCATCTGGTCCTCGCGGTCGCTTCGCGTGGTCAGAACGATTAGCGGCAGAGTAGCTTGCCTGTGCCGGATATCCTTCAGCAGTTCATAGCCGTTGACTCCTATACCCTGCAGCTCCATGAGCACAACGTCCCAGTGGCCTTCGGAGAGTATCTCTAGACCTGCCTTGCCGTCACTCACCCTCTGCGCCTTGTATCCGCGGCTAATCAGGTAGTCGCTCAGCACCGTAGAAAGGCTGATGTCGCCGTCTATTATCAGGATTTTCGCCGTCATAATGCCAAATTCGGTACAAAGGTACTTCTTTTTTTTGATATATGCAAGTTTTTGCTCATTCTTTGAGGTCTTTGATGACTAAAGAAGCCAGTGTGAGTCCAAAAGCGGCGGTCACTTGCATCAGACTGCCGCGTGTCTCGCAGCGTTGCGCTTGCTCCGTCGAATAGACGCAGCGGACTTTCTTATAAGGGTGTTTGCCGAGGCGTTTCATCCGTGCTCGCACAGCTTTAGCCAGCGCATCGCCTTGGATGGTCATCAGTTCGCCTGTGGTCACTTGGGTGGGGTCGAAACGCAGAGCAGCGCCCATGGAAGAGAAAATTTTCACGCCTCGCGCGCGTGTCGCGTATAATATAAGGTCTGTCTTGTCCGCCACGCTGTCGATGGCATCGATGACGTAATCGTAGTTCAGACCGTGCGCCTCGAGCCATTCCTCGTTCACCATCTCAGGAATGGCTTCGATGGTTGCGTCAGGATTGATGGAGAGGAGCCTTTCTTTGAGTGCCAGCACTTTCGGTTGACCAATAGTCACTTGCGTGGCAGGTAGTTGGCGGTTGAGATTGGACGGTTGTACGGTGTCTCCATCGACGATGGTCAGATGGGTGAGTCCGGTTCGTATCAGACACTCGGCACACCAGGAACCGACACCGCCGATACCAAAAAGTATGACACGTTTGCTTTGCAGCAGTGTCATACTTTTCTCGCCCAAAAGGGCTGTACTTCTACTAAACATAGAAATTACTTATCGTCGTGAGCGTGCAACGACTGCACATACTTCGCATGTGCCATCTTAACTCGCTTCAGCTCACTCGGTTTGTCGAATTGCTGACGGCGACGGAGCTCTTTAATAACACCCGTCTTATCGAATTTGCGTTTGAATTTCTTAATCGCGCGCTCGATGTTCTCACCTTCTTTAACAGGAACGATAATCATTGCATACACCTCCTTTCGCTTTCTACAGCGAAAAAGCGTGCAAAGGTACTGCTTTTTTTTCAAATGACAAAATTTTTTGTGATTTTTTTTGCAGAAAGTGCTATTTTTAGCTGATTTTCTTGCTTTTATTTAGTTCGCGTACGAGTGAAGTCCGCCTAATAGATACGAAACACCGAAATACGTGAACAGCACAAACGCGAACGCCACAATACTGAGAATATGGTATATGATTTGTGATTGCTCATTGGTCATTTGACATTTGCTCTTCAGTAACGGCCAGTGTAGCAGCACCGCATAAACGAGCATCGTAATCAATGCCCAGGTCTCTTTGGGGTCCCATCCCCAATAACGTCCCCAGGACAGGTTCGCCCACACGGCACCGATGAAGATACCGGCGGTCAAGCAGAACACAGCCGGATAGAGCAGCACTTGCGACAGCTGCATGATACTCTCGCGCTTGGAGGGCATACAAAGCCCTAAGATACCATTTATCATGATAACCGCAAACAGCGTGTACGCCAGCATAATCACGGATACATGGATACCGAGTAGCGGCGTTTGCAGAACCGGTTGCAAAGGCGGTTTGGGTGTTACCACTTTGGTCATGATTATCGCCAAGATGACGATAATGACCGCTAACGCTGCCAGACCGCTTCGCTGAAAGACCGCTGCGCTGTAGGACCGCTCCGCTGTAAGACTTTTGAGCAACGCACGGAAACGGGTGTACTTCTGAAAGAAGAAACCGACCATCCCAATGAGCAGCAAGGCATAACCGGTATAGGTGATGCCAATGCCCCAAGGGTCATAGTTATACGCCAGCACCACACCTTGCTGATCACTGTCGTAGTCCGACTGACAGAACCGGAAACCGTGGTATTTGAGCGGTTTGTTCATCCGAATAATACCGGTTTCCACCGGTAGACCGCTTCGCTGTTGGACCGTTTCACTGTTAGACCGCTTCCAGGTGTGACCCAGACCGGCCTTCGGCCTGTTGGACTCGCTGCGGTCGAGCAGACGCAGCTCGGTGATGAAGTCCGCAGGGTTGTTATCCGCGTCATAAACAACCTGAAAATCCCATAAGAAAAGGCTAACGGACGAATGGTTAATGGCTAATGTTTGCGCTTTATCGGCACGCAAGTGTATCTCACCTTGTTTGCCGAAGAAATGGGTCACACAAGCCCCGAGGATGATTATCCCCAGGGCTATGTGCAACACCGCCGTAACCGGCTTAGATCGCATTAATGAAAGCAACGATTGCATCTCTGTCTTCTTTATTCAAATTATAGAACTGCTGCGTCGGGTAGTACGCATCGGACTCTTTGCTGTAACCATGCCACATAATAGCCTCAATCACATTGCGGGCACGTGTGTCGTGCATACGAGCCTCGTACTGGTCGCCGGTCGCTTTTCTATGCAGACCGCGTCCCCAGAGCGGCGTGGTGCGGCACCATCCGGTACGGATATCATTCTCCATGCACAGCTTATGCTGCACCATGTCGGTGTATGGCCAAATCTTCTGGTTCGGGTAACGCGGCATCTGCGCGGTAACGGGGAAATGGTTCGGGTCGCGCACCTCGTCTTGACCGGTTGTCCACGTCGGTCGATGGCAGTAGTCACAACCTATTTGCGTGAACAGTTCCTTACCTTTCAGCACTTTCGGGTCGGTCACGTTACGCGCAGCAGGTACCGCCAGACCGCGGTGCCAAACCATCACTTGCGTGAACTCCTCGTCCGTCATCTCTGCCGGCAGGGTGTTGCTCTCCAGATAAGCTCTAATATCTTCCTGCGTACCGAACTCAGCCTGCACCTCGGGATCTTTGGATGCGTACTCCGCGTAGATAGAAGTGCCTGCCTGACCAGCCTTGTACGCAAGGTCGAGATAGTGGTATGTGCGGTCGCTACGGGTTACATTGGTGATATTCCAGATAGCATTCGCACCGGCAGCATCCATGATAGGACCACGTGTGAGGGCGTAGGTGAAGCGTTTCGGTCCCCATTGCGGGTCGTTCTTGTAGTAACCGCTGTTCTGGAAACCACCGTCCCAGAAAGCAGGGTTCAGACCATTCTTGAGTTTACCGTCTGCTGCCTCTTTGGCGTACTGGTCAATGATATCCTGGTCAGGAATAGCATCGAGCAGACCGGAACCATAGACGCCGATGGTGTTCTCCAACTTCACCTCATATCCCTCGCTCTCCAGCAGGCCGTCCGGGTCGCGATAACCCTGATTATAGACATACACCGCCTCCTTAGGCATGTGTACTTCGGGGTAACGCAGTTCGTATGTCTCGCCGTCGGCGAACTTGTTGCCATGCTCGTCGGTCGCGGTCAACCATTGAACGGTTATCATGTCGGGGTTGAGCGGAGCCTTAAAGGGCTTGACGCCGAATAGTTGCGGCATGCCGGCCAACCAGGGCACATAAGCCTGCGTAGTAGGATTGATGACTACGAGCAGCGTACCGTTACCCTGATCTTTGGCGTTATACACACCTTCGGGCACGGAGGTGCCGTGCGAATAGTTCGGGTGGCAGTGCTGGCAGGACGAACGTACATAAACGGGGCCCAGACCATGCTGACGACCGGACTCGTTGGTCACAAAATCTTTCTCTGCGATGTTATCGCCTTGCGCGAACATAGCACCCAGTCCGGCATCTTCCGTAGCAGGGGTTGGTTGACGGAAGGTCATGGACGAGGTGTTCGTCGTGGTGCCTAATTTACCGCCGGTGTAGTACCAGTCCGGCATGTCAGTTGACGGTTGGTCACCGCCGGACTTACAAGCAGCCAGCACCACTGCCGCCATAGCCATGAATAAAAATTGCTTTCTCATAGTATTATTTGCTTAATAATGGTAAAACTTCATCACTTAGAATCCCCTCGAGTTCCGAAACGCGGTCGATAGCCTCTTTCACTTGCGGGTTACCCTTAGCCGTGTTCTCGAAATCTTCGATAGCTTCGATAGCGGCGATGGCGTCCTCAATAGCTTTGCGCACCTTGGCGTCGAGTGCGGCGTCTTGGGTGAATACATAACTCGAAACGGAATAATCGCCTGCCTGCGAACCGCAGTACGAATGTTGGATGGAACGGATGTTATCCGCGAAGTCGGTTGTCGAAGTGCAGCTGTACGGGCTCTCGATATAATCGCGCTCTTCGGGAGTGGAGCTGATATAGGGGTTACCCATCTTCAGGTCAGCTACCTCACCGGCGATGTCGGCACAACCGGCAACGATCTCTTCCGCCACCTCCTGATAAGTGAGGTAGGTCGAACCGGGTTTACCGGCGTTGATCATCTGCCAGCCGTATTTGTCTTCGAAGGTATCCACTTCGCCTTCCTCCAGTATTTTCATCTTGGCATCACTCACTTCGCCTGCCCAGCAGTACTCTAACAGGATAGCCTGTTGCGTCAGGTCTTCCACGATACCAAGCAGATAAACGGCTTCGGCGTGCGTGAGGTTAGCTGCGTGCGGCTTGCCCGTACCTACAGCACGACCGTCAATTATCACCGACTCAAACAGCAGATATTCGCAGGCATGGAAGCCCTTGAGGGCATAGCCGAGTTTCTCGCCTACATACGCACCGCCTTGTTCCTCGATAGCGGCCATCTGGACGGAGTCGTGCAGCAGCGCGTTCATCGCATTGAAATCGAGCGGCCATGAATCGATATGTGGGTCAATGTTATGCGCAGCGGCAGGTCCGTAGAGGAATGCCTCGCTCTGCTCCCAGTACTTACGCATCAGTCGCCAGGAAGCATCCGCATCTTTGATAAGAGCAGCGTAGTCTTGTCCGGCTTCTTGCGCCGCGAGGATAGCCTCGCATTGGTCTAATAAGGTCAAGCCTGCGTCCGCCATCGAGCGGTAGGTAGCTACGACCGTGTTGTTCACATACGGCGCAGCAGCACGCTGCAACGCCGCTTCTTTGTCTGATTGAACATCTGTTCCTTTTCCTTGGCATGCTGCCATTCCCATGACACATGCAGCACATAGTGCCCACTTAAAAATCTTTTTCATTTCTTTCATATTTTGGTTTATAATTTGTCTTTCAGTAACTCATTCTGTCAGCGCAGCGGTCTGTCAACGCAGTGGTCTGTCAGGGCAGCGGTCTGTCAGGCCGCAGGCCGGTCTATAATTGATAGAATCCCGCATAGACGATGCCCACGGCGAACTGTGGTTCATCGTTGTATAGTTTCCCGCGCGTACCGTCCGCGCGCGTTCCTTGTTTAAGTATGCCGTACGAGAACTCCGCCTTCACACCTATTTGCTTAATCGGGAAATAGTTAATGCCGACAGCAGCACGATGGCGACCGCACCAGGCGTACATATCCGTAGGTTGGTTATCATAGCGGAACATCGAGTCGTAGTAATCATAGCGGCCGAAGACATAGAAAGACTGCTTTTTCTCGACCAGCTTCTTGTTCAGGCTGAAGAAATCGTAGCCCAACTCCAGACCTGCAGCGAGTGCATCGGACGCCACCCATTGCTTACTCGATACACTACCCTTGCGCATGGATATATTGTATTGCGTGATGGCGGCTGCATCGGACAAATGACCGTACATGAACGAACCGCGCAGGACGACACCGTAATCCTTGTACGCAAAATCAAACGCACCGATGGAGACGGTTCCTTTGACATCCTTGTAAGCACTGGCGTCCAGTTCGGCATTGCTCTTACTGAGCGTGTTGCGGAACGAGTTACCGCAGTAGCCGCTCAGACTCAGGCGTAACCCCTTAACACCCGTATAATCGACGCGGGCTGCTCCGGCAAACACGTTCGCCAGTTTGAACTCATAGGGACTGCCTGCACCGGGTTTGACCCAGTTCTTGCGGTTAAAGCGGTCGCTATCCAGTCCCGGCAGGAACATCGCCTGGTAGTGCCATCCGTTAGGCGTTGAACCCATGAACGTGAGCGCCACCTCATGCCAGGTACTCGGGATAATCGTGAACTCGCCTTCGTTACGATAGACGCTGAAATACTCGGTTGGCTCGTGGTGCGCGTTCAGTCCGCCAACGGGCACAACCTGCATACCTGCGCGGATGATAGCGTAGCGGTTGAAGGCTTTCTGCAACCAGAACTGCTCCAACGCCACTTCGCCGCCGCGCTCTATCTCGCTCTCGTACTCGCCGCCTTCTTCTTCCTCAATCTCGATAGCACTCTCCGTACCGCCGTGCTCGAACTCTATCTCCGTGCCTACGCTCCAGCCTTTGCCGAAGTCATACCCCAGATAGATGACCACGTGAGGCAGGTCGAACTCGCCGAAATGGTCATTGGCGTATTTCTCGGGGTGCTGGCCGTAACGCAAGTAGTTATTGCTGTACCAGCAATGCTTGGCGGTCACTTCTCCGTAACCGCCGATGGTAAACCGTCCGCGTCTGGGCTCGGATTTCTGAGCACTGGCCTCTGACTGCTTACTTCTCCCAATTTGTTGGGATACACTGTCCTGCGCCGCTTTTTGTTCGAGCCGCTCGACGCGCTGCATGAGAGCTTGCAGGTCCGAAGCACTGACGGTGATACTATCATTTGCGCGTACTCCTAACGCACACGTAATCAACAAGATAATAAAGATTGCTTGTTTTTTCATTCTCTTCATACCTTTCCCTTGTCGCTTTTCATTTTGCAAGTGCAAAATTACTGCTTTTCGTCCACATACGCAATACCCAAAAATTGTGAATTGACACAAAGAAAAATCGCCCGATTGAGCGATTTTTTCTATTGACGTGTTTCAAGATTTACTATGGTAATTCCGGATGATAGATGATAGCACCCTGCTTCTTGCGATGATGTAAGAGAAATAGTATTTCTTTTTCATCGTAAAATGAATTTGAGTAGGGATTGCCCCTTACTTGTCCCTTACTTGAAGCCGAAACGATGTTTGCTTTCAACTGCGCATACACCTCTTTGAAGATATCCCTATAACGGCGTTTGTCCCCGGCTTCCATGCGCTGCCGGGTTTGAACAGATGATTCTTTGAAGAGGGCTCTATGGATAGCTTCGTTTTCGGAGAGCGGCTTTGTCCGGCGATAGACACGATGGTACATACGCCCTTTTTTGGTCATAATCCAGGGTCCAATTTGTAAATAGCCATAATGAATAAAAATTAAGTCCACCACACGTAAGTGTCTCTACAGTCTTTTAGACTGTGGCTACAGCCCAGAGGGCTGTGGAGGTGAGGTTTTCTTTTGTTACTTTCTTTTATCGGCTTTCTTTTGCGGGTTACCATGTACTAATTTTTCGAAAAAATCAAGCAATTTTAGTACATGCTTTGCGGTGGTGACTTGTATAAATTTCAAGAATCATGCTTGCGTTTTTTAGCAAAATTTATACAAGCTAAAACCCGAGCTTGACTAAAAAAGACACAAGTTAAAACCCGTGCTTGACTAAAAAAGATACAAGCTATACATCTTCGCGCTCGGTAAAGGGGTCGAAGTACTTGGTGGGTTCACGGGCGGTGAGTTCCTCGCAGGGTTCGCGGGCGGAGAGGTCGTCCGTGGGGACAACCTCAAACCGCTTACGGAACTGCTCGAGTGAGACATACCGGCTCATCGCTTACTGAGCAAACCGATGACGAACCCTTTTTCAACGCACTTGGGATGGGCAGCAGTATCACCTACGACGCCCTTGGCCGTAGAATCAAATAACTTTATGCGACATACAATGAGTAAGATTTTGAAGGCTTTTGCTACAACAAAAATGTTTTGATTTATCTGGTTTAGTGTAGTTTAGAATATGCAATTTTTGCTATTTTATGCAGTTTAGAACGATTTTTTTTTCAGGGCATAAAAAAAACGCCGGCCGTTTGGTCGACGTTTTTGGCTATTGGCTAAAATGGTTTATTTCCATTCTTCCTCAGTAAACTTGCCTTCTGCATCGTATTTGTGCAGGAAATTGATAGGATTATGTTCTAAGAGAATATCCACAGTAGCCTGTCTTTTGCTCATAGCCATCTCAATTTTGTTGCTGAAACCCAACGTACCATGTTTGTCGGAAACAGCAGCTCCAGCAGCATTGATAGCGACACTGAAGTAGGAGAAATTATAATCTAATAAGAATTTATCATACTTGGTGGTGTCCAGATCCGCCTTAACTGCGATATTCCAGTGGAATCCAAGCGTAGAAGGCAGTGCTTTGGTCTCGACAGTCTTGGTCCACTCAGGCGTATTGACCACTTCGTTCTTCTTGTTGCCATTCTCGTCGTAGTAATCGAA
This sequence comes from uncultured Bacteroidales bacterium, assembly GCA_902778935.1. GTDB lineage: Bacteria > Bacteroidota > Bacteroidia > Bacteroidales > Paludibacteraceae > Colicola. The sequence goes on from CACYZT010000005.1 coordinate 53,925, forward strand.
CGAGATATCGCACTGATCAAGGGTTTGTTGTGCAAAAGTAGCAGTAAACTGGATACCCGCAGCCACCGGCTTCAAGTCCGGTTCCGGCGGAGTCGGTTCGTTCTTTTTATTACAGCTTGTCATTACCAATGCTGCCATACAAGCAACGAGAATAAAAGAAAAATGTTTTTTCATAAAACGAATGAATTAATTAATATTTGTAATTTTTGTAAGTAATGGATAAAAATCCGCTGCAAAGGTACTACAAAATAATGACATACGCAAGAAAAAAATAAAAAAAAGATTTGCATATATCGAAAAAATGTAGTATCTTTGCAGCCAAATTCAAAACCCGACGCAATGCGCGTACATGAACGCGTAGAAAAAATAAATAAATTCGTTAACTAAAAAACTGACTTACAAAACAGAAATTTAACCTTCCGGCACCGTAAAGGCGGTGCATAGTGGCTTAGCCACAAAGACATACATACATAATAGCATTTGGCTTACTACTTGGTCTCTATAAAACCTGGACAGTTATATAGGAACTAACAACAATCCGAGGAATAGCGAAGTGCTCATGCGTGAGCGTGGGCTTTCCCGTAGATGATATATTTGGATTGTTGAGGTTTGTCCAGGAAATCCTTTGAGACTGAATATAAGCGACCTACCCGAGTCTGCGCTTTTTGTATGTATATACATGAATGAATCTCACAGCAGGGAAAGACCTTAAACCCAATGTCGGTCCTGCCCATTATTAACTTTATCAACACTATTTTATTATGAAAAAGCATTTATTATTCGCCGCTTTTGCCCTATTGGCAATGGTGGCTTGTGAAGACAAACAGTCTTTCTTGGATTTGGACAATGCTGACGTCAAATTAGCGACGGTAGTAGGTCAGGTGACCTATAATCCGGGCGGAGCGGACGCGAAGAAACAACCGGCAGACAGCGTAGAAGTGCGCGTACTGGTTGCCAACTCGGAGTTCTCCGGTGGCGCGCAGGGCGAGAAGCAATTCGGTCCGGTCTATACAGACGCGAACGGTATGTACGAAGTGACCATTCCCGTTGGCGGTCTTACGCTCAATGCCGCGAACGTGAAGATTCAGGTTATGCCGACGGAGCGGGAGTACACCAATCCGAACGACGGTACTACCTCCAAAATCTATTTCACGTCCAACAAAATGGCTATTCCTTCCAACCTCACCGCAGGCGATGTAGTACGCAGAGACATTGAGATGAAGCCTCAACTGGCTGCGCTGAGCGATTTCACGAGTTTCATCACCGTGTCGGGTGTTGTTTCCGTGGATGCCGGCTACCAGAAGGAAAGCGGTACGACCAACTACGAGAAAAAGCCTATCCCGTACGGCAACAAAGAGTTAGTGGTCAAAGGTATGTATAGCGGCGAAGAGATTGAGTTCGCTACCGTTATTACCGACGCTAATGGCGCCTACTCCTTCGATGTACCTGCCGGTTCGCTAAATGCGAGCATTACGATCAGCACCGTTCGGTTTGACGGCAAATACACCAAAGGACCGGAGGATGAATACGAGAGCATCGCTGTCTTCTACCGCGTCACCACTCTCGGACCAGTAGCCTTCAACGCGGACACCAAGAAACTGATCAACCAGAACATCACCATCGTTGCCTATGACGAGGCCGAAGGCGAAGACCTGAGTAAGAAATTCGAGATTAAGAGACTAACGGCTATTGTGAAGACCTACGGCGAGGTATATGACGAGTCGATTACCTCATCAACCACCGGCATGGAGATTGAGGAAGTGGACCAATACAAATGGGATGCCGTGTACCTGCCGTTTGACGTAACGATTACGCTTTCGTCCAACGCGTTCGATGCCGCCAACCCGTCCAGCCTTCTCAAGGGAGCTAAACTCGTGTTTAACACCCAATCTTCCGCTATAGACGGCAAAGTGGAGCTGAGCAATATCAAAGTTTATACGGCATGGGAAGGATATGCCATCAATGCAACGCTCAAAGTAGAAGAGAAATTAGAGCCATTGAAGCATATCTACTACGAGTTCAACCCGTTCAGCAACGCACGCTACCATACCAAGACATGGGCAGACTGGCACATCGACGCCACACTGACCAACGCTCTTATTCCTTCCTTCTGGTCCAACTGCTGGCCCAGCACCAAGAAAGAGCAACTCGTAGAAGGATACTACCAGTCCGCTACCAGTGCGGTTGTTATCCCTGCTGCTACGCTCAAATACTACGGCGAATATGAATATCCGTCGGATGTGGAGGTTACCTTCGTAGCGCGTGACACGAAGACGATTAAGGGTATCTGGGGTACGGGCGTTTCCTATACCAACCGTAACGACAAAGACGCTAACGGCAACTATACGCCGATGGAGATAACGGAAGATGCGAAGGATGCAAACGAAGTACAACTGCTCAACAGCATTCTCACAGTGCCGTACGCAACACGCCAGAAAATCCGCTATCATGATAAATATCAGGGTGCATGCCGTTTGCATTGGAACCCGGGTTCGTTGTAATCAGACAGCAATAGTATTAACTTCTAATCATTGTTCACTATGAAAAAGATAGTTTGTTTGCTTCTCATGGCAGCACTGGCGTATCCTATGCGGGCTGAGGAAGCGAATACACCGGAGAAAGACAAGAAATCCGTGGATTATTCCCAATATCTCCCGCAGGAAGGTGAATTCGCCATAGGCTTTAACTTGGACCCTGTTGCTACCTTTGTAGGTAATTTATTCAATGGCACAGTCGGCAATGCGTTGGCGCCTCTCGCCGGCGAACCGATGCGAGTGCCGGGCATGGTATCCATCATGGGTACATACATGATGACCAACAACTGGGGACTGCGGTTCAATGTAGGTGTCGGCGTCAACAGTTGGAACAGGCGTGCATACGTCATCGACGACGCAGCGCGGTTCATCAATCCGTACAGTACCCTTGAAGGTCAAGACATCGAAAAGCGTCTGAGCGTCGGTGCTTCGGCGTCCGTCGGTGCGGAATACCGAATAGGCAAGCGCCGCGTACAGGGTGTTTTCGGCGTAGGTCTGACTTACGGATGCTGGACGATTAACAGGATGGCATATTCCTATTACAATGCTATCACGGATGCCAACCATAATCCGACCAACGGCGGATTGTACGGAGGCGCAGTGAACCCCAAGTTCGCGACCGACTACAGCTATATCGAGAACCCGCGTCTGATGAGTCATTACACCGCTGCGGGTACACACCTCGCCGGTGTGTACGGGACGGTCGGCGTGGAGTGCTTTGTAGCTCCGAAGATTGCGTTAGGCTTGAATGTGAATGTGCTCGTCGATTATCAATGGAATCCGGCAAGGGCTGAACAATGGGAAGGGTGGAATACCTTCACTCAGCAGCGTCAGGAAGTGATTATCCATGACAGAGCGATGAACGACGGCTTTACATTCACCACCGATAATATCGGCGCCAACCTTTACATAGCCTTTTATTTTGGTAAAAAATAATCTACACCCATGAAAAAACACATCCTTTGGCTGTTGGCGCTCCTATGGAGCGTCACAGCTGTAGGTGAAACTATTACGGTAGCGAGGGCACTGGAAATATGCGGTGGCCTTGCTTCTGGCGTATCTACCACGGAGAGCTACACGATAGAGGGCTACGTGAATAAGATTGCCAGCAACGATTTTAATTCCACCTATAACAACATGAGATTCTGGATTGCTGACACGAAAGGGTCAGCGTCCACCAATGCCAATGGCGCATTACTTGTTTATCGCGGCAGACCGGATGTGGAACTGCAGGTAGGCGACAAGGTAAGCGTCACTTCGACTCTGATAAATTATAACGGTACTACGTACGAGACGAACACGACCAACTGTCCTGTTACGCTATTGTATCGTCCGACAGTTTTGACGGAGCGTGATACCACCTATGGTTCGCTACGTATCTGTGCGCAGAACTTGGAGAATTACTACATCAATTCGAATACCGGGCGTGGTAATTATACCCAAGCGGAGATTAACGCAAAGACCAGCAAGATTGTCAACATGATGCTGACTATCAATGCGGATATCTATGCGTTCTGCGAGGTAGAGGCGAAACCGGAAGTGCTGGACTACCTGGTTTCGGTGGCGAACTCGTATGTATCGGGTAATCCGTATGTGGCCGTTTCGGACGGTATTGACGAAGATTGGGACGCGACCTATAACAATAACATCAAATCGGGTTTCATCTATCGTTCCGACCGCGTACAACCGATAGGCAACAATGTGGCGGCAAGTACCGCTAACTACTACCGCAACACGATGCGGTATCAGGCATTCAGCCAACTATCCAACGGCGAAAAACTCGTTGTTTGTATGAACCATTTCAAGGCGAAAGACAGCTCGGAAGACCAAGGAGAGTCCATTCGTATGGGCAATGCATACTCATTGATGAATGCTCTGTCCTCTGTCACGACCGACCCTGATATCCTGATTTTAGGCGACTTGAACTGCGAGTACGGCGAAGCACCCATTACGTATATCACCAATGCGGGTTATGCCGAGCAATTACTGCGCTTCAATGACGGTTCCATCTATTCGCATTGTTACAACGGAGGTGAGTTAATCGACCATGCGCTGGCGAACAACTCCATGGCGAACCAAATCGTAGATGCTTATGTACGGCATCTCAGCACCACCTGCTCTGCCGGAATAACGGAAGAGACATCGTATTCCGACCATGACCCCTATGTAGTGGAAATCAACCTCTCCTCCGGTGCCACTCCTGCACCTACGATGACCTGTGCCGCGGCTGCTGAGGCGGCTTTGTCCGTTTCGGCTAACAATGAATTATACAACAATGGCGAGACTTTCGCTATCCGCGGCTTCGTTACCTCTATCGTCACTGCCTATAATCCCAGCTATGGCAATATATCTTTCTGGATGGCGGATACGCAGAACGGCGGTAACGTGTTACAGGCATACCGATGCGGTGTGGATGCTACTTCCATTCCGAATGTCAATGACTATGTAGAGGTTACGGGACAGTTAACCAAATACAACGCAACACCTGAGTTTGCTGCCGGAAGTACGTGCCAGATTATCTATAGTTCCGGTTCTGCGATTAACCTCGGCCCCAAAACCATTGCCGAGTTCTTGCAATTAAAGAACCCCAAAGACACATGTGTGCTGACAGGCGTTGTAAAGAATATCCAGAATACGGTATATGGTAATTTCTACCTTGAGGACGCCACCGGCTCGCTGTATATCTACGGTCTGCTGACCCCTGAGGGAGTGGCACAGAAATTTGACTCCCTGGGTATAGCCGAAGGCGATACACTGACGCTCAAAGCCACCTACCTGGAATACAACCAATCGCCGCAAGCGAAAAACGCAATCTATGTATCCCATTACAAACAGGCGACCTTCCAGGGACCTGTGACCGTCAAACTGGATCCGTCCAGTACCACCATGTACAGTTGGAACCAAGTCGGAATCTGGGCATGGGTAACGGATGGAACGAAGTCAACCGACCTGTTTGAACAATGGCCCGGCGTACCGGTTACCATAGATCCGGAGACCGGCTGGTGGAGTTACACCTTCAATAATATTCCTTCGGGACAACTGAATATCATTTGGAATGATTACGGCTATTACGGTTATCAGACCGACGATATTGAGAATGTGGCGGAGAATACCTGCTATCGATTGCCAAGCTATTCCTATTCGCACGAGGTTGTTGACTGTCCTACTACTCATGACACTATATTCCTTTACAGCGTGGCGAACTATATTGACTTCCAAGCGCTCTATGATGCCAACCCGTCAATCGCGGATACTATCGTCACCAGTTACCAATATGTTACCTTGCCGAACGGCTCCCAGGTATGCGGATTTATGAAAACCGACGGCACGGAGGCTAACAATGCATGGAATGTAAAAGAATATTATAATTCGCTTAGACCCACTCCCGAATGGGACGGCGTAGAGGCGTTCGTTTCCGGAACAGAGTTCCGTGCGGCTTCGGGTAGTTCCATTCGATTGGGAGCATTCACCATGGAGAACGCCGGTAAACTAACTGTTTATTTCTCGCCCAACGGAGATTCGGAACGCGGTGTCAGCATTGCTGTAAAAGGCGATACGGTAACCTACAGGAAAAGCGGTGTTAAAATCGATGGTGTTCGCCCTGCATACGCGGTAGATGTCAACCTACCTGCCGGCTATTATGCAAAAGGCGATATCGTTATCACTATTGTTACCAATACCACCAATATCTTCGGTGTCGGTATTCATCCGGACCCGATTATTGGTGAAAGAGTGATTGACCTGACGGTATCCGAAGCTGTTGCGCTGAGCTATCAGCAGCCCGTCAACGAGGCCTCGTCCTACGATGTGTCTGTGGTCGGTTATGTAGTCAGTACACAAAACTATGAACAGACCTACGGCAACCAATCCTTCCTAATTGCCGACGACATGTACGGTACGGTTACCATGAAGGCATACCTGGCTACGCCGGAAAAGAACGGTGTGCCGTATCCTGTGCTGACAGGCGACAAAGTAAGGATAACCGGACCGATTGAGCACTATGTCAATAATAATACCGGCGAGGACTTTGCAGAACTGCTAAGGCCGTCCGTCACATTCATTAATGAAGCTGCCGGAGACCGTTCGCTACCTGCTATACCGGAGATATCCGTAGCAGACGCACTGCAGTACGGTTATAGCATGGAGGTCGGCTATCGAACCAGCACCACCTACGATATAGTCGGCTATGTAACGAATATAGAGGAAGACGCTATGGATACGTATGGCAACATGACCTTCTGGATAGCGGACGAGACGAATGGTGCTTCTTCCAATGCGGAAGGCGGATTATATATCTTCCGCGGTATTCCGGACAGGAGATTGCAGACAGGTGATATGGTGCGTGTACGCTCGTATATACGCCATACCGCTGTGACGGAATCCTCATCGATTGTTCAAACTGCTTCCGGTGCCGGCGTCATGTATCTGGGACATCCGGCAGCCAATGTGCCGACTACTCAGGACCTGATGATGGCGGGATATAATATCATCAATAATATTGTACTCTGCTTCCAGTTCGGAGATGAGCCATGCAACGATGTAGTCATCGCCGGTAATTATAACGGTTGGACGACGGAACTGAGTGAGTGCGTTCGTATGTCGCCTCTCGCAGGCTTTGACGGATGGTATGCGGCTCAGATACCGTACAACACCAATGGCGGTACATGGGATAATCAGGCGAAACCCGTTCAACTCGCCAATGACGGTTCGTTCAATTGGGAGTACCAAGCGGGAGACGTCAATGCATGGATTTACCGAGGCGGTAATGAGACAGAGTTCGAAAGTTTTACGTATGAATGTACACCATATCTGAGTAATCCTGGCGCCTATATCTACGAGATAGCGTATTGGAAAAATCATAACAATCCTTGCAATGAGATAAAATCCAATTACGACGTCTATCTCAGCGCACCGCAGAACGCACCGAGCAATATCGAACTCATCGGCTCGTTCGATAACTGGACGGGTACGCCGATGACCTACGATGCACAGTTCGGATATTGGACGGCAACTATTAATGCTTCTCCTTCGGATTATTTCATGTTCCGCGAAGCAGGCACATGGGATAACCAGATTCTGGTCTATGATTCTGTAATTAACGAGTGGACAGTGCTGAACAATTGTATGATTGGCGATTATATCATCAGCGATGCGATTGTGTATGCCGATTTCTCGAATCCGAACACCTATCGCTGGACTACGAGCGGTTCCGGTTCGGATACCTCTGCGGTAACAGACCCGATTGAACTGACTATCGCCTCAATTACTTCTAATTTCTACACAGAAGACAATGATATCTGGTATCGTCTGAATCTGGAAGACGAAGAAAATTATTTTACGATAGATATCATCGTACCACAGGGAATGCGGGATGTAGAACTCGGACATGTTTATACATGGTCGGATATGCTACAACAGTATTGTCAAGGGTATTACAATAGTCAGACCATATCCTATTCCGATGTGCAGTTCGTGAAGATACAGACAGCAAACGGTGTACAAATATCAGCCCTTATTACCGCTACCAACGGACAGCAATATATCCTCACGTATGTCGGTGCTGACGCTACACCATTCGACTACGATGCAGACTATGCGTATACGGAGAACTTCTCCGGGTATAATGATGTAGCATTTGACACGGCACAACGACGTGTTTATGCCTCTAATACCGACAACGCATATATCAATATGCTGTTTAATCTACCGACAGGTATTGACACTCTGGTAGCAGGAACATATCCGATTAACGCTACCGGCAATCCGATGACCGTTAAGGCCAGTGAAGGTTTTGTAAGTGGAATTACGCCATCGTTCGCCGGTTATATTAATTCCGAAGGGTATATCGATACTCCAATTTGGTATCTCGTATCCGGTACAGTTATTGTAGATGCAGATGGTACAATCACTGTGAATGCGCTCAATAGCAAGGGCTATGCCGTTCAGAGCCAACTCACCAAGGCGCAAGTCCAACCGTCGGATGCTCCTACGGTGGCTGACCTCGAAAATGCAGGCTATGACACGGACAACAATGTAGTGCTGGCGTATAAGTTCGACGTGGCTCCTTGCTACGATGTCGTTATCGCCGGTACGTACATGATGGATTCGGCCGGCAATTGGATAACCGATCCGAGCCAACTCGTTCACATGATGCCTCTTGCTGGTTTCAATGGTTGGTATGCAGCTCAGATTCCTTATACCGAATCCTCGGTACAGGCCAAACCGGTACAACTGAGCGATATAGGTGCTTTCAACTGGGATAATCAAGCGGGAGACTTCAACGCATGGATTTACCGAGGCGGTAATGAGGCTTACATCGAAAGCGGCTACGGTAACGAGGTGAATGTATATTACGAGTCACCCGGAGCCTATATCTACGAGATAGCTTACTGGAAGAACAATAATAATCCGTGTACATCCCAAACGACCACCTATACTGTCTTCTTGGAGGCTCCACAGAATGCGCCGGACTCGATAGAGATTATCGGTTCGTTCGATAACTGGATGGGTACGCTGATGACCTACGATGCACAGACCGGATATTGGACGGCTACCATTACGGCTACACCTTCGGATGTGTTTAAGTTCCGTCAGGCAGGTAATTGGGATAATGAGATTCTGGTTTATAACTCAGCGTATGACGCTTGGACAACTCTTCCAAATCTTGTCATCAGCCAGTATCTGTATGATAACATCGTATATCTTGACTTCGATAATGCGGAGCTGTACCGCTGGACTAAGCAGGATGATGAGTCTGCCTATTACATTCCTTACAATCTGCAGGCTGTTTCCGAGCCCGGAAAGGTTGTGTTTACATGGGATGCGGAGATGATTTCCGACTCCTACGCTCTCCATGCCTATGATGTTAATGATAACGACCGTTACCTCGGTTATCTGTCCGTACCAGGCGTTACAACCTTTACCTATATGGTAGAAGACTTCTTGGACGGCAAGGAGATTCGATGGAGTATTGAACCTCAATCGCCTTACTCGCTTGACGCAGTGTTTGCACCCAACACCGTCGTTATGCAAAAGAGTCAGGTAGAGTTGAGCAATTTCAATCTCTTGACAGCCGATGGTATCACGCTTGACTTGACATGGCAAAGCAATGTGCCGGTAGAGCAGTATATAGTAGAAGTGCAAATGGGCGGCAGTATATTAAGAGAAGAAACCGTTACTTCCGCCGAGTTCCATTATACATCGCCGATACCGGGTACAATGGAAGTATATGTCGAGCCTCTCAATGCTGCAGGCGAAGCTGTAGGACGTTATGCATATGCCGGTTCGATTGAGTTGTCTGCCGTACCGGAGCCGTTCAAGAATCTGCAAGCAGTGGCTAACGGGCATGATATCAATGCTACATGGGAGGGCGCAGCAGACTCTGTCTATCTGCAGATTTACCACATGGTAGATGGTGAATTCACAGATATTATTTACCAGTCTGTGGTAGCCGGTCATTCGTTCACCTATACGGTTGAAGAGGATGGCAACTATGCCGTACAGCTACGGGCTTGGACCGAACTGAGTCCGGGACAATATGGCAGAGCTCCGTATGCGGATTATGTGGTAGTTCAAGTATTTACTGTTCCTACGTATGCTATTCAGATAGACGCATCCGAAGGCGGATACATATTCCCGTCCGGATTGTCCGGAAACTATCCGGTAGGCTATACGCTTAATGCGTATGCATATCCTAACGAAGGATATCGCTTCGTTGGCTGGTCGGACGGTGTGACGGAGTCTGAACGGACTATACATGTGCAGGGAGCAATGTCTATCACCGCTCAATTCGAAGCACTCGCAGTCTATACCGTAGCGGTACAGGCTTACGAAGGCGGATGGATATATGTAAGTGGAGAAATGAGCTCTTACGATGTATCATATACGGGACAATGGTATGAAGACTCACAGATGACCATCTATGCTTCCGCTGCTCAGGGATATTCGTTCTACCAATGGTCAGACGGCGTAACCAATGCACAGCGCACTGTCACCGTTAATAGCAACATCAACCTGACTGCTATCTTCATGCCGAACCGTCATCTCACCCTTGCCGTTAACGACATCGTGATGGGAGGCATTTCGGTTGCCGGAGACTACAGCTATGCAGATGGTGTTTATACGACGGTTCATGGCGCTTCGCTGACGCTGACGGCACAGCCTAACCAAGGCTATCGTTTCGTTGGCTGGTCGGACGGCGTACAGACCGTACAGCGTGTTGTCACGATGACGGATGATATAGCTCTGACCGCTATCTTTGAACTCATCATTACACCGGTGGTACAATATTCGATTACGGTCAGCGCAGGTAACGGTGGCACGGTAAACGATGCAAGCGGTATCTATAATGCCGGTGACCTCATTGAACTGACGGCTACCCCGATGGAGGGATATGAATTCGTTCAATGGTCGGATGGTGTATCCACTAATCCTCGTACGCTTACTGTAACGGGCAACAAGAGTCTGACTGCTATATTCCGTATTCGGACCATTAGTATCTCCGTTACCGCAGGACCTGGTGGTACGGTGAATGGAACTGTCAGCGGTTTCTATAACTACGGCACCTCTGTATCGTTCTCGGCTGCACCGGCTGAGCATTACCGCTTTACCGGTTGGTCGGACGGCAATACCGACATAAATCGCTCTATAACCCTCGTCAAGGATACGGTTATCACAGCGTCGTTTGTCGCTATTCCGCTCTATACCCTCAACCTCACTGCCGGACAGGGTGGCCAGATTCGTGTCAATAACGAACCCTACACAACGACCTTCAACCGCGCTTACGAGGAGAATACATCCGTTGTGATAGAAGCGGCTGCGAATGCGAACTATATATTCTCACGCTGGTCGGATGGAAACACCCATGCCATCCGCGTCGTGCCGATGAATAGTGATCTCTCGCTCACCGCTGAATTCCTGCCGATATACACGCTGACGATTATCGCCAACAATGGTTCCGTTTTGGTTCAAGGCGATGCGGAAGCTACAGCGAACAATGTATATAAGGCGGTGGCAGGTACGGTGCTGACACTGACGGCACAGCCTGCTGAAGGATACCGATTTGTAAGTTGGTCGGATGGCGTACAAACGATTAGTCGCGACATAACCCTCACTTCGGCCACCTTCCTTGTGGCAACCTTTGAGGAAGCTTCTACCACGCCGCAATATACGGTTACGGTCGGTATTACGGGTACGGGTACCGGTACGGTCAACGGACAAACGTCTATCAGCACGCTCTATTACGAGAACGACCAAGTGCCTCTGACTGCCTTAGCAGGTGAGTCGTCCGAGTTCGCCGGCTGGTCGGATGGTGTGACAACGGCATCACGTACGCTGGTAGTAAGCAGCGATACACTTGTCATTGCCATATTCAATTTCGTAGAGCCTACGGTACAATATACGGTAACCTTCAAGAACTATGATGGTACCATCCTTGAGTCCAAGAAATGGAATGAAGGCGAAACACCGACATGTTCTGTGACGCCGACGCATCCTGACGATGAAGCAAACACGTATTCCTTCATCGGATGGACACCGGAGATTGTGCCTGTCACAGCTGATGCTGTCTATACGGCTGTCTTCGAGGCTACGCCTGTTGTGCTGCCTTCCTTCACCGTTACGTTCTACGACTGGGATGATTCCGTCCTCAGCCAACAGTCGGTAACTAAGGGAGAAAACGCAACGCCGCCGGATACTCCGACAAGGGCAGGTTATGTATTCACCGGATGGGATGGTAACTATACGAACGTACAGCATGACGAAGCCGTATTTGCTACCTACAAATCCGCCGAAGAGGCACTCGAGGATGTTCTTGATGGCAATAATGCCGTGAAGATATTCAGAGAAGGCCAGATCTTCATCCTCCGTGGAGACAAGACCTACACCCTTGACGGACAAATAGTCCGTTAATAGGAATCCCAAGCTAACGGCTAACAGCTAATAGTTAACGTAAGAAAAAGCGCACAAAAAATGCGCTTTTTCTTATCTTCGAACGATTATTTCTGTTTTTTCTTGCATATGTCAAACTTTTGTAGTACTTTTGCACTCGATTATGTGGAGTATCATCACGGAGCATATTGAGATAGACCGCGAGCAGCGGTGCGTACGCAAGGACGGAGAAGTGGTACATCTGACAGGTCTGGAATACGGGTTGCTGGACTACCTGACGGCTCATGCCAACCGCCTATGCACTCGGCTGGAACTGCTGGACCATGTATGGGGTCCGCGTTTCCAATACGACCCGGGCACGATAGACGTTCATCTCAATGCGCTGCGCCGCAAGCTGGGTTGGAGCAAGAGCCGACCGATAGAGACTATCCGCGGCGCAGGACTCATCTTCCGTGTCGAGAAACCGGTGGAGCGCTACACGATAGACCTGCAGACCTTTCTCGCAGAATGGTTGCAGAGCCACGAGGTGGACATCACTTCCGCCGGACTGACCGCTCAACTGCAACTCACACCCTTCGTCAACGAACTGACCATCGCGCCGGACGCTCTTCGGCGTATGCTGGACGGTATTCTGATGGCTCTGCTACCCGCTGCGCAATCCGGCGTGCTGAGGCTGAGTTCTAAGCTGACGATGCAGCATTTCACCCTCTCCATGGACATCAACGGCACTATCAGCGACCTTCGTATCCCTATTTCTGGGGATTTTGATGCTTCTTAAGAAAATCTTAATCTTTGTTTAAGAAAAAAGATATACTTTTGCACCGCGTTTGCCCCGTCGGGGACCCTAATGAAATAAAAAATATGCGAGCAAAGGTATTATTGGTATGTCTGTTTATGGCCTCTGCACTGGCAGCACAAGTGCATGAAGGCATTGAGAAAAACAAAGTCTATCAGGGCTTTTCGGGTGGTATGATGCTGCATACGGGCTATCAGTTCGGTCGCGACGGCCATGCACCGAAGACCCCCGAAGGACGACTAAGCAGCCCTCAAGGTGCCACTTTCGGCATCGGTGGTGCGCTGCGGGTACATCTGTGGAAACATCTGCGTACGGGCTTTGAAGGCTTCGTATCCACTATGCCGAGCGTAGTCACGGACTGCCGCGATGTGCTCAAACCGGGCAGTTATGTACGCGTAGGCTGCGGAGGTATTCTTGCCGACTGCTGCTGGCGGTTGGAGAAAGCATGGCCGTACATCGGCGGGGCCATCGGTGGCGGTTCGATGAAAGGGCTGTATATCCTGGACGGCGACCAGAACAGTTGGACGCAAGACGCCAACAGCACTTTCCACAAGCAGTCGTTCTTCTATGTCACACCATACGTAGGCTGCGACTATTGCATAACGCGCAAGGTGCATATCACCTTCCGCCTGGACTGGATGCTCGCCATCCATAAGAACGAGCTATGCATGCCTACCGGCCCGCGGCTGTACTTCGGATTTATGTTTTGCCATTAGCTTGCACTAATACTTGCTTTTATAAATAAATTACATATGATGAACTATACAGGAATTATCATCGGGGCGGCAGTCTTTTTGAGTATCGGTATCTGCCATCCTATCACAATTAAATTAGAGTACCATTTCGGCCGCAAAGGATGGTGGGTGTTCCTTGTAGCGGGGCTGCTGTCCACCGCAGCTTCGCTGCTGATTGAGAACTATATCGGTTCCACTATCTTAGGTGCTTTCGCTTTCTCCTGTTTCTGGGGTATCGGCGAAGTGGTCAAGCAGGAGAAACGCGTGCTCAAAGGCTGGTTTCCGGAGAACCCGAAACGCCACGAGTACTACGAACAAAAACGCAAAGAACTGAATATCTAATCCATCCCTATTTTTGGGGATTTTTGCCCGTACCCTTGCTCATATGGGATTTTTTTTGTAATTTTGCAGCGTTTTTGCAAAAAAACGCAGTATGTACAAGGGTAGTGATAAGATATGCGATTTGATGTCGCACGAGGAAGATGCGATACAAATCATCAGCCGTTTCGGGCTGGAGATGGGAGTGGGAGACCAGACGATTGAGCAGGTGTGCGCGTCGCACGGCGTGCATACGCCTACCTTTCTGGATATCGTCAATTACAAGGTGTTCCACCAGCGCGTGGTGCCCGCAGAGATAGATATTCCCACCTTGCAGCGCTATCTGCACAATGCCCACACCTATTTCCTCGATTTCCGTCTGCCTCGTCTGCGCCGTGCCCTCATCGAAGCTATCATTCCTGCCGACCCGACAACCAAAATACCGGGACTTATCCTCCGCTGCTATGACGAGTTCGTCGATGAGATACGCACCCATATCGAGCATGAGAACGCCGGCATGTTCGATGAACACCAGCACGACGACCAGCGCATCACCGACAAACTGACGGAAATCAAAAACCTCATCATCAAGTACTATCCGACCAAGACTACCTCTACCGAAGGCACCGTCACCTATACGCTCATCAGCGTCATGTCCGAGTTATGGCACACCGAGCAGGATTTCGCTGACCACTGCGCCATCGAGGATGATATCTTACGCCCCGCCATGACGAAAGTGATGCCGCCTATCCATCGTCGTCACCAGATGCCGGAGAGCGAAGAGTTGAGCGACCGTGAACGAGACGTGCTTGTACAGGTAGTTCGCGGACTGAGTAACAAAGAAATTGCCGACGTGCTTTGTATCTCCATGCACACCGTCATCTCCCACCGAAAAAACATCACTCGTAAGCTCAATATCCACTCCACCGCAGGACTCACCATCTATGCTATAGTCAACAAACTCGTGGACCTCAACAGCCTCGAATAAACACTCCTTTTTCAGTTTTGGCACGGTATTTGTATCAATAGTCACGAACAATGTTAACTCAAGTATTAACTCAAAATGATTATTGGTATGAAAAAGATTATTCTTCTGGCGATTAGCGCCATCGTCGCAGCAAACATAAGTGCGCACGAGAAACAGGAGTGTGAAGGCAAGCAACTCAGTAAGGAACAGCGCATCGAGATGCAAATCCGGCACCTGACCGACGAACTGATGCTCAGTGACAAACAGGCCGCGAATTTCGCCGTTACCTTCCGCGAGTACAGTCAGGAACTCGACAAGCTCTTCGAGAAAGGTTGCCCCAGAGGCAAAGCATGCAAGGCGGATGAAGTAGCCGAAAAAGATGATGCAGCGCTGGACAAACGCGCCAAAGAGCGATTCGAAGGGCATAAGAAACTGGCAGACCTGCAGGCTAAGTTCTACGACAAATTCCGTAAGGACCTCAGTGCCCGCCAAACGGCAAGGGTGATGCATCTGGACGAACCCTTCGGAGCCAAAGGTTGCTGCGGAAAATGCGACAAACAGGGACACAAAGGCCATCACGGACAGCACGCACAACCCGGAAAGGAAAAGAAAGACTAAGCTAATCCAAGACCGGAAAAAGCGCATGAAAATTGCGCTTTTTCTTTTTTTATTTGCATATATGCAAAAAAAGTTGTACCTTTGCACGCTAATTTGTATATGATGGCTAATAAGCGTAAGATTATCAACGACCCTGTGTTCGGATTTCTGTCTATTCCGAACGAACTGATATACGATGTGCTGCAACACCCCTATGTGCAGCGATTGAGTCGAATTCGTCAATTAGGTTTGTCCTATCTGGTCTATCCCGGAGCGATGCACAGCCGCTTCGGTCACTCGTTAGGAGCTATGCACCTCATGCACGAGGCGATTGTCTCGCTGCGGATGAAAGGAGTGGAGATAACGGACGAGGAGGCAACGAGTGCCATGATAGCTATCCTGCTGCATGACATCGGTCACGGCCCGTTCTCGCATGTGCTCGAGCACACGATCGTACACGGCGTGACGCACGAGGACATCTCGCTCCTGATGATGGAGCGCATCAACCTCGACCTGCACGGACAGCTCGATATGGCGATCGCTATCTTCAAGAACGAGTACCAGAAACATTTCCTCCATCAACTAATCTCGAGCCAGTTGGACGTGGACCGCATGGATTACCTCTGCCGCGACTCGTTCTTTACCGGCGTGCAGGAAGGACGTGTGGCGAGTGAACGACTGCTCAAGATGCTCGATGTGCGAAATGACAAACTGGTCGTGCAAGTCAAAGGCATCTACAGCGTGGAGAAATTCCTCGTGGCGCGGCGACTGATGTACTGGCAGGTCTATCTGCATAAGACCTCCGTGGCTGGCGAGCAACACTTGATTAAAATCCTTTCGCGGGCGAAAGAGATTGCACGCAACGGCCAAAAGCCATTAAGCCAAGAGCTATTCTGCTCGCCGGCTTTGCGCTATTTCCTTTACCAAGACGTAACCTTCGATATGTTCAGCCCCACCAGCGAAGCGCTGGAACAATACGCCCTGCTGGACGACAACGATGTGCTCTGCGCCATCAAAGCCTGGATTTCTAGCTCAGACAAAGTGCTCAGCGCGCTCAGTAAGGCGTTCATCAACCGACAACTCTTCCGCGGCGAACTGATAGACCAACCGCTGACGGACGAACAGAAAAAAGCGCTGAACGAGGAGTTCGCTGCGGCGTTAGGCGTCAGCGAAAACGATGCGGAGTTCCTTTGGAGCGAACATGTATCTACCAGCAACACCTATTCCGAGAAAGCGGACACGATCGACATCCTCTATAACGACGGCACGGTGCGCGACATCTCCGAAGCCAGCGAGATACTCGACCTCGCCGCCCTAACCCGCAAACCGACTAAGCGATATCTCTTCAAATATCGCCTTCAATAATAAATCGTAAATCGTCAAATCGTAAATATACTGATGGAATTTAGTGCACAACAGATAGCGGCATTGTTAGGCGGAGCGCTGTACGGCAATTCGCATGCTCTGGTGAGCGACGTCGCGCCTATTGAACAAGCGCAACCACAGCATCTGACCTTCGTTACCGAAGAGAAATACCTGCCTTTCTTGGCTTCTACCCAAGCCGGAGTAGTGCTTATCACCCGCAGTCTGGTGGAGGGTAAGATGAACTTCCCGGATGGCGAAGGAAAAGCCGGCGGTGCCTTCATACTCGTGGACAACGCACGTGCTGCTATGGGACAGCTGCTGCAAATCGTCAGCAAAGCGATGAACCCGCCCAAGCAAGGCATCGAGCAACCCTCTTTCGTAGCTGACGGAGTGACCATTCCCGAAGACGCTTACATAGGCGCCTTTGCGTACATCGGGAAGAACGTACAGTTGGGCAAGGGTGTGCAGATTTACCCGAACGTGTATATCGGCGATAACGTGCGCATCGGGGACCATACCATTCTCTACGCGGGCGTGAAGGTATATGCGCGTTGCGTCATCGGCGCCGAATGCGTGCTGCACGCCGGAGTGGTGGTCGGCTCGGACGGTTTCGGCTTCGAACCCGACGCACAGGGCGTGAACCAAAAAATTCCGCAGATAGGCAATGTGATTATCGAGGACGACGTGGAGATAGGCGCTAACACGACCATCGACCGCGCCATGATGGGCAGTACCATCATCCGCAAAAACGCAAAGATAGACAACCTTGTGCAGATAGCGCACAATGTGGAAGTAGGTGAATCGACCTTCCTCTGCGCACAAGTAGGTATCGCCGGTAGCACGAAGGTCGGCAAACATTGTATCTTGGCCGGACAGGTAGGCGCAGCCGGACATATCGAGATAACGGACAATTGTATCTTCGGCGCCCAAACGGGTATCCCGGGAAACATCCGCAAACCCGGTCAGTACATGGGCTATCCGGCTATCGATGCCGCTACATGGAGACGCGCCGTCGTTCGCTTCAAACAATCAGGACAACATTGAAATGTTGATATTCATTATTAATGGTTAATTATTAATTATTTTGAAACAGCACACAATAAAAGAGAGTTTTACGCTCAGTTCGGTAGGTTTGCACACCGGCTTGCAGATAACGGCTACGTTCCGTCCGGCGCCGGCTAACACAGGCGTTTGGTTGCGCCGCGTGGACTTACCCGGACAGCCTTGCCATCAGGCACTCGCGGACTATGTGTCGGCTACCGAACGGGGCACGGTTTTGGAGCGCGGTAAATGGAAAGTGTCCACGGTAGAGCACGCCCTGAGTGCCCTCTACGCACTGGGAGTGGATAACTGCATCATCGATGTGAACGCACCCGAGATGCCTATCCTCGATGGCAGCGCACAGCTCTTCGTGCGCGAGATCCAACGCGTCGGACTCGAGGAACAGGACGCCGAGCAACAGGTGTATGTAGTAACCGAACCGATAGAATATATCTCCGAGCACGGAAACACCATGCGTATCGAGCCTTGCGAGCGGTTCGAAGTAGATGTGACCATCGCTTTCCAGTCCAACCTTCTGCGCGAGCAGCACGCTACGCTCACGAACCTCGCGGACTACCCGCGCGATATGGCGGCGGCACGTACCTTCTGTTTCGTGCGCGAGATTGAACCCCTGCTGCGTGTCGGACTCATCAAAGGAGGAGACCTGAAAAATGCACTCGTCATCTATGAGACCGAACTCTCGCAGTCCGGTATGGACTATTTCTGCGACAAAATGGGACAGCCGCACCTCGATGCAACCAAACTCGGTTACCTCTCTCCGCTGAACTATCCTAACGAACCTGCACGTCATAAATTGCTCGATGTCATCGGGGATTTTTCGCTCCTCGGACTGCGACTGCAGGGACGAATAATCGCCTACAAACCCGGCCACACATTCAATACACAATGCGTCCGCCGGCTACGCAACCAGATACTCAGCGAATGAGAAAATGGATTAAATGACCAAATGATAAAATAAATGAGCAAATGGTAAATGACCAAATGGTAAATAAAATAAGTCCTCTGGCTTATGTAAGCCCGAAGGCGCAACTGGGAAAGAACGTAACGATTGATGCCTTCGCCTATATTGATGACAATGTGATATTGGGCGATAACTGCCATGTATTCCCCAATGCCGTGATAGGCTGTATTCCGCAGGACCTCAAGTTCAAAGGAGAAGAGACCTGGACCGTCATCGGCAATAACTGCGTACTCCGCGAGTTCGTCACTATCCACCGAGGAACGGCCTCAAGAGGCAAAACAGTCATCGGAAACAACAACCTCATCATGGCGTATTGCCATGTCGCGCACGACTGCGTGCTGGGCAATAACATCATCATGTCCAATGTCAGCCAATTGGCAGGCGAAGTGGAAGTCGATGATTTCGCCGTCATCGGAGGTGGAACACTCGTTCATCAGTTCTCCCATATCGGCGCACATGTGATGATACAAGGTGGTTCGAAAATCAACAAGGACATACCGCCGTATATCATCGCGGCCAGAGACCCTATCGCGTTCTGCGGCGTTAACTCGATAGGACTCAACCGACGCGGCTTTACACCCGAACAGATACACACCATCCAAGAGGTGTATCGCTTGATTTACAACAGCAATCTGAACACCACCCAGGCGCTCGACCGCATTGAAGCAACAATCCCCAAGTCCGCCGAAAGGGACGCCATCGTCGATTTCGTACGAGCGTCAACCAGAGGCATCGTACGGGCATAAGAGGCAAACCGAGACAAAACCGAAACAAAACCGATACTCCGCCGACACCAACCTAGGTTATACCTACGTGATATCTAGGTGATACCTAGGTTACATAGCCGAACATAAGCAACCCTTGAGCATATAATAAAATGGCAAAATTTAGTCTGACATCACTCTTTGAACAATTGACAGGAAAACTCAATCGCAAAGATGAAATCATCTATCGCAGCACACGCAGGTACGATGCGAACGGGAAAGTAGTGTTGGAAGGCAAACATGCCTATACACAGGTGGACAAACGTAATTTTAAGAAAAAACCGCCGCGCGGAGCGGAGAAACGGAATATGGATATCATGGTAGAGGCGCAACGACTCACCAACCAATATCTCTCCTCTGATTCTTCGGACCTGACCGAACTCCGTGAGCGCTTTGACAAACAACTCGCTACCGGCAAACCCGATGCCGAAGCACCCGTGCTCAAAAAAACAGGCAAACAGAAGATTTACGCCCAGTTCGACCGCTTCGTCTATGCACTCGTTTATAACCGCCTTCGCCAACAGACAAGCAACAACGAATAAATTGGTACGAAAAAATTAATACACATACATATATGGAAAACGAAAAAATCCAGACTGAAGAGAAATCGCTCAATTTCATTGAGCAAATCGTAGAGAAAGACCTCGCTGAGGGAGTGAACGGCGGACGTATCCAGACCCGTTTCCCGCCGGAGCCGAACGGCTACCTGCATATCGGCCACGTCAAAGCTATCTGCATGGACTTCGGCATCGCTGAGAAATACAACGGCGTTTGTAACCTCCGTTTTGACGACACCAACCCTGCCAAAGAGGACACCGAGTACGTAGAGACCATCGAACGCGACATCGCGTGGCTCGGCTTCAAATGGGGACAGATATACTATGCCTCCGATTACTTCCAGCAACTCTACGACCTCGCTATCATGTTCATCAAACAAGGCAAGGCCTATGTCGATGAGCAGACAGCGGAGCAGATAGCAGAGCAAAAAGGAACGCCTACCGAACCCGGTGTAGCTTCGCCGTACCGCGACCGTCCTATCGAAGAGAACCTGCGTCTCTTTGAGGCCATGCAACGCGGTGAGATAGAGGAAGGAAAGATGGTCCTCCGTGCAAAAATCGACATGGCGAACCCGAACATGCACTTCCGTGACCCGATCATGTATCGTATCATCACCTCGCATCCTCACCATCGTACCGGACGCAAATGGAATGTCTATCCGATGTATGACTTTGCGCACGGACAGAGCGACTATTTCGAGGGAGTAACCCACTCCATCTGTACGCTCGAGTTCGAAGTACACCGTCCGCTCTACGACTATTTCATCGACCAGTTCAGCGGTCCGAACTTCTGCGGACTATCGCCTTACGGACCGGACTATCGTCCGAAGCAGCGTGAGTTCAACCGTCTCAACATCACTTATACCGTCATGTCGAAACGTAAGATGCTCCAACTTGTCAAGGAAGGACTCGTTGCCGGCTGGGACGACCCGCGTATGCCGACCGTCTGTGGTCTGCGCCGACGCGGTTATACCCCGCAAGCGATTCGTACCTTCATGGACAAAATCGGTTATACGAAAGTGGAAGGAATGATTGACCAAGGTCTGCTGGAGCACACCATCCGCGAGGACCTCAAAGAGACCGCTCCGCGCGTTTGCGCTATCTTCGACCCAGTCAAACTCATCATCACTAACTATCCTTCTTCCCTCCCTTGTGGGGAGGGCCAGGGTGGGGTTTCCGAGACACTCGTGGCGGAGAACATCGACGGACACCCCGAACTGGGCACCCGAGAGATGAAGTTCGGTCGCGAACTATGGATTGAACGCGGAGACTTCCTCGAGGAAGCGGACAATAAGTTCTATCGCCTCAGCCCGGGCGGACGCGAAGTACGACTCAAAGCATCCTACATCATCCAGGCCACAGGCTGTGAGAAAGATGCGAACGGAAACATCACAACGGTATATGCTACCTACGACCCCGATTCCAAATCAGGCACAGAAGGAGGAAACCGCAAAACCAAAGCAACCATCAACTGGGTAGAATGTAACTCCGCTCTCGAAGCCGAAGTTCGCCTCTACGACCGTCTCTTCGCCGTAGAGAACCCCTCTGCCGAGGAAGGTGACTTCCGCGAGCTCCTTAACCCGAACAGCTTGGAGGTGAAGACCATCAAAATAGAAGGCTCCCTCCGCTCCGAACTGCATGCCCCGGTGCTCAAGGACGGTATCCCGCAAGAGAACCACTACCAGTTGCTTAAACAGGGCTATTTCGTAGTGGACCAGGACACTACGGCTGAGAAACTCGTACTGAATAGAACCTGCTCGCTCAAGGACAATTATCTGAAGTAATAGAGAGCCTTGCGTACGCGTCTTTACAACGAAAAGGAGCAGATATTCTGCGAGTGGCGGCACCGATGGGTGCGGCTCACTCCCGAAGAATGGGTGCGACAACAATTACTTCATCGGATGGTGGAGCAGCTGGGTTACCCCGCTTCGCTCATAGCCGTGGAGACAGCTATCACAGTCGGCGAGGCCAAGAAACGCTGTGACGCGGTCGTTTATGCGAAACATTCCCTCCCTGGTGGGGAAGGCGAAGGTGGCGTTTATCCTTTGCTCATCATCGAGTGCAAAGCCGAGACAGTACCGCTAACGCAGAAAACACTGGACCAAGCGATTACATACAACCGAAAATTGAATGTACCGTACCTCTTGTTGTATAACGGGGTACAGACTTTTTTAATACATGGAACAAATACTAACACTACAGGACTCCCTCGATACACCGACCTTTTACGGTGTGAATAACCAGAATATCCAGTGCCTCAAGAATCAGCACGCCGACGTGCGAGTGGTGGCACGGGGTTACCAAATCAAAGTGACAGGCTCTGATGCAGCCGTTAAGCGTTTTGAAACATCGCTCCGGCTGTGCGAGCAGTTCTGCATTCGTAACAACCGCCTTACCGAACAGGACATCCTAATGTTGCTGCACGGCGACAAACCCCATGAGCAAGCCACGGACAACCTCATCCTGCACGGCGTGAACGGCAAATCTATCTATGCTCGCTCCACCAACCAGCAGGCACTCGTCAAAGCCTATGAAGAGAACGACCTGCTCTTTGCAGTCGGACCTGCCGGCAGCGGAAAGACCTACACGGCTATCGCACTGGCGGTAAGAGCCCTTAAAAACAGAGAAGTAAGGCGTATCATCCTCTCCCGTCCTGCTGTCGAAGCCGGAGAAAAACTTGGTTTCCTGCCCGGAGACATGAAGGAGAAAATCGATCCCTACCTGCAACCTTTGTACGATGCCCTGCAGGATATGATACCCGCCGCCAAACTGACAGAATTCATGGAGAAAGGTACGATTCAAATAGCACCTCTGGCCTTCATGCGCGGACGTACCCTGTCCGACGCCGTAGTCATACTCGATGAGGCGCAGAACACCACGGCTCTGCAACTGAAGATGTTCCTTACCCGTCTGGGACTCGGAGGAAAAATGATTGTCACAGGTGATATGACGCAGATAGACCTTCCACCAACGCAGAAATCCGGTCTGAGAGATGCCATGGAGCGCTTCCAAGGCATCAAAGGCATCAAAATCATCGAATTCAACGAGAAAGATATCGTCCGTCACCCGCTGGTAAAGCGCATCGTGGCGGCCTATAAAGAGAATAAATAATCCAACGCTTCGTTCGCTTCCTCAACCGTAATGACTTGGTTGATAACGGGCGAACCGATGGCTTGAATGAGCGTGCAGTTGATAGTTGCTGCGCGTTCATTCTTTTTGTCCTGCTGCATCAACGCTATCAGCCGCTCGCGGTCGGAACACTTGCATTCCGGCTTGCCGTAGTAGTGAAGCATCAACTGTGTTAACTGCTGCAACGGCTCTTTGGAACAACCTAACTTGATCACACTCAGATACAACTCCGCTATCAGCCCATAGACCACTGCATAACCGTGGAGTAACTGACGATTTGACGATTGACGATGGACAATAGAGATCTCTTCCAGGGCGTGACCGAAGGTATGTCCGAAATTCAGTACTTTGCGTAGTCCCTCCTCTTGCGGGTCCTGAGCTACAATCGCTTCTTTCGCGCGCACGCACGCAATTATTAAAGGAGTCAACGGCTCCGTTTCCATCGCGTCCAAATCATATTGAAGCAAAGCGTTCCACAGGCTTTCTTCTTTGAGCGGCTTTGCTGCAGTCTTTTGTCTTTTGCCGGAGATAAGTCCCGTTTTGAGCATTTCTCCGAAACCGCTCAACCATTCCTTGGCAGGCAATGTTCGCAGAAAATCTGGACAGATAAGCGTCTCTACCGGCGCATGAAAAGTACCTATGCCGTTCTTCAGACCATGATAATTGAATCCTGTCTTGCCACCGCTCGATGCATCAACCATCGCAAGCAGGCTGGTCGGCACATTGACATAGTCAATACCGCGTTTGTAAGTGCTTGCTGCAAAACCCGTTAGGTCAGTCAGTACACCGCCGCCAATAGCAATGACAAGAGCACGGCGAGTCAAGCCGTGCTCGAAGAAAAAGTCCCAAATATGCTGAACGGTCTCAAGCGATTTGGCTGCTTCGCTGACCTCCAGAGCCAGCGAAGGAACCTCTGCCCACTCGCTCTTGTGTGCTGACTCAATAGGCCATCCGCAATGCGCATCGTGAACAACCACTACTTGCCCGCTCTCATATCGCTCTCTGATAGCCGATAACGCACTATGTACATCCTTACAGATCATTGCAAAAGAGCCGGGACGAAAGGCTTATCCTACTTGACAGCCGTTATGAACCGGTGCCGAGACCGTAGTAACAACGAGTTTGCCATCCGCATTAACTGCAGAAAGAATCATGCCCTGACTCTCAATACCCATCATCTTACGCGGCGGGAAATTAGCGATAAACAGCACTTGTTTGCCAATGAGAACAGATGGATCGGGATACGACTGCGCTATACCGCTGAGGATAGTCCTGCCACCCATACCATCATCCAGTTTGAACTGCAACAGACGGTCGGATTTCTTAACGGGACCGCACTCAAGAACGGTAGCCACACGGATATCCGCCTTGTCGAATTCATCAATAGTGGTCGGTTCTTTGACAGGCTCGGGACGCCAGTTCTTCAGCGCTTCCTCCTTAGCCGCAGCTTCATTCTCCGCTTTGATGCGCTCCAAACGGTCGAGTTGCGCCTGAATGGCTGCATCTTCTATTTTCTCGAACAGCAGCGATACTTCACCCAGAGGATGACCCTCATGCAGCAGGTCGATGCGACCGAGGTCTGCCCATCCGATGGATTTGTCGAGACATAACATCGTTGCCAGTTTCGCCGAAGAGAACGGAAGGAATGGCTCGAAAGCAATAGCAAGGTTAGCGGCTATTTGAAGGGCTATATGCAGAACGGTTGCCGTACGCTCCATATCCGTCTTCGCGAGTTTCCAAGGCTCCGTATCCGCAAGGTATTTGTTACCGATACGGGCAAGGTTCATCGCCTCTTTTTGTGCATCGCGGAAACGGAAGTTATCAAGCAGGTTCTCAAGAGTAGCCTTGACGTTCTTGAACTCCTCTATCGTTTGCTTGTCATAGTCCGTCAGCTCTCCGCACGCGGGCACGCGCCCTTCGAAATACTTATTCGTGAGCACGAGTGCGCGATTGACGAAGTTGCCGTAAATAGCGACCAACTCATTGTTATTGCGCGCTTGGAAGTCCGCCCATGTGAAGTCGTTATCCTTGGTCTCCGGAGCATTGGCAGTCAGCACATAGCGCAGCACATCTTGCTTGCCCGGGAAATCATCAAGATACTCATTGAGCCAAACAGCCCAGTTGCGGGAGGTGGAAATCTTATCACCCTCGAGGTTGAGGAATTCATTGGACGGCACATTGTCCGGCAAGTTGTAACCTTGTGCTTTGAGCATAGCCGGGAAAACGATACAATGGAAAACGATATTGTCCTTTCCGATGAAATGAATCATACGGGTGTCTGCTTGCTTCCACCATTTCTCCCAGTTACCGTATTTGTCCGGCTGCGCCTGACATAACTCAATGGTATTGGAGATATATCCAATAGGCGCATCGAACCATACGTAAAGCACTTTACCCTCTGCGCCTTCTACGGGCACAGGAATACCCCAGTCCAAGTCACGGGTCACGGCACGCGGCTTCAGTCCGCCGTCAAGCCACGACTTGCATTGACCATAGACATTTGGACGCCATTCCTTATGGTTGTTGAGAATCCAGTCCTCAAGCCATGACTGATACTTGTCAAGCGGCAGATACCAGTGCTTGGTCGCTTTCTTGGCCAGCGCATTTCCCGTCTCAGCATTGTACGGATTGATTAACTCGTCCGGAGAAAGAGTGGCACCACATTTCTCACACTGGTCGCCATACGCACCTAACGAGTGACAACGCGGACACTCGCCGCGGATATTACGGTCGGTAAGGAAATGACCTGTTTCAGGGTCATAAAACTGTTCGGATGTCTCTTCTACGAACTGACCTGCATCGTACATCTTGCGAAAATAGTCCGCCGCGAACTGATGATGCGTCTCAGAAGTGGTTCGCGAATAGATGTCAAACGACACACCGAAGTCAGCAAACGAACGTTTGATGAGTTCATGATAACGGTCCACAACCTGCTGAGTGGTAATACCCTCTTTGCGGGCACGAATGGTTACGGGAACACCATGTTCATCACTTCCGCAAACGAAGAGCACTTCTTGACCCTTCAAACGGAGATATCGGGCATAAATGTCCGCCGGAACATACACTCCGGCGAGGTGACCGATATGCACCGGACCATTCGCATAAGGGAGTGCTGCAGTAATTAAAGTGCGATTAAATGCCATATTTTGTGTAAAAATTTATACAATTATAAAAAAAACTCTCTAAAACTTGCGTATATCAAAAAAAATGACTACTTTTGCAGTCGCAAAAGACTACACGTACCTTTTCGACATTACCGAAATCGGGTGCAAAGGTACTACAAAAAATTGAAAAATACAAATAATTTAGTGAAAAAACGTCAATCATATTGGGTTTTGTTCGTTGCGCTGCTCTTTAGCGGCTCAATGAGTGCAAAGGTAAATAACTACGTTGGAGGTTACGCCAATCTTGGTGAATGGACGTTGCTGCCCTCGCAGAGCCAATACGGACCGAGTTTCGGTGTGGCCGGTGGTCTCGGTTTTCTATATGAGTTGCAGGTAGGTCCCGCTGCGAAAACTACCCGATTCCTCTTCGATGTAGGAGTAGGTGCGCAGGGAGGAATGACTGCGTTTATGCAAAGTGGCAATCAGGAGGCCGTGCTGAGCGGGCAACGTGATTTGCAGGGAGACCCGTTTGATTATGTCTATTCCTTGCGTAATCGCCGTGACCGCTACAACGGTATCGCTGTCAATGTTCCGTTGATGATAGGTGTGCAGCATAAGAAATTCTACATGCTCGCCGGCATCAAGCTTTATGCACATGTGTTTACCAAAACGCACTCTTATGCGACGCTTAATACCTTCGGTCGATACGAGGACATCCCTGATTTGTGCAACATGCCGGAGTACCAGTTCTTTACAGACCTGTCTATCAGCGGCGGTGTGCAGACCAAATGGAATCTGGATATTGATGCGAGCTTCGAGATAGGCGGTCGCCTTGGTGAAGTAGTTGATGCAGTGGGATTTGATGTGCCGAAACGTAAGATTGAGTACCGTTTAGCGGGATTTGTGGATTATGGTCTGTTGGATTTGCACAAGGCCGGCACGGTTCAGCCGCTCGTTACGCCAACCACGTATGATGCCAACGATCCTTCATCGCCGACTTATGTCTATAACAACACCAATATGGTAGATGGCGTTGTGCTAAATGACGTTATGTCCACGGATGGCTTTGCCAAAGCTGTGAACAATCTCGTTGTGGGACTGAAGTTTACAATCCTGTTCCAATTACCGGAACCGGGTACGTGCGTCATCTGCCGCGATGCCTACAAGAAATCAACTCCGCGTTACGGCGGTCGCCGAGGAATGAAGTACGAGGAATAATTCGTCTTCGCTCACTTCGCGAATCTGGCCTTCTTTGGCTACGGAAATATGTCCGGTCTCTTCCGACACCACAATACATGTGGCGTCGGATTTTTCTGCCAGACCGAGTGCTGCACGGTGGCGCAAACCGTAATACTGCGGTATATCGAGGTTCTTGCTGACCGGAAGAATACATGCAGCGGCAAGCATCTTCTCGTCACGGATGACCAAAGCTCCATCGTGTAAAGGAGTGTTCTTAAAGAATATATTCTCTATCAATCGTGCGGATACCTGTGCATCCAAGCGTTCGCCTGTATCGACAATCTCTTTGAGACTACCGGCCCCGGCCAGCACGATTAGTGCTCCGGTCTTGGTAGAAGCCATGTGACGGCAAGCCTGTGTAATTTCAAGTATCTGCTGACGGGATACTCCTTCTCCTTCCGGCGTGCGGGGACGGAAAATATTCCAGGATGAGAAACGCGAACCGATGCGGTAAAAGAACATACGTATCTCTTCCTGAAAAATCACTATCAATGCAATGGCACCGACAGAGATAATACGGTCAAAAAGGGCGCCGGTAAGGTCGAGTTGGAATACAAAACTAACCAAGAACCATACGACGATGAACGCCAGAATACCCCAGAAAAGATTGGCAGCGCCCGTTCTTCGCAGAAGACGATACGTCTCATACAAAATACCGGCGACCAGCAGGATATCTATCACATCCTTGAATCCAAAGGAAAATGCCAAAAAATGCATAGACTATATGATTTATTACTTATACTATTATATCTATTATCTACTATTGACGATTGTTTCCCACAGTTGCACCGTTTGTGCCGTTTCCCGCACATCATGCGTGCGAAGAATAGTAGCTCCGTGCTCCAATGCATACAACTGAAGTGCCTGCGTGGCGCAGAGACAAGTGTCGGGTGTCAAGCCTAACGGCCGCCAAAGCATCGATTTACGGCTCACTCCGACCAGAATGGGTTTTCCGTACGCCGTAAGCTCATCGAGTTTCGCCAAACACACATAATCCGCTTGGGTGCTACCGATAAAACCAAATCCGGGGTCAAGGATTATATCCAAATCATTCATTTCCGGCCGACAGAACGGCAAATCCAATTGTCCGCAAAGCGTCCATATATACGGCACCTCATATTCCCGTACAACCTCATACATCGCTTCGCTTCCGCCGGAGATATCATTGATAATCATCTTCCCGAATTGCGCTAACGCGCGACGTGCAATCTCCGGACGGAAAGTATCCAGGGACAGTTGAACAGCGGGAAATGATTCCCGAAGAGCAGCCAATGCAGGCTCTACCCTGCTCCATTCCTCCTCTTCAGTGGCAGGGATACTACCCGGGCGAGTGGAACATCCGCCGATATCGAGTATATCCGCTCCGGCAGATAAAGCATCTTGCGCCCAAGATACCACAGCCGGCACAGAACTCAATCGCGACTCGGCATAAAAACTGTCCGGAGTCACGTTCCCTATCGCCATTATTTTCGCTTTCACGCTGCAAAATTACTACATTTTTTGCAAAAAAATGACGTTTTTATAGGAAAAATGTACTTTTTTGATATTTTTTATGCAAAAAGTGCGGTTATTTGCAAAAAAAGTTGTATCTTTGCAGGCTGAAACATGTGTACACATGCGAATGCGCACGTAAAAACTTGAAATTGAAAGAATTTTTATATACAAATAAATTATGAAAAGTGTATTTAAGTATTTACTGATTGTATCGGTGGCAGCAGTGGCTGTATCGTGCCAGCAGCGCGAGTTGAATACCAAAGTCAGCAATACCACCGGTTGGAATTATTTCGACCAACGTACTACGAATTTTGAGGCTATCGAGGGTGTGGGTAATGTAAGCCCGACCGGTATGCTGCCTATCCAGGGCGGTTCGTTCACCGTAGGAGAGAAAGATGAGTTCATCACCGCTCCGCGTAACAACGATACCCGTACCATCACCGTTAGCTCATTCTATATGGATAAGTACGAGGTCACGAACCTGAACTGGAATGAGTATCTCCACTGGTTGGATGTAGTGTTCGGTGCCGTAGCTCCGGAATTGGTTGATAAGGCTCGTCCTGACCATACCGTTTGGCGTGAGGACCTGGCGTACAACGATCCGTATGAGGATAACTATTTCGATCACCCTGCGTTCTCGTTCTATCCTATCGTAGGTGTGACATGGGAGCAGGCGATGGCTTACTGCCAGTGGCGTACCGACCGTGTTAACGAGTTGGCGCTTATCAAAGCCGGTGCGATAGTTGTACCTCCGTTTGCTGACCTTCAGCCGACGGATGACGAGGCATACAAAGATGAATGGGAGCAATATACCGGTTACGAGATGTACTCGTATGAGGAGGTAAGTCCGGAGGATCCCGAGCAGACGATTACGATGTATCGTCCGAGCTATGAGTGGATTCGCGACCGCTTTGTATTCAATACCGAGAAATATTTGATGGATGATAGATATGTTCCCGAAGTTGGCCGTCGTCCGAAATATGACAGCTATGGTGAGGAGCGCAAGGTGAACCGCGCAGATGGTCTGTTCGTAACAGGTTATCGTCTGCCGACAGAGGCAGAGTGGGAGTTCGCTGCTTATGCACCGGTAGCAGGCGAGGATGGTTTGACCATTGAGGGTAAAGTATATCCCTGGAGCGGTTATCATCCGCGTGACATGAGCAAGAAGAACCTTGGTCAGATGCAGGCTAACTTCATTCGCGGTCGCGGCGACATGATGGGTGTGAGTGGTGCGCTCAATGACCGTCACGTCATCACGAATCCGGTGGATGAGTTTGCTCCTAATGATTTCGGTTTATACAATATGGCAGGAAACGTGAACGAGTGGGTTCTCGATGTTTATCGCGAGACGACTTCTCAGGAGACCAGCGAGTATAACTCTTACCGCGGTAATATCTACAGCCACCCTGTCCTTGGCGAAGATGGTAAGTTCGTATTGGATTCGGTAGGTTGCATCCAAATCAGCTGGGGTAAAGAGGATGATAAGCGCGATGTGCTGGACGGCGATTTCGCAAGTCTGTTCGAGACCGATTATCCGCTGGATACCGTAGGAATAGAGAATCTATCGGAGGTTAAAACCGACCCGACTGATATCCTTGCTCCGCGTATCACGAAAAAGACGCGTGTTTACAAAGGCGGTTCTTGGGCTGACCGTATCTACTGGCTCAATCCGTCCACACGCCGTTACCTCGACCAGGACAAGGCTTCGTCCAAAATCGGTTTCCGCTGCGCGATGTCCACGCTGGGTGACCAGATTCCCGGAACGCCTGTTAAATAAATTGTTAAACCACAAAATCGTATATCTGTATGAATTTTCCTAAAGATATCCGCTACACGAGCGAACATGAATGGATTCGCGTAGAGGGAGATGAGGCTTATGTTGGCATCACCGATTATGCGCAGTCCGAGTTGGGTGAGATTGTATTTATTGATGTTCCGTCCGTAGGCGAGACAGTCGGTCAAGGCGAAGTATTCGGATCTATCGAAGCCGTAAAGACCGTAAGCGACCTCAATATGCCGGTAACGGGTGAGGTGTTGGAGTTAAACGAAGAGTTGGACGCTGCGCCTGAGTTGGTGAACAACGATCCGTATGGCAAAGGATGGATTATCCGTATTGCCGTAAAGGATGCTTCCGAACTGGACAAACTGATGGATGCAGCAGCCTACGAAGCAAGTCTCTAACGCGCGTATACGCGTATATTATAAGGAGAGCGACCTTAACGGGCCGCTCTCTTTTTGCAGTTTATCGTACAATATAAGTAGCTAATAGCACTATAGTTGTAATCGCATAGTGCTTTACCACTCGAATGTAGCTCGTACGGGTTTATGGTCCGAACCCGATGCGTGAGGAATAGAACTCTCGACGGGTTTGAGCGGGTCGGAACAAAAGATATAATCGATACGAACGCCATATCCTCTGTGCTCACATGTTGCTCCGTATTCGAACCAATGAAGCGAACGCCATGCATCGTGCAAACCGCGACTGATGTGCCAATAGGCATAACTGAGTTCTGTCGAATTGAAATCTCCGGCAACGATGACGGGATACGGACTTGCCTCTATCTCTTTGCGTACGATGCGCGCTTGCTCATTACGGCGCGGGATGGCGCGAGACCATTTGTCCTTGATACGCTCGTATGTCGCTTTCACACCATCGTAGTTATGATGATTATCAAACTCTTCCAGGTCTTTCGCCGTAAAACTATATGACTCCAAATGGTTGTTTATCAGACGAATAGTATCACTTCCTATGACTACATCGCATCGGTTGGCGATATTGCCTTTCCACTCGTAGTCCAGCGTTTGCTTATTGATTAACGGATACTTGGACCATACCATGATGCCGAACTGATGACGGCTGTCATAGTTAGAGAAATCCAAATAGGAATAAGGATATTTCTTACGCATAATATCCTTTACTTCCTGCAGCGTCAGATATTTGTCACTCTTCAGCACTTCCGCCTCCTGAAGACAAACGATATCTGCATCCTGCTGTTCCAGAAAACGCAACACCTCATTCTGTTCGGGTTTCTTGAAATCGCCGAACCGATGGGTGTTCCACGTCAGAACTGTGATGGCTATGATAAGAGCTTTGAGCATGTGATTTTTTTACCTTTTAGGAATAAGCGTAACGAGCGGAATGATCATCTCTTCGAGCGATATACCTCCGTGTTGGAAGGTATTGCGGTAGTACTGCGCATAATAATTGAATTGGTTCGGGTACGCGAAGAAATCGTTTCCGGTGCAGAAAGCATAGCTGCTACTTACATTCGGGCAAGGCAATCCGACGCGCTTCGGTTGCTCGATGGTGAACACATTCTTTGAGTTACAATTGAGTGCTTTGCCTACTTTATAACGGATGTTGGTATTGGTATTTTTGTCCGCCACTATCTGCACGGCGTTCTTGACGCGCGTCGTACCATGGTCGGTCGTCAGCACTAAAGTAAAGCCTAATTCCGCCGCATGGCGCAGCAGTTCGTAGGTAGGCGAGTGTTTGAACCAACTGAGCGTGAGACTGCGGTATGCCGATTCATCGTTCGCCAATTCGCGCATCATCTTACTCTCCGTACGCGAGTGCGAGAGCATATCAATGAAGTTGAGAACCACTATGTTCAGCGGTGTGCGCGCGCCTTTCAATTGGGCAATCACGCGCTCGCAGAAATCGCTCTCGTTCACTTTCCAATAGTTGAAACTCTCTCTGCGGCGGTAACGGTCGAGCAGCGTCTGAACCAATTCTTTTTCGTATTGATTCTTGCTTTCTTCATCGCCCTCTTCCACCCAATATTGCGGGAACATCTGCTGAATCTGCAGAGGCATCAGTCCCGAGAATATAGCATTTCGTGCATACTGCGTGGCGGTCGGCAGGATGGAGGTATATTGCTCTTCGGTCTGAATGGTATAGAAATCGCTGAGCAGAGGTTGGATAGTTTTCCACTGGTCATAGCGGAAGTTATCAATAACGCACAGTAGCACTTTCTCTCCTTTGTCCAGCAAGGGAAAAACGCTGTGTTTCATCACATCCGTGGACAAAAGAGGGCGTTTAGCGCCATCGGCGAACCAGTTTTCGTAGTTTCGCGCAATCCATTTGGAGAAAGCCGCATTGGCCTGTGTGCGCTGGTCGTCAATGAGCGAGCGCATCGGCGAATTCTCCAACTCGATATCCCATTTGCTGAGCGTCCGCTCGATAGCTTGCCACTCTTCGATGGTGGTAGCGGTGTCAATCATATAGGAGATATCGCTCCATTCCTGACGGTAGTTCTGCTGCACTTGCTCCGTGACGATGGCCTGCTGATGGATATGCTTCTTCAGGCAAAGGAGTATCTGGCTGGGGTTAACCGGTTTGATAAGGTAATCGGCGATTTTCTCTCCTATTGCCTGCTCCATGATATGCTCCTCTTCGGATTTGGTAATCATCACCACGGGCACTTCGGGATGCAGTCGTTTGATCTCCTGAAGTGTCTCCAAGCCCGTTAAGCCGGGCATATTCTCATCGAGGAAGACAATATCCGGCACGACGGACTCCAACGCATCCAATGCGTCTTCTCCGTTGCTCGCCTTTTGCACCTCGTATCCTTTCTCTTTCAGATAAATAATATACGGTTGCAGCAAGTCAATCTCGTCATCAACCCAAAGTATTCGGTTCATAGTTTTTCGATTTCGAGTACAAAAGTACTGCTTTTTTTGCATATATGCAAATATTGTGCCATTTTAATTTTCAAATGGTCAAAAATTGATTATCCAACGGTAATGGACCGAGAATGACTCGAGAATGACTCGGTATTGAGTCGGGATTGAGTCGGGAGAGAAAAGGCGGGAAAATGATAGATTTAGGTGCAAGAATGCATTTTTTTGAAAGAAAAAAGGCAGAATATTTGGTCAATTCAAAAAAAAGCAGTAATTTTGCAGCCCATTTCGTGTAAATGGGATTAACATTATTGTTTAACTCGGACAGACAACTCGTGCAGTTGAACGTCCCTAAAAATCAAAAAGTCTAAATGGCAACAAAGATTCGTTTGGCTCGTCATGGTCACAAAGACTACGCTTTCTACCACATCGTAGTAGCCGACAGCCGCTCGCCGCGTGACGGCAAAATTATCGAACGTCTCGGTTCATTCAACCCGAACACGAACCCTGCAGCAGTTATTCTCAATTTTGAGCGTGCTCTGTATTGGGTAAGCGTAGGTGCGCAACCGACCGACACCGTACGTACCATTCTTTCGAACGAGGGTGTACTTCTGATGAAGCACCTGAACGGTGGTGTCGCAAAAGGCGCTTTCAGCGCTGAAGAGGCTCAGAAGCGTTTCGACGCTTGGAAAGCAGAGAAAGATGCCAAGAACGGCAAGATCAGCAAGGCAGAGGCAGACAAGAAAGTAGCCGCTGCGAAGGCTCTCCACGAGCAAGAGGTAGAGACGAACAAGGCAAAAGCTGCAGCAATTGCACAGAAACGTGCAGAGGCAGCTGCTGAGTTGGCTGCCGCAGCTCAAGAGGCTGCCCAAGAGGCTGCTGCTGCAGAGGCAGAGGCCAAAGGTGAAGAAGCTCCCGCAGAGGAAGCTGCTGCTGAAGCTGAGGCATAAAAAGCCGCTCCTTTCGAGCAAAAAAGAGGTCCAAAACGTTAGTTTTGGGCTTTTTTTGTTGCAAAATAAAGAATTGTTTTGCATATATGCAAAAAATGTATTATCTTTGCACACTTTTGTGTGCATAGATGAAAAGATACGATTACTTAATAGTAGGTTCAGGCCTTTTCGGCGCGACGTTCGCATACAAGTCCCGCGAGGCGGGCAAGCGCTGTCTGGTGATAGACAAACGTCCCTATTTGGGCGGAAACGTATATTGCGAGGAGACGGAAGGCATTCATGTGCATAAGTATGGCGCGCATATTTTCCATACGAGCAACAAAGCGGTTTGGGATTTTGTGAACGGGTTAGTTCCATTCAACCGCTATACCAACTGTCCGGTGGCTAATTACAAGGGCGAGTTGTATAATCTGCCTTTTAACATGAACACTTTCTATCAGATGTGGGGTGTTCGTACGCCGGAAGAAGCGCAAGCGGAGATAGGCCGTCAGCGTTCGGCTATCCGCCATCAGTTGAATGGCCGTGAACCGCAGAACCTCGAAGAACAGGCTCTTCTGTTAGTGGGAAAAGACATCTATGAGAAACTGATTAAGGGTTATACGGAGAAACAATGGGGCAGGCCTTGCACAGAACTGCCGGCGTTCATCATTCGTCGTCTTCCGTTGCGGTTTGTGTATGACAATAATTATTTCAATGACTCCTATCAAGGTATTCCGAATGAAGGTTACAATGTGCTGATTGAAAGGCTGTTAGATGGTGTTGAGACACGTGTTAACTGCGATTTCTTTGCTGAGCGTGAGGAGTTAGAGTCGTTGGCTGAGGCGATTGTTTATACGGGTCCAATAGACCAGTTCTACGACTATCGGTTCGGCAAATTGGACTATCGTACGGTACGTTTTGAAACGGAAGTTATGGCGACTCCCAATTATCAGGGCAACGCGGTTATCAACTATGCGGACCGCGAGACACCCTACACGCGCATCATCGAGCACAAGCATTTTGAGTCGTTCGGTCAGACGGTCTATGAGAACCCGAAGACGGTCATCAGCCGTGAGTTCAGCACGGAGTGGCAGCCGGGTATGGAACCGTACTATCCTGTGAACGACGAGCGGAATACGGCGCTCTACCATCAATACAAAGAACTTGCGCAGCAGGAGAGTAAGGTATTCTTCGGCGGACGGCTTGCGGAATATAAATACTACGACATGGCGCCGACTATCGAACAGGCGTTGCGTTTGGCAAACGAACTATTGAGCAAATAATATTGCAGCGGATCTATAAAAATATGGTTTCAGTCGGAGTACTACAGGTAGCGAACTACCTGATTCCGTTTCTGGTACTCCCTATTATCAGCCGAATCTTAGGCGCGACTCTCTTTGGTTCGGTCAGTTATGCGCAGAATATCGTGAGCTACCTGACGCTGCTGGTCAATTTTGGGTTTGAATACTCTGCTACTCGTCAGATAGCCTTGGCAGGCGAAGACAAAGAGGCTAAGCGTCGGATTTTCTGGGCAGTAATGAGTGTCAAAGGTATTCTTCTGCTCGTATCGTTCGTCATCATGGCCATCTTGCCGTTTTTCCTTGACCGTGTAGCAGCCGACCCGCGGCTATACCTCTATACGGCGATGATTAACATCGGAATAGTGCTCTTTCCGACCTGGTATTTGCAGGGCGAGCAACAGATGGACAAGATGGCCTGGGCAACTTTTTTCACGAAGTTGTTAGGAGCAGGCTTGGTTCTACTGCTAGTTCGCGAGGCTTCTTCGTATCGGTTGTACCCGTTGTTACTCTCGGTAGCCAGTATAGTAGTTGGCGGCGGAGCGTTGCTGTATGTCATTCGCCATTTCGGTATCGGTTCATACGAGTGTACGCGCGCATCTATGCGCGAAGTGCTGTCGCCGAGTTGGCCGATTTTTCTCAATAATCTCTTCGGCAGCCTTTACACCACGGTGAATATGACCATTTTAGGTTTCTACGTTACAGACACTGTTGTGGGTTATTTCTCTGCGGCGCAGAAACTGATTATGGCATTGATTATGGTGGTTGTTTTGCCGGTAAGTATCTCCGTTTTCCCTGAGATCAGCAAACGATTTGAAGCGTCAAAAGAAGGCGGTCTCGCTTTCCTGAAGCGGGTAATGGTTTATGCAGGTTCAGCGGCCTTGATGGTCTCCATCGCCACGTATTTCATAGCTCCGATAGCCATCCGCATAGTGTATGGTGTGGATTTTACGGAAGCCATCGCTGTTCTGAAATGGTTAGCGCCGATTCCATTCCTCGTCATGATGGCTACTCTGCTGACGATTCAGGGTTTATACGGAATAGGGCTGCAGCGATATGCGCCATGGATCGGGTTAACCTTGGCGGTAGTGTGTATCACGATGAACATAGTACTGATTCCCCGTATGGGCATAGCGGCGGTATGTATCAGCTGGATTACCTCCGAGGTACTGGAATGCGTCCTCTCGGGCACTATACTGATGATTAAAGGAAAGAAAAGAGAGAAATGAATTTAATCATTATCATACAAACCATAGCCATTCTGTTTGGGTTGACGGATTTCCTGACAGAACGATATCCCCGTTTGCAGCGGGATATCTACCATATTGCTTTGTTTGTAGTGACCTTTCTTTTTGCCATCAAATATTACTACGGTCCGGATATCATGAGTTATGTTCCGTTCTACGAGACGGTGCCTACTCTGTCATCTATCTGGTCGAATCCCGACGATTTACGCTTTCATTTCGAGCCTGGTTTTGCCACTTTCTGCAGGATATTGAAAGACTGCGGGTTGTCATTTTACTGGATGACCGCAGTACTGACTATCCTGTATTTTATGACGATTCACCTGTTTCTGCGGAGGATTGAGTCCAAGCGTTCATTCGCTTTGGCAATCCTGGTAGTGCTGGAATACAATGTTGTTTGCTACGAGTTAAGGCAATGTCTGGCGATTGTGTTCTTTTTGCTGATGGTAATGAGTCTGGACCGCAAACAGTATTTGTGGACGTTTGTCTGCGCTTTGTGTGCGGTCGTAACGCATAAATCAGGAATAGCGGTAGTTGTACCTACTCTCCTCTATTTTCTCATCAGCCAGCGGAACTCCCTGCGCACATTATCGCAGCTACTCCTTATTGCACTGGTTGTCATGTTATTACTGCCAATGACGAACCTTTCGTTCAGTTTCCTTTCTGCCCTTCCTCTGCCATCATCCATCCTTTACTCCATAAGCCATCATCTCTCGTTAGGTCGGCAGATTCAAGTGGTGTTCATCGTATATATCGTTGCGCTGATGATTTTAGTGCATTTCTCGCAATACACCCGTTCGCGTATGGAATCGATTGCGTTGGCTGCGATGATCGGACTGGTGTTCATCGTTATGCTATACCAGTATTACTATCTGCTCAATCGTATTCGCTCGTATTTCACGCCGCTAATCCTTGTTTTCATCTTCCGGTATGTGCAGCAAGCGGAGCGCGAACACAAAAGCATTCCGTACGGTCAACTTCTCAAGCAATCTGCGTGCTTCATCATGATGCTCTATATGATACATGCCACCTACGCCATTCATCGCGGAGACCGCATGGTGAAGCATAAGGTCAACGAAGCATGCACGGTCTTTGAACTCATTGACCATAGGGCATCGGATGTACAGAAATCGCAGATGAAGAAAGCCGAATTATGGTGGGCAGAGGATTTCATGAAGGATGACACCAACAAGATTAAGTAAACATGCTCCATATTCTCCTATCGACATATAACGGCGAGCGGTTCATTTGCGAACAGATTGACTCGATTTTGGCTCAGAGGTACAGCGAGTGGCGACTCTATATCCGCGATGACGGTTCCAAGGACGGCACAATGACGATTTTGCGTACGTTCGCGCAGAAACATCCGGGGAAGATTTTTATAGACGAAAGCGAACCGAAAAGTCTCGGAGCGATGCGGTCGTTCGAATATCTCATGGCGCAGCATGGCGAGGCGGAGTATTTTGCTTTTGCGGACCAGGACGATGTTTGGTTTCCCGATAAGATAGAAATCAGTATGGCGGCGATGGAGCAAGCCGAGCAAAGCCATCCGAACCAACCGATTGTCGTACACACGGATTTGAAGGTGGTGGATGAGCAATTAAAGGAAATTGCGCCTTCGTTCTGGAGATACAGCAATATTCATCCCGATTTAGTGGACAATCATCTCCATTACCTGGCAATCTGTAACAGCGTGACTGGTTGTGCGATGATTTTTAACCGCAAGGCGCGCGATTTGTCACTTCCCATGAGTCCTAAAGCATATATGCATGACGCATGGGTTGCGTTAATCACCCTATATAACGGCGGAGAGGTCGTTCCTATCGATGATGCAACCATAGCCTACCGTCAACACGGAGATAATGTACTGGGGGCTGTGCAATACACCTCTTTCGGACGCTCCATAGCACAACGAATGAACGATGCGAAGATTGCCTACAACAGAGCGAAAGGAAAAGTATTCCATACTTGGGCCGGATTCATCGGATGGAAAATCATCTATTTCGTACATCGAATGGCACGAAAAGGTCAATGAATAGTGTTTGCGTAACAACATATAACGGCGAGCGGTTCATAGAAGCGCAGTTACGCTCGATTCTGTCACAGATTGCACCGGATGACGAGGTCATCGTTTCTGATGACGGTTCGATGGACAACACCCTCAAAATCGTCGATTTCATCGGGGATAAACGCATCCGTGTCCGGCATAGTAATGCACATTATTTCAAAGATAATTTCATTGAAGCAATGCAGGAAGCAAAAGGTGATATTATATTCCTTAGCGACCAAGACGATGTATGGCTACCCGGAAAATATGAGCGATGCTTACAGGAATTGAGAGATGTGGATCTCGTATGTACCAATAGCCAAATGACGGATGGAGAATTGAATATTATCGAACCGAATTTCTTCTCCGTTTACCATTCGGGGCCGGGAGTACTAAAGAACGCGATGAATAATACCTATTATGGCTCCTGTATGGCTTTTCGGCGGACGGTTTTAGAAGCGGCTCTTCCGATGCCTCCGACACGGGAGATAGGTCACGATATATGGTTAGGATTAGTAGCCGAAATGACTGGTAAAGTGCGTTTTATCGATACGCCCTATTTGCTTTATCGCCGTCATGAAGATACGAAAACAAGCACCAAGGGGTTGCTGAATCGCAGTAAACGGCCGTTGTGGTTAAAAATATGGAGCCGTGCAGTCGTGCTTTATTATGTATGTAAATTCAAAATCAAACATGGAAAATAACAATTTAGTATCTATCATCACTCCGCTCTATAACACTGAGCGATTTGTTGGACAGACTATCGAGAGTGTGCTGGCGCAGACATACACGGAGTGGGAGATGATTGTGGTCAACGATGGCAGCAAGGACAACGGACCGGATATCGTCCGCCAATATGCAGCCAAAGACAAACGCATCAAGCTCCTTGAGCAACCCAACAGCGGTTGTGCTTCCGCGCGTAATCACGGTATCCGTGAAGCCAAAGGACGCTATTTCTGCTTCCTTGATTCCGATGACTATTGGGATCCGGAATTTCTGAAAGAACAACTGCATTTCATGGCAGAGAAAAAGGCGGCTATTGTCACATGCTCCATTCGACGAGTGGATGAAAACGGCGTTGCTATATTGAGTCCGCAGATTGTGCCGCAACGCATGACATACTATGACATTCTCAAGAGTTGCAATTTACCGTGCCTGGCTACCGTTATTGATTCCGGCCGTCTTCATGATATTCGTTTTCGTGAGGAACTGCGCAACTTACGTGATGACTACGCCCTATGGCTTTCGCTTATGAAGCAGACAGACTACGCTTATGGCAACCAGCAGGTTCTGGCCAACTACCGCATCTCATCCGCTCAGGTAACAGGTAACAAGCGGAAAGTGATTATTCCGCAATTCATGGTAAACTATAAGGTGGAGAAACTGGGTTTTTGCCGCAGTCTTTATTATCTACTCCATTGGGCGTGGAACGGATATAAGAAATACCACGAATAAAACCCATGCTCAATATATCCATCGTCTTATATCATCCGAAATGGGAGCAGGAGGTGATGCCTCTTGTAGGGGAGTTGCTACGGGTGAAATGTTTGCGAAAGATTTATCTGCTGGATAACAGCGAGAAAGACTGGTTGCGCGAACATGTGGATATGGAGAAATCGCCGGCTTCTCTGCCGCTAATGGACACGATTCCTTCGGTTTCATCGGGGAAAATCCGCTATATGGCGATGCCGGATAACCTCGGTTACGGACGGGCACATAACATCGCGCTGAGGGAGAGTGCCTATTACAAGACGGACTTTCATCTGGTGATGAACAGCGACATCCGCGTCAAGGCGGAGGATATCGATGCCATGTGCGATTTCATGCTGCTCAACCCGCAGGTAGGCCAACTGATGCCGAGAGTGGTCAATCCCGACGGCACGCAGCAGTATCTGGCTAAACGGCTTCCTTCTCCGATGGATGTGTTCGGTCGGCGTTTCTTACCGAAATGGTTGAATGCGCGACGTAACCGACGCTTTGAGTTACGCGACAAAGACCTTTCTCGGCCTATCAATGCGCCTTACCTGAGCGGCTGTTTCATGCTGCTGCGAACCAAGGCAGCCGTGGAAGCGGGACTGTTCGACGAGCACTATTTTATGTATCCGGAGGACATCGACCTGACGCGTACCATCCATCGCAATTATCTCACGCTCTATTATCCGCAGTGGACCATTACGCATGCGCACGCACACGCTTCCTATAACAATAAGCACATGCTCCGGATTCATATCCAAAACATGTGCCGCTATTTCAACAAATGGGGTTGGCTCTTCGACTCCGAGCGAAGGCGTTTCAACGCTCAGCTTTGAGCACTCAGCGCACTTTTGCCTATACCGACATCAGCCGATAGGTCAAATACCCTCCGTACATCAATACCAGCAATGCGCCTGCCCAGCGATTGAGTTCGTGCTTTGCGTTGGTCAGTAAGGCTACCTGAACGACTATACTGCCGATAGCCGCCATCCATGCATCCAGTTCGATACCATCGTATGCCGGCAACGGATGAATAACCGCACTTGTGCCCAGCACGAAGAAGACATTGAATATATTGCTGCCGAATACATTTCCGATAGCGATGTCGGCTTTATGCTTGAATGCAGCGATGATAGAGGTTGCCAATTCCGGCAATGAAGTACCCAGCGCCACGATGGTCAGACCAATGATTGCTTCACTCACGCCCATCCGCGTAGCGATATCTACGGCACTCTCCACTATCAGCTCTCCTCCTACGGCAAGGCCTATCAGACCTACCACGATGAGCACGATTGCCTTACCGACAGCCATCGGCTTGACGCTCTCTTCCGTCTCATCCGGATGCTCTTTGGCATGAACGAACGTGAAGTAGAGAAAGAAAATGAAGATGGCTAACAGGATGAGTCCGCCTATCCGACCGACGCCTTTACCCGATTCGCCAATGGGTAAATTGACCGCCACTAATACGAATACGATGACGCCGGCTATGACCGACAGCGGGATATCGAAGTCACGGCTGTGTTTCTGCGAAGCCAAGGGATAGACAAGCGCGGTGAGACCGAGGATGACAAAAGTATTGATGATATTCGAGCCCAGGATGTTTGTGAGCGCTAACTCGGTGGAACCATGCGCCACGGATACCATATTCACCACAAACTCCGGCATGGAAGTACCGAACGCCACCACGGTTAGACCGATAACCAAATCGCTAATACCAAAGCGTTTGGCGATAGCCGAAGCACCGTCCACCAGCCAGTCTGCGCCCTTAACCAAGGCGATGAAACCGATGATGATGAACACGATGCCCACCCACAAGCCGTAGGATAATAATGATTCTATCATTATGTTAAATGGTTACACGTTGAATAAGAAATGCATAATATCTCCGTCCTGAACGACATAGTCCTTTCCTTCGATACCCAATTTGCCGGCAGCACGGCATTGTGCTTCGCCTCCAAACTCGATGAAATCGGCGTATTTGATTACTTCTGCACGGATGAAGCCTCTCTCGAAATCGGTATGGATGACTCCGGCGCATTGCGGTGCTTTCATACCTTCACGGAAGGTCCAAGCGCGCACTTCATCGCTTCCTGCGGTGAGGAAGGTACGCAGTTTGAGCAGCGCGTACGCGGCTTTGATAAGTCGGTTGACGCCGCTCTCTTTCAGTCCTATCTCTTCGAGGAACATCTGTCGTTCTTCGTAGGTCTCCAGTTCCGCTATCTCGCTCTCCGTCTTGGCTGCCAGCACCAGCACCTGTGCATCTTCGTCCTTGACTGCCTGACGCACCTGCTCCACATATTCATTTCCGCTTACCGCAGCCGCCTCATCGACGTTGCAAACGTACATAACGGGTTTGTTGGTCAGCAGAAAGAGCTCTTTAGCCGCAGCCTCCTGCTCTTTGTTCTCCAGCTCCACCGTGCGTGCGTTCTTGCCCTGCGAGAGCGCCTCGCGGTATTTGACGAGCACTTCCAGTTGCAGCTTGGCGAACTTGTCTCCTCCGGCTTTGGCTGCTTTCTCGCATTTCTGGATGCGGCTCTCGACGGTCTCCAAGTCTTTGAGTTGCAGCTCGGCGTCAATGATCTCTTTGTCCCGCACGGGATTCACGCTTCCGTCCACATGCACGACGTTTTCGTCGTCGAAGCAGCGCAGCACATGGATGATAGCGTCCGTCTCGCGGATGTTAGCGAGGAACTTGTTTCCC
Organism: uncultured Bacteroidales bacterium; assembly: GCA_902778935.1. Taxonomy (GTDB): domain Bacteria; phylum Bacteroidota; class Bacteroidia; order Bacteroidales; family Paludibacteraceae; genus Colicola. Next base: position 97,749 of record CACYZT010000005.1, read on the forward strand.
AGTCCTTCGCCCTTGCTGGCACCCTTGACCAGACCGGCTATATCGACGATCTCCACGGTGGTAGGAATCACGCCGCGTTCGGGGTGACATATCTCTCCGAGTTTGATAAGCCTCTCGTCCGGCACGGTGATGACACCCACATTCGGCTCTACGGTGCAGAAAGGAAAATTGGCGCTCTGCGCTTTTGCATTGCTCAAACAATTAAAGAGGGTACTCTTGCCCACATTCGGCAAACCCACTATTCCACATTGTAAACTCATTTACGATTTGACGATTTTGATTTATAATTAACGATTTCAAAATTTCATGCAAAGGTACTACAAATTTTGCAAATGTGCAAAAAAAAACGGCACTTACTCCATTTTTTCTCAACTTTGCGTAAAATTTTGCTAAAAAAACGCAAGCATGATTCTTAAAATTTATACAAGTCACCACCGCAAAGTATGTACCCTGAATTGTCCCCGTCAATCGGGGAAACTGGCCTCCGCCGGAAGGGGTAAGACATTATTCGGAGTACATGCTAAAATGGCATAAAAAGAACAAGGTGGCGCCTCGCCGCCAAATACTCTCTATGCCGGATTATTACGTCCGTTAGTCCCTTTGCCTTTACAAAAAATCTACTCTCACTGGAGGGAAAACCTATAAATAAACATTTGCTCTGAGAATTGTGAGAATTCTCAGATTTCTCACTTTTCTCACTTTTCTCACTGCAAATATTCATTATTCATTCATCAAATCGTTAGTGGTTCTTATATTTAGTCATCCGTTAAGCATTACCGATAGTAAGTAAGGGGTAAGTAAGAAGAAAGCCAACAGCCAAAGCAAGAAAAAGCGCACAAAAAATGCGCTTTTTCTGTTTTTTCTTGCATATATGCAAAAAAAGTTGTAACTTTGCAGCGGAAAACATCGACTAATCAAAATATATTCATTTAATACTTAAAACTATGGCAAAAAAAGCATTGAACAAGTGGACCGCTCCGAAGAGCGTGGCTCCCGAGAAGATCATTCAGTTTGGTGAAGGTAACTTCCTCCGCGCTTTCGTGGACTGGATTGTGTGGAACATGAATGCAAAGACCAATTTCAACGGTTCCGTAGCCGTCGTACAGCCGATTGAGAAAGGTATGGTAGAGTGGCTCAACGGTCAGGACTGTCTCTATCACGTGAACCTCCAGGGACGTCTGGACGGCAAGGCAGTCAACAGTCTGGAGCGTATCGACGTCATCAGCCGCGCGCTGAACCCCTACACCCAGAACTGGGCATTCATGGCGCTCGCAGAGCAGCCGGAAATCCGTTTCGTCATCTCCAACACGACCGAGGCAGGTATCACTTTCGATGACAGCTGCAAGTTCACCGACGCTCCGGCTTCTTCCTATCCGGGCAAACTCGTGCAACTGCTCTTCCGCCGCTACAAGACTTTCAACGGCGATCCGACCAAGGGTCTTATTTTCATGCCGTGCGAGCTCATCTTCCTCAATGGACACCACCTCAAAGACTGCATCCGTAAGTACATTGAGCTCTGGAAAGATGATTTCGGCGCTGACTACAAGGGATTCAAAGACTGGTTTGAGAAATACAACTACGTCTGCGCTACCCTCGTTGACCGTATCGTTCCGGGTTTCCCGCGCAAGGACATCGCCGAGATCCAGGAGAAAGTGGGTTACAACGACAACCTCGTTGTGCAGGCTGAGATTTTCCACCTCTGGGTAATCGAGAAACCGGAGAACATGTCTATCGCTGAACTGGAAGCTGAGTTTCCTGCTAACAAAGCCGGTCTGAACGTCCTCATCGCTGAGAGCGAGAAACCGTACCACGAGCGCAAAGTGACGCTTCTCAACGGCCCGCACACCGTGCTCTCTCCGGTAACGTACCTCTCCGGCGTCAACATCGTTCGCGATGCTTGCAACCACGAGGTACTGGGCAAGTACATCCATAAAGTGATGTTCGACGAGTTGCTCGAGACACTCAACCTGCCGAAGGAAGAGCTGAAGGCATACGGCGAATCCGTATTGGAGCGCTTCAACAACCCCTACGTAGATCACCAGGTAACCTCCATCATGCTCAACTCGTTCCCGAAATTCGAGACACGCGACCTGCCGGGTCTGAAGATTTATCTGGAGCGCAAGGGCGAACTGCCGAAAGGACTCGTTCTCGGTCTGGCTGCTATCATCGAGTACTACAAGGGTGGCGTTCGCGAGGACGGCGCACCGATACAACCGAACGATGCACAGGAGATCATGGACCTGCTCAAAGACCTCTGGGCTACCGGCGATACCCGCAAAGTGGCAGAAGGCGTACTCGGCGCAACCGATATCATCTGGAAAGAGTCCAAAGAGGACCTCAACAAGATTCCGGGTCTCACCGACCTCGTTGAACTCTACCTCAACTCTATCGAGACAATCGGCATGCTCCCAACGGTACAAGCCATGCTCGCTGTAGATAAGGTGGATGACGTCATTGCTAAAATTAAAAGTCTCTTCTAATTTATGACAAATATCCTGAAAATCAACCCTGCCGATAATGTGGTGGTAGCTATCCAACCGCAGTCGGCAGGCGCGGTTATTGAGGTGGACGGCAAGCAAATCACCGTACTGGAGGATGTGCCCGCCGGACATAAAATAGCCCTCAAAGACTTGGCACAGGGCGAAAACGTAATCAAATACGGATTCCCTATCGGCCATGCCAAAGAAGCAAAGAAAGCAGGTTCGTGGATGAATGAGAATAACATCAAAACGAATCTCGCCGGACTGCTCGAGTATGAGTATCATCCGAAAGACGTTGTGCTCAATATCCCCGATGAAAACAGAACTTTTATGGGGTATCGCCGCAAAGACGGACAGGTTGGAATACGTAACGAAGTATGGATTATCCCTACCGTCGGTTGCGTGAACGGTATCATCCAGAAATGCGCAGAACGCCTCCGTCAGGAGACCGGCGCAGACAATATCTTCGCCTTCACCCATAACTACGGCTGCTCCCAGTTGGGCGATGACCATGAGAATACGAAAAAAATACTGCGGGATATGATTCATCATCCCAATGCAGGCGCTATCCTCGTGGTTAGCCTCGGTTGCGAGAACAACCAGCCCGATGTCTTCAGAGAGTTCTGCGGAGAGATTGATGAAGACCGCGTGAAATTCGTTACCACGCAGAAAATCCAAGGCGATGAGGTCGAGTACTGCATGCCTATCCTGCGTGACCTATATACGAAAACGCAACGCGACAAACGCGTGGCAGTGCCCTTGAGCGAACTGCGCGTTGGGCTCAAATGCGGCGGCTCCGACGGCTTCAGCGGTATTACAGCAAACCCGCTCCTCGGTATGCTCTCCGACTGGCTCGTAGCGCAAGGCGGTACGACCGTACTGACCGAAGTGCCGGAGATGTTCGGAGCGGAGACAATCCTCATGGACCGTTGCGCTAACAGAGAGCTCTTCGACCAAACGGTACACCTTATCAATGACTTCAAGGATTATTTCCTCAGCCATGGCGAACCGGTGGGCGAGAACCCGAGTCCGGGCAACAAAGCCGGTGGTATCTCCACGCTCGAAGACAAAGCGCTCGGTTGTACGCAGAAATGTGGTAAGTCGCTCGTTCGCGGCGTGATGCCCTACGGCGAACGCTTGCAAGTGAAAGGACTCAACCTGCTCTCTGCTCCCGGTAACGACCTCGTAGCCTCTACAGCGCTCGCTTCCTGCGGATGTCACATGGTGCTCTTCACTACCGGTCGTGGCACACCATTCGGAACATACGTGCCGACTATGAAGATTTCCACCAATTCAACGCTGTATAAGAACAAACCGAACTGGATTGATTTCAACGCCGGCGTCATCGCAGAAGGCGAACCGATGGAGCAGGTAGCCAAACGCTTTGCGGACTTCGTCATCGACATTGCCAACGGCACCAAGACCAACAACGAAAAGAACGGATACCACGAGATAGCCATCTTTAAGAACGGTGTTACTCTCTAATCTGCTCGACCTCTTCTTCCCTCGCACGTGCCCCATGTGCGGGGGATATGTTGGTAAAAAGGCAGGTCTATGCGATACGTGCCTGACAACCCTGCCAAGAACCGAACAGGCTGTACTCCGCGAAAACATGACGGAAACAGCACTGGCGGATGTGAAGCATCTGGATCGGGCTGCCGCATTCTTGTTCTTTGAGAAAGACCACCCCATACAGGGACTGGTACATCGGATGAAATACGCGGACCAACCGATGATAGCCTACCAACTCGGACGACAGGCAGCGATGGAGTTCCAATATGCGGATTTCTTCGATTCCATCGATGTTATTGTGCCTATGCCGCTGCATAAGAACCGCCTACGCGAACGGGGGTACAATCAGTCGGAATACATCGCACGGGGAATAAGCGATGTGACCAACATACCGGTGGACACCACCCATGTGGAGCGTATCAAGGATACACCCAAACAAGCACTGCAGGAGGGCAAAGCGCGGCAAGAGAATGTAGCAGGCGCCTTTGCGGTCAACCATCCGGAACAGATGTATCACATGCATATATTGGTAGTCGATGATTTAATCACTACCGGCGAAACGATGAAAGCTTGCCTGCATGCCATGCAGACAATCAGAGGAGCAACATTTAGCGTCTTTGCACTATGCAAAGCAAGATAACATGACAAAAAAATACGATTATTTGATTATTGGCGGCGGAGTAGCCGGACTGAGTTTTGCGCTCAAAGTAGCCCGTTCCGGTAAGTACCGCATCGCGTTGTGCTGCAAGACGACGCTCGAAGAAGCCAACACCGCTAAAGCACAAGGCGGTATCGCATCGGTAACCAATCTAATGGTCGATGATTTCGAGAAACATATCCACGATACCATGGTGGCGGGTGACTGGCTCAGTGACCCTTCGGCGGTAGAGCAGGTGGTGAAAAATGCACCGAGGGCCATCGAAGAACTCGTCAACTGGGGCGTGAACTTCGATAAGAAAGACGATGGATCATTTGACCTCCATCGCGAAGGAGGCCACTCAGAGTTCCGTATTCTCCATCATGCCGATGACACCGGAGCAGAGATACAACGAGGACTGATGACCGCCGTAAGGGACAATGAGTTCATCGATGTGCTGGAGAACCATTTCGCAGTAGAGATTATAACGCAGCACCATCTGGGCGTTCGTGTAACACGCCGTACACCGGATATCGAGTGCTACGGAGCCTATATCCTCAATCCCGAAACACAGAAGATAGATACCTATCTCAGCCGTGTCACCCTCATGGCTACGGGCGGTACCGGCGCAGTCTATGCCACTACCACCAATCCCGAGATAGCTACCGGCGACGGTATCGCCATGGTCTATCGCGCTAAAGGATTGGTCAAAGATATGGAGTTCGTCCAGTTCCATCCTACGAGCCTCTTCAATCCCAAAGAGACCCATCCCGCCTACCTCATCACCGAAGCTATGCGCGGTTACGGAGGTATCCTTCGACTGCCTAACGGCGAAGAGTTTATGCAGAAATACGACCCGCGTCTCTCCCTCGCTCCGCGAGACATCGTAGCACGAGCCATCGATAATGAGATGAAGATTCATGCCATCGACCATGTCTGCCTCGATGTGACGCACAAAGACCCCGAAGAAACCAAGCATCATTTCCCCAATATCTACGCCAAGTGCCTGAGCATCGGTATCGATATCACAAAGCAGTATATCCCCGTCGCTCCCTGTGCCCACTATATGTGCGGAGGTATCAAGGTGGACTTGGACGGACAGTCGTCTATCCATCGTCTCTATGCTGTCGGGGAATGCTCATGCACCGGTCTTCACGGAGGAAACCGTCTGGCTTCGAACTCTCTCATCGAGGCGGTTGTCTATGCGGACGCCGCAGCCAAACATAGCCTTAGCATGATAGAAAACTACGATTTCAACGACCAAATTCCTGAGTGGAACGACGAAGGAACGCTGAGCAACGAAGAGCGAGTACTCATCGCGCAGGATGTCAAAGAAGTTGGACAAATCATGTCTACTTACGTCGGTATCGTGCGTTCGGACTTGCGTCTGCGCCGCGCATGGGAGCGTCTGGACCTCCTCTACGAAGAGACCGAAGACTTGTTCAAACGCGTGAAGGCGGATAAGGAGATTTGCGAACTGCGCAATATGATTAATGTCGGCTATCTGATTACCCGTCAGGCCATAGAACGTAAGGAGAGTCGTGGATTGCACTTCTCGATAGATTACCCGAGAAAAGAATCAGAGCACCCCAGAGAAGTATGGTAAAAGCGATAAGCCTTCATAGTGTCGTTCCCGTCAGAGCGGAAGCCTCTGAGAAAAGCGAGCAAACAACGCAGATGCTGTTCGGCGAGTTATGTACAGTATTGGACGAAAAACCCCGATGGAACCGTATCAAACTGGACTCTGACGGACAGGAAGGATGGGTAGATGCGAAGATGATTTGCCCGATGAAATCGCAGGAATACGCTTCGTATGCCAAAGCCTTCAAAACGGCAGCCATCGTCTCTATGCCTATGGCTTATGCCATGAGTGAGAATAACGGACAGACCATTCCGCTCACTGCCGGTACACGCCTGACGAACTATAAGGACGGACGGTTTGAAGTGCTGGGTGTTGGTTTCCGTATTGACCCCGCTATGGTTCGTACCCAACCGGCGGAACTCAACCTGCAGTCATTACTGGAGACCACACGCTTCTTCCTCAATGTACCCTACCTCTGGGGCGGAAAGAACGCCATGGGAATGGACTGCTCCGGTTTCACACAGGTGATAATGGATTTGTTTGGCAAGAAACTGCTGCGCAATGCGAGCGAGCAGGCTACACAAGGACGGTCAATCACGGACCTAAAGAAAGTGAAAGCAGGTGACCTCCTGTTCTTTGACCATGAGGACGGCAAAATCAGTCATGTAGGCATCGCTATTGACTCCGAGCGCGTCATTCATTGCTCCGGACGCGTGAAAGTGGAGAAACTCGACCGAAACCCTTCCGGCGAGGTTTGTATCCTTTCTGCGGAAGGACATTATACCCATCATTTAGTTTCTATTCGACGAATATGAGCAAGAACATTGTTGTTTTTACCGGTGCCGGCGTCAGTGCCGAAAGCGGTTTAGGTACGTTCCGTGATTCGGACGGGTTATGGGAGAAATACCGCATCGAAGATGTGTGTACGCATGAGGCATGGTTGCGCAATCCGCAGCTATGCGTCGATTTCTATAATGCACGCCGTAAGGATACCTTGGCTGCCAAGCCGAATGCAGCCCATATAGCTATCGCCAAGTTGCAGCAGGCTATTCCCGGCACACGTATTATCACGCAGAACATAGATGACTTGCACGAGCGTGCCGGCGCTACCGATGTGGTACACCTGCATGGCGAGATAACCAAACTGCGCTCCGAAAACAACGAAACGGCCACCGTGCCGCTCAATGGATGGGAGCAACATTACGGTGACCGTCATCCGGACGGTTCGTTACTCAGACCATATATCGTCTTCTTCGGAGAAGGAGTGCCTTATTTCGATGAAGCATGCCATATCGCTTCGCAGGCAGATATCATGGTGGTCATAGGAACGAGTCTCAATGTGTATCCTGCTGCTTCGCTCATTCACTATGCGCCGGAGAAATGCCCTATCTACTTCGTGGACCCGGGACAACCCGAGTTCGGCGTATGGGCAGACCGCATCACCCATATCCGTAAGAAAGCCACTGAAGGCGTTCCTGAACTGGTGGAGCAGCTGATACGTCAAGCGCAATAGCGCATCGCACTATGCATTGCGATACGATTTAGGCGTCTCGCCAACATGCGACTTGAAGAAGCGATTGAAGAATGCGACATTATCAAAACCCAGACTGAGCGCTATCTCTTTGACCTGAAGATTTGTAATCTTCAGTTGTGATTTCGCGTCCGTGATTATCGCTTCGATGATGATGTCGCCGGCGGTACGATCTCCTACGGACTTGATGGTCGAGCATAGGTGCGGCAAGGTCAGACGCATCGCATCAGCATACTGGCTCACATGATGCCACTCGTGGTAATGCTTGAGCACCAACTGGCAGTAATCCTGGTAGATCTCTGTTTTTCGGTCAAGCGGCTTAACGAGGTACTCATCCTGCTCACGGGCATAACGGGCAAAACTCGCCTGAAGCAGATTGAAGATATGCGTCATTTTCTCCGTATCGAGCATAGAAGGCTGAGCATTGAGCGCCGCATAGACGGCTTCGTACATCTTTACCAATACCTGCGCATGATTGTCCGTAGTACTGATTTTCGGAGAGTGTAACTGAATAGAGGTAAGAGACATGCGGTTGTTGACCGTATGCTTCTCCAGAAATTTGCTACCGAACACAATCCAGTAAACGAGCGCATCTTCTGAGAACTCGCGGATAAGCAGAAAACTGCCCGGTTCGAGCAACAGGATATCATTGGCTTTGAAATCGTACTCGGTCACATTGATAGTCGCATGAGCCGTACCGCGCACTAACAGCGCATACACGCCGCACTTGATTTTACACGGATAACGACCATACTCGTTCATCAATTTACCGCTCGCGTCACCAATCATGTAATCGCCATACGGGCAATCAACAATAGGAATATTATTCTCTTTCATCTGCGTACTTTTTATGCTATTCTTAACAATCGTATCAAAATTCGCTGCAAAAGTACTACTTTTTTTTGAATTATGCAAATTTTAGAGCACTTTTTTAGAAAAAGAATTAAATATGCTCCAGTTTTGCATGGGTGAGAAGCAGTGTTTTGATGCCCTGCGTATCGAAATGAATCTCTATCTTATCGTTCTCCGTTGCGTTGTCGTGATAGGTGCGGATAATTGTCCCTGCTCCGAATACGCGGTGACTCACTCGGTCGCCTGCTTTCCAATCGGAGCTAAGCGGAGTAGTCGAGGAACTCGGAGTTACCGGAGTAACTTGCTTTACAGGCGTAGCTGCTCTTTCAGCAAAGCGGTCTTTCAGTCCGAAGGACGGTCTTTCAGGCGTTTGCGCCGGTCTTGAAATCTCAAAATACTGCCGGTCTATATCCTGAAGGAAGCGGCTGGGTGAATTGAAAGCGAAACTACCATTGCGGAAACGCTGGCGTGCAAAGGACAGATGGCATTGCTCCATCGCGCGCGTGACAGCAACATAGAGCAAACGGCGTTCTTCCTCTATCTCCTGCGGCTTGACGCAGAACTGCGAGGGGAAGAGATTCTCTTCCATCCCTACGATGAAGACCACAGGAAACTCCAGTCCTTTCGCAGCATGCACCGTCATGAGGGTTACACGTTCCGTGGTGTCAGCGAGATTCTCGTCCTGGTCGGTAAGCAGACTCACTTCGCTTAGGAAATCCGTTATCGGCGTAAAGTCAATACCTTCTTGGGCGCGCTGCTCCACAAACTCATGGATACCGTTGAGCAACTCCTGCACATTCTGCGCACGGTCGATGCCCTCTTGCGTCCTATCCATGGCCAGAGCGGTCATCACACCGGATACTTTGAGTACCGTCTCGGCGAAAGCAAAGGCATCCATCATCTCGCTTTGATTATGGAATGTATCAATCATCTGCGCAAACGCCTGTAGCTTTTTGACGGTCGCTGTGCCGACCTCCAAGTTGGTCTCAGCGGGTTGACGCATGACATCGAGGTAACAGCAGTGATGCTCAATCGCGTTCGCAGATACTTTTTTCATCGTCGTATCGCCTATACCTCGTCCCGGGAAACCGACGATACGCAGTAGTGCTTCGTTGTCTCGTCCGTTGACCGCCAAACGCATATAACCAAGCGCATCCTTAATCTCTTTACGCTGGTAAAACGATGTACCGCCGTAGATACGATAGGGTATGTTGAGTTTGCGAAGTTCTCCTTCAATCACACGGCTCTGTGCATTCGTACGATAGAGCACGGCTATAGAATCATAACCTTTGTAGCGCAGTTTTTGTATTTTCGTAGCGACGCCGAGAGCTTCCATTCGGTCATCCGTATAGGCTTGAAGACTCAGCGGTTGACCGGTCTCTTTCTCGGAATAGACAGTCTTGCGAATCTGGTTTATATTCTTGTGAATGAGAGAATTAGCGGCATTGACAATAGTCTGCGTAGAGCGATAGTTACGCTCGAGTTTGAATATCTTGGCATCGGGATAGACCTGCCGGAAATTAAGGATATTTCGAATATCCGCTCCGCGGAACGAGTAGATACTCTGCGCATCGTCGCCCACTACGCAGATGTTATTCTGCGGTTCTGCCAATCGCTTGACGAGACGGAACTGGATAAGATTCGTATCTTGATACTCATCCACGAGGATATACCGGAACTGCTGCTGGTATTTCTCACGCACCTCAGGACTGATATCCATGAGCCGCAGCATATTAATCAACAGGTCATCGAAATCCATGGCATTCGCTGCTTTGAGCCGCAGCTGATACTGCTCATAAATGACCGGCAACTCATACATCCGCATCTCGCGGTCTTCGCGTAGTAGCTGCTGGCTCTGAGCATATTCAAGCGGACCGATACCGCAGTTCTTTGCCATAGAAATGCGACTGAGCACGGCGCTCGACTTGTATACTTTCTCATCTAATCCGCGCTCCTTGCATATCGCTTTGATGACGGATTTCATATCCGTTGTATCGTAGATAGAGAAATCATGCGTGAAACCGAGTAAGTCAGCATGCGGGCGGATGAGACGCGTGCATACACTATGGAACGTGCCCATACAAAGATAACGCGCATCGCTGGCGGACACGAGTTTGGCGATTCGCTCTTTCATCTCACGGGCGGCTTTGTTAGTAAAAGTAAGCGCCATGATACGCCCGGCAGGAATACCTTGCTGCAACAGGTATGCGATACGATAGGTCAGCACACGCGTTTTACCCGAACCCGCGCCGGCTACTATCAACGAGGCGCCTTCCGTACACATCACAGCTGCCCGTTGAGACTCATTTAATTGGTCCAAAAAATCCATAAGCGACTGCAAAATTAGTATTTTTTTTCTATTTACACAAGTAAACACGATTAAATTTTACAATTTTTTTGTCTATATGCAAATTTTTTTGTAACTTTGCAGCCGATTTTGTATAAAGTATGCTACCGGTCGATTTCATAGAGAGTATGCATCAGCAGTTGGGCAACGAGGCAGAACAGTTGTTACGGGCGCTGGAAACAGAGCCTGTGACTTCAATTCGCCTGAATTCCAAACTCGATGTGCTCACTTTCGATTGCGATACGGATGAAGTGCCTTGGCATATCGACGGATACTATTTATCCGAACGGCCGCAGTTCACGCTTGACCCGCTTTTCCATGCCGGTTGCTACTATGTACAGGAAGCCAGTTCGATGTTCCTGCAGCAGGTGCTCGAGCAGTATGTGGACTCTTCGTCTATCGTGCTTGACCTCTGCGCGGCGCCGGGTGGTAAATCAACGCTTATCAGCGAGTATCTCGGTAACGATGGACTGCTGCTGAGCAATGAGGTGGTTCGTCAGCGGGTGTTTATCCTGAGCGAGAATATCCAGAAATGGGGTAACGGTAATACCGTTGTCACCCATAACACGGCCGCCGAATACGGCGAACGCTGCAAACATTTGTTTGATTGTATTTTGGTGGATGCACCCTGTTCCGGAGAAGGCATGTTCCGTAAGGACGAGCAGGCGCGGAACGAATGGAGCCTAAAGGCTGTCAAGCTCTGCGCAGAGAGGCAACGTAGTATTCTCATGGATGTATGGGATGCGCTCAAGCCGGGAGGTATTCTTATCTATTCCACTTGTACCTTCAACGAAGAAGAGAATGAGAAAAACGTAGAGTGGATAGCCGAGACACTGGGAGCCGATGTGCTGCCGGTTGATTATGAGCCCTCATGGGGTATCACCGAAGCAAACGCAGGGTATCATTTCTATCCGCATAAGACGAAAGGGGAAGGTTTCTATATCTGCGCGCTCCGCAAGCATGAGAACGAGCCCTTGGATCAAGCGAAAATCAAAACGCCTAAGAACACTCCGAATATCCTTCATCCGGAGTATCTGCCGGTCATGCGAAGTTGGCTGCAGCACCCTGACGATTGGGCTATTCGCTATTCCGACCGATTCGCAACAGCCTATCCGTTTAAGTTCAAAGAGATTATCGATTGGCTCTCCACGCAGATGACCTGCATCTCTACAGGATTCGGTTTGGGTGAGGAGCGCGGCAAAGGTATCGCGCCGCAGCATAGCCTGAGTATGACGAAAGACCTCCGTAAGGAAGCCTTTCCAAATATACCGCTTACGCGCGAACAAGCATTGGCGTATCTTAGGACTGAGGCTTTGATGCTCGCCGGTGTCCCCCTCGGCCTCGTCCTTTTGACCTATGAGGGTGTCCCCCTCGGTTTCGCGAAGAATGTCGGGAACCGCCTGAACAACCTTTACCCGAACGAGTGGAGGATTCGTCACTTGTAAGGGATTTATCGTGCCCCTTAGGAGCTAAGAATCGCTCTATCCTTTTCCAGTAATGTACATCATCCGGTGCGATGAGCGTCAGCGCTTCACCGCTGTTCTCTGCGCGTGCCGTTCGACCGATACGATGGACATAGTCTTCGGGATCATGAGGCACATCGTAATTGATGACCAGTGGAACGTCGGTCACATCGATTCCGCGCGCTACTACATCGGTAGCCACGAGCACATCAATCTTTCCGTTTCGGAAATCGAGCATCACCTGATCCCGCTCATTCTGCTCAAGGTCACTATGCATAGCGCGCGCGTCTATAGATAAGGAGCGTAGCGTACGCGTCAGGTCCTTGACACGCTGCTTCTTTCCGGCAAATATAATGACTTTTTTCAGTCCGCTGTAAGAGTCGTTTGAGCCTGTTTCGCTCTCCGTCCGTTTCGCAGACAGGCACGAGAGAACGGCTTCCACTTTCTTGCCTTCGTCCACATACTCATGCATCTGCTTGATGGTCTCGGGTGGACGAGAGATGGCTATCTGCACCTCCTTCGGGTCATGCATAATCGATTTCGCCAACCGGCGAATCTTATCAGGCATTGTAGCGGAGAACATGATTGTCTGGCGCTCTTTGGGCAGTTTGCGGACGATGGTCATGATATCATCGTAGAAACCCATATCAAGCATTCGGTCCGCTTCGTCCAAGATAAAATATTTGATGCCCGAGAAATCGACATCGTATATATTCATCTGACTGAGCAGTCGTCCGGGCGTAGCGATGACGATGTCCGCTCCTTTCTGCAAACCCGTCACCTGCGTTCCCCAGGCTCCATTGTCCTTACCGCCGTAGATAGCTACGGATGAGAATGGCACATAGAATCCGAATCCCTCCATTTGCTGGTCTATCTGCTGCGCCAACTCGCGGGTAGGAGCCATGATGATGGCATTCAACTTGTCTGGGTCGTGGTCGTCGTATGCGAGATTGGTCAACAGCGGCAGGATATACGCGGCCGTCTTGCCCGTTCCCGTCTGCGCGCACGAGATAACATCGTGACCTTCCAATATAATGGGAATCGTTTTCTCCTGCACCGGAGTACACACATCAAAATGCATGTCCCACAATGCATCCAATACATCATCCGAAAGTGCTAACTCGTCAAAAAACATGTACGAAGTACTATTTTATAATTATTTCTCCCAGCCTTCGAACACTTCCGGGCCATAAATATTATCTTCGTCTGCGTCATGCAGAGGAGCCCATAGTTGTGCGAAGAACGGATTTTGTTTCGCCACTCTGTCCCAATGCCAAGGTATCTGTTTCTCCTGCGGTTCATGCGCATACGGATAAGGCATGTCGAACGGACTCCAGTGACCACCGAGCAAGATGAGACGTGGCGATGCTTTGAAAGTATGACCGTTTGCATCCTCCCATTCCAACTGTGTGTCCCATAGCGCCATGCCTTCCTCTTTCGGTTGAGCAGATAGCAGTTTGCCGCCACGGAACGCAGCTGCTTTCTGCAGGTCCTTAATAGTAAGCGCCTCCATCGGTTTGGATTCATCATAACCATGGTCAAGCAGCACGGGTGTCTCGCTGTTGTGGCTAACATCGAAATGTGCCCAATCGGGGATAGCTTTATAGGCTTCCAAACTGCCATAGTAGGCATTGATACGCGGCGTGACATGGTTCTTTATCCACCATTGTGTGCCGTGCTCTTTGCTGTTGGCCATGAACCACATCGCCGCTTTCACGCAATGCGGGAACAGTTTGGCAATACGCGTCTTGGCGGCGAACTTGATTCCTCCCGGCAGCGACGGAGCTTTCGCCATTTGCGCAAAATACTCTTTAACGGGAATGTTCGCACGGAAATGCAGGTAGTTCTCCAGTTTGTCTCCGTCTATATACCACATACCGTGGAAATTGCGGGTTGTGAACCAATTGGCATTAAATATCTGCTCCGGCTTCGGGCAACCGATGCAGTCCAGCAGCAGGCATTCGAACTCATAGTTCGATAGGCGGTACTCCGCTCCCGAACCGATGTTGTAGTAGTTCTTCCAGAACTCTTGCGGCACTTCGGGACGACATACCCGCTCCAGCAGTCGTCCGCTATCTTCGACAGTCGCCCACTCCAGCACTCCGCGGATAGGCACATGGAACATGATCGGGTCGTAGTTCTTGAGAATAGCCGGATAGAGAATACCCGACTGACGCAGACTCACCCATGTCTTGATACCCGAATCGGTGATGATGCGCTCGGCTTGTGCTTTGGTCAGACCGTAATGGTCATATGCCGACACACATATCGGATCACCGGCTCTACCCCAATGGAGCGGTTCGCGACGATCGCCCATCTGAGCTACGGAACCGATATAGACCACTTTCGGTTGATGCTCTTGCTGAGTCAAAACAGCCTTGGTGATGTTCTGCGCTGCCGTGATATTCGTGCGCAGCGTTGCTTTGGGACGATAGTCCGCCTGCGGCGAAACCATACCGCCCACATGCAGCACAATGTCAGCACCCGTCACGCCTTTGAGCACATCTTCGTACTTCGTCAGGTCACCCCAAATAATGTGCAATGCAGGGTGCTTGGCGATCAAAGGAGCAAGCAATTCCTTGTTTTTCGCACTCGGACGAGCCAGAATGCGTAACTCGTACTTATCGGGATAACGCAGGATTTCAGTCATTCCTGCGTAGCCCATGGTGCCTGTAGCACCGGTTAAAAACACGATTGTTTTATCAGCCATATCGGTTAGTTATTTTTTCGATGAATCCATGACACCGCTTTGACGATGCGTTCTTGTGCTTTGCGACGTACTTCTGCTCGCCATTGTGCCTCTTCCTCGGCATCGCTCATCATCTGGTGGAAACTCTCTTCGGCATCCTTATCGCTGATGACGAGCAGTTGGTCGCCGAGTTGCAGTTCGCTCGAACCGGTAGGAATAAAGAAATCTTCACCGCGGCGCACCATAACGATAAGTGTGTGCGGAGGGATATCCAGTTCTTTCGGGGTGTTACCTTTCTCCAAATGCTTCGGAGTTACCTCCACTTCGCGGGCCAAGGACTGTATCTCTTCCGGCAAATCCAGATCGAAATGCTCAAGCGTATGCGCTTTGATGGGCGGAGTCGCCAAATTGAGTTTGCGTGCTATCGGAGTGAGTGATGTTCCTTGTGTCAGCAGCGACACGAGCGTACAAAGGAAGACTACATTGAAAATCATATCGGCATGCGGTACTCCGCCTGCCTTGCACATGATTGCGAAAATGATAGGCACCGCTCCTTTGAGACCAACCCAACTGAGAAATGCGCGGTCGCGTTGACGGTATTGGTCGCGGAAAGGCAGCATACAGAGTAAGACGGACAGAGGGCGCGAGATACAAATCATCACAATACTGATAATCAGACACGGCAGCCACACTTTCACTTTAATCAAATCCATCGGCTGAACCATTAGACCTAACATAAGGAACATCACCAATTGGCTGAGCCACGCCAGACCATTGAAGAACGAACGCGTCTGACGCTTGCGGGTAAACTTGCTATTGCCGATGATTAAACCGCCCACATAGACTGCGAGATAGGTGTTTCCTTTCAGATAATAGGTAATGGAGAAAATGAAGATACATGCCGTCAAAATCATAATGGGGTACAGCGATTCGTTGCCCAGCTTAACGCGACGCATGATTGCTACGATTCCTTGTCCGAACGCGAAACCGAGCACCGAACCCATTACCAATTGGATGAGGATAGTCTGGATGATAGGCAATGCGGTAACCGTTTCCGCCGAGCCGCTCAGTTGCGCCTTGCTCACTACCACGCCTATCAGGGTGGAAGTTAACACATAGGCCATAGGGTCATTGGCGCCGGACTCCAACTCCAGCAACGGACGAAGATTATGCTTCAGACCGACGCCGTTCGTGCGGAGTACGGAGAACACGCTCGCGCTATCCGTACTCGACATGGTCGCTGCCGTCAGCAAAGCGACCCAGATAGACATCGTATAGACGGCATTGATCCAACTGAATAGATAATAGATGATAACACCCGTGATGACGCATGTCAATATCACGCCTAACGTAGCGAGCGTCACACCCGGAGCGATGACCGTCTTTATCTCGTTGAATTTGGTCTCCATACCGCCGGTAAACAGGATTATACACATCGCCATCGTACTCAGCGCCTGCGCCACGTTGGTATCGATCGTCACACCGTCCATACCGAAAAAAGATGCCATGCTATTCGAACCGAACAGCATTCCTACTATCAGGAAGAGCAGCAATGCCGGAACGCCAAACTTATAACCGATCTTGTCCGCAAAAATACTGACAAAAAACAGCAATGATAAAATCAGAAGGACAAATTCTACTTGCATATCTTAATCTTTTTTGAGCAAAAACTCCTCAATTATCTGCACGATGTTCTCCTTGGGATAAAGACCCTGTAGCAACATCGGTTTTCCCTCCATCGGGATATAGAGTACCTGCGGAATACTATTGATACCGAATAGATATGCTAACTCGCGCTCGCGTTCCGTATCTACTTTATAGAACACCACTTGGTCGCAATAGGTCTGACTCAACTCCTCCATGATAGGAGCCAGCCGTTTGCACGGACCGCACCAGGTGGTATAGAAATCAATCACGCAAGGTTTGTCACCTTTGAATTTCCAATCTTTGTTGTTTTTGTAGTCAAATACGCGCTCCGAAAACTGCGCCGTAGTCAAATAACGCACATCGTCTGCACGCAAGCCGACAAATGCTACGAGACTCAAAAACGCTATTAAAATCATTCTTCGCATAATACGCCAATTTAAAATCGGCTGCAAAGATACGATATTTTTTGCATATATGCAAATTTGGAACTACAATTTTGCTCGCAAGAGGCTATTTTTGCCCTTTTTACGCACTTATATGCTTATCAAATGCTGGTCAAGTGCTTATCAAATGCGTATCGAAAAGCTTCCATTATGCTTCCAATTAGCTTCCAATTAGCTTCCATTAAGCTTAGATAAACTTTCGCCATATTCCTCTCCTACAGGCCGTAGGCCGGTCTTACAGTGCAACGGTCTTTCGATATATCGCTCTGTCGGTAAATCAGTCTGTCAGTCCGCAGGACGGTCTGTCAGCCGTAGGCGGTCTGTCTTCTGAGGTCACACCTGGTAGCGGTCTTACAGCGTAGCGGTATTATCTTAGCATGACTCGGAGCGTTTCGGAGGGCTCGCCTTCTTCTGTGAACGCACCCATACCATAACTACCCCATCCTAACGGGATATATTCGGCCGGACGCCAACCGCCGTACACTTCCGGTTCCCAGTAGAAAATACCGGCACACGAATCGATAGCCGTGATACGCTCGATGAAATCAGCCATGACAGAAACCGATGTCGGGTCGTTCGCAAAAGTTCCTACCTCGGCTATCATCACCTTGCAATGCCAGTCACGAATCAAACGCTTGATATTCTCTTCCGCCAATTCATTCATCTCTTGCCATGACTTGCCTCCGTTCCATGCACTCATCATCGGATAGTGCGACAGACCTATCATATCCCATCGTCCGCCGTGCTCACTCATCGATTTCCAGAACCAGTCTCGTTGCTCGTAAGCGTTATCAACATGAACAATCACAATAATATCTTTGAACACTTCCTTGGCGGCCTTATAGCCCATCGCGGTAAAGCCTGCATACTGCTCCCAGTTTCCTTGCTCCTTGTCCACACGGCCCATCGGCCAGAGCATGCCGTTCGGCGTCTCATTACCTATCTGCACCCACTCCGGCTCGATACCTTTCTCTTTGAGCGCATTCAGCACATCGAGTGTGTGCTCACGAACCGCCTCAAGCATCGTCTCGTAGTCGTAGTTCTGCCATGCGGCAGGGATGGTCTGATGGGACGGGTCGGCAAAGAAATCCGAATAATGGATATCTATCAAGATTCGTTGTCCTGCCTTGGCTGCACGCTCGGCGAGTGCCAGCATATCGGCTTTATTACTCCAGCCTGTAGTATGGTTTACCCATACGCGCAGACGAACGGCGTTCATGCCCTCAGCGCGCAAGCGTTCTATACAATCGTAGCCAAACATACTGTCCTGCTCCATCTCACTGAGCCAACTCAAATCACAACCCTTCGCCCACGAACCACGCGGACTGTCGGTACGATAATAACAACTCGTCAGAATAACTGCCAAAGAAGCAATAAAAATGAGTCTTTTCATATCCATAGCATTTGATTTTGGGTACAAAATTACATTAAATAATCCAAATATGCAAAAAAAATGCAGAAAAATTTGGTCATGTCGAAAAAAAGCAGTACCTTTGCACCCGCTTTTCGTCAGAAAGCCCCTTTTTAGGGTCTGATGATGCGCGAGGCGGGATAGCTCAGCTGGTTAGAGCGCATGATTCATAATCATGAGGTCCCCAGTTCAATCCTGGGTCCCGCTACACAACAAGCACTTGGGAAACTAAGTGCTTGTTTTCGTATAGTTACGCCCGTAGGAGCGGTAGCTGTCTTTCTCTATTTCGATAGTCGGTTCTTCGAAATGCTCAAGCGGCGTCAACTGCCATTCTATATACTTGATTCGCATACCGCGGTCGAGCCATTGCTCCTCATAATGGGTCTGAAGGGCTTTTGCGTCAGCAAAACATGCGATTCCATCGGTACTGTTTCCATAGAGGTCTTCTGTATAGCAGAGCACCGGATAAGGATTAAGCCGCAGCATCTCGCGCGTATATGTATAAAGGAAAGGGCTGTCCGTTTTGAGATGAATCAGACCGTTCGGTTTGACGATTTGCTGATAGCGCTGCATGAAATAGGTGGACGTAAGACGCTTCGTCGCTTTCTTCATCTGCGGATCACAGAATGTAATCCATATTTCATCGATTTCATCGGGAGAAAAGAAGGATGTCACTATCTCGATATTTGTGCGCAGAAATGCCACATTCGTCAGTCCTTCTTCCGTGGCTTGCTTCGCTCCCGCCCACATACGGGCACCTTTGATATCAATACCGATGAAATTCTTCTGCGGATACTTCTTCGCCAAACCGACCGTATATTCGCCCCGTCCGCAACCGAGCTCCAGCACAATAGGATGGTCGTTATGGAAGAAATGTTCGTGCCAATGACCGGCCATCGGATGTTTCTCCGCAATGACACCTGACGGCAGACGGCTTCCCATCTCCCGTGCTCCGCATTGGAAGACATTCGTAAATGTCTCCATCTCGGCGAACTTCTTTAACTTATTCTTGCCCATTCCGAATAACCTCCACTCCTATATCCGTTATACCGCGTAAGAGCGAGTCACGCATCCCTTGACGAACAGACAAACGATAGACTCCCGTATCGGGAAAAAGCTTGGCATCTTCCATCAGCACCGGCATCTCTATCATACCATGGTGTCTGTCTCCGAGCCAGCGGCCTCTGTCATCCGCCAGATAGAACTCAATCGTATCCGTTTGACCCGCATTATCGACAAACAGCCACATATTCTGATAGGGATATCGCTCAGTATGCCGCACATAGACAATCATCTGATACGAAGCCTCTTTGTCTGCAATGAAATAATCGAAATTCACCACGGAGTCTTGATGCCATTCTCCCGATTTCATCGGGGAAAAACGGCTATAGACCACATTGCTGCTGCACGATGCAAACGAGAGCGCTAAAGTGGTAAGAACGATGATGAACCAAGCGTACGACTGTTTCATGGTCTGTCCCTCCTGTCGTGTCTGTCGTTGTGATGGTGATGTTTTTTCTTCTTGCGGTCAAAACGCGTCACATCGCCATGACCGGTCTGATAACCGATTTCGGTACTAACGGCGCGTGTGCCCTCCAGACTGTCGGGTTTCTCTCCACGCCTGTTCATCTCTATGATTTCCCATGCCCGTGCTGCCGTCAGGGTCGTCAGATTGGCCATCGCGTGCTCATCGGACGAATAGGTAACCGTTCCTGCCAAGGGGTCTGACGAGAAGAAATAATAGGTACCTAACATCGTTTCCAACTGGATATTACGCCCCGGCAGACCTTTGGAAGCATCTTCGTAAACCGGTACTTCGTAGTTAAGACAGCATTTGAGCTTCGCGCACATACCGGCTAACTTCTGCGGGTTCGGAGAGATATTCTGCAGTCGTGCAGCACCCGTTCCTACGGACGTGAAGTTAATCATCCATGTGGAGCAACATAGCTCGCGTCCGCATGGTCCCGTACCGCCGATACGTCCTGCTTCCTGACGTGCGCCGATCTGCTTCATCTCCACGCGGATACGGAATGTTTCGGCATATACTTTGATCAGCTGGCGGAAATCCACGCGTCCGTCAGCAATATAGAAGAAGATGGCTTTCGAGCCGTCACCTTGATACTCCACATCGCCGATTTTCATCTCCAGCCCGAGCGATTTAGCCAGTTCACGGGCTTTGATCATCGTCTCGTGCTCGCGAGCATGGGCCTGTTCGGCACGCTCCAAGTCTTCATCTGTCGCAACACGCAGCACCTGACGAATCTCATACCGCGATGAATCGATTTTATTCTTCTTGATTTGCAACTCTACGAGTTTGCCTGTCAGCACTACTTCGCCCACATCGTATCCGGGGTTTGCTTCCACTACCACCTTGACGCCTTTCTCCAAAGGCAGATGGTTGCTGTTGTGGAAATAACCCTTACGGGTGTTTTTGAACTGCACCTCGATGAGGTCGGTCAGTTGTGTATTCTCAGCAAGGTCACTCAGCCAATCGCATACAGGCAGCATGTGCGCAGAGTTGCGCTTCGTAGCCTCAGCGCCTAATTCGCTATGACCTGTTCCGGTTGTGTATTTCTTCATTTCTTTGGTTTTTTAATCAACACTATTATTTGGAGGCAGAGGTCAAAGAAAATCATCTTTGCGCTGCCGTTTTGTTCGATTTGTCGTTCGGCAAGGTCTAGTTGGTTCATGATTTGCTCCACGTTGCCGTCATGGATGAACGGTGCAAACTTGGTGGAGAAAGCCCGTTCGCCCTCCATTTGGTAATTCAGTTCGTCAGCATGGAGATTGCGGATATAGTTCTCCCTTACTTGTTGCTGTGCGTACTGGAGAAAATGTTTCTGTTTCTCACGGCCTGTGCCCGCCATATCGAGACTCCATTGGCGCAAGCGCTTGAGCGATTCGTATTTCTTATGCGGGTCTTTGAGCACTCCTACCGTATAGGCATCTCGAAAAAGGGCGATAAAATCGGCTAATTCCTGTTGATTTGTCTCGGTTTCATCGGCTTTTTTGAGCGCAGCCAGATAACTGCCGTTGGCGATACGCGCGATGTCGGTTGCTTTAGCGGCATCGATGCCTTTCTGCATCAAAGCGTCAACTATTATCTGTTCTTCCAGTCGCGGAATGCGAATCGTCTGAACACGAGAGAGAATGGTGGATAGCAACTGTTCGGGGTGCTCGGAGACGAGCAGAAAGACCGTTTTGTCCGCCGGCTCCTCGAATATCTTCAGCAGTTTGTTGGCGGTCGCAGCGTTCATTTTCTCAGGTTGCCAGATGATGACGATTTTGTACCCGTCGCCGAAAGCTTTGAGACTCAGCTTGCGCAATATCTCGCCGCTCTCCTTTTCGTATATCATCGATTGTTTGTTATCCACCCCTAACGCCACATGCCAATCATCCAAGTCGAAGTACTGTTTCTCCAGAAGGATAGTGCGCCATGGCTCCAGATAATCGTTACAGGTGTCGCCTGCATCCGTCTTGACGATAGGAAAAACAAAATGCAAATCCGGATGCTGCAAATGTTGAAACTGCAGACAGGTCGGACATGTGCCGCAACTGTCTTCATCCGTACGATGCGGACAGTTGAGGTATTGCGCATAAGCGAGCGCCAGTTGTAACTTACCGATACCCGAGATACCGGTAAACAGTTGTGCATGAGGGATACGGCCCTCACGCACAGACTGACGTAACTGCTGCTTCGTCGCTTCTTGTCCTATGATTTCCCGAAAAAGCAATTTGGGATTTTTAATTTTGAATCTTTAACTCTGCGCGCAGCGCATTCACCATCTCCGCATATTCGGCCTCGGTCAAATAGACTTGCTCGGGGTTCATACGGAATGTACCGCCGAAATCAGGCCCTCCTTCGTATTTCGGAGCCAAGTGGAAATGTAAGTGGCTCAGCTTGTCCGAAAAAGCACCGTAGTTGATTTTATCGGGGTGAAACAGTTTCTGCATCGCACGCGTCACATCCGTCACATCCGCCATGAACAGATTACGCTGCTCTTCGCTCAGTTCGTTCAGATCATTCACATGCTCGTCATACGCTACCAGACAACGGCCGGTATATGTCTGCTCCTTAAATAGAAACGCACGCGATACGCGCAGGTGCGCGATAGGAATCATCAGTTTTTCCAAAGTCTCATTGTTCGTGCAATAGAGACAGTCTTTCGGGTCTGAATACATAGTATTAACAATTTAACGATTTAACAATTTAACAACTTAACGGGTTAACTTGTTAACCCCTCTTCCCTCCTTCTATAACGGCGTTACGAACCGCTTCGATGGCTTCGTTGGCATCGGCAAACTGCTTGAGGTCGATAGGTTCGCCTATGTGCATGTGTACCGGCACTCGGTGTACGAACGGCTTGCCTTTCGGCAGTACTTCAAAACAACCGTTGAGGGACAGCGGGATAACGGGCAAGCCCAAATCCCATGCAATCTGGAATGCACCGCGTTTGAAGCGTCCCACTTCGCCGTTGAGCGTACGCGTGCCTTCCGGGAAAATAACCGTGCACACACCGTTGACAAGCTGTTTCTCCACTTCTTTAAGACTCTCCAACGCCGCTTTCGCATTCCTTCTGTCCACGAAGATATGTCCGGCTGCCTTGCAACCCGTTCCCACAAAAGGCACCTTGCGAAGCTCCGCTTTCATCAGCCATTTGAAAATAACCGGAAGCCAACCGTAGATGAGCCATACATCAAACATCGACTGATGGTTGGAGACAAACACATAACTCTGACCGGGATTGATATGCTCGGTTCCGTCAACCGAAACGGGCAGAAACATCAGCCAGAAGAATGATCTGGACCAGAACTGCTGCACTTTGTGTACAAACTCCGCGTTACGCCAATGAACGGTACAAATCGTGAATACCGCAGTAAAAACCGTCAACGCGCACAATATCGGCCACGCGATGAGGTATTGGTAAATCCAATAAAAGGGACGTAAGATATATTTCATAGGCTTGCTTTTATCTTTTTTCTTTTGTCTTTGAGGCCGTCAGGCCGGTCTTTGTTCTTTTGTCTGTCAGCGCAGCGGTCTGTCAGCGCAGCGGTCTGTCTTCTGTCAGGCCGCAGGCCGGTCTAATCTTTATCATACTTCTGCATGAACCCGCGGTACAGAGCGCAGATACGCCGTATTTCCTCCCATGCATCTTCGTTCAACTTCGTTCCTACCACTTCCACCACGCGTCCGGCGGCTATAGTGCCTATCTCGGCACAACGACGGATATCAAACCCGTCGGAGAGCGCGTGCAGAAAACCTCCCGCGAAATAGTCACCCGCTCCCGTGGAATCGGTACAACTGGTCGTGATGGCGCCTATATGATGACGTTTGCTGCCCTGTTGTACATACGAACCGTTCTTACCCACTTTGACAACCGCTATGTCGCATTGCTCGGCTATCATCTGAACGGACTCTTCAGGATTAAGATGGGTATAGGCAAACGACTCATCCTCGTTGGCAAACACAATATCGACATACTGCTTGACAAGCGCTTTGAGGAACGCATGGTTCTCATTGACCACGTTGTACGATGCCAGATCAAGCGACACCATACAACCTGCCTCTTTCGCAAGACGTATCGATTTCTCCAATAGGTCGTGGTTCTGAACCAGATAGCCTTCGATATGGAAGATGTCAAAGCCGTTGAACGCATCTTTCTGGATATCATCGGCGCATAACTCAGCCGCAGCGCCTAAGTAAGTAGCGAAAGTGCGCTCGCCGTCGGGAGTAACCAGCACTATCGAAAAACCGGACATCGACGACTGTGAGAGAAGCAGAATAGGCTTCACACCATTCTTAATCATGTCCTCGCGGTAGAAATCGCCTACTTCATCGTTGCCGATTTTACCGATAAAGGCTGATTTGCCGCCCAAAGAAGCGATACAGTTAATCGTATTCGATGCCGAACCACCCGCAACCATTCGTTTGCGAACCGACAGAAAACGATATTGAATCTGTTCCGCTTGCTCTTTGGAGATAAGATTCATACTTCCCTTCGGAAATCCGAGCTCGCGCAAGTCATCCTCGCTCACCTGCAGAAGAATGTCCGTAAGGGCGTTACCTAAACCTAAAATTTTCTTCATTTTTTATCTTTTTTTGCCCAAAATGGGGTGAATTATCAAAAAACTTTGCAAAGATACGAATTTTTTTTCAAAAAAACTTGCGTATTTAAAAAAAAAGCAGTACTTTTGCACCCGCTTTTGAAAATGAAACGCAAAAGTGAGTAAAAAAACAGTTGCTTCCTTAGCTCAGTCGGTTAGAGCATCTGACTGTTAATCAGGGGGTCCAAGGTTCAAGTCCTTGAGGGAGCGCGAGAGTGATGACGCAAAAAGTCATCACTCTTTCTTTTAATAAAAAAATAAAAAAAAACGCGCGCGCTTGCATATATGAAAAAAAAGTTGTAATTTTGCACGATTTTCTAAACTCTGCCATGAAAGACCTGCTTTTCACCTTCGATGAGGATGCGTGACGGACGCGCTACAAGTGGGCTATCGGAGTAAGCAATTTCCAGACATGCCGTTTCTATGATTTTGCTTCGGTAGCAGATATGCAAGCCATCGAGCCGCTCAATCAATCAGATACCGGCTTCCGCGATTTCGCCGACCCCAACTACCTCCGCCGAATCATCGCCATGTTCCCTAACGTGTAAGAATACTTTTTAATTCGATATTTTCTTGCATATCTCAGAAAAAAGTAGTACCTTTGCAGCGTGATTTCGATGTATGGATGTCAAGATTAACATAGTTAACGAGAATATCGTTCAAGTATTCACGATGGAGGACGAGCATGTTTGCTCGTTTGAGTTGCCTTGTGAAAGCGGCAAACTCACCTATTCGTATATGGCAACGCGGATAGAACATCTGTTTTATGATGATATCCAATCTGCGGATGTTTTGAATGCTATTTCATATGTAGTAAAGCGTTGTAAGGGCGAGGAAAGATTCGTGCCGCGCCTTTATTTTGAGGAAACGGAAGAGCGGCAAAACATCGGTTCGCTTATTCGCGAAGTACGCATGAAACGCGGAGTCTCATCTAAAGATGTTGCGATGTTGGTTGGTCTCGCAGCCCCCAACTACTCACGTATTGAGAGCGGTCAGACTTCGCCCACTTACAAGACACTCGTGCGTATTTTTGACGTGCTGGATATTCACATGGATGTTCAACCGGCAGATCTTGCTCCGATAAATGTAGAAGAGCGCGCGCAAGAGGAACGCAATGCAGCATGGGAAGTAGAACAAAAACGTATCATAGCGCAAGTTCGTAAAGAACATCCCAAAATGCTTCTATGGTCAGTTGAGAAAATAAGAGAGACCAAGTATTATAGAGAACTCGTAAAGGAGTATAAGGGCAATTAGCAAAAACGATAACAACTCTCGTTCGATATTATACCATATAACACTAAAATTATATCATTATGGAAACATTTCAAAAAAAAGTAAAAGACCATTTGGTAATTTACGCCAAAAATCAAAACGATTTAAAAAATATTCTTGGTGGCATATGGAGAAAGAATAAATATGACCATATACTTATCAATAAAGAAAAGTATAAATACAACCTATTACCTGATTATCGTAAAAGTCTTGATGAGTACATTCGCAATCGCAAAAATGGTATCAAGTTGCACTCCGATGCCCATCATCTTAACTCATCGCAAATAATGTGTATGAACTTCTTTTATCCATTAATTTGCGAGAATAAACTCTCTTATATACTAAATTTCATTAATCCCAACGGGCAATGGGGAGATGTTAAGCATGCTGCTTTTGAGAAAATTTCTGATATTGACGGCAAGCAAAGGGGCGCTACTAATTTTGACTTCTTTGTAGAAACTTCGAATGGCTATAAAATCTATTTTGAAATCAAATACACTGAAAATGAGTTTGGCAGGGCTAAAGCAGATAAAAGCCATATTGCTAAATGGGACAAGATGTACAAGTCTTTAATTATTGATTCTCCTATACTTGAAAGTAATATAATTGATCAAAAGTATTTCTTTAAAAACTATCAGATAATTCGGAATTCCATTCATGTACAAAATTCTAATAAGGATTATTCCATCTTTTTAGTACCAGAGGCTACAGATTATGGCAAAACAACACTATATAACAAAGCAAAGACGGTTATAGAAGAAGTTGTTAAAAAAGAAAGCGCAAACCACGTTCAAGTGCTCAGCTGGGAGAAAATAATAAATGTTGTCGAGAACGACCCTCAACTTAAAGGCTATTACGCTGAATTTAAGAAAAAATACTTAGATTTCGTATAAAACAGCATTTTTTCTAACAGTCTTATTTCTCACTATAAGCCCTGTATCTCATTGAATACAAGGCTTTTTTCTTTATGTCCATATCCAAATTAGCAAAAACGATAACGACTCTCCTTCGATATTAAGGAATTGTAACAATAATTTTAGCTAATATGGAAAAAGAAATCAAAATTCAATTCGCGCTCCCGAATTTAGAGGCGATGCAAAGCTTTCTCGTAACTCCTCCTGCTGACTGGCAAGACAAGATCTGCGACAAGCTGCAAGAGATTGTTATGGACTATCTGAACTCTAACCACTTGGCAATCAAGGCGCAATTGGCTGACTTTGCCGTGTGCGAAAGTGGCTGGCAGTATGCCGACAAGCAAGCCGAAATGCAAGTGGCATCCATCGTAAGTAACTATTTTGACATCTATTATGCGCAAGATTAAACTGACATCTATTTCAAAGAACCCCAAAAATCGATTAACGAAAATGAGTATGAGACCAAATCTTTTAGACTTCACGGCTTCCGGGCAAGCCGTGATTGACATGCCAAACTTCAGCGAAATCTCCTTCTTGGAGAATTTCGGCTTTAGCCCGATTGAGAGTGTAGAGCATGAAATCAAAAATGCCGATTCGCCTGAGCGCGCCGCTTTTCTGCAACACTATGTAGATGTTTTCAAAAAGACATTTACCGAACTACCTAAATCATATATTGGAGAGGATGAAGATGAGGAGCCGTTTGACTTTCATTCTATGAGCAGGACAAGTATTCGTTTTAGCAATGTGCGCTTGCTTCATACCACAGCGTGGTATATGATGGGACATCTTGACTCCGAAATCAATGCCGTTAAGCGACACCTTAACGAATTGGAATGTCTCGGAGTTGTAGTAGATAATTTGGAAGAGTTTATTCATCTCATCCGAATTTCCAAAGACCCTAAAGAGGCATGTGCCCGCTTTCAAAAGCGTTTAGAGATAGGCTACGTAAAAGCCCAATATCTTCTCAATCTACCGCTTGCTAAAGTTACCTCATTCGATGCAGTAAAATTAGCCATCGAGAAAGAGGACTTTCAGAAACGTTTAGCATTTTTAGGACAATTAAATCAACCAAAATAAATGACTAATTATATGAATTTCACACACTTACATGTACATTCCCATTTTTCTCGTATTGATGGAATGGCAAGAGTCCGCGACATCGTGGATAAATGTATCGCAACCGGCATGAACGCGGTTGCTCTTACCGATCATGGCAATATGTGCGGCATCAAAGAGCTGCTTGATTATTGCAAGTTAATTAACGAAGAACGCAAAATGTCCGGCAAAAAGCTTTTCATTCCTATTGTAGGACTCGAGGCATATTGTGCGCGTCGTGGACGGCATTTTATGTCCGATGAAATCGACCGCGGAGGATGGCATATTATCTTGCTTGCAAAAAACAAAATAGGCTATCAGAACCTCTGCCGTCTTGTTTCTGCAAGCAATCAGGAAGATGCTTTCTTCGTTGTTCCTCGTATTGATCACGAACTGTTGGAGCAATATCACGAAGGCCTCATCTGTTGCTCAGCCTGTATTGGAGGCGAACTGCCGCAGAAAGTGCTTGCGGGCTTGCAGTCTGGTGATTTGAGCGAAGCACGCAAAACGGTTGAGTGGTTCAAAAACTTGTTTGGTGATGACTATTATATCGAATTGCAACGTCACGAAACACGCAGACCTGGCGCTAATCGGGAAACATTCAAGTTGCAATCTATGATTAATCCCGTGCTTATTGACTTAGCATATGAGTATGGAGTTAAGATTATTTGCTCCAACGACAGCCATTTCCTCAACAAAGATGAAGCTGACGCACAAGATTGCTGGATGTGTATCCGCACCAATAAAACGGTGGATGACAAAGACCGTATTCGCTTTTCCAAACAAGAATGGCTTAAAACGCCGGAAGAAATGGCTGAAATCTTTAGTGATCTTCCTGAAGCACTCGCAAATACGCAAGAAATAGTCGATAAAATCGAACTATATGACATCGAACATGCACCTATTTTTCCTAAGTTAGAAATTTCTTCATCTCCCCAAGAGTACTTGCGTCAACAAGTATTACAGGGAGGTAAAGAGCGTTATGGGGAAGAATTCGTCCATTCTCATGCATTCACGCAACGTGCCGAAACCGAACTGGAAGCTTTCTGCGCTAAAGAAGAGACTATCACCTATCTCCTCATCTTAGCAGACATGGTGAATGCAGCAAGTAAAATGGGAATCATGGTTGGTCCAGGCCGTAGTTCAGCAGCAGGCTCACTCGTGTTATATTGCCTCAAAATAACCGACATTGACCCACTGAAATATGGTCTGCTTTTTGAGCGTTTCTACACTGACAATGAAGCATTGCCGGACATAGATATAGATGTGGAAGATGGTGAACGCGAGAATTTAATTGACTACTTGTCGCAGAAGTATGGAGAATCACATGTTGCACAAATTTGTAATTGGCGCTGTACAAAAGGCGACTCTTGGAAACTCATTCATATAGGTCGAGCACTGCAAATTCCAGAGGAACGTATAAATGTGCTAATGAAAGACGACCATCAAATTTTAGAAACTAATGAGCGTAAAGCCATTAAATATCTACAACAATTAACAGGAATCGGTATTGATGTTAGTTACACATGTGGAGTAGCTATTTGTGGAGAGGAATTTCCGAACTTACTTCCTTTGTGTAATGTCAAAGATATAAACTCCAATGACACACGTATAATTGCTACCGGATATGGTTTTAAAGCCTTAGAGGATATAGGTGTCGTCAGGTTGGACATCCTTGGACTTTACGCATTAACTACCATTAATGAATGTCTCAGAAAGATAAAACAGGTACATGGTATAGAACTCAACATGAATGCTATTCCTATGGATGACAAGGCAACACTTCAGATTTTTCAAGAAGGTCAAACTGCGGGTATTTTTCAGTTTGAGTCAAGAGGTGTGCAGAATGTGTTACGGGAATTGCACCCCGATAATTTTGAAGAATTGGTTGCTGTTAATACCATGTATCGTCCTGGACCTGAAACCTACATTCAGCCCTTCATCAATCGCAAACGTGGCATAGAGCCAATCTCCTATGAACTCCCTGTGATGGAGAAGTTCCTGAAGGAAACAAAAGGATTCTTCCTATACCAAGAACAACTTATGCAAATGTGTCAAGAAGTAGCTGGTTTTACTCCGAAGGAAAGTGATCAATTCCGAAAAGATTCAGGGCGGTTAGGCAAATCTCCACTCACCGATATTTGGAAACGCAAGTTTATCGACGGAGGTATAGCAAACGGCTATGACGAGAAGGCATTGTCAAATATCTGGACTACATGGGAGAAATCGCGTCTTTACGCTTATAACAAATCCCACGTCCTTTGCTATACATGGCTTGCATACCAAATGGCGTATCTCAAAGCACATTACTTGGACGAATTCATACTTGCTTCCATTCTTGCAAAACGTGACTATGAATTATCAGGTCTTAGAAATCTCTTACAATCCTATAGAAACATTGAAAAAAATCAAAGGTTTGCGGAAATTATATAAAAAGTCAACGTTTTACTGTATGCAAATTTGCATATCTCAAAAATTTGTTGTACCTTTGCACCCGAAATGGACAAGCAGTCCAAAAACACCATCACAGAAATAACGGAATTACCTCGAATTTTCATCGAGGTTTTTTCGGACCCATCTCGGTATTCGAGTGGGTGATTAGTGGGTGAATAGTGGGTCGTTAGTGGGTGGTTAGGCTTACGTCAGACTGACTTCTTGCCAAGGACCTGCCAGAATGGCAGAAATAAATAAATCTATAAATAATACTACAAAAACTATGCCAAACTATGGCTAAAACTGAACTTTCCTCCGCTTTTGAAAATATTCGCGGAAAATTGAACAAAAAAGAACGAATTGTACATCGCCAAAAGAAGTATCGAGCTGAGACGGGAACTGTCATTTCGACAGCTTCACAAGAAGCTTATGCTATCCTTAACCCACGTGATTACAAGAAAAATCCGCCTAAAGGAGCCGAACTCCGTAATATTCAGTCGTTCGCCGATGCCAGTCGCGTCACAACACTCATCATTCGAGCCGGCAAATATACCCGGGAAGAATTGGCATCTATGACGGATTCCGAGCGCCAACAAGCACTTGAATACCGCGATCAATTCGAGCATTTCAAAGCACGCTTTATGGCGCAACTGAAGAAACCCGACCAGCAAGCACCCATCTTGCCTAAAACAGACCCGCAGTTCAATCCTAATTCTTCCAAAGTACAGAGACGTACCTATCGAACGCTCAACACGTTCATTCGTGCCATGGTCCTACAAGCAATCAAATTGGCATAAATGCAAAAAAAATGCGCAAAAACTTGCATATATGCAAAAATTGTTGTACCTTTGTGCGATATTTCCGGAATGCGTGCGTTTCGGGATTGTTTCACATCGGTTAGACTACAGAGCGAACAACGCAAATTGCAAATAATTAATTAGATACACATATGGGACTTTTTTCTTTTACACAGGAGATTGCCATTGACCTCGGAACGGCGAACACCATCATCATGTGCGATGATAAGATTGTGGTGGATGAGCCTTCCGTTGTGGCTATTTCCATGGCAGACAACAAAATGGTGGCCGTCGGTCGTAAAGCGCAGCAAATGATCGGTAAGGGCGGCAGTATGATTCGTACCGTTCGTCCGTTGCGCGATGGTGTCATCGCCGATTTCTATGCCTGCGAGATGATGATTCGCGGCATGATTAAGATGATTCCGAAGCAAACGCGTCTATTCACTCCGTCCATCCGCATGGTCGTTTGTATTCCTTCCGGTTCTACCGAGGTCGAGATTCGTGCCGTGCGTGACAGCTCCGAACATGCCGGCGGACGCGACATCTATATGATCTACGAGCCTATGGCGGCGGCTATCGGTATCGGCCTGGACGTAGAGAGTCCCGAGGGCTGTATGATTGTCGATATCGGTGGTGGTACGACGGAGATTGCCGTCATTTCTCTCGGTGGAATCGTTAGCAATAAGTCTATCAAGATTGCCGGTGACGATTTCAACCAGGATATCATCGAGTATATGGGCCGTATGCACAACCTCCGTATCGATGAGCCTACGGCGGAGCGTATCAAGATTCAGGTCGGTTCGGCGCTGCCCGAACTGGAGGACGCGCCGGAAGACTTCGTCGTTGTTGGTCCTAACAAAGTGACCGCTCTGCCGATGTCCGTTCCTGTGAGCTACCAGGAGATTGCACACTGCCTCGAGAAGAGCGTCAGCAAGATTGAGGGTGCTATCCTGCAGGCTCTCGAGTCCACGCCGCCTGAGTTGTACTCCGATATCGTGAAACGCGGTATCTACCTCACCGGTGGTGGCGCGCTGCTCCACGGTCTGGCTCGCCGTCTGACGGACAAGATTACCATTCCGTTCCACGTGGCGGACGACCCGCTTCACTCTGTAGCTCGCGGTACCGGCGTAGCGCTGAAGAATGTGAATAACTTCGGCTTCCTCCTGCGCTAAACGGGATTAGCGGCTTATGCAGAATTTGCTCAAGATACTGCTGCGGTATAGCAACTTCCTTGTGTTCATCGCCTTGGAAGTTGCTGCGTTTTTGCTTATTGTCTTCAATAACGCCTACCCGAGGAGCAGCGTCTTGAGTACTGCCAACGACTTCGTAGCATGGCAGAATACCCTCGTCAGCGAAGTAAGCGGATACCTCAGCCTGCGGAGCGAGAACGAAGCACTCGCAGCGGAGAATGCGGACCTGCGCAACCAGATTAGCTCGATTTCATCGGAACAAACGGGAGAAGATATCCACTTCATGCCCGCGAAAGTAGTGCAGATGACGACCGATGAATTGCATAACTATCTCACCATCAACCGCGGCAGTAACGACGGCATCCGTGTCGGGCAAGGCGTGCGTAACGCGGAAGGCGCAGTGGGTATCGTACGTACCGTCGGACGGAACTACAGCGTCGTACTGCCTCTCATCAATACGCACACGAACCTCAGTTGCCGCTTTACCAAAAACGACTATATCGGTACCCTCCAATGGGACGGCAAAGACAGCCGCTTTGCCTTGCTGGCGGATGTAGCAACCCACATGGTCGTGAATACCGGCGATACGATTGTCACAAGTGGACTTAGTCCCGTCTTCCCGGAAGGAATTCCCGTTGGAATCGTGGAAAATAGCATCCTGAATGAGGGCGATTCGTACTACACCATACGCGTCCGGCTCAATACGAACTTCAAGCGCCTGAAGTACGTGGAAGTGGTTCAAAACGCAGCACAAGACGAACTGGAGGAACTGGAGAATGGAATGGACTAAACAAATAGGACGATACGTAGTAGTGATGTTGCTCCAAGTGCTGCTCTTTGACCAGCTGCAGCTATGGGGCGCCTGTCATCCCTATATCTATATCCTCTGCCTGCTGATGATGCCTATCACGCTGCCTCACAACGTGGATATGCTTATAGGAGCCTTGGTCGGTCTGGTGATGGATGTGTTCTGCAATTCGCTGGGCGTACATACAGCCGCCTGTATTCTGGTGATGTTCATACGCCCCTATCTGATAGGCGCACTCGTGAACGATAAAGACCGTCTCAACGAACAGATAAGCCTCCGCTCTATCGGCATGGAAGCCATACTGAGATATGTGGTCATCATGGTGATTATTCATCATCTGATGGTCTTCGCTTTAGCCGCATGGAGCTGGTCCCATATCGGATTTGTACTTCTCGAAACGCTCGTAAGCAGTTTAGTGACCATCCTTATCATAATAGGATATAACATACTGAAATACAGATGATTAATGACCCGAATTATAGACGCCGATTCGTCATCAGTGGAATCGCCATTGGTGTAGTATTGGTGTATATTATTCGGTTGTTCTACCTGCAGATAATCGACCAATCAACCAAAGACCAAGCCGATAACAACGCACTGGTCAAACAGACTATTTATCCGTCCCGTGGCCTTATTTACGACCGGAACGGAGAGTTGCTCGTCTTCAATCAGCCGATTTACGAAATCACAATGACGATGCGGGAGATGGGCAAAGACTGGGACACAACCGCCTTCTGCCGCAGTCTGCAGATCAGTCGCGCTGAGTTTGACGAACGCATAAGCGAAATCAAAGACAAGCGCAAGAACCGCGGCTACTCCCGCTGGACACCACAGGTGTTCATGAGTCAACTCAAAAAAGAAGACATCGCTACGCTTCAGGAGTCCCTCTTCCTCTTTCCCGGCATCGCGATACAGAAACGTACCCTCCGCGACTATACCTACAAAGCCGCAGCACATGTCTTAGGCAGCGTGGGAGAAGTGAACCAGAACGATATAGACGGCGATGAGTACTACTCCCGCGGAGACTACTCCGGTCGAGACGGTCTGGAGCGAACATACGAGAAACAGCTCCGCGGAGAGAAAGGGGTGGAAATTATCATGCGTGACTCACGCGGACGTATCCAAGGCAGTTACCAGAACGGAGAATTGGACAAGACAGCCGTGGCCGGCACGGACCTTCACACCACTTTAGACATTCAACTGCAACTATTAGCCGAACAACTCCTTGCCGGAAAAATCGGAAGTGCCGTAGCCATCGAGCCGAAGACAGGCGAGATACTGGCGCTGGCATCGAATCCAAGCTGGAATCCTAAAGTGCTCGTGGGCAAAGAGCGCAGCAAGAACTATAACATGCTGCTCAACGACCCAACCAAACCGCTGCTCAACCGCGCTACACAGGCTACCTATTCACCCGGTTCGACCTTCAAGACCATTCAGGCACTTGTCTGTCTTGAACAAGGCGGCATCACGCCAAACACACTCTACCCCTGCTCGGGTCCGCAGAGCACACCAATCAAATGTACCCACCACCATGGTTCACCCGTGGCGCTGGACCGCGCTATCGAGCAAAGCTGTAACCCCTATTTCTGGTGCGCCTTCCGCGATCTGCTGCAGAAAGACGGATACGGAAAAGAGAATGAAAATTTCCGTCATCGGTACGAATTATGGCGCGACGCCGTAATGAGTTTCGGTCTGGGACAGCGTTTCACGGATTCGGACCTCGGAGAGCAGTCATCCGGAAGCATACCGAGCACAAAGTTCTTCGATAGAGTGTACGGCAAAACAGGCTGGAAAGCGATTACCATCCGTTCGTTGAGCATCGGACAAGGAGAAGTACTCGTTACGCCGCTTCAACTCGCCAACCAGGCTGCTACTATAGCCAATGAAGGATACTATATCTCACCGCACCTCAATAGAGACGATTCCATGCGGATTCATCGGCATAATTTGGACATTAAGAAGCGCCACTTTGAGGCAGTCAAAGAGGGCATGAACCGTGTGATGATTTATGGTACAGGACGCCATTTCGCTGTCGATAGTCTCCACATGGCGGGTAAAACCGGAACGGTACAGAACCCGCACGGACGCGACCACGCTATCTTCATCGGGTTCGCGCCTGTCGAAGACCCGCAGATAGCCGTCGCTGTAGTCGTTGAAAACGCAGGTTTTGGCGCCACTTGGGCTTGCCCGATAGCATCAATGATGATAGAGCAATATCTCACAGGCGAAGTGAAACGAAAAGATTTAAAGAAACGTATATCCGAATCAGTACTCAATGAGAGCGTCAAGAAGTGGTAACATATTGAATAGCGTCGATTGGCTGACCATCGGACTATTTGTCGTGCTGGTCTTTTTCGGTTGGCTTAACATATACGGAGCCAGTTATACCTTTGACCAGACCAGCATCTTCGATTTCTCCAACCGCGCCGGAAAACAGTTCACCTGGATATTGGGTTCGTTCGTGTTAGGCATCGTACTGCTGCTAATCGACTACAAGACCTACGATGTACTTGCCTATATAGCATACGGACTGATGCTCTTGCTGCTCTTGGCAACGCCGTTCTTAGCCCACGATATCAAGGGTTCGATGAGTTGGATATCCTTAGGCCCCGTGAGTCTGCAACCTGCGGAGTTCGCCAAGTGTATCGTGGCTCTCGCCGTTGCCAAATATATGGGTCGCTATGAGTACAAACTACGAACTTGGCGCGATCTCATCGTACCTTTTGCGCTCATCGGCATCCCTGCTCTCATCATCATGGTGCTGCAGAAAGAGACCGGCTCCGCACTCGTCTTTGCCGCTTTCCTGCTTGTCTTCTATCGTCAGGGCATGAGCGGTTATGTGCTGCTGATGGGCCTGGCAGCGGTAGCACTCTTTATCCTCAGTATCCGTTTCGGCGCTGTTCCTCTGCCCTACGGCTCTGGCAGTGTAGGAATGCTGACTTGTATGCTGTTGCTGACCATCGTGGAAATCTATTTCATCAGCAAGGAACATCCGATGCGCTGGCATGCATGGATACTGATTGGCAGCGTGGCTGCGGTCTATGGAATAGCCTTATTGGTCAATATATGGGTGCGTGTTCCGTTTGACTGGGTAGCAATGGGTATTGTGGTGGCTCTGATGCTCTATACAGTCTTTATCAGCATCTACTGGCGCAAATACCAACTGCTGCTCGTGACGCTCTTCACGATGTTCTGTATCGGCTATACACACGCTTGCGATTTTGTGTTTACCAAAGTGCTACAACCGCACCAGCGTATCCGTATAGAGGTGCTGCTGGGAATGAAAGAAGACCCGGCGGGCGCCGGTTATAACGTCAATCAGGCGCGTATAGCCATCGGTTCGGGACGATTCTTGGGCAAAGGGTATCTCAACGGCACGCAGACCAAACTGCAGTTTGTGCCGGAGCAGGATACGGACTTCATCTTCTGCACCGTAGGTGAGGAATGGGGATTTGTAGGCTCGGTACTCGTGCTGCTTGTTTATTTGTTCTTTATTCTAAGACTGATAACCATCGCAGAGAGGCAACGGAGCGTGTTCACGCGTATCTACGCTTACGCAGTGGCAAGTATCTTCCTCTTCCATCTGACGATAAACGTAGGTATGGTATTAGGCTTGCTTCCCGTCATCGGTATTCCGCTACCTTTCTTCAGTTACGGAGGTAGTTCGCTGTGGGGATTCACCCTACTATTATTCATCTTGCTGCGTCTCGATGCAGCCCGAATGGAACAGTTAGGCTAATGTTTGTCACAGACCCAATAGGAATCATCGGAGAAGAAGAAGCGGTTCGGATGCTGGAGAAAAAACGGCTCCGTATCCTCGAGCACAACTGGCGGATGGGACACCTCGAAGTGGATTTGATTGCGGAGAACAGAAAAGAGATTGTGTTCGTCGAGGTCAAAGCGCGTACGACCACTTTTGGTGGTATGATGCCGGAAGAATACGTGGATGAGGACAAAAAAAGACGCGTCATAGCCGCAGCAAACGCGTATATCAAACATAACAAGATAGAGAAAACACCGCGATTTGACATCATTGGTATAGTGGTGAATGCCGAAACAAAAGAGATTACCTACCGCCACCATCTGGAGAACGCCTTTCAGCCGCAGATACGAACCATTACAAGCGGTAGCTATAGCGGCAGTTGGCGTTGGCAACATCGCGGACACACGATAGGAAGAAGCAGAAAATGAATAAGGAATTTATATATGATGTGATTGTGGTCGGAGCCGGACACGCAGGGTGCGAAGCGGCCAGCGCTGCCTCCCGAATGGGTAGCAAGACGCTTCTTATCACAATGGATATGAATAAGATTGCACAGATGAGCTGCAATCCTGCCGTAGGCGGTATAGCTAAAGGGCAAATCGTGCGTGAGATAGACGCACTGGGCGGACAGATGGGTATCGTTACGGACCGGAGTGCTATCCAGTTCCGAATGCTCAACCAAAGCAAAGGTCCCGCCATGTGGAGTCCGCGCAGTCAGAGTGACCGCAAGCGGTTCATCGAGCAATGGATAGAACGGCTCGCACATACGGACAATCTCTATCTATGGCAAGATATAGTGACAAGTCTTATTATCAAAGATAATAAGGTATGCGGTGTAAAGACCGCCTTAGGTATCGAGATGCAGGCGCAGGCAGTGGTCCTCACCAACGGCACTTTCCTGAACGGACTGATGCATTGCGGCAAAACGCAGATACCCGGAGGACGTACCTCCGAACCTGCCTCTCATGGCATAACAGAGCAGCTCGCGCAGTTAGGGTTTGCTACAGACAGGATGAAAACCGGTACACCGGCACGCGTTGATGCACGCTCTATCCATTTCGACCAAATGGTACGGCAGGACGGAGACAATGACTGGCATCAGTTCTCGTATCTCAATAGCGTTCATCGGGAACTCAAACAAATGCCCTGCTGGATTACCTACACCAACACACAGACCCATGAGGCACTACGTGCCGGACTGGCAGATTCGCCCCTTTTCAACGGACAAATAAAGAGTATCGGACCGCGTTATTGCCCGAGTATAGAGACGAAAATCGTGACGTTCGCTGACAAGGAAGCCCACCAGTTATTCCTCGAACCCGAAGGAGTGGACAGTAATGAGTATTATGTGAACGGCTTCTCCAGCAGTCTCCCGTGGCAAGTTCAGTTAGCCGGACTCCGAACCGTTAAAGGACTGGAAGATGTAGTCCTTTATCGTCCCGGTTATGCCATCGAATATGACTTCTTCGACCCGACTCAACTGCACCATACCTTGGAGACCAAACGGATAAAGAACTTGTTCTTTGCCGGACAGATTAATGGTACTACGGGGTATGAAGAAGCTGCTGGACAAGGATTGGTGGCTGGCGTAAACGCGCATACCAATATCCACGGAGGTACACCTTTTACCATGGGTAGAGACGAGAGTTATATAGGTGTGTTGATTGACGACTTGGTCAACAAAGGAGTGGACGAACCCTATCGAATGTTCACTTCCCGAGCCGAGTATCGCATTCTGCTTCGTCAGGACAATGCGGACGAACGGTTAACCAAACGCAGTTATGAGATGGGATTGGCAGACAGAAACAGATATGATTTGCTCTGCCGCAAACAAGCAAGTTGCGCCGATTTCATCGAATATCTTCAGCAGACCACCGTACACAAGGGAGAGATTGACAGCTGGTTAGAATCGATAGGCAGTACATCCCTGCATGAGGGATGCAAATTGAGCGACCTCGTCCTTCGTCCCCAAGTAAGCATCAAAGCTCTGGCAGAAGTTCTACCGGAACTGAAAGCCAAGACCACAGAATTGACCGATGAGATTGTAGAGAGTTGCGAGATTCAAATTAAATACGCAGGATATATCAAACGCGAGCAAATGGAAGCAGCCAAGCTGCAACGTTTGGACCAGATACGTATTCCTGACAACTTCCATTACGATGAAGTGCAGAGCTTGAGTACGGAAGCCCGACAGAAACTAAGTCGTATCCGACCGAAGTCCATCGGAGAGGCACAACGTATACCGGGTGTAAGCCCGAATGATATCAGCGTATTGCTCGTTTTGATGGGAAGATAAACACAATTAGTTTGCAAAGCAAACTACCAGTAATGTTTCACGTGGAACAGTAACAATAAAAACGCAAATAACAATGACAGCAGAAGAAGTAAAATCATTAGTACGTAACGTGCCCGATTTTCCAATCAAAGGCATCCAATTCAAAGACATCACTACCGTCCTTGATAATCCGGAAGGTTTATGCTGGATGCGCGATGAGATGGTAAGAAGGTATAAGGACCTCGGTATTACAAAAATCGTAGGTATCGAATCTCGCGGATTCATCTTAGCGCCGGCAGTGGCAATGGAGATTGGTGCCGGATTTGTACCCATTCGCAAACCGGGCAAGTTACCGGCAGAAACAGTAGAGGTAAGTTATGCCAAAGAATATGGAGTGGATACTATTCAGATACATAAAGATGCATTGACTCCCAATGATGTGGTACTTATCCACGATGACATCTTAGCCACAGGTGGCTCAATGGCAGCCGCAGTAGAACTGGTGCGTAAATTGGGAGTTACGAAAATCTATGTGAATTGTATTATCGAACTGGAAGGATTAAACGGACGGGCATTTTTAGCAGACCGAGGTGTGAATATAGATTGCCTTTTCGGGATAGAAGTGGATGAGTAATCCAAGAGAAGATCATATCAAATTGCTTTTAAAGCGCATTCCCGAGCAACCGGGAGTGTACCAGTATTTTGACAAAGACGGTCAAATCATCTATGTGGGTAAAGCCAAGAACTTGCATAGACGCGTTAATAGCTATTTCAACAAAGACCACCAGTCGTCCAAGACTCGGCAGTTGGTAACCCACATAGCCGATATACGCTACGTAGTTGTGGAGAGCGAACAAGACGCCTTCTTACTGGAAAACAATCTAATCAAACAATACCAACCGCACTATAACATTCTTCTCAAGGACGGAAAGAGCTATCCGTCCATCTGCATTACGCGAGAACCCTACCCGAGGATATTCAAGACCAGAACAATCAACAAGAAAAGCGGAGAATACTATGGTCCCTTCAGCTTCAGCAACACGGTGGACATGGTATTGGAGTTGATTCATAAGTTATATCCTATCAGGACCTGCAACATGCCTATTTCTCCCGATTCCATCGAGAAAAAGAAGGTTCGTGTCTGCCTCAAATATCACCTTCATAACTGCTGCGGGATTTGCGAACTCAAACCGGGAAGCGAGCACTACAAGGAATGGATAGACCAGGCGCGCAAACTCATAAAAGGTGACGCGCACGAAATAGGCAAGCAGTTAGAGCAGGAAATGTCGATGAAATCGGCGGAACTTAAATTCGAAGAAGCGGCAGATATCAAACGGAAGATTGAAATGCTCGAGCAATTCAAAAGCAAGACCATTATCACGAATTCATCGGCAAAAGATGTGGATGTATTTGGATATGACGAGCAGGACGACCGCGTATATATATCGATGCTTCATGTGCATAAAGGCTCTATCGTGCGCGGGCAAACCATAGAATATCGCCGCAAGATGGAGGAGGAGAAAGAAGAACTGCTCGCGATGGGAATGATGGAATTGAGAGAACGTCTGGAGAGCACCACGCAAGACGTAATTGTCCCGTTCATTCCGGATGTTTTTGATGATTCGCTTCATGTATATATAGCCTTGAGCGGAGACCGAAAAAAACTGCTTGACCTCGCTATGCAGAACGTTAGGCAGTACAAACTCGACCGCCTCAAGCAGGAGGACAAACTCAACCCTGAGCAACGCGGCGTACGCATATTAACGGAACTGCAACAGATGATAGCTCTCCCTACTCTGCCTCGATGGATTGACTGCTTCGATAACTCCAATATCCAGGGAGAAAACGCGGTCGCCGGTTGTGTAGTCTATAGGATGGCAAAGCCAAGTAAGAGCGACTATAAGCGATTTGAGATAAAGACCGTCGCGGGCGCGGATGACTACGCGAGCATGCGCGAAGTTGTGCGCAGAAGATACCAGCACCTCATAGACGAAGGCGCTCAGATGCCGGACCTCATCATTGCCGATGGTGGTATTGGTCAGATGCATGCCATCCGAGAAGCGGTGGAAGACCAGTTGGGTTTGTCTATACCTATAGCAGGTCTGAAGAAAAACGACAAACACCGGACGCAGACCTTACTGTTCGGATTTCCTCCGGTCGAGATTGGCATGCCCGTGACGAGCGAAGTGTTCCGACTGCTGACGAACATCCAAGATGAAGTACATCGCTTTGCCATTACGTACCATAAAAAGAAGCGCTCAAAGGCGCAAATCCATAGCCAACTTGATGATTTACAGGGAGTTGGCGAAGTGACGAAGCATAAAATACTCACCCATTTCGGCTCCGTGAAACGCGCTGGAATGGCAAGCAAAGAAGAAATGATTGAATTGCTCGGAAAGTCCAGAGGTTCAGCGGTTTACGAGCAATTACAGGCTAAAATAAGCCTCTGAGAATTGAATAAAAAGCAAGAACATGCATATTTATACGATAAAAAAAACAAAGGAAGAAGGCCTTTTGGTGCTTAACGAGCAGGGCGAACAGGTGAGTGCGTTAGATATTCTCCGGCAGG
Source organism: uncultured Bacteroidales bacterium (assembly GCA_902778935.1). Classification (GTDB taxonomy): domain Bacteria; phylum Bacteroidota; class Bacteroidia; order Bacteroidales; family Paludibacteraceae; genus Colicola. Next base: position 139,564 of record CACYZT010000005.1, read on the forward strand.
CGGAGCCGCACCGCGTGTTTGCCTTCGACGGACAGATGGGTGCCGGAAAGACAACCTTCATCAAGAAACTATGCGAACAGATGGGTACGACCGATGTGGTCAACAGTCCTACTTTCGCGATCGTCAACGTGTACGATGTGGAACAACCCTACCGGGGTGAGGTGTACCATTTCGATTGTTATCGACTGAAGGACATCCGAGAGGCGATCGATTTCGGAGCGGAGGATTATCTCTATTCGGGTAACTACTGCTTCATCGAGTGGCCGGAGATGATCGAAGCCCTTCTGCCGGAGGACACCGTGTATATCCGTATTACTCCGCAAGAGAACGGAGACCGACAATTGACAATAGAAATTTGACCAATGAAAAAACTCCTCTATACAGGACTCGTGCTACTCTGTTTCCCACTGATGATGAGGGCACAGGAAAGCATCGACCATACCAATGTCCTCAAACTACGGTTCGGGTGGAATTACCAGTTAGACACCTATCTCAGTCCGTTGGCTTATCGAGGCATACAGCTGGGCATAGGCAACGAGTGGTGGCAACCATTTCGTCAGGACACACGTCTCGGCCGCACAGGCAGACTGACTAACTGGGCTCATGTAGGACGGGTTGATGTACGCGGTTTTAGTCAGACCAGTTCGGCTCGAAGTAACATCATCTATGGTTTTAACGCCACTGGCGGTTGGGGAGCGTTTTACACCTGGCAGTGGTTGGACAATCGCCTTAAACTGCATTTAGGTCCGTACTTGGAGGCCGATGTCGCAGCACGCTATCATGCGTCGAATGTGAACAAACCGGTGTCGGTAGATATAGCGGTGGATGCCATGGCAATGACCGGTCTCTCGTGGTCTTTCTACGGCAAGAAAACCAGTTACCGCCTCAATTATCTGATACGCACCAACCTCATCGGTTTTGATTTCATGCCTGACTACTGGGAGTCGTATTACGAGATAACGGAGGGTGTGCAGGGCACGGCGCGGTGTTCGGGGCACTGGAATCACCATGTCGTCAAGCACGAACTGACCTTGGACCTCCAGTTCCCTCACTCCACTTGGCGTGTCGGCGCGGAGCATGAGTACTTGAATTACGGAACTAAGGACCTTCATTTCGTCCGCAACCAACTAAGCCTCGTCGTAGGCTGTATATGGAACTATCGAATCAAAGCCAATCATCGTTTATGAGAACATACACGCACATATTCTGTTTCGCTATTTTGTTGTTTCTGACTGCCTGCAGCTCAAAAGATGAGATGCCCTTCTCCGTCAATCCGGTGGATAATATCGAAGCGTTGTGGCAGATTATAGACACCAAATACTGCTATATCGAGGATAAAGGCATCGACTGGGCAGCTATCCATTATGACTATATCGCCAAGGCGAAAGAGTTGAAGAAGGGTGACCAAGTGGCGCTTTTTGACTTGTGCGCAAGCATGTTGGACTCTCTGCGGGACGGACATGTCAACCTCTATTCGCCTTTTGACGTAAGCCGCAACACCGCCTGGTACGATACTTTCCCTGTCAACTACAATGCCGCTCTTCAGTCGCTCTATCTGCACGATTACCGCGTGGCAGGAAGTCTGTACTACTGCACGGTGGACAATGACAGCATTGGATATATCTACTATTCGAGTTTCTCCAATGGTTTCTCTATCGGCAATTTAGCTTGGGTCTTTAATGCCTTTAAGGACTGCCGCGGTTTGATTATCGATGTGCGGCAAAACGGCGGTGGTTCGATTGAGTATGCATACCAGTTAGCAGCTCCGTTCTTCACTGATAATCAGACGATTGGCTATTGGCAGCACAAGACGGGCACGGGACATCAGGACTTCTCTCCGATGGAACCGATGACGCTGAACGCCTCGCTCTCGCCGGTCAAATGGAGCAAACCGGTTATCGTGCTTTGTAACCGCCGCAGTTATTCGGCCACGAACCTCTTCGTCAGCCTTATGCGCTACGCGCAGAACGCAACGATAGTGGGTGGCATTAGCGGCGGAGGAGGAGGCATGCCGATGAGCTACGAGCTGCCCTGCGGATGGACGGTGCGCTTCTCCAGCGTGCGTATGTACGACCGCGATAAGAACGATATTGAGCAAGGGGTGACACCGGACGTGTTGGTAACGATGCAAAGCACCGACAGAGATGACATCATCGAGAAAGCGATAGAGCTGATTAATCAGGAATAAGAGTGATTATACAGAATTTATTTGCACATTTCAAAAAAAAGCAGTAATTTTGCACCGCAAAATTGGTTGACAGATGATTGAAGTTAAGAATATACATAAGTCGTTCGGCGATCTGGAAGTGCTGAAGGGTGTAAACCTGACGGTGCAAAAAGGCGAGATTGTGGCGATTGTGGGTAAGTCCGGTGCAGGCAAGACTACCCTACTCCAGATTATCGGCACGCTGGACCAACCGACGCAGGGTGAGGTCCTTATTAATGGCGAAAGGCTGATGACAAAGGGCGAGAAAGAGTTGGCGGCGTTCCGAAACAAACATATAGGTTTCATCTTCCAGTTCCACCAGCTGCTTCCGGAGTTCACGGCGCTGGAGAACGTCTGTATTCCGGCGATGATAGCCCGCGAGAAAGAGAGCGACTACAAGGCGCGTGCCGTACAACTGCTGACGGAACTGGGACTCAAGGACCGAATGAACCACAAGCCCAATGAACTCTCCGGTGGCGAGAAACAGCGTGTAGCGGCCGCAAGAGCGCTTATGATGAAGCCGGATATCATCCTTGCGGACGAACCTACCGGCAGTCTGGACGAGAAGAACAAGAAAGAATTGAGCGAGTTACTGCAGAAATTGAGAAAAGAATACGGCCAGACCATTCTGCTTGTGACGCACGACAAAGAGTTGGCGGGTATCGCCGACCGTGTGATTGAAATAAAGGACGGAGTGATCGAAAAGACAAATTAATATCATTATGAAAAAGATTATTTACGGACTGTTTTTGGCCATTGTTCCGTTTATGAATGCAGCGGCAGAAAACGATTTAAAAGCCTATTTGAGTGGAGATACATTGTTCTACAATCAGGACTACCAAATCATGCCCGCTAAGAAAATTAAGAAAGCGGTCTATTATGGTGTGGTAAAGGATATTGATGATAACAATATCGCTACGATTGCTGTTTACGACAAAAAAGACCACACATTGCTTGCGCTTCTAAAGCGAATTGCCTCGGGGAATGAATTCGGGGCAAAAAAAGGCGAACAATGCTATTATTACCCAGATGGAACAATCAAAGAAAAAGATGTTTACGATTTGTTTCACAATGACAAAAACGGCTACACTATCAGCCTTCCTGTTTCTGAGACACTTATGTATCCGGATGGCGTGAAACAGGAAGAAGTAACAATCAGTTACAAGGGTAGCAAACGAGAGGAAACATACGAACGGAAGGGGTATTTTCCAAATGGTAATTTGCAGTTCCGTGAGGCAAAAGAGGGGAAAGATGCATATTCGTTGACTTTTTATGACGAAGCAGGTAATGTAATCAAAGAGGCACCTGTGGATTTCGTGCCGTACAAGACGATGCCGGAGTATCCTGGTGGACAGAAAGAGTTGATGTATTTCCTTTCCCAGTACGTTCAGTATCCTGTTGAATGTCAGAAAGGAGGCATTCAGGGCAGGGTTATTTGTCAGTTTGCGGTAGCCAAGAACGGCAAGATAGAGGACGTCAGGGTTGTTCGAAGCGGCGGTCATCCGCTTTTGGACAAAGAGGCGGTAAGGGTACTCCGCTCAATGCCGAAATGGTTACCTGGAAAGAAACGCGGCGAACCTGTGCGCGTTAAATATACCGTTCCTGTTAATTTTGCGTTGGAATAAAATGAAAAAGATGTTTTTGTTCATATCGTGCGTGGTCTTTATGGCCGCTTGTCAGAAGGGGCGGTCCTATTTTCCGAAAGATATTGAGCCGCAAGAGATTGAAATTGTACGGTTCGATAATGCGCTAATGAATGTGCATGAGGTGAGTGTGGCGCACGATATACGCGTGCTGTATGATGAGTATCCGAAGTTTATGCCCCTTTGGGTGGAAGATATATTAGGCATCCCGTCTGTAGACACCGCTTATCTGGAGCAGGCATTGCCTAAATTCCTCAACGATACGCTCTATGGATTCCGGCAGACTAATGCTCGCGAGCAAGAGCTGTTTGCAGACATTAGCGACATTCAATCATCTGTCAATAAGGCGTTTGCGCGTATATCATACCTCTACCCAGAAACGGAGATGCCAACCCTCTATCTCTTCGTTTCAGGCTTTCAGACGCCTATCTATTTCGGCGACGAGCTCATCGGAATAGGTGCTGATATGTATCTGGGTAGCGATTATGAATACTACAACCGTGTGGTGTATGACTACCAGAAGCAAACGATGCGCAAAGAGTGCATACCGGCGGATGTAGTAACCGCTTACCTATTCCGCACACTACCCTACACTTCCGCCAAAAGCCGTCTGCTGGACCAGATGCTCTATCGTGGGAAAATCATGTATCTGACTGCGCAGATTTTTGACGAGTTGCCGGGTTACGAGGTGATGGGTTGGACGAAAGAGCAATGGGACTGGTGCGTGAAGAACGAACGGGCTATCTGGCATCTGGTGATGGACAAACGCGACCTGTTCAAGACCGAGAGTCTCGTCCTGACCGGTTACCTCAACGACGGACCGTTCACTTCGGAGATCTCGCAGGACGCACCGGGCAGACTGGGTATCTGGCTCGGTTGGCGCATTGCAGAGAGTTATATGGAGCATAACCAAAGCGTCACGCTGCAGGACCTAATGGCGGAGCCGGACGCACAGAAGATTTTAGAGGACAGTTATTATAAACCATAAGAATATGCAAATTTCAAAACGAGTACAGCAGATTGCTGCTTCGCAGAGCTTGGCTATGGCAGCGCGCGCAAAAGAGATGCAAGCAGCCGGTATTGATGTCATCAGCATGTCGCTTGGCGAGCCCGATTTGGACACTCCGATCCATGTCCGCCGTGCGGCGCAGGAAGCGATTGACAACCACTGGTCGCACTACGGTCCGGTGGCCGGTATTCCTGCTTTGCGTGCCGCGATAGCCGACCGGCAGAACAGCGCAGCGGGCAATGCTATCCGGTGGGAAGCGAATGATGTGTTGGTCTCCGTCGGAGCCAAGATGGCTATCTTCAATGCCGTGCAGGCGGCTATCAACCCGGGGGATGAGGTTATCATCCCTATGCCGAGTTGGGTGAGCTATACGGAGATGGTCAAGCTGGCAGAAGGAGTGGTAGTGCCGGTGGAAACGAAGTACGAGGATGACTACAGCCTCACAGCCGAACAGCTAAGGGCTGCGCTGACGGACAAGACCCGAATGTTGATTATCTGTTCGCCAAACAACCCTACGGGTTCGATCTATAGCCGCGAGCAGTTAGAGGAATTAGCAGCCGTGCTGCGCGAATATCCGGATGTCATTGTCCTGGCGGACGAGATTTACGCGTGCCTCACCTATGGTACGCAGCCTACTACATGGGCTTCGTTCCCTGACCTGGCAGACCGTCTTATCGTCATCAACGGCGTGAGCAAAGCGTATGCCATGACCGGTTACCGTGTCGGATGGCTGCTAAGCAAGGACAAAGCGTTTATAGCGGCGTGCACACGTCTGCAGGGACAACAGTTGACCTGCGCCACGATGGTCGCTCAGAAAGCCGCAGAAGTGGCTGTAAGCGGCTCTCAGGAATGTGTGCAGCAGATGTTGCATATCTTCGCCGAGCGGCGCGAACTCATCTGCCGGATGGCAGCTGAAGTGCCGGGATTCAAGTTCCGCGAACCCAAAGGTGCGTTCTATCTCTTCCCTGATGTGAGTGCTATAGGAACGGGTGACGAAGTGGCTCAGCTGCTGCTCGAGCAAGCACATGTAGCGGTCGTTTCCGGTTCCGCCTTCGGGTGCCCCAATTGTATCCGCCTGTCGTACGCCATTTCCACCGAAGAGATTGAAGAAGCAATGAGACGCATCAAAAACGTCCTCAGCCAACGATGAACAGAGCCGATTTTCCGATATTGAACGAACAGGTACACGGACGGCCGTTGGTGTACCTCGATAATGCCGCCACGAGCCAGAAGCCGCAGCAGGTGTTGGATGCCATCATGGAGGCCTATACCCGCTGGAACAGCAATATCCACCGCGGTGTACACCATCTGAGCCAGGTGGCAACGATGAAACATGAGGAGGCACGAAATGCCGTGGCTGAGTTCATCGGGGCGAAGAGTTCCGATGAGATCATCTTCACCAAAGGTACGACCGACAGCCTGAACACACTCGCTTTCTCCTTTGGAGAAGCTTTCATCCATGAAGGCGATGAGATCATCGTGAGCGGAGTAGAGCATCATCCCGAAGTGACGATCCAGCAACTGATGGCGGAAGGAGATGCACAGAAGATATTGGAAG